>DPPB01000008.1:5379-48534 GCA_003539495.1 Oscillibacter sp. | reverse complement strand
GGAGAGGCGGATTTGCCCCCTGTTGAGCAACCTATGTGTCCGTCAAGAGCGGATAGCGAATACTATCCTCTCAGACCGGTGCAATCTTCCGCAAGGAGCCCGCAGGTTATGTGAGGATATTCGCCTTTGTGCTCCTCGGCTATCTGCCGGTGCTGCTTCTGGACTTCCGGCGAATCCAGCAGCTCCCTCCGGGCCGGGCGCTGAAGGACGCGGCATAACTGCGGCATAAAGCTTCAAGAGGTCCGCAAGTCCCCAATGGGGCTTGCGGACCTCTCATTTTTCCCTGTTCTTTACCCTCATTCATGCCCCTCGGCGGCAATCATGTGCAATCCGTGCTCCAGGGCTCCGATCACGGCAGCCAGATTCTCCCGGGCCGCCTTTTCAGACCCCGGAAGATTCAGCAGCAGGCTGCTGCCCCTGATCCCGGCCACAGCCCGGGACAGCATAGCCCGGGGGGTGACCTTCAGCCCCTCCATCCACATGGCCACAGGGATGGCAGGGATCTCCCGCTCCAGCACGGCCCGTGACATATGCGCTAAAAATACCTTCCCCTGGGACGTGCAAAAAACCGGCAACCGGGAGCCAATATCCGACACGATGCGCAAGCCCTCCCGGCTCTCCACCTGGTCCAGGGTGATGACGCTGCCGCCCTCGTAAACAGAGAGCATCACCGACGCCCCGGTCTCCCGGCACAGATGCTCCATTTTGTTCGCCTGACGCTCAATAAACCCTGGCAGGTGCGCTTTATGCACCGTGGCCATTCCGGACAGCGCAGTTTCCCTGGAAGCCGGTCCCTACCGGGCGCAAGTATTCCGAACCATCCTCGATCTGAACGAAGCCTCCGTCCTGCTCCGCCCGACGTGGGATGCCGCCGGGCCGCTGCTGCGTGTGTCTGCGCCCAAGGCTGCCGCCCCCGTCGAGGGTACAGCCGTGGCCTTCGACCTGCTCCCCGAGCAATGCCTGTGCTATCGGTAGCCCCATCAAAATCAGCATAAAAGTCCGCAGGCTTCAAGAACCTGCGGACTTTATTTTCACATATGGCGTGCCTTTATGCAGCCGCTCCGTTTCGTGCGATATTCGGCTTGATTTGTCTGCGGTAGAGCCTGCACCAGCACACCAGCAGCACCACAAGCAGCAGCAGCCAAGAGGCCGGATAGGACGCATACACCCATGTGGGTGCCATAGTGTCCGTGTCGATGGCAGCAATCCAGGCCAGGCGGAAGACACAGGTACACAGCAGGTTGATAACCACCGGCCGCATCGGGCTGCCGCAGCCTCGGATGGCGCCCGTAAGCACATCTGCAACGCCGAAGATCACATACGGTATCACCACCATCCGCAGCCGCACCGCACCGGCAGCCAGCACCGCCGGATCCTGGTTGTAGATGGCCAGCAGCGGTTCGCTCCAGATGCAGGCCACGGCGCTGAGGGTAGCCCCGGTGACCACGGTACACAGGATACATTTTTTCAGGATCTCCTTCACCCGCTCATACTTTCCCGCGCCGATGTTCTGGCTCAGGAAGGTCTGCGCCGATTGGTGGAAGGTGTTCATAGCCACATAGATGAACCCGTCAATGCTGCCGGCAGCGCTGCACCCGGCCACCACCACGCTGCCATAGGCGTTGATGGCGCCCTGTATGACCACGTTAGCCACGCTGAACAGGCAGCCCTGCACTCCGGCAGGGATACCCACCTTGGCCATAAGGCCCAGGCTCCGGCGGTCAAAGCGCAGCTTCCGCCAGGAAAAGTGCAGTTCATCCTGGGTGCGCATAAGGCATACCACCACCAGCACAGCGCTGAGCGTCTCGCTGATAACCGTGGCCAAGGCCACCCCCGCCACGTCCATCTGAAACGAGATAACAAACAGCAGATTCAGTGCCACATTGGTCACGCCGCTGATAGTGAGGAACAGCAGCGGCCGCTGGGTGTCGCCCCGGGCGCGCAGGGCAGCCGCGCCGTAGTTATACAGCATAATGGCCGGTGTTCCGGCGAAATAGATGTACAGGTACGTCAGCGCCAGGTCAAAAATATCGTCGGGTGTCGAAATCATGCGCAAAATCCACTCTGCCATGGCGCAGCCGGCGACGCCCAGGATCAGTCCGCCCACCAGGGCCATAGCCACCGCCGTGTGGATAGCCGCAGAGATCTCCCTGCTCTTGTCCCCCTCGCCGATGTACCGGGCAACAACCACATTCACGCCCACGGCCATGCCGATGAGCAGGTTCACCACCAGATTCACGATGGCAGTGGTGCTGCCCACGGCGGCCAGGCTGGCGTAGCTTGCATAGCGCCCCACCACCACAACATCCGCCGCGTTAAACAGCAGCTGCAGCACGCTGGAGGCCATAAGCGGCAGGCTAAACAGCAGCAGCTTCTTCAGCAGCGGTCCCGTCAGCATGTCGATGGAGCCGCCAAGCCTGAAATGATGGATCCTTTTCATATTGCCATTTCCCGCAGCCGCGCCATAGGCGCCCGACCCGCGGGCCTTTCCGTCCTATCCAAAGTACTCCCTCCCCAGGGCCCAACCGGCAGCCCTGCTTCGGTGCGTTCTCCTATTATAGTGGTAAAGGCGCAAAATCTCAAGCAAATTCGGCACTGCATACTATACAAATATTTGCCCGGTCCGCCCCTTCCGGTCATGCAGTTTTTCGATTACCGATTATTTATCCCCGTTTTCCGCCACCCAGGTGCGCACATAGTCCACGAACAGCCTGGTGGATTTGGACAGCGCCTTCTCGTCCTTCACGCCGATGCCGATGGTCCGGTCAAACTGCAGGGGTGCCCGGCAGACCTGCACGGGTAAGGGGCTGTGGCTTACCATAAGCCGAGGCAGCAGGCTGATGCCCAAGCCCTCGGACACCATAGCCAGGATGGTTCGATCCTCCCGGGCAGTGTACTTCACATGGGGCCGGATGCCCAGCTTGTCAAAGGCAGCCATAATCTCGTAGTCCTCCCCCTCCTCCAGCAGGATGAATGGCTCCTCGGCCAGCTCCGATGCCGGAAACGGGTCCTCTTGGGCATAGACATGGTCGCAGGGCACCACCACCTGCAGCTCGTCCCGGTACAGGGGATAGGTTTGCAGATGCTTGGTAGACGGCAGGCGGAAGAATCCGCAATCCACCGCCCCGGATACGATCCAGCTTTCGATCTGCTCGTAATAATCCCCTGTAATCACCTCAAACTCAATGTTGGGGTAGATCTGACCAAAGCTCTTGAGGATGCGGGGCAGCCATAGGAAGGAAACGCTGGAAAAGGTTGCCACCTTTACCAGGCCGCTGTCCATTCCCTTGAGGCTTTCCACCGTCTGCATCATGGTGTGGTGGGCGGCACAGAGCTTTTCGATCTGGGGCAGCAGGGCCCGTCCGTCCGCTGTCAGCACCACCCCGCCCCGGTTGCGGCTGAGAAGGGTGACGCCCAACTCGCCCTCCAGGGAGTTGATGGCGTGGCTGATGCCGGATTGGGTGAAATTCATAGCCTCCGCCGCTTTAGAAAAGCTGCCGCAGGCCGCAGTTTTCAGAAAAATCTGATATTTTGTAATGCTCATAAGACTCCTCCTACCTGATACTGTCGAAAAATCCCTTGAAATTTCCCGGTAAAAGGCTCACAGCCTGCCCCACGCAGGATTTATGCGCAAGCGTAAAAATCATGCACTTGCAGTCTGAGCGGCATTTTCCCCCGCATACATGTCACGGTGAAAAATGATCTGAATTCCTTGCGTCTGCGGGCGCAAACTCTGCTGGGCTTTTTGACAAGCTGTGTATTCCCGCCGTTCTGCTTTTATTATACCATACAACTCCTCATGATTTCAAGAACAAACATGCGCTTCACAAATACAATCTTCTGTGCTATGATAAATCCAGCTTAAAGATTGGAGGACAAAAGTTATGGCATTGATTTCTAAGATGAACCGCTGTGCCGTGTGCGGCAGCAGCGAAGTGGTATACAACGAGGCTGCCGGTCTGTACCATTGCCCCGTGTGCGGCAAGGACAGCGCCGAGCCTATGCCCCAGGCAGACCTGACGGCTGTAAACCGCATCGCCGTTTTGGGCGATGCCAACGGTGAGATGGACGAGCTCCGCCGCCGCTATCCCCGCCTGGACCTGCCCACCTGGAGCAAGGAAGACCGCCTGCAGCTCTGATAACCTTACTATTTCCCATTTCTTTTCCATACTGAGGGTTTTCCTCAAAAAATATCCCGAGCTATTGCCCGGGATCTTTTTTATGTAAAAGCATAGCAGAGAACGGGAATGTGCCATTTTCTCACCCCCCTTCCGGGCATTCGAAAATACTGTAAAAGACTTCATTCGCCGGCATTTTGTGCATTTTCGCAGCTCGAAGCCATTACGGGAAGCTTTCTATCCGTTTTTCCCTCACACCGCCCACCGAATTTCCACTGTATCTCCCGCCAGCCGGATACATGCGATGAGCTGTGCGGCCACGGCCTTCTTTTCGGCAAAGGTTAGGGCTGCAAATTCCATCTCCCGAGTTTCCTCTCCCCGCCTCTGCGCCCGGTCCCTCTCCTGCTGCAGGGTCTGCCGCTGCCGCTGGATCTTCCCCAGAGCTCTGCGCAGATAGTCGGTGGGCATGGATTCGCTCTGCGCAAATGCATCTGTCAGCCGCTCCGCTTGCCGGTCCAGCTCCGTCATAGACGCGGCATACCGGCTTTCGCCGGATTCCGCCCGGGGCTTCGGGCAATCAGCCAGCAGCTTGCTTATATCCCCCTGCACTCGCTCCTCCAGCTCCGCCAGGTCGACCCGTATGGCCGAGCGGCAGTGGGCCAGGTTATAGCGCCCGCTGCAGTGCAGGTACCGCCTTCCGCCGTTTTCCGTCACAGAAACGCTGTATCCGCACTCCGCGCATTTCAGCAGGCCCGACAGCCAGGTGTGCTTTCCCTGTCCGCTGCGGCCCAGCTGCCGGTTTTTTCGCAGCTTTTCCTGGCACCGGAGAAACAGCTCCGCCTCCACCAAACCGGGGCTGTTCAGCACCGACAGCACCTGACTCCCCGCATCTGTGCGCCTGCGGCTGTCTGCCTCCCGCCTGCCCACCAGCAGCAGGCCGTGCTGCCCGTCAAAATGCTCCGCCGGATCGGAGACGGTGACGCCCTGGCCCAGATAATACAGCCGCACCTGCTCGTCCGCCTTCACATAGGCCGGGTTGTGCAGCAGCCGGGATAAGGTCACGCTGTCCCACACCGCCCGCTTGGGCCCGGGGATGCCCTCCCGGCTCAGCTTTTTGGCCAGCCCCGACAGGGATGTCCCCTCCCCGGCGTATTCCGCAAATATCCGCCGCACCAGCTCCCCACGTCCGTTGGGTACCAGCGCCGGCGCCCGGCGTCCATCCCGTCCGGCCGCCCGGCCGTTGTCGAATCCGAAGGGGGCCGGGCCGCCGGGCCACGTCCCCAAGGCTGCCCGCCGGAAGTAATTGTCCCGCACCCGCTGGGCGGTGGTCTCCCGCTCCAGCTGGGCAAACACCATAATGATGTGCAGCATGGCCCTGCCCATGGGAGTGGAGGTATCAAAATTCTCACTGACCGACACAAACTCCACCCGATTCGCCTGCAGCACCTGCCACAGCTGGCCGAAATCCGCCACCGACCGAGAAAATCGGTCCAGCCTATATACATAGAGCGTTGCTATCCGCCCGGCCTTCACGTCCTGCATCAGCTGCCGGAAGGCCGGGCGTTCCGTGTTTTTTCCGGAGTATCCCGCATCCCGGTAAACAGCCGGCTCCTTCTCCCCCGCCATCCGCCGGCACAGGTCCACCTGCCCGGAAATAGACAGGCTGTCTTTTTTCTCCACGGATTGCCGGGCATATATGGCATCCTGCCGGTTCATGTATCGCCCTCCATTTTCCCGGCCTTCAATGCCGCCAGAGCCTCCAGGCACCGTCGATATGCCTCCTCCAGCCGCTCCTGCCGCTCTCGGGCCGACGGATAGTCGGGATAAATGTTCTTAATCTCCATAGCGCTCTCACCTCACCTCATGGTATGCGCCGCCCCCGTCAAAAATGCCGCCGATCACGCGGCCTTCAAGCCCTTGCCGATAGGGATAGTCTGGATTGGAAGGATTACGATGCCGATACCATCTTCAAGCGGGTCACGGAGCATCTGCAGCCGGGGAGCATCGTGCTCTTTCACAACGCCGCCCTGCACACGCCGGAGGCCCTGCCCTCCATCCTGGAGTACATGCATCAAAATGGCTACACCGTGGTGCCTATCGGCAGCCTGATCTATACCGAGAGCTACACCATTGACCACGCCGGCCGCCAATCCCCGGTGCAGACGGAGGCAGGCACATCCCCCGCCCCCCAATCAAATCCCGCCGCATAACGTCACCAAGGAGGGGCCCGGTCTATGGCCCCTCCTTCCGTTTTCTCCAAAAATATGCCTTATCCGTAAAGCTCAAGAGGATCGTCCCTCAGTATTTAGGTCAACAGTTTCTATAGCCTTCTTATTGCCTCATCATCTTATGCAGCGTGTCAAAGTGATTTTTCGGCACGCTGCGTTTTTTTGCGCAAAAATACCATTCTGCGCAAATTTGCGGAGTTCCCCTCCTTTCACCATGGCATTGGCGGGCCTTTTCCGCTACGATGAACCTGTATATCCGGCGCCTCTCCGTGGCTGCTGAGGATATATTATTCCGTCTCCCTGGACGCCCCGCGCATTGGGCACACTGCCCCTGGTGCGGCCGGTGTGCCCTGCGCCGTAAGCGGATGTGACGAACGGCCTCTCGGCACACAAGGCCCCCGGCAAGGATGTCCCGGTGTTTGGAGCTGCGGCGGGCGCTGGCCGTCCGCCGCAAAATATTTCTCTGCTATCCCCTCCGGGGAAGGCACATCAGAAAGGTGGTTCCCATGCCCATGGACAAGCGAGCTGCTTCCCCGTCGTCCCACGCCCGGCATATGCGGGTGTGGCCGTTGACAGGCGCCGATAAATCCCCCCATGCCTAAGCAGGATCATACCCCACCGGAGGCTTTCCGTCTGCGCTTAGCCAAGTGCCTGCTTACTTTGGTTTGGCTCGCCATTATTGCCGTATGTCTGCTGCATAAGGACGAGTTTACGCTGGAGGGCATTTTGAGCTATACACCCCGACAGCCAATTTTAGCCGCTGTAATGCTATGGGCTCTGTTCGCGGTAAAAAGCCTGAGCATCTTTTTGTATAGTGGCCTGCTCTATGCCGCCAGCGGCATTCTGTTTCCGTTGCCTGTGGCCATTGCGGTAAACATCGCAGGCACAGCGGTCATGGTCAGTATTCCCTATTGGTTGGGGAAAAAGCTGGGTAGTCAGGCCGTGCAGTATATTCTGCATCGCTTTCCGAAATCTGCCATGCTCCATGACCTCCGGGGCGGCAGTGATTTCTTTTTTGTACTGATTGTGCGGTTACTGGGCATCCTGTCCGCCGATGTGGTCAGCGGCTATATGGGCGCAGTAGGCGTAAGATACAAGGACTATCTCCCTGCGTGTCTGCTGGGCTTTCTGTCCGCCTGCATATTGTTCCCCATCATGGGCATGAGTCTGTCAGACATCCGTTCCCCCCAGTTCCTTATGGCGGCCAGTATTCAGCTGGCGGAGATGCTGATCTCTTGCGTCACCTTTCATTTCTATCGAAGGAAACACGCAGCCCACGAAAATAAAATACCATAGAAAGGACAAGTGAACTATGAGCATTACCGAAAAAATCTCCCATGCAGCGGAGCGCAAGGCCTTTGAAACAGTTCTGGACTCCATGTTGAAAAAGGGCCAAACCCAAGATGTAGGCGACTTGGCCCAGCAGCTAATCGATATAATTCAAAAAATCCATAAGGGCACCTGGAGCGACGACTCCTTTGACGCCCTGCGCGCCATTGCAGAAAACCCGGAGGGCAAATGGGCCCACTATGCCCAGCGGCTCATTCGGGAAAACGACCCCTACATCCTCAAGACCTTCCTGACCAATGCCGCCTACGAGGGTGGCTTCCGCGGCTATCAGACGGCCCAGGCCAACGCCGCCAAGTATGACATCAACGTTCCCTGGCTCATTCTCATGGATCCCACCTCCGCCTGCAATATGCACTGCACCGGCTGCTGGGCGGCGGAGTACGGCCACAAGCAGAGCCTGAGCTTTGAGGAAATGGACCGGGTGCTGACGGAGGCCAAGGCTCTGGGTACCCACGCCTGCCTCTTCACCGGCGGCGAGCCGCTGCTGCGCAGAAAGGACATCATCCGTCTGTGCGAAAAGCACCGGGACATGGCCTTCCACGCCTTCACCAACGGCACGCTTATCGATGAGGAGTTCTGTCAGGAAATGCTGCGTGTGGGCAACTTCTTCGTGTCCATCAGCGTGGAGGGCTTTGAGGCGGCCAATGACGGCCGCCGGGGCCAGGGACATTTTCAAAAGGCCCTGGACGCCATGGACCTGATGCACAGCCACCGCATCCCCTTCGGCGTTTCCATCTGCTACACCAGCAGGAACTACAAGGTGGTCACCAGCGACGAATTCCTTGACCTGCTGATCTCCAAGGGCTGCATTTTTGCCTGGTATTTCCACTATATGCCCGTGGGCCTGAACGCCGATACCTCTCTGCTGCTGACCCCGGAGCAGAGAGCGTACATGAAGGACCGCGTCCGGGAAATTCGCGGCATCACCGGTGGCAAGGAGCTGTACTGCATCGACTTTCAGAACGACGGTGAGTTCGCCGGCGGCTGTGTGGCCGGCGGCAGAATTTACTGCCACATCAACGCCGCAGGCGATGTGGAGCCCTGCGTGTTCATTCACTATTCCGGCGCGAATATCCGGGAAAAGAGCTTTCTGGAGTGCCTGCAGCAGCCGCTGTTCAAGCTCTACCGCAAAGGACAGCCCTTTAACGGCAATCACCTGCGTCCCTGCCCCATGCTGGAAAATCCTGAGCTGCTGCCGAAGATGGTGGCCGACAGCGGCGCTCACTCCACTGACCTGGAGGCCCCGGAATCTGCCGAGCATCTGTGCGCAAAGTGTAAGGAATACGCAGCCCACTGGAAGCCCCAGGCCGAAAAGCTCTGGGCGGAGAATCACTCATAAAATACCCCATATTTTTCAAAAGCGGCACGGCTCCCATCCAATGGATGGGAGCCGTGCCGCTTTATTTCAATAATCCGAGTTCAGCCAGGGCTTTTTTTCACAGTGGAGCAGATGTCCCAGCTCCCGGGCCTTGGCTATATTATTCACCTGCACGGCACCCAGGCGCACCATGGCCATAAGCTCACATGAGCCCATGAGCAGGGATGCCAGGTCCCCCTGCCGGCAGCTAACGGTGACTTCTACAGCCGCCTCCGCTGCTGCTAAAATCCAATGTCCCTCCATAATGGTCACGCGCAGACAGCAATCGGTATCCGCCATCTCATCCCGGAAACAGAAGGCCGCCGTAATTTTCCCCGCCGGGAATGTGCGGTAGGCGGTTTTTTCTACAAAGCACATCCCGTCCACCAGCTTGAACATGGTGCCCACTGCGGACACATTGGTTTGCAGAAAGCCAAAGTCGATATAGCCCCGGCTCACATCCTGGGGGTCGTCCAGCAGGTGGTGAAAGTCCTCCTCCCCGGTGCGCAGGATCACCGTTTGTGCCAGATCCTCTTGCATTTTCAGCGCCCCCAGCAGTGCCCGGAGCACTGCCCCGTCCTCATACACCAGCTCCTCCACGCTTAGGCAGTTTTGAGTGTAGTTGGTTTCGCTGGCGCTCTGAAAGCGGTATGCGGCATAGCCCCGGAGCTGGCCCTCCGGGCCGTAATAGCCCACCCGGCGCACCTGGATATCCTCCCGCAGCCCGCGAATTTCCTCGTCGAACTTTTCCACCATTCCGTGGTTCCGGGCCGCAAAGCGCCGCTGGCAATCCATGGCCGCATCAAAGTCCTCCGGCTGCAATAGCCGCAATTGGGGCAGCGCCGTCCGGTCCGGCTTGGGCAGAGCCGATGTGGGCAGGTGGTATTCGTAGATTTTTCCGGCAAAGCCGTAGCCCATGCGGCGGTAGAAGTCTATGCGAAACGGCAGCAGTAATGTCAGCAGCGCCCCATTTTCCCGGGCATAGTCCTCAAAGCACCGCACCATGAAAAGGGCCGCCCCCTTCTTTTTGTGCAGCGGATGCACCTCCAGGGCCATGAGGCCGCAGGCAGGCTGCATCTGTCCGAAGAAGTTCATAGAAAACAGAATCAGCTTCATGGTGGCGATAAGGTTAGCCCCCTCGAAAAGCCCCACTGTCTTCGTCTGGGTGTCCTCCCGCAGCTCCCGGCGGTGCTTTTCCCGATAGTGGTCCCGGCAGGCCCGGTCCAGGTCCTTGTAGGCCGGGTAGGAGTTGAGATAAATGTCCAGATAGGCTTCCAGATCCGTCTCCGCCAGAGGGCGGACGGACCAGCTTCGGTGGGCGTCTGCGTGCATCATACAGGCTCCTTTCGCGGTTTATTCTCCCTCATTATACCGCCGTCGGGCCGTTTTCGCAACCGGAAATGACGCCTTATCCGATGTCCGCCTCCGCTGCCCAGGCCCGGACATCGGCTACGGTGGCAGCCGCATCAAACCGGATGCCGGGACGGAATTCTGCGCCGGGCAGCAGCCCCCGGAGCTTTTCCTGGCTGTCCTCCACGCCGCTGCTGCCGGAGGTGCAGAACACCGCCACCTTTTTCCCGGTAAAATCATAGCTCTGCACAAAGGTGCTGACGATCCGGGGCGCATCGCCGTTCCAGATGGGATAACCGATAACAACTGTGTCGTATTGCTCCCAGTTTTCCACCCGGTTTTTGATAGCCGGGCGGCTGTTGGGATCGGCCTGCTCTCGGGTGACCCGGGCGCTCTCCCCGTGGCCCAGGTCCGCGTCGGTATAAGGCTCCTCCGCCGCAATGCGGAACAGATCCCCATGGAGCACCGTGGCGGTAGTCTCCGCCACGGCCTTGGTGTTCCCCGTGGCAGAAAAGTAGGCCACCAGAATATGGCGCTGCCCGACATCTCCCCGCCCGATATTGCTGGCTGCCAGGGCCACTGCCAGAATCGCTGCCGCCGCCAGCAGCGGGATAATAATTTTTCGCTTCATGCCTTTTCCTCCGTTGTGCTTTTCCCCCATAGGATTTGTAGTATTCCGTGTTTGATACGCCGGAAAATGATATAGCACATGTGGTTTTTATTTGACAAATATTCTATCATATACTATACTGACTTTTGTACGATTTCGGACATGTGGAGGTGTGCTATGGAAAAGACGTATACCGGCGAAATTCGACGGATCAATTTTCTCTTCAGCGAGATGGAATCACTGTACCATCTGGCCGATCTGCGCCTGGGTATATCGGACAGCGCCTCCCTGGTGCTGTACGCTCTCTATGATGCGGGCGGCCAGTGTCCCTTGGCCGATATTTACAAGAATTCCGGCATCAGCAAGCAGACCATCAACTCCGCCATCCGGGGCCTGGAAAAGGAGGGCCTGCTCTACCTGGCGCAATATCACGGTCGGGCAAAAAAAGTGGTTTTGACGGACAAGGGAAACCGATTCGCCCAGCAGACCGCCGCCCGGATCCGACAGGCGGAGCAGGATGCCTTTGCCTCCTGGACGGAGGAGGAGGTCCGCACCCACATACGACTACTGGAGAAATACACCGAATGCTTTCGCCGGGAAATCGAAAAGCTATGATCCGGCGGCCAGAGCCACTGCCGATACAGGAGAAACTATGAAAGACAGAATTCAGTTATCAGATCACTTTACCTATGGGCGGCTGATCCGCTTTACCCTGCCGTCCATCGGCATGATGATCTTCACCTCCATCTATGGGGTGGTGGACGGATTCTTCGTGTCCAACTTTGCCGGCAAGACCCCCTTTGCCGCCGTAAATCTGGCCTGGCCGTTTCTCATGATCCTGTCTACAGTGGGACTTATGTTCGGCACCGGCGGCTCGGCCATCGTGGCCAAGTCCTTTGGCGAGGGGGACAGGGACCGGGCCAACCGGTGCTTTTCCCTGTTCGTATACGTGGCGGCGGCGGTGGGCGCGGTGCTGGCGGTGTTGGGCATTGTGTTTGCCCGGCCTGTGATAGCGCTTCTGGGCGGCCAAGGTGCTATGCTAGAAAACGCCGTGATCTATACCCGCATCATCCTGCTGGCCCTACCGTTCAACGTGCTGCAGATGCTGTTTCAGGCCTTTTGTACCACCGCCGAAAAGCCCCGGCTGGGTCTTTTGGTCACGGTGGCCTCGGGCATCACAAACATGGTGCTGGATGCAGTGCTGGTGATGGCCCTGCCTCAGGAATACAAGCTGGCCGGCGCAGCGGCCGCCTCGGCTTTGAGCCAAGTGGTGGGCGGCGGCGTGCCGCTGCTCTACTTTGGCCGGAAGAACAGCAGCCTGCTGCGCCTGGGGCGATGCCGCCCGGATGGCAAGGTGATCCTCCAGGCCTGCACCAACGGCTCCTCAGAGTTTATGAGCAACATCGCCATGAGCCTGGTGAGTATGCTCTATAACCTGCAGCTGCTGCATTTCGCCGGAGAGGACGGCGTGGCGGCCTATGGAGTGATGATGTATGTGAGCATGATCTTCTCCGCTGCGTTCATCGGCTACTCCATCGGCGCAGCGCCCATTGTATCCTTCCATTTCGGCGCCCGGAACCATGGGGAGCTGCAAAGCCTGCTGCGCAAAAGCCTGCGGATGATCGGCCTGTTCGGTGCGGCCATGGTGCTATCGTCCCAGGCACTGGCCCTGCCGCTGTCGAAAATCTTTGTGGGCTACGACCCGGACCTGATGCACATGACCGCCTCGGGCTTTCGCATTTTCGGCCTGTCTTTTTTATTCATGGGCTACGCCATCTATGCCTCGGGCTTTTTTACAGCCCTCAGCGATGGGCTCACCTCCGCCCTCATCGCTTTTTTGCGGACGATGGTGTTCCAGGTGGCTGCCGTACTGCTGCTGCCCAAGCTCTGGGAGCTGACGGGCATATGGATGTCCATTGTGGTAGCTGAGTTTATGGCCGTGGTGCTCTCGGCCATCTTCCTGCTGCTAAAGCGGAAAAAGTATTCCTACTGAAAGCCAAACACCGCCGCAGACCCTGCGCAGGGTCTGCGGCGGTGCTGCTTTTGAAAAAAGATTTACTGCTCGTCGCCGAAGTCGGCCCTGTAGGCAGCAGCCAACTTCTCCGGCCAATCGGTGGTGGGCTCCAGCACACCGGTGAAAAAGCGCAGAGTAGCCGGCTCATGGACGAACCGCAGGCCGCCCACCAGATCCCGGTGATCAAAGAGCCACTTCACCCGGTCAATGACATACTCCGTCTGGGATAGAGTAAACACCCGTCTCGGGAAGGCCAGGCGCAGCAGCTCCATGGAGGCGATGCGCTCCGTGCCGTCCGGCTCCCGCTCCTCAGACAGAGTGCCCCGCTCCATACCCCGGATGCCGCCGCAGATGTACAGGGCGCAGGCCAAAGCGCAGGCAGAATACTCCGCTTGGGGGACATGGGGCAGAAATTCCTTCACATCAATATGCGCGCCCAAGCCGCCGCCGGGAGTGATGACGGGCACGCCGTACTCCGAAAGCCTATCCACGCAGTAGTCGATGAACTGGGGGCCCTGGGAGATGACATCCATATTCATACTCTCCTCGAAGCCCACGGTCATGGCCTCCATCTCCTTTACGGACATGCCGCCATAGGTGAGAAAGCCCTCAAACATGGGGATCAGGTCCTCCATAGACCGGAACAATTCCTCATCCCGCACAAGGATGGCGCCGCCCCGGGCAAAGCCAAACTTACGGGCGGAGAAATAAATGATGTCAAACTGATCCGCGATCCTGCGGGTGATCTCTCGGATGGACAGGTCCTTCATCTCCGCCTCGCGGGTCTTGATAAAGTAAAGATTGTCCTGCAGCAGGGAGGCATCCAGCACCGTCAGGATACCGTGGCGGCGGCAGATGGCCGTGGCGGCCTGCATATTGGCAAAGGATATGGGTTGGCCGCCGATGAGGTTGGTACCGGCCTCCAGACGCACAAAGGGGATGTTTGCCGGTGTTTCCCGCTGAATGCATGCCTCCAGGGCGTCCAAATCGATATTGCCCTTAAAGGGCAGGCTGCTCTTACTCACCAGGCCCTCGGCACGCACCAGCTCCTCCACCCGGCCGCCCAGGCGGGTGATATGGGCCTTGGCGGTGGTAAAATGATAGTTCATAATAACGCAGCTGCCGGGCTTTACAAAGCGGGTGGCCAGAATATTCTCGCAGGCGCGGCCCTGATGGGCCGGCAGGCAGAAGGGTATGCCGAACAGCTCCTCCAGCTTATCGCGCATACGGAAAAAGGTCTCAGAGCCGGCGTAGGCATCATCGGCCCGGAGCATGGCGGATTGTTGGAGATCGGACATGGCGTTGACCCCGGAATCCGTGAGCATATCCAGAAAGATATCCCCGTTATGAAGCTGGAAGGTATTGAAGCCCGCCTGCTGCATCTTTTGCAGGCGCTGGGCCGTGGGCAGCAGCTGCAGCTGCTGGACGATCTTTACCTTGTGCATTTCCATGGGGATGGGTTCGTGTTTGTAAAATGTAATTGCAGGCATTGTAGGGCCCCTCCTTTTAAGCTGTTCAAAAAAATTTGTAGATTGCAGGCGGCAAGCTCAATAATGCGTTTGAAAAAAGCCGCATTTTCTGTATGTTTCTCACTTTATCCCACCACGGGTGGGTATCGTCTGCTTAAAGTATACATTTTCATTTCTCTCCTCCGGAAAACAAAAACGCCCCCTATGTCCTAAGACACAGAGGGCGAGTAAAAACCCGCGGTACCACCTCAGTTTGCCGCCTGCGCGGCCTTATGGGACACAATCATGTCCGCAGCGCTGTATCGGGCGCGCCCGGCACCGCCTACTGCCCCATGGGGGTTCGGGGTGCAGCTCGGGACCGTAATTGGGACGCCGCCTCTTATCTGCCTTGCACCGGCCGGCAGCTCTCTGCATAAGATCGCGGCAGCGTCTTACTGGGTGTCCGTCATCGCTCCTAATCTGATCGTGTTTACTTTAGCACTTTTAACCGCTGATGTAAAGGAAAATAATCTATAATTTTCACAGAAAAACGTCCCCTGCATTTGGTAGATTCGCAAAAAGGGGCGTGCCGCAGTGGGCACGCCCCTTTTTCGGTTTTGTTTCGGATCAGCACTCCGGGTCCCGGGGGATGATGAGTGCAGCGACAATATAAGCCAGCACACCGCTGCCGCCTAAGGCGCAGAACACCACCCAGCCCAAACGGACGAGGGTGGGGTCAATATTAAAATACTCCGCAATGCCGCCGCACACGCCGTCCAGCATTTTATTCTTGTTGGATTTATACAGTTTTTTCCCCATAATTAATCTCCTTTGCTCCGCAGGATGGAATTGCGGGCGGCCCCAGCCGCTCCGCTGTGCCTTATACTCCTATTTTATCGCATTTTTCTCCGGTTGCATAGGACTTTTTTTGTGAAAAAATGTATCATTACAGGTTTTCCCGAAAACAGCACCCCTCCGGCAATGCCGGAGGGGCGCTGGATTCAGCTTTCACACCGGCAGGGTTTGCCGGGCAGGCGCTTTTGCAGCGCCGCAGCCAAAAGGCCCAACAGCGCGCCCATAAGAGCCCCCGCCAGCACATCCGACGGGAAATGCACAAACAGGTACAGCCGGGAAAAGGCCAGTGCTGCCGCCAGAGGGATGGCCGCATAGCCGAACCTCCGGTTGGCGGCCGTGGCAACCCAGGCCCCGGCCACGGCGGACCAGGTATGTCCCGAGGGGAAGGAATAGTCCCTGGGATTTTTTACCAGCAGGTCGATACTCTCCAGCCAGCAGGGCCGGGGACGGGCCACGATATTCTTCAGCCCCACATTACAGATCAGCAGCCCCGCCACCAACGCCAGGCTCAGGCAGATGCCGTATTTCCTGTATTTCTTGGTGAGCAGCAGCCCCATGGCGACGGCGATCCAGATGGCCCCCGCCTCCCCCAAAAGGGTAAGCTTGGGCAAGAGGGCGTCCAGCGCGCCGCAGCGGAGGTTCTCCTGGATCCAGTGGAGGATGGACCAATCCGCGCTTTGAATAAACTCCAGCATAATGCCGCCCCTTACCCGGCCTTGGCCGCCGTCACAGAATAGGCGGAGAGGATCCGCTCGTCACCCTCGGTAAAGGTGATGGTGACGGAATCGCCCACGGAGAGGATGACGGCATTTTTATCATCGGCGGCGGAAATAGCGTAGTAAACCGTGCCGTCCTGCAGGCGCAGGTAGTACCAGGTATTGCCATCCACCACGGCGGAGCGGATCTCGGCAATGGTGCCGGTGACCTGGCCCTGGCCGGAGGGGGTAATATCGGTATCGCCCTGATCAATGAGGCCGTTGCGGGCCAGCATGAGACGGTAATTGCTCTCGCAATCCGCCACCGTGGCACCGGTGGCTACAATTTGATACTGGCTGACATTGACCATGGCGTACATCTTCACCAGGCCTGCTGCATCCTTCAGAGCCATGAAATAGCTGGGCTGATCGGCGATGTTCAGAAGCAGGGGGAAGGTGGCGGTGTAGTTCATCTGCTGCACCTGGCCCCGGGCAGAATCCATGGCAGAATACTCCTCGGCTCCGGCTACGGAGTAAAAACGGGTCTCCTTTGTGCGCTGGTTGGACAGGATGAAGCCCACGTTGGACTCATCGGATACCACGGAGGTAATACCGGTATACATATACACATCGTCATTGAGGGCAATATAGTTATAGCCCTCGGTGGTGACGGTGACGTCCCGCTGGCCGAACAGAGAGTTGATGAAGCCGTGGATATAGCGGCCGTGATTATCATACTGGCTGATAATGAGGTCGGCGTTATACACATGGTCTACCCAGGTGGGGATGTCGCCCACCTTATAGTACTCCGTCTCGCCGGTGATGGCGTTCACCAGCACCGCGCCCAGCACATCCGTGCCGCCAAAGAGGCCGATGGTATTGGTGATCCGTGGGCAGACCCAGTAGGGGTTGCCCTCCTCGTCGATCTCAAAGGCGGGGGAATCGAAGATATAGGTGGGATAGTGGAAGCGGAGATGGCGGTTGAGATTGCGGCCAAAATGCTCCGCCGTGGTATAGCGGATGCCCTGCTCCAGGCGCACCACCTCCACATTCTGGGTCACCATGTCGATGATGAGGTAGGCGGGCAGGCCGCTTTGCCGGTTATTCAGCCACTTGATCCAATCGCCGTAGCGCAGGGCCGTGACCCGGACGGGGCGGCCCTTATAGTTGATCTGGGTATAGTCATCGTCCACCTCGAACTGGGAGACCATATCCGCCAGCTCGCCCAGCTTGCGGTTGCCCAGCTTGGAGGCAGAATCCCGGTCCAGCATGGGGATCTGATCGAAAGAAATCTCCTGGACCTCGCTGGCAAAATCGCCGGACTCTACGGTCAGCAGGTCCCGGTACGAGTCGGCGCGAAGCAGCTTCCAGCCGACAATGCTGCCTACAATGGCTGTGACAAGCAGGGCCAAGGTCAGGATAAGGGGGATCTTGCACTGCTTTTTCACGAAGCCGAAATAGCCCTTGGCCCCGGAGCCCTGAAAGCCGGAGGTGAGAACAGCCATACCGCAGTACACGGCGCACAGCAGTATCACAAAGACATACAGTGTTCCGGAGTGCAGGTTCAGGGCCGGCAGCTCCGCATAGTAATATACCGCGCCCACCAGCAGCGTCACCGCCAGGTTCAGAGCCGTACGGCCCAGGGGCGTGCCGACGGCCTTGCGGGGCGCCTTTGCCTTCTTGGGTCTGCTGCCAAAGGGGTTCTTGCCGCCGAAGCCCTGGAAATTGGGGTCGTTCCAGTTGGTATTCATAGGTTTGCTCCTCTCATGGTGATATTTATAAGGCTTTTTGGCAAGCGCAGGCCCGGCGGCCTTTGCCGGGTCTGCGCTTGATGTGTCAACAAAATATAGGGGCTCCCTTACAGTACGATGCCCGCCGGGACGGGGATTTCATCCCGCCGGCACATATTCATCTCCTGCTGCACCGAGGCGCAGTCCGTTCTGTCGATCTCCGCCACGGGCACGACGCACCGGGAGGAGAGGATCTGCTTCAGCATGGCGGGATCCTGGGTGTCCAAAGTGCAGAAGGCGGTCTCAAGGCCGCTCTGCCTCAGTGTCTCCATAAGGGCCTGCACCGCCTGCTGACCCTTGGGCAGCAGATCACGGGCGGCCAGGAGCGTCACCTGATGCAAGCCGCTCTTTTCGCACTGCACCTGCAGGTAGATGGCAAGCAGGGCTGCGTTCTGCGGGTCGTCCCCCAGGCGCACGATATAATCCAGGCCCGTCAGGTCCCGCAGATCCTTTTCACTGCGGATATTCTTGGAAAACAGGTACCGCAGCAGCACCACCAGTACGCCCAGCACCAGCCCAAACAGCAGGCCCAAAGCGAGATACTTGGGCTGGAGGATGGACTCGGACTGCGCCTGTGTTGTTGCGCCGGACACATCCTCTGCGGGGAAGCCTTCCGCCTCCATCTCCTTGACCAAGAGATCCTTCTGGGTACGGCTCAGCTCTGCCTGCTTGGTATTGCAGGTGGAGGTGATGGTATTCAGAGACCCCGTCAGCCGATCCTTTTCCCCCAGGAGGGCGGTATTTATGGTCACGGTCTGGGTGCGGCTGACCAGGGTGCAGGTCTCACTCTCCATAAGCGTAGCCGTGGAGAGATAATCCCGGATATAATCGGCGATCTGCCGGGCCTGCTCCTCCGTTTTGCCGTAGACAGAGATATAGACATAGCCATCCCAGTTCAGGTACGGCAGGAGACTGGTCTCCTCTGCCTTGACCTGGTCCACCACGATCAGCTCGCCCAGGTAGGCAGGCTCCTTCTCCCAGCTGATGCTGCCCGCAAGCTTCTGTAAAAAGGCACGATCCGTCAGCGCATCATAGCAGCTGCGCAGGGCAGCCCCGGTACCGGCGGACATCCGGAAGGTCAGCTTCTCCGTGGGGATGGACATGGCATCCAAATTGACCAGGACAGAATCATCCAAATACGCCTGGGTCGAGCGGATCTGCCTCTTATACTCCAGGACGGACTCCACATCCTGCAGCTCGTCCTGGGTGAGCTGCGCACGCAGCTCCTCCGCCGTCTGCTCGATATGTAAATCATTCCCGTTTTTGCTGCGCATATAACCCAGCAGGTCCACCAAAATGCCGAATACCAGGGTGATGGCAAGCACCAGCACCCAGCTCCGCTTCAGACGGACCCACAGATCGTCAAAATATAGTCTGCGCTCTTTTTCATTGGTATAGTTGTTCATAGCTGTTCCTTTCCGATACTGACGGTTTATGGCCGTTTACAGCAGTTCCTTTTTGAGTATATCCGCAATGCGGGCGCTGGCATAGCCATCTCCGTAGGGGTTGGACGCCTGGCTCATCCGCTTGTAAGCCCCCGGATCGTCCAAGAGCTGCTTGATATTCTGATAGATGGGCTCCTCCTCCGTCCCCACCAGCTTCAGCGTACCGGCGGCGATGCCCTCCGGGCGCTCGGTGGTGTTGCGCATGACCAGGACGGGCTTGCCCAAGGAGGGGGCCTCCTCCTGGATGCCGCCGCTGTCTGTAAGGATCAGGTAGCTGGCCGCCATGAAATTGTGGAAGTCCAGCACATCCAGGGGTTCAATAAGGCGGATGCGGTCGCAGCCGGTCAGCTCCTCAGAGGCGATCTGACGCACCTGGGGATTCATATGGATGGGATAAATGAGCTTAACATCCGCATACTCGTCCATAATCCGGCGAATGGCGCGGAACATCTCGTGCATGGGCTGACCCAGATTCTCCCGGCGGTGCGCCGTGAGCAGGATCAGGCGGCTGCCAGCCGCCCACTCCAGATTTTCCTGGGTATAGTGCTCGGTCACCGTGGTGCGCAGAGCATCAATGGCGGTGTTGCCGGTGACAAAAATGTGGCTGGGATCCTTCCCCTCCCGCAGCAGGTTCTGCCGGGCGTTCTCCGTAGGTGCAAAGTGGTAGCGAGCGACGATGCCCACCGCCTGGCGGTTAAACTCCTCCGGATAGGGGGAATACAGGTCGTAGGTCCGCAGGCCGGCCTCCACATGCCCCACGGGGATGCGCAGGTAGAAGCAGGCCAGGGCCGTGGAAAAGGTGGTGGAGGTGTCCCCATGGACCAGGACCACATCCGGCTTTTCCCGCTCCAGCACCGGGGGGAGCTTCTCCAAAATTGCCTGAGTGACGTCAAAGAGCGTCTGCCCCTGCTTCATAATAGACAGGTCATAATCCGCCTGCACACGGAAGGCGCGCATCACCTGCTCCAGCATAGATTTATGCTGCCCGGTGGTGCAGACCACGGTAGTAAACTCCGGCCGGCTTTTCAGCTCGTTGACCAGGGGGCACATTTTGATGGCTTCGGGTCTGGTACCAAATACCAGGAGTATCTTCTTGCTCATTTCGTTCCACCTCTGTATTCTCTGATTTTTGAAAGCAATCTCTTGCAAATGACCATAATGGTTTTGCCGTTCAGCAGCAGGATGGCCGCCGTCAGCACTGCGGCCAGAGGGTAGCGATAGCCGGCGGTGCCGGTCATGACCGCCGCCTCCGCCAGAAGCAGCACATTCTGCAGCAGAATGTTCCACAGGCAGACCTTGTGGCGCACATATTTCTTTGTATCGATCACCCGGATCGCGGCCATGACGATATAGCTGGCCAGGGTGGCATAGGCCGCGCCCAGGCCCTCCATCCGGGGGATCAGCAGCAGGTTCAGCACTACGTTGCACACAGCCGCCGCAATGGTGGATATCATGGACATGACATTGTTTTTGACCACCGAATAGAATGTGCCGAAATAGGCCGCATAGCAGCTATAGACTGCCGCCGCCAACAGAATGGGCAGCAGAAAACGGCCCTCATAAAACTCCTTTTGCAGGACGATGCGACACAGCACGTCCGTTGCCAGCGTCACCACCGACGCCAGGCACAGCACAAAGGCGGAGAGGCATGTGAATATTTCGGAATAGAACGTGTCCCGATCCTCGCTGCCGCTCTCCTTGACCGCAGAATACTGCCAGGCCTGCTGGAATATAGTGGAGAAGGTGGACAGGACCGCCGGCAGCTTGCTGGCCGCCGTATAAACGCCGCAGACGGCGTCACCGATCATATACTGCAGCATGTAGCGGTCTGAAACGTTTACCACCCACCAGCACAGCATATTGGGTACGCAGGGGATGGAGTAGCGCAGCATGGACCGGCGCAGGGCGCGGTCGGGCTTAAAGTGCCGGGTGCAGTAGCGCTTTTGCCCCGTGGCCAGGAAAATATAGACTGAGGCGGCTACATTGGCCACGATGATGGCGAGGATATACCCCTCTACGCCGCAGCGAAATACCACCAGCAGCAGCACGTTCATCCCCGTGAGAACCAGGGCGTTGAGCACACCGGCAATGGCAAAGGGGATATTCCGGCCCAGGCCCCGGGCAAACTGCAGCACCACCTTATAAATACTGAAGGAGATATACAGCGCCCCGAACAGCAGCGCGTCTATATCCCGGCGGATTAAACTGACACCCACCGAGCCAAGGGTCACAAGGACGATGGACCACACGGTGATGCGCACGGTGATGCCATAGGTCTGCTGCAGGTCTGCATCGTCATCAATGGTGAAACGGTACATGGCGTCCACCACATACATGGTGGCGATGGGGTAGACGATGTCCACCAGGGTGTTGAGCATCTCCGCCCGGCCATACTGCGCCGTGGTCATTGCCGAGGTGTACAGCGGCACCATGAAAAAGTATATCAGCTTTGTCAGCAAATTGCCGGCAGCAAAAACCGCCGTATCCTTTGCAAGCCTTGTGTATTTATTTTCGGACATAGTACCCTACTCTTCTTTTCGCCACATACAGCACCATCAGCACCACCAGGCCGTAGGCCATCATTACATTGCCGTTATAGATGGCTCCGCGGCCCTCCACCACATAGGCGTAGGCGCAGATGGTATAGGCGAAGAAAACGCAGATATCGTTTCTCAAAAACTCCATAATCTTGTCGGCCAGGGTCACATAGCCCGCCCAGAAGGCGCCGGCAAAAATGCCCCAAATGCCGAAGTTGGCATAGGCATCGCCAAACAGGGTGGGGTGCATACTGCCCCCGGGGATCATACCGATGGCACTGCCCATAGCCTGCGCAAAATCAGCCGGTTTTAAACCCAGAGAGAACCGGGTGGGGATAAAGGTCATCAGCACACGCAGGTAGCTGTGCCCCTGACCGAAGTCCTTGAACTGATTATCCCCATCGATATAGTAGTAAAACCACTTGCGCAGACCCAGCTCGCCGTTATCCTCCCGGAAAAACTCCAGGATCTGCTCGTTGAAATTCTGAAAGGTGACCGTATGGAGGAAATTATCTATGGTCCCGTACCAGCGGTAGGCCCGCAGGGCGTAGACCACATAGATCACCAAGCACGCGCAGATCAAGCAGAAGATCCCCATCTTGATGGTGATGCGCCGGCGCTTGATAAGATAATAGCCCAGCAAACAGGCAAACAGGGGGATGACCTCCACCCGGTTGCGGGAAATGACCACCTTTATCAAAATCACCAGCGCCACCATACCAGCATAGGTATAATGCCGGCGCATCAGCGCATAAAGCAGCAGGCCCGACAGCAGCAGGAAAATCACCGACGTGATCTGCGAAATATTCAGGTAGGACTGCTGCATCTCCCGGGACGCGCCCCAGGACGTGTTGCCCAGGCCGCCCATGGCGATGACCTTGTCTGCAATATCTGCCACCACTGCCACGCACAGCACCACGAAAAAGAAGGTGCTCTCCGCCCGGCTCACCTGTCTGGAAAGCTGCGTGAGGTAGCCATCCTCCAGATACGGGTAGGGGGTGGTGACGCGGCCCTTCAGCAGCAGGATGCGCGTAAGGGCATAGACAGCGCAAAAGCCGATGACAAACAGGGACGCCTCATTCAAAACTGCGCCCGAGTAGGCATTGGTCCCGGCGATGCAGGATACCATGTGCATGACGCCGAACATCAGGAAGACCGTGGCCCACAAAAACACAGCCGGTGATTTTTTATTGAACTCCAGCACCATGATCACAACGATGCACAGAAACTGGATGACGCTTAGAAAGACAACCATTGCTTAAATTCCTTTTTCCGGCTCACCGGCCGGCCCGTTCCGCTTCCCGCGCCCGCCAGGTGATGTCAAAGTCGTGATGCGTCACCTGCTGCTCCTTGGGCGGGAGCTGCATATAGTCTCCATAGGTCCGGCGCAGCAGCTCATCATAGCAGGCCGGCGCCGTGAACTCCTCTCCTTCAAACTCCATTTCCACGGTATCCGCCCACTGCTCCCGGGTCAGGGTGGACTCCTTTTGGTTGAAGGTATCCATGAAAATGCCCGCGCGCTTTGTGGGGGTGCTTTCATAGGACGCGCTGACCCGGTCCAGCTTGCGGATGGCCTTGGAGGCCGGGCAAAACAGCTTATAGGGCAGGGAGACCAGCGCCAGGCAGATATCCTTTACCAGCTGCCCCTTTCGCAGGACCAGCTTTCTTTGGGACAGGTAGCACCTGCGGCTGCATGTGCGAACCCGGCGCACCAGTTGGTCATAGGCCCGATCATCGTCCGGGACGGCATCAATGAGAAAGATGTCCACATAGGCGCCCAGCTTTTCGTGGGTACCGATGACGCCGTGCTGCACCAGACGGGTGCGCGTGTCCACCACCTTGGCCAGGGAAAAGGGATAATCGGGCACGTTATACATGGACAAAACCGCATAATGGCTCCCTGTATCGGCCCCGATGGCAGAAAGGAGCTTCATGAAATCCGCCCGGAACATGGCGATATCCACATCATCGTCCCAGGGGATGAAACCCTTGTGGCGCACAGCACCGATGAGGGTACCGTACATCAGGTAATATTTCAGCCCGTTTTCTCTGCATTTATCCCGGATATAGCAAAGCACACCCAGCTCCAGCTGCTTCAGCTCTTCCGTCCGGATCTCCGTTTCCATGCGCCTCTCCCCTCTCATGACAGGCCCAGGGCCTGCTTCAGCTGCTCTACCAGCTTTTGGTTGTTATCCTCAATGCACATGCTCTGCACCGCCTGCTGCACACGCCGGCAATAGTCGTCATACGAACCGGTCACCTTGTCGATGGCGTCAGCATAGGTGTCGGAGGCCTCCCCCACACCCCAGGCCCGGCACAGATCCAGCAGCGGCGGATTGGTGGTGGTAACAACGGGCTTGCCCTCATACAGGAACTCATAGAGCTTGCCCGAGGCGCAGTACATATTGTTGCTGTCATACTGGCCGTAATTCACGATGCCGATATGGCAGTGGTCGATCAAATACTTCAGCTCGTTCTGGCCCAGCTGGCCCAGGATGTGGACGCAGTGCAGATCGTTTGCGCGGATGAGCGCCTCTATTGCTGCCTTCTCCTGTGCGGTGCTGCCGCCCACGAGAAACAGCGTGCAGGGCCGCTTGACCTTGGCCATGGCCTCCACCAGCTTGTCATTGGTGCGCTGGAGCGAGCAGCCGGAGGTAGAAATGATCCGCCAGCCGTCCCCTGTCAGCAGGTCCCCAAAGCGCTGCGCCAGCTGCGCCGGGTCCGCGTCGGGACTATACGTCAGGCGGCGCAGATTCTCATAGACCAGGGGCTTTTTCTGCAGGGCATACTCCTGCTGCATGCGCCGGGCGCGATAGTCGTTGGCGGCGATGATGACATCCGCCTTTTTATACAGCTTTTCCTCAAATATGCAGCCCACACGGCTGGTGAAGCTGGTCATCTCCGAGCGCAGATACAGCTCCCGGGCATCCTGTATGATCCGGACGCCGGGGTGCTTCTTCTTGATGCGCAGAGCCGGGACGGTGGCCTTGCGGTTATCGGCAAACACCACATCGATATTCCCCAGCTCCTCAAACAGGTGAGCGGCCCGGCGGATGAACGCCAAATACGCCCCCCGGCCGGCTGGGCGGAAGCAGATATGCTCCGGCTCCGCCGGGACATAGTCCTCCCCTGCGCACGTCAGGTAATAGGTCTTGCCCAATTGCTTGCAGACCTTGATCAGCTCCCGCTGCCGGCCGTCATACTCGAAGCGGCCATAGGACAAAAATAAAATGTTCATGAACTGCTTTCCTTTCCTCCCGTGGGCCCTATAAGGGCCGTTTTCAGGCCGTCTTTTCCGTCTGCTTATTGGCAAAGATCACGCCCAGGGTGATGAGCACCGCACCGATGATGCTCATGAAGGAGATCTTCTCATCCAGCAGCAGCCAGCCCGCCACCACCGTGACAAAGGGCGTGGCATAGAGGTAATTGTTGGTGATGACCACACCCAGGCGCCTAAAGGCAATGTTCCAAAGGGCAAAGCACACGGCATTGCCGAACACGCCCAAAAACAGCCAGCTCAGGAGAATGCCGGGCTGGGTGAACAGGGGCGTCAGGCTGGGCATGCCGTCGGTGATGAGCATCAGAGGAACGGCGGTGATAAAGGCCCACAAAAACACCCGGCGAGTGACAAGGAAGTTGTCATACCGCTCGGTATACTTCTTAATGAGGATAGAGTACACCGCCCAGGCCAGGGCCGCGGCCAGGGCCAGCAGGTCACCCAAAGGGCTCAGGTGGAAGGACAGTGTTCCGTTGAGCACCACCAGCACCACACCCACAATAGCCACCACTGCACCGATATACACCCATTTGCCCAGCTTCTCGCCCTTGCGGGAGAACAGCTGCGCCAAAAGCACCGTGAGGATGGGGGACATGGAAACCAATATGCTGACGTTGGCAGCAGAGGTATGGGCCGCGGCGGTATTTTGCAGGTAGAAATAGACGCTGCCGCCGGTGATGCCGATGAGGATGAACATCAGCTCATCCCTCCAGGGCAGCTTCATGGTTTTAGGGCGCAGAGCCCACAGGGCCAAATAGGCCAGGCCCATGCGCAGGGGAATGATCTGGATGGGGGTAAAAGCCTGAAGCATCACCTTGGTCAGCACGAAGCAGCTGCCCCACACCAAGGTCGTGAACAGGGCAAACAGGTGCCCTGTGAGCTTTTGTTGATGCGTAAATCCGATTTCCGTCATTGCTTCTCTCTCTCCGTCTTACAGAAGTATCGCCCACTGGAGGGCGATGCCCCCTGCTTATTTATTCCGTCGGCTCCGAGGGAATAACAATCTCCTCACCGTTCATCACCTGATCGACCACGCTCTTGATGGTATTGATATACTCATAATCCGGCGGCATGACATACAGAGGATCACCGGGGGCTGAGTAACAATACTGGTAAGTATCACCGCTCCCCTCCCGGGCGGACATGGCCTGAATGTTCCAGGAGAAGCCCTCCTTCTGCATCATCTGCACCAGGGAGGTAATCTGATCGTAGGAGATGTTGGTGACACAATTGTCTGACATGGCCTTGAGCAGATCCTGATAATTGGACAGCACGCTGGGGGAGGTGATCTTTTCGATGATGGCCTGGACGACCTTCATCTGATTCCGGCCACGCTGATTATCACCGTCGGAGAAGGAATGGCGCTCCCGGGCAAACATCAAGGCCTCCAGCCCGTCCAGATGGTTCCAGCCCTCGGTATAGCTATAGGTCCTATAGCCGTAGCCCGCTACATCCCCCGCCGATGTTTCAAAGGAATAGTCGGAATACACATCAATGCCGCCCAGAGCATCCACGATGTCGATAAGGCCCCAGAAATTGACCCGGCCATAGTAGGAGGTCTTGGTGCCGTAGAGGTTATCCAGTACGGCCATGCTCTCCTGTATGCCGTAGAGTCCCGCGTGGGTCAGCTTATCCATCTCGCCGTTGAAGGCCAGGGGCAGGTAATAATCCCGGGGGGTATTGATGAGCAGGATCTGCCGGGTCTTGGGATTCACCACCGCCAGGATATTCACATCGCTGCGGGTCTTGGCATTGATGTCGGAATCCCGCTCATCACTGCCGCTGCAATAGACCACGAAGGGCTGCTTGGTAATGGAGCCGGTGGGCTTGATAGCGGTGATCTCATGCTCGGTGATGTACTCGTAGATAATTTTAGTACGGTCAGAGAAATCCCGATAGTTCTCCTGCTCCGTCAGCAGGGGGATATACCCCTCGTTGAGAATCAGGGCCTGGACTTCATCGTCATACAATGCGTCCGCCATTTCGGCAGGCGTATCATAAGACGCAGTCTCCACCTTGCCCATGCTCTTTTCCATGGCGGAGAGGATCTGCTGGGTGTTATTTGTATCGCGGTTCGCCAGGATGCCGAAGCGGTAGCCCTTGGTATCGCCCAGATCCGTGGCCTCGTCCTCCTTCATGACGATCACCGCTGTCACCTGCTTTTCCACCATAACGCCGGAAATCTTGTTCAGTGCGGACTGCACCGCACCGGCAGCCACGGTGCCATAGATCATGCCCGCCGACAGAAGCACGGCCAAAACGCCGCAGATCAGCTTGCCCAGCTTATTGCGCCGCAGGGGCAGCTGCACGAAAATATGCAGTCCGTTCACCACCAGCAGCGCCGCCATAATCAGCACCAGGTTGGTGGTTGTGAGCATCTTGGTGGCCATGAGCCGGGCAAAAATGGCCAGGCTGCACACCAGCAGCACAAACATCATGATGATACCAAACCAATCCACCTTTGTGCGGCGGATGCGTCTGGTTTGGGAGCTCTCCCTCCGCTTATCCATATTCTATCTCCTTTGCTCTATGTTCTCGTCCGGGCGAGCCGCTTCTGCGCAGGGGGTATCCCTCTTACTTGCCGAAGCGGCCGGTGAAGTCCGTACTGGCCACATGCGCAAGGGGCAGCTTCACGGGCCGGCCGGTGGCGGCGGATTGATAAATGGCCAAAATCATCTCCAGGGCGTTGCGGCCGGCCACGGCATCCACATAGGGCTTGCGGTCGTGCTCGATAGCGTCCATCATGTCGGCAAAGAGGCTGGTGTGGCCGTTGCCGTAGACATTGGAGGTAGCCTCCTGCAGGCCCTTGTTTTTCTCGTCATCGGCGGTCTCATGGGAGAAGTTCCACACATCAATATTATTGGTGGAGGTGCCGCCGAGCTTCACGGTGCCGGTCTCACCGAACAGGTAAAGAGTCTCCTCCAGATTCTTGGGGTAGACGTTGGTGGTGCCCTCGATAGTACCCACAGCGCCGTTTTTGAACTTCACCACGGCCATACCGATATCCTCGCACTCCAGATAATCATGGAACTGCTGCTTGGTGACGCCGTAGACCTCCTCCACCTCGTTGCCCATCATCCAACGCAGCAGGTCGATGCCGTGGATGCACTGGTTCATGAGGCAGCCGCCATCCTGAGCCCAGGTGCCCCGCCAGGGGGCCTGGTCATAATAGCTGTGGTCCCGGTTCCAGCGAACGTGGATGGAGCCGTGGGAAATTTTTCCAAAGCGCCCGGTCTCCAAAGCCTTGCGCATCTGCTGAACGGCCACGTTGAAGCGGTTTTGGTGACAGGCGGAGACCTTCACATGCTTTTCCTCGCTGCGGCGGACGATCTCCTCGGCATCATCCATGCTCATGGCCATGGGCTTTTCGATGATGACGTTTACGCCGTGATCGATGCAATAGAGCGCAATCTGGGCGTGGATGCCGCTTTCGGTGGCGATGGACGCCAGAGTGATGTCATTTTCCGCCAGCATCTGCTTATAGTCGGTGTAGCGCTTGATGGAGGGGTCGTTTTGCAGGTCATATTTTTCAAGCAGTGCCTCCATCTTCTCCGGCAGTACGTCACACACGGCGACAATCTCCAGCTTGTTGTTGATGGCGGCCTTCATGTGGTTCACGGCGATGCGTCCGCAACCGATAAGCGCGTATTTCATAATCATTTCCTCGCCTTTTTATAGATTTGTGCCCAATGGGCGGGTCTCGTCTCTTACAATCTCCAAAAGCGCATTCCGGAGGCCTTCAGCTCGTCCATACGATAGAGGCTCTTTACATCGATGAGGACCTTTTCGCTGTCGGGCAGGTCGCTCTTAAACAGGCCCTTCAGCTGCATCATGGACAGGGAGCGGAACTCATTGTGGCCCACGGCCACGATGACGCAGTCAGCCTTGGGGATCTTATCAAAATCCGTCAGGGTAACGCCGTACTCATGCTCTGCCACGGCGGCATCGGCCCAGGGATCTGTGACCACGGGGTGGATGTCATACTCCTTCAGGCGGTTGATGATGTCCACCACCTTGCTGTTGCGGGTGTCGGGGCAGTTCTCCTTGAAGGTAATGCCCAGGATAACCACGGTGGCCTTCTTGGGAGCCATGCCCGCCTCGATCATTTGCTTGATGGCCGCATCGGCCACAAAACCGCCCATGCTGTCGTTGACCTTACGGCCGTTGAGGATGATCTGGCTGTGATAGCCCAGAGCCTCGGCGGCATTGGTGAGATAGTAGGGGTCCACGCCGATGCAGTGGCCGCCCACCAGGCCCGGCTTAAAGCCCAGGGCGTTCCACTTGGTGTTCATGCCCGCCAGGACCTCATCGGTGTCGATGCCCATGCGGTCACAGATCATGGCCACCTCGTTCATGAAGGCGATATTGATATCCCGCTGGCTGTTCTCCACCACCTTCACGGCCTCGGCAGTCTTGATGGTGGACACGGGGAAGGTGCCGACCTTGATGACGATGTCGTACACCTTTTTAATTTCCCGGGCGGACTCCTCATCCATGCCGGAGACGATCTTGCGGATGTTGGTGAGGGTATGGACCCGGTCACCGGGGTTGATGCGCTCGGGGCTATAGCCGATCTTCCAATCCACGCCGCACTTGAGGCCGGACTCCTTCTCGATAATGGGCACGCAGATGTCCTCGGTAACGCCGGGATACACCGTGGACTCAAAGACCACGATGGCACCGGGAGTCAGATTCTGGCCCACAGTGCGGGAGGCCCCCTCCACCGGGCGCAGGTCCGGGGTGGTATCGGGATTCACGGGGGTGGGAACAGCCACTACGATGAACTTGGCCTCCTTCAGCCGCTTGGGGTCGGAGGTGAATTCCACGGTGGTGTTCTTGATGGCCTCACCCACCTCGTTGGTGGCGTCGATGCCGCTGGCGTATTCGTTTACACGTTTTTCATTGATGTCAAAGCCGATGACGGAGATATGCTTAGCAAACTCCACAGCAATGGGCATGCCCACATAGCCCAGGCCCACCAGGGCCAGCTTCTCCGTGCCCTTGATCAGGCCGTCGTAAATGGTGTCGAATTTCATATTACTTACACTCCTCCACTTCGTTTTCCGCTTTCATCCGATAGTTCCTGCCGCAGGCGGTACAGGTGGCCGTTTCCCCGTCAAAGTGCAGCAGTGCGCCGCACTCGCAGGCCCAGCCGCGAATTTTCGCCGGGACGCCCAGCATCAGCGCATGATCGGGCACATTGCAGGCCACCACGGCGCCAGCCCCGATGAGGGCCCAGCGGCCCACGGTATGGCCGCAGACAATGGTGGCATTGGCACCGATGGATGCGCCCTCCCTAATGAGAGTCTTATGATACCCGGCGCTGCCCTTGGGATACTTGGCCCGGGGGGTCAGGTCGTTGGTGAACACACAGGAGGGGCCGCAGAACACATAGTCCTCCAGCTCCACCCCCTCGTACAGGGAGACATTATTCTGCAGCTTGCAGCCGTCACCCACCTTTACATGGTTGCTGACATTCACGTTTTGCCCCAGGGAGCAGCGCTTGCCGATACGGGCCCCCTTCTGAATGTGGCAGAAGTGCCAGATCTTGGTGCCCTCGCCGATCTCCACATCCTCATCCACAAAGCTGGAGGGATGCACAAAATACTTCTCCTCCATCACAGTGCCTCCCGTACCGCGTCAATGATCGTCTGCTGCTGGGCGGCGTCCATATACGGGTGCATGGGCAGGGACAGGGTCCTGGCGCAGTAGTCATTGGCGTTTGCATAGGTCTCGCCGTAGTGGGGCTCGGCCTTGAACACCGGCAGGGCGTGCTGGGGGGTGGGATAATAAATCATATTGGGGATATTCTTTTCCTTCAGATGGGCGATGACCCTGTCCCGGGTCTGGGTATCCTTAGCCAAAATGGCATACTGGGCCCAGGCAGAGACGCACCCCTCCGCCACGAACGGCACGGTAAAATCCTTGCCGAAGGCGGCATTATACCGGCCGGCCACCTCCTGGCGGCGGTCGATCTCATAGTCCTTCAGGGCCTTCAGCTTGGGCAGCAAAACAGCCGCCTGGATGGTATCCAGCCGGGAGTTCATGCCCACACGAATGTTGTCATACTTGCCGCCGGGGCCCTTGCCGTGGACACACAGGGAGCGGATAACATCCGCCGCGGCATCGTCATCGGTGAAGATGGCGCCGCCATCGCCATAGCAGCCCAGGGGCTTGGCCGGGAAGAAGGAGGTGGTGGCAATATAGCCGAAGGAGCAGCATTTGCGGCCCTTATTGGATGCGCCGAAGGCCTGGGCGGCATCCTCAATGAGGGTGAGGCCGTACTTCTCGCAAATGGGCGCAATGGTGTCATAGTCGCAGGGGTTGCCCAAAATGTCCACGGCCACCACGGCCTTGGGCTTGAGCTTGCCCTGGGCCAGCACAGCCTTTATCTGCTTTTCCAGGCTCTCCGGGCAGAGGGTATAGGTGTCCTTGGTAATGTCGCAGAACACGGAGGTGGCGCCGAACATCTTAGCCGGTTCCGTGGAGGAAATGAAGGTCATGTCCGGGCAGAATACGGCGTCCCCCTCCCCTACGCCCGCCACCATGTAGGCGATCTGCAGGGCGTCGGTGCCGTTGGCACAGGTAATGCAGTGCTTGCGGCCCACAAAGTCCGCCAGCTCCTGCTCCAGCTGCTTTACCTGGGGACCGCCGATAAACTGGGCGGAATCCAGCACCGCCTGGATATTGGCATTGATCTCGCCCCTCAGGGCTGCATACTGGGCTTTCAAATCTATAAATTGCATATTAATCCTCCTTCCCGTCTGTCACGGGATGCTCAATGACATCCAGCAGCTTCTCGGTCAGTTTCTTAAAGTCATAATCATGGGCCGCACGCAGGGCATTGCAGGAGAGCTTGTCCCGCTCCTCCGGGCCCATAGCGGCCATCTCCTCCACCCGGCGGGCAACCGAGGCGGCATCCGGATGCTGCACATCCAGCCCGGCCCCATAGGTCACGGCGGGATTATATGGGCAGGGGAAATCCGACAGCACCGGCTTCCCGGCGGCCAAATAGTCAAACAGCTTGTTAAAGCTGATGCCAAAGCGGAACAGAGGGGAAGGCGTGTTGTGGGCCAGGTTCACATCCGCACGGCTGACGATGGAGGGCACGAGCTTTTTCTCCACCCGGCCCTTGAACACCACGTTGCCGATGTTCTCGTCCTTTACGCGCTGCTCCAGGGCGGGCCGCTCGTCGCCATCGCCCCAAATAAGGAAGCGCACCCGGGGGTCCCGGACCTCCTTGGCCGCATCCAGCAGCAGGCCCAGACCATTCACCTGGCGGATGGACCCGGTGTAGACCACCTTGAAGGTATCCGGATCGTCCAGGTCCGGATCCTCCACCGAGAAATTCGCCTTATTATACTCAAACAGCTCCAGGTCCACGCCGTTATTGATATAGTGGACCTTGCTCCGGGGCACGGCCCGCTCCCAATGCTGCTCCTTAATATAGTCGTAAGCGCCCTCCATGGTGAACACCACGGCGTCAGACCGGGTGTAAATCCACTTCTCCAGCCGGCGCAGCCACAGCACCGCCGGATTATGGGGGCCGGCAATGTCATAGGCAATAACACTCTCCGGCCAAAGGTCCGCAATCTCGGCGATGCCCCGGCAGCCGTATTTCCGGGCCAGCTTGATGCCCGCCGCACAGGACATGGGAGGCATAGAGGTGGCCACGATGGCATCGGGCCGGGGGTACTGATTGCACACGGACGGCAGCTTTCGGGCAAACTCCAGCATATTGAGAATGCGGGAGAGGCCGTTGCCGCGGTAGCCCTTGCAGCGGACGAGCACATAGTGGACCCCGTCCACCACGTCCTCCCGATAAGGGGTATCGTCCTCGATGAGGTTCTGATCGGAGTTGTGCACGGTGCTGGCGGCGAAGATGGTCACCTCGTGGCCCAGGGCCATAAGGTTCTTGGCAAAATAGTTCTGCCGGGCCAGCGGGTAATACTGGGGCGGCACCGCATAATGGTTGATGAGCCAAATTCTCATAAAGCTACTCTTTACTCCTTTATTACCACCGCAAAGGTCTGGAAAATCAGCTTGATGTCATAAAGCACCGAGGCGTGGGGAATATACTCCAGGTCCAGGTCGATCTTCCGGGGCATGATCTGCTCGATATAGGTGCGGTTGGGATCGGTGCTGGCGGTGAGCAGGTCGTTTTCATTGCGGAAGCGGATGGACGCCAGGCCCGTGATGCCGGGCCGCACCAGCAGCACCTGGCGCTGATAGGGGGTGTACAAAGAAACATAGTCCGCCACCTCCGGCCGGGGGCCTACGAAGCTCATGTCCCCCACCAGGACGTTTATCAGCTGGGGCAGCTCGTCTATTTTACTCTTGCGCAGGAAGCGGCCCACGGGGGTGATGCGGCTGTCGTTGCCGGTGGTGATCTTCAGGCCCGCATTATCCTTGCGCATGGAGCGGAACTTGAAGATGCGGAAGGGCTTGCCGCCCTTGCCGATGCGCTCCTGCCGGAAGAACACGCCGCCGGGGGAGGTAACTGCCACCAGCAGGGAAACCACCAGCAGCAGCGGGCTCAGCACCACCAGCCCCAGCAGGGAGCACACGACGTCAAAGGCCCGCTTGCAGGCCATGGCCCCCCACGAGGGCGGCGTGATGGGCGTGTAGGGCTGCCGGGCGCCGTTTTGATTGTCCATAAATCGGTATCCTTTTCCTTTTTTATCAGCCCTGCAGGCAGTCCTTCAGAGTCTGGCAGATAAACCGCACGTCCTCCTCCGTAAGGGTGGAGTACAGGGGCAGGGTGATCTCGTTTTCAAACTGGGCCAGGGCATTGGGATAGTCCTTTATATCGAAGCCCAGATTCTTATAAGCCGTCAGCAGGGGCAGGGGCTTATAGTGTACGTTGGTGGCAACGCCCCGCTGGGCCATGGTCTCGATGATCTCGTTACGCCGGGCCATGGTCTTGCCTGTGAGCCGGGCCAGGTACAGATGGCAGCTGGAAACCTCGTCCTCCCTAAAGTGGGGGGCGTGCTCCACGCCGCAATCGGAGAGCAGCTGATTATAAAGCCGCACCAGCTTATACCGCTTTTCCAGCAGCCCCGGATAGCGCTTCAGCTGGGCCAGGCCGATGCCCGCCATAATATCCGTCATGTTGCATTTATAAAGGGGGGCCACAATGTCATATTCCCAGGCGCCGGGCTTGGTCTTGGCCAGAGCGTCCTTATTCTGGCCATGGAGGCTCAGGAGCATATACTGCTTATAAATGGCCTCGTCATCCAGGCCCAGAGCGGGATTCCAGGTGGCGGCGCCGCCCTCGGCGGTGGTGAGGTTCTTCACCGCATGGAACGAAAATGTGGTGAAGTCCGCAAAGCTGCCGGATCGCTTTCCGTGGCGCTGGGCGCCGAAGCTGTGGGCTCCGTCAGCCACCACGGCCACCCGGCCGATCTGCCGCTGCAGATCACCCTTGGGGGTGAACAGGGCCTTCTTATCCTCCGCAATGGCGAAGATCGTGTCGTAATCCGCCAGGATGCCGCCCAGGTCCACGGGAATCACTGCCTTGGTGCGCTCTGTAAAAGCAGCGGAAAGCTGCTGCGGATCCATCTCATAAGACCCCGGCAAAGTGTCCACCAGCACCAGCTTGGCACCCACATGGCACACGGGGCTGGCGGAGGCGGTGTAGGTATAGGCGGAGGTGATGACCTCGTCCCCGGGGCCGATGCCCAGGATGCGCAGAGTCATCTCCAGACAGGCAGTGGCGGAGTTGAGGCACACGGCCTTATCCGTCCCGCAGTAGGCGGCGATCTGCCGCTCAAACTCCTTGGTCTTGGGTCCGGTGGTGATCCAGCCGGAACGCAGAGCCTCGCAAACCTCCTGAATTTCAGCCTCCGTAATATCCGGCGGGCTAAACGGTATTTTGTGCATAAAATCCCCTCGTTTCTCATGGTAAGCCCAAAAAGGGCAAAGTGAGATATACTATCAAATATAAAAAATTATAGCACTGTCCCCTATCCAAATCAAGGCTTTTTTGTGAACATACGGTGACAGTGACGGGCGGACGGTTTCTCCTTTCGCCGGGGCAGAAAGTGTGGTAATTCGCAGTGAAGTATGCTATAATAAGGAATCGGTCAGGTGAAATATATACGAGCTGTAATATTCCGACGGTTTTATACTATTTACAATCATTTTAGATAGGAGATCTATACTTATGTCATTCTTTTCTTCTTTTCTGCTGGGGCTGATCCAGGGCATTGCCGAGTTTCTGCCCATCTCCAGCAGCGGCCATTTGGCCATTGCACAGAATCTGCTGGGCATGCAGGACGCCGGTGTGGTGCCGGAATTCTTTGATGTGCTGCTGCACCTGGGCACCCTGGTGGCCGTATTCGTGGCCTACTGGGGGGAGATCAAGGATATGGTGCGGGAGCTGATTTGCGGCGTGCGGGACATTGCCCATCACTCTACCCCCACCCCGGTGCCCCCGGCCCGGCGGCTGATTTTGCTCATCATCGTGGGTACGCTCCCGCTGTTTGCGGTGCTGCCTATTAAAGATAAGGTGCAGGCCCTCAGCAGCAACATGGTCTTTATCGGCGCAGCCCTCATCGTCACAGGCCTGCTGCTGTTTGCCAGCGACCGGGTGAAAAAAGGCCGCAAGACCGAAGCCAGCGCCGGGGTCCTCTCGGCCCTCATTGTGGGTGTGGGCCAGGCCATTGCCACCATGCCCGGCATTTCCCGCTCCGGTATGACCATCACCACCGGCTGCTTTGTGGGCTATGAGCGGCGGTTTGCCGTGCGGTTTTCCTTCCTGCTGAGCATCCCGGCCGTGCTGGGCGCCAACATTCTAAGCCTGAAGGACGCCATGGATGCGGGCATCGATTGGAGCCAGGTGCCGGTGTACCTGGTGGGCGTCATCACTGCCGCCGTGGTGGGGTATCTATGCATCCGGCTGCTGAAAATGATCGCCGATAAGGGAAAGTTCGGCTTCTTCGCTTACTACTGCTGGGCCGTGGGCCTGCTGACCCTGATCCTGACCATTATTAAGAAGTAATTGCAATATGTGTGCCGCCCCTGCGGCGGCAGAACGGGAGAAAACATGGCTCAGTCCACCAAGAAAAAAACAAACCGGGCATCCGGGAAAAGATCCACAGCACAGCGCACTCCCGCCCCCGCTCCCCGGGAGCAGGGACCGGGGGCGCGCATAGCCGGAGGCATCGTGTGCCTGTTGCTGGCCCTGTGCGTGGCCGTGAGTTACTTTAATGCGGAGGCCGTGTTCCTGAAGCTTCTGCGCACAGCCCTGACGGGGCTGTGCGGCTACGGCTACTGGCTGTGGGCCGTGATGCTGCTGGCAGCGGGTCTGTTCCTGCTGCTGCACCGGGAGCGCAGGGCTGCCGGGCGGGTACTGTGCGCCCTGCTCACGCCCCTGCTGGGGGGCAGCCTGCTGCATCTGCTGCTGGCAAAGCCCGCGGTGAGTGCGTCCCTGTCTGCCCTGTGGGCGGAGGGGCAGGCCCTTACCGGCGGCGGCGTGCTGTGCGGCGGCCTGGCAGAGCTGGGCAAGACATACATAAGCGAGGTCGTGTACGCCATCTTGGCCGCCATCGGCCTGCTGGTGTGCATTTTCGTTATGCTGCGCACCACCCCGGCCCAGGTGGCGGAAAAGGCCCGCCAGCGAGCCGCCCAGCGGGCTCAGGAGGCTGAAGGACAGCCGGAGAGCCCGGCGGAGGGCGCCCCCGCCGAGTCCGCCGAAAAGCCCTCCCCCCGGCGGCGCAGCCCGCAGATCGACATCCCCCTGGATGGTGAGCATGAGCCCATTCCGGAGAGCTCCCCCCTGCATAGTGAGAAGAAGCCCTTCTTCAGCCGCCGCCGGACGCCTACCCCAGACGAGGTGCTCCAGCCGGCCAAGGATGTGCCTGTCGAAACGGCCGAGCCCGCCGAGCCTGAAGCAGCTTCGGCTCCGGCTCAACGGCATGACCCGGAACCGGCTGAGCCCGTTAAGGCTGAGCCAATGGCCGAACCCGTAGACCTGGAAAAGACCGCCCAGGAGGTGAGCCGCCAGATCGAGCAGGAGCTTTCCCAGCCCGAGGAGCAGTATCAATATCCGCCCATCACCCTGCTGGACCAGGGGACGGCCGGCAGCTTTACCGAGGCCGGGGCGGAGATGCGCAGCAACTCCAAGCGTCTGGCGGACACCCTGCGCAGCTTCGGCGTGGACGCCCGGCCCGGCGAGGTGATCCGGGGTCCCAGCGTCACCCGATATGAATTTGCCCAGCCCCAGGGGGTGAAGCTGTCTAAGATCACCAATCTCTCCGATGACATTGCCCTGGCCCTGGGTGTGGGCAGCGTTCGAGTGGCCCCGGTGCCGGGAAAAATCTCTGCCGTGGGCATTGAGGTGCCCAACCGGGCCGTGACCCCGGTGCGCATCCGGGAGGTCATCGAGTCCCGGGAGTTCACCGGCCACAAGTCCGCCGTGGCTTTCGCCGTGGGCAAGGACATCGGCGGCAACCGCATCATCGGCGACATCGCCAAGCTTCCCCATGTGCTCATTGCCGGCACCACTGGCTCCGGCAAATCCGTGTGCACCAACTCTCTCATTGTGAGCATGCTGTATAAGTCTACCCCGGAGGAAGTGCGGTTCATCATGGTAGACCCGAAAATGGTGGAGTTGGCCCCCTATAACGGCATCCCCCACCTGCTGATCCCTGTGGTCACGGACCCCAAAAAGGCCGCAGGCGCCCTGCAGTGGGCGGTGTTTGAGATGATGAAGCGCTACAAGCTCTTCTCCGAGAACGGCGTGAAGGAACTCAGCGCCTACAATGCCCTGGCAGACCAGGCCCAGCCGGACGAAAACGGCGAGAAGATGAAAAAACTGCCCACGGTGGTGGTGGTCATCGACGAGCTGGCCGACCTGATGCTGGTAGCCGCCAAGGAGGTGGAGGACTCCATCTGCCGGGTAGCTCAGATGGGCCGCGCCGCCGGTATGCATCTGGTCATCGCCACCCAGCGGCCCTCCGCCGATGTGATCACCGGCCTCATGAAGGCCAATATACCCAGCCGCATCGCCTTCGCCGTGGCCTCCTCCATGGAGTCCCGGATCATTCTGGATACCCCCGGCGCCGAGAAGCTGGTGGGCAAGGGCGACATGCTTTACGCCCCCCTGGGGGAGGGCAAGCCCCGGCGTGTCCAGGGCTGCTTCATCACCGCGGAGGAGATCGAGCGGGTGGTGGAATTCATCAAGGAAACAGGCGAGGCGTCCTACTCCGAGGACGTGATCCGACAGATCGAGAAGGTGGTGCAGGAAAAGGACAAGAAGGGTGCCCCGGCCCCGGACTCTACCCCGGAGGACGACGCCGACGAGCTGCTGCCTGCCGCCGTGGAGGTGGTGCTGGAAACGGGACAGGCCAGCGTGTCTATGCTCCAGCGGCGGTTGAAGCTGGGCTATTCCCGGGCTGCCCGGCTGGTGGATCAGCTGGAGGAGCGGGGCATCGTGGGCCCCTTCGAGGGCTCCAAGCCCCGGCAGCTGCTCATTGACAAGGCCAAGTGGCAGGAGATGCAGATGGGCAAGGCCGAGCCCCAGCCGGAATTTGACCGGGCCGGCACCATCCGGGATGTATTTGAAAGCCATGACGCCCTGGAATGAGGGCGCAGAAAGGAGAGCACCATGGAATACAGAAGATTCGGCAATACCATCGTGGCGCGGATCGACCGCGGCGAGGAGATTTTGGCGGCCGTAAGGGAGATCGCCGAGGCCGAGCACATTCAGTTGGCCAGCGTCAGCGCTTTGGGCGCCACCAACGACTTCACTGTGGGCGTTTACAACGTGGACGAGAAGCAGTACCACGCCAACGATTTTAAGGGAAATTTTGAGATCGTCTCCCTCACCGGCACCATCAACACCATGGACGGCGAGTTCTACACCCACCTGCACATGAGCGCAGGCGATGAAAAGGGGCAGGTATTCGGCGGGCACCTGAATCGGGCCGTGGTCAGCGCGGTGTGCGAGATGGTCATCACCGTTATCGACGGCGTGGTGGACCGGCGCTTCAGCGAGGAGATCGGGCTGAATCTGTTCCGGTTCTAATAAAGCATAAAAAAGTCCAGGAATCTTAATGATTCCTGGACTTTTTTGGTGCCCCGTCGGGGATTCGAACCCCGGACACCCTGCTTAAAAGGCAGGTGCTCTACCTACTGAGCTAACGGAGCAATTATTCTCGCGGTGCAATGCACCGAGGAAAGGCTTGGCAGGGATGGCTGGACTCGAACCAGCGGATGAGGGAGTCAAAGTCCCTTGCCTTACCACTTGGCTACACCCCTGTGTGGAAAAATCGATCAGGGATTGGGATCGCTCCCAATCCCTGATTATCAGTGGGGTGGGTAAAGGGACTCGAACCCTCGACACCCGGAACCACAATCCGGTGCTCTAACCAACTGAGCTACACCCACCACATATCATGCACACGGGAACCGGCGACATACTCCAAAAAAGTGGCACGCCAGAAGGGACTCGAACCCCTGGCCCACTGCTTAGAAGGCAGTTGCTCTATCCAACTGAGCTACTGGCGCATAGGAAAAAGTTGGAGCGGGTGACGGGAATCGAACCCGCATCCCCAGCTTGGAAGGCTGGTGCCCTGGCCATTGTGCTACACCCGCGTCTGCCCTCCGAAGAAATCGTCAGCTTGGTTATCATACCATTTTGGAAAAACTTTGTCAATATAAATTCTGAAAAAACTGCGATATTTTTCACAGAATCACGAAGGTCACACCCCGGTTCTCCCGCTCCAGATCCCGATCCGCCCGCAGCTGGGCACAGAGCGTGAAGCTGCGGCGGGTCTCCTCGCTGAAAATGGAGAAGTCCTCGCCCCGGATCACCAGGCGCACCCGGCCCGCCTCCGCCTCCCGCCGCAGGTATTTGCGGCAGGCGGTGCGAATCTTGCCGCCGGTGCCGGAGGAGCCGTAACCGTGGATCAGCTTTAGCCCAGGGCGGCCCATTTTCCGGGCGGCGTGCAGCTCGGCCTCCAGCCAGCGCAATGCCGTATCCACTGTGGGCATACCCTGCTCCAAATTCAGTTCTTTCATGGAAATCGCCATGGTTTACCTCGCCTGCTCTATAAAATGTGTAAAGATCGGCGCCGCGTCCACCGCGTCCGTACGGCACAGGCCGAAACTCTGCCGCTCCGGGTGCCACTGCACGCCCAGGATTGGCAGCGTTGTGTGCGCTACTGCCTCAATGATGCCGTCGGGGGCTACCTGTACCGCCTGCAGATCCCGCCCCAAATGGCGGAGGGCCTGGTGATGGTTGCTGGTCACGGTGGGGCAGCGGCCTATAAGCCGCGCCAATCGCCCCGCGGTCAGGGTCCTATGTATCAGGTCGCCCTGGGGCTGCTGATGATTCGGGATCCGATCCAGCAGGTTGCCGCCGAAATAGATGTTCAGTGCTTGCATCCCCCGGCAGATGCCCAAAATCGGGCGTTCCCTCTGCACAAAGGATTGTATCAGCTTTTCCTCCTCCCCGTCAAGCTTTTCCCCGATATCACCGCCGCCGGGGAGCAGCAATCCACTGCACAGGGCGGAGTCGGCACTGTCGGTGCTGCAGATGGGTATGCCGCCGGCAAAATATACGGCGGCGGTGTAATTGCGCAGGTCCTCCCGTCGGCCGGGAATGAAAATCGCTGGAATCATGGGTAATTCACCTCTTTTACCCAGCCTATGCGCCAAAAAAGAAAAAAATCCCGCGAATCGGTTGCGTCCGTGGCAAAACTGTGGTACTATGGGTGGGCCCCTACGGAGAGGTATCGAAGTGGTTGTGACGGGATTGACTCGAAATCCTCCGCGGCTTAGGCTTTTTCGTCCACCCGTTTCCCTTTGTTTTCAAGGGTTTTCGCGGGTTCTAAAAACTAAATATTTCGCTGTTCTAACACGCCGTTCTAACATTTTGGTTTTTCCTCTTTTTTGAGGTTCAAGGTGTTCTGACCGTGTTTGACATACACGGAGAGGTATCGAAGTGGTCATAACGGGGCTGACTCGAAATCAGTTTGCGAGCAATCGCACATGGGTTCGAATCCCATCCTCTCCGCCAACGGAACCCGCATAAACCCAGTGTTTATGCGGGTTTTTATACATATATTGCTGTTACAAAAAAGTACGCACCATCTATATTGGGGAACAAATCTCGATGTAAATTGCACATTTTGCTCCCCAATGGTATATCCGCATTTTTGAATTGTCAAAAAATGAGAGGGCGCCAAAAAGCGGATAGCGCAAAGGCAAAACCTCCTTATTTCTTGCCGTAATGTAATCGCATCTTTGAAAAACAAGGTTTTTATGATATAATAATCACGCTACTTAAACGCAAAGAGGTGTTTTGATGGAAATTACATCTTATTTAGAGCTATTGAAAAAGCAGCGCAGACTAATGACGCAACAGCAAATAAGTGCAATACAGGAGCAAGCAAGACTTCATGCAATTGCTTCTGAAAAGATGCAAATCAGAGATCGTCTGGAAGAACGCTACCGTGAATTATTTGCTAAGGGCTTTGAAAAACTTTCGACAACCTCAAATGTGCTTGAATTACTGCCTGATTGCGATACGGATGCAGACAGGCTGAAAGCGTTGATTGATTGCGTACAGGACAGCACCGCACCAATTCACAATATAACGGCTGCAATGAAAAGCATTCCTGAATTTTCGGAGTGCGAAAAGCTGAATGTCGAAGTGGGCAAGGCGTATTATGAATTCTTTTGCGCAAATGATGCATTGAACAGACGGATTGACAGCGACAGAAGTATTCTATTTACGCCGCCGTACCGAGAAAGAATGCGCCAATTGGCTGACGACGGTGTCTTGCTGTATTTTCTTGAAACGCCGGATCTGCCACTGCTGGAAGAAGAATGCACTTCGGATTATATCTTGGAATCGTTTTCTTTCGCAGAATACTTGAGTGCAAGAGAGTTGCTATCAACATTTTATCAAGTGCCGAATCCCGGGATTCCGCTGCAAAGGAAACTGGAAGATGCCCATGCGGCACTCGAGATGATGTACAACGGTTGCTATCGCAGTGCCGCAAGAAACTGGTTTGCACTTATCGAGCATGAGCACAAGCGCTGCGCAGATATTTTAGAAGGGTATTGGGAAGTAAAGAAAGAATACAAAAACGGCGGTCAGCGCTCTGAAAAAATATATATGATCGTTAATGATATGATGGGCGAATGGAATACAGAGGCGTGGAACAAGATTGATTCCTACTATAAAAAACTTACAGCAAACCACAAAAACTCTGATATAACATTAAACCGCAATCCAATCATTCACGGAGATTATTACAGCGATGCAATTGATGTATCGGAAAAAGACGCCCTGCGGCTATTTCTTCTTTGGATAAACCTCAGAGTAATGACAGATCAGTTTGCCTTTATCGAGGACTTTATAAGAAACAGGGTACTGCTTCTGCCTTATTTTTGCGAGATAATTCCTTCAGATTGACTTTATAGAATTCTTGTGGTATCATATCCGTAGCAACTTTCGGCCAAGCAACGGCGAAAGCCAGGAGGTTGCTGATATGGAATCTAACCGAAAGAAAGATCCCGAATTGGCCGATTTTCTCCGCAATAGTATCCAAAAATCCGGATTGACCTATGAGAAGGTTGCCGAGCAACTTAACATAAGCGTTCGGGCGGTCGGTTACTATTGCAGCGGAGAAAGAAAACCCGGTCAAAAAACATTGCTCCGTTTTGTGCGGACGATGAACATCCAAGCGAAAGATATCCCTTTCTGAGGGGTATCTTTTATTTTTTTGAACCATGCGGTTCATCGACAGTTATCGGTTTTGATTATAGAATATGGGTAACAAGTGAAAAGGAGGTACTCAAAATGTCAAAGTATAAGACCATAGACGTGTGGAACCGGGTTTTCGGCACGAAGCAGGAGGCGTATGATTATACCGGACGGCTGATGAAAAAATCAGCNNCTTATCACCCGACGCTTGACCACATCCGCCCGCTTTCCGCCGGCGGCTGCGATGTCCTCGAAAACATCATCATTTGCCATCGTGATACCAACAAGGAAAAAGCAGATCACTTCCCGCACTGGAAAGCGAACGGTGCACACTACCACGCCCGCAGAGTCAAAGGCTCCCG
>DPPB01000008.1:4593-5121 GCA_003539495.1 Oscillibacter sp. | reverse complement strand
AAATCTATGAGTAAGCATTTCTTTGACTATGACGACGGCGATTTTGCGTATACCGTTTCCGATAATATGGCAATCGACTCCGACGGTAATATGATGATGCGCATGGACGACAATATGGCTATGGACATGGACAGCGGAGAGCTTCACATTATTTCGTCATGGGAAGATGAAGAAGAGGACGATTGAAAATTCGTTATAAATGAACATCGCAGCCACGCACCTTTTGAATGAGGTGCGTGGCTGCGGTTTTGACACTGCGAAAACCGACCCCAATAAAGGCTTTCCCTTATTTTCATTCCATTTCCCTTAAAATATGGTGCAAAATAAGGGAATCTTATTTTGCTGTTCTCATAGTTCGCCCCGACAGAAACAAAAAATGCTGCCCCACCGTTTCCGGTGAGGCATAGATTATGTACTCTCTTTCATCATTTTCCTTTTCTGCCGCCGCTGTTCGTTTTCACGCTCACGGCGCCGGTTGTATTTGAATTCCCGAATCAGTTCTTTGTATTTTTCCGTGCGCGGGTGCGC
>DPPB01000008.1:0-4385 GCA_003539495.1 Oscillibacter sp. | reverse complement strand
AGTGCCGAGCTTGATGCCGACCAAAACTTCTTCCCGTATCCACTCGTGAATGCGCTGCGGGCTGTGACCGACAAGTTCCGACGCCGTCTGCGTGGGCAGAGCCTCCGGCAGCTCTGCCCACTGCGAATCGAGCCACCGCCGAAAGGCTTCGCAGTTTTCCGGGATGGCTTCAAACATTGGGAGCGGATGCCATTCGGTGCGGCACTCCATAAAGTCCACCACCCGAAACAGAAATTTCGGCAGCTCTGCCTTGTGAATGTCCTCGCTGTTCTTGCGCTCCACCAGCTCCCAGACCAAGTCGTTAAACCGCAAGGTCAGTTCCTGATATTCCACATCCCGCCCGCTGACCAGCAGCGTAGCGGCGTTACCGCTGCGCTTGCGGCGCAGAATGAAGTTGGTGTCCGCTGCGCCGATGATGCCTGTGGAGCCGCTGACATCGTTAAAGGGATCGTCGCTGTCTTGCAGCTTTCGCAGGTGATGCACCAGCAAAATGGCGATGTTGAAGCCGTCGGCAATGCGCTTGATGGAGGAAATGTCATCGTAATCGTTGCCGTACATTCCCGCTTTTCCGGCGCTGCCTTTGGAGTCCCGCACCTTTTGCAGCGTGTCGATGATGACCAGCTTGGTGGCGGGATGCTCGGTCAGGAAATCCGTGATCTGCTCCTCCAGCCCGCCGCCGATCAGCCCGGAGGTCACGGCAAAATACAGGTTGTCCGGGGCGCTGTCGGTGAGGTTGTAGAGTCGGTCTTTGATGCGGCGCTGGGTGTCCTCAAGGCTCAGATAGAGCACATCACATTGCAGTGTAGGCAGCCCCCAAATAGAGTTTCCCTGCGCCACTTGCAGCCCCAGCCACAGCATCAGCCAGCTTTTGCCGATCTTGCTGGCACCGCTGATGACATTGATACCCTGCGAAATAAGGCCGTCTACGATGAACATCGTCTTGCTCATCGGCGTGGACAGCAAGGTCTCTGCGTCCACGGTTTTCAGTTTGTTGTCCATAGAATTCTCCTTTGTAGAATGTTAAAAGTGGATTTTGGCGGGGGGCGGATGGAAACGGTCACCCGCCCCCGCTTTGCTATCCCAAAAGCCTTGGAAATCAAGGCTTTTCAGACGCTTAATGTTCTACGCTGCGCCGCCGTCTGGCAGAGTCCGCCTTCTGCTTGCGTCGGATGGAGCGGCCGCATTCCGGGCAGTACTTCTGCCGGTTGCTGCCGGGTGCAAAGGGCTTTCCACACCGTTCGCAGGTCCGTGTACGCTGCCGGTAAATATCGGCGCAGAGTACCTTGTCTGCGGGCAGAACCGCCCGCCGGAAGTACATGCACAGCAGCGAATAGGAAATCGTCTGCACGCACACGCAGCCCTCGCCGTCGTCCAGCGGCAGACAGTTGCCACCGTCGTAGTTGGCGCACAGCCTCCGGATCAGCCGGTTGCAGCGTGCCCTTTGGGCGGGAGTCAGGCGCTTGATCTCATCCAACCTTTTTCACCTCTTTCTCCATCACATAGTTGATGACGCTGATTTTCGGGATCTTCAGCGTCGTGCCGATCTTCACGGCGTGGATATACCCGTAGTCGATCAGCTTGTAGGCCAGCTTGCGGCTGATGCCCAGCATCTCCCGAAGCTCTTTGACGGTCACGATGTCCGGGTATTCCGGAAACATCATCTGATAAAGCTCTCTGAGCTCTCCTTTCTTCATAGGTTTGAACCTCCTTTGCTTGTTCTGAAGCCGCATTTCTGCGGTAATTTTTGCTTGCTGCCGCTCATCTGTATCGTTCCTGCCCCGGAGTCTCACCACGGCGTATCGCTTCTTCGGTACGCTCTCGTCGCAGCAAGTTCCATATCATTCGCTTCCGCACTCGTGCGAAAGCTCATTCGTTTCACTGCTGCTCCTCTTCCCACAAAATCTTCGATTTTGCGGGAGCCCTGAATTATCGGGAAGTCGTGGCGGCACTTGCCGGAAGCATATCCTTTGGAGGCGGCGATTCAATTTTCAAGGTGCACAGGGAGAGAGTCCCCTCAATAGGTAGGCAGCGAGAAGGCCTGTTTTTTAACCCCCTCACTAATCAACTGGGAAAAATTTTTCGATTTGTACGAAGGAATTTTGAAAAAAATCTTTGAAATCCTCTCCACTAACCAACTGGGAACTTTTTTCGGATTTGAACGAAAAAACTTTTGAGAATTTTTCTGCGTCCCCCTCTACTACTTAATTGGGAATTTTTCCGGCAAAAACAAAAAGAATTTTGAAGAAAATTTTTAAGCGCCCCTCCCACTAATCAACTGGGAACTTTTCTGGCAAATAACAAATAGGATTTTGAAGGAAATTTTTCAGGGCCTTTCTACTAACCAATTGGGAACTTTTTCGAGATTTTGGCAAAGTAATTTGAAAAATTCTCTCAGATTTTCAAAAGGCCCTTCTACTTACTCTGAATAAGGGGTGCCTTTTGGCAGGGTGTTTTCGAGAAATTTCTCAATTTTTCTATCAAGACGCAAAAAGAGGCGCAGCCTACGGATTTCTCCGAAGGCTGCGCCTCTAAAGTTTCTTTTCAATTAACTTAAAAAGTGAACAAGCACAGATGCATTTGAGTCTGGCTTATATATCAAATCGCAAGATAATGCTCTATAAAGTATATAACGGCAAAGCAGTATTCTTCATACTGATTGTCCTTATTACGCCCCTTCAGCCGAGCTATTTCGCTCGCCCATTCTATATCGGACGCTGAATCCAGCGAGGAATACGCCTCAAAAGCTGCTTTTCGCCTATGTACAATTGTACTACAATCCAAGTTCAATATTTCAATCGTTTTTTGAGCATCTGTAGTTCTTCCATAGATATGCCCTTCATCATCATATGAAAATAACGACTCAACATTTTCATCCAACGGAGTGACAGGAATGATGGAATCGTTTTTCTTATCATCACAATGAGATGGGAATAATTTCTTTTCCCGCTTTGGCCTTCCAGTCCTTTCTTGCTCTCCGCCGTCGCACGAACATACTAGATTTGTATATACTAATTGAAGGTGCGTATATCGTTTATCTCCCTTTGGTAATAGATGCTCGATGACGGAATGATGGTCTGGGGAAATGCGCTTGCCACAATAACAACAAATATCACCTTGCTCATCCGCCAATTGCTGTTTCAACTCGCTCTTTACATTTGAAGGGAGATCATCAAAATTAGCACCTGCAGTTTCTTTGTAGCGCTCAAGCGATTCCGGTGGTTTTCTTTTCTCTATATACTTCATTTAGTCACCCATCCTCGAAAGCAAGTGCCCTACCGTTACCCAAAAAGGATCATCCCTTGATAGTAGCTCACGAAGTGTATTTTCGTGTATAAGAGCATCTTTTTTGTTTCCGTGAATAACAGAATTTCTAAAATCTCGCATTGCCTTTTCGACATCTACAGGTCTTTTCCCGACATCCATAATCTCTTCCAACACCTCTGTAATGTCCCGGTTAAAAGTGTCGGCAGATGGCTCAAAGACCTGTCCGTCTTTCAAAATCCGTATGTTTTCTTTTCTCATCTTTCCAAGTGTTAAGGGAGAATGTGTAGTAAATAACACTTGTCCTGTGATCTCGATTTCGGAAATAATCTCTGCAAATCTACGCTGCCAGTTCGGGTGAAGAAACGAGTCAAATTCATCAAGGAGAAACAGAGCTCGATATTCCTTAGTTGCTTCCAATAAGCAAAGAAGTTGAGCAAGTTGCTTTTCGCCTTCGCTTAGCATTTCTAACTGCATAGAAACATCATCTTTTATGACATTAAATCGGATTTCTTTTAGAATATCTGCCTGTAAGAGAAGCTCTAACTTAGCAAAAAGGTCAAAGCAATTTTCGGAATCAATTCTAACATTTGCAATGTTATCTACTGTAATCGTGGCACTGTCTTTATTGCTTATATTTAATACGCCCATCTCCACCAACTGGCTCAAAACAGCGGCAACCGTCCCTTGCGCGTTCCAGAAAGAATCATTGGTTATAGGCGCTGATTTACTCCAAGTCGGGCGTTTTAATACAAACTCAACTGGTCCCCCAATACTCTCTATTCCTACCAAGTCGCAAATATTTTCAAAAGAATTACTCTTATAAACAGCATTTGCAAGCATAGCCGCAGGAAACTCTCTTAATCCAACAAATGATATATACTTAAGAACCGTTTCACCATTGTTTTTAAGTGCTTTTGAAAACGCCTTGTCAATATATGTGTCTGAAATATTCTTCAAACGCTCTGTCTCGCCACAGTAATATAGAAAAATTCCGCGTGGAAGAGAAAACCGCCGTTCAGCCTTCCTTACATTTTTTCCATCCTTGGTGAAAATCGTACCACCTCGGTTAGAAATCCGGTATTTGCTGTTGTTTATCCGATAGCAAAGTACAGTTTACAAGG
>DPPB01000001.1 GCA_003539495.1 Oscillibacter sp. | reverse complement strand
GGCGCAGACAACAGTTCGCAGGCGTGCTCCATGCGGCGATTTAACATATATTGATATATGGTGATTCCATAGTGCTTTCGGAATATCTCACGGAGTTTGGATTCACACATAAAGTGCTGTTTGGAGAGCTCCGCAATGGTCACGGGTTCCAGAAATCCCTCATCTATTTGCCTCCGTATCCGAAGCAGCGTCTCGCTATCTGCCCGGCTCAATTCACCCTTCACAGCGACGGGATTCTGATCCATCATCTCGTTCGCAAAGGCGGCAACAAGTTCCAGTATCTTTCCTTCCTGATACAATGACTTTGCACAGTCATTATAATTACACTGCAATATCTGGCGTATTGTGGTTTCTATGGTAGCGGTGATTCTATGTTTTGGCGGGGGTTTTGTCCCGTCAAAGACGGCACAAACCTTTTTCTCCTGCAAACCATCCATCACAGACCGAAATCGACAGGGATGCAGGTTCAGCCCGACGCCTATATATCTCTGCCCTGCCTCATAGATGTTTTCCGCATCAAACAGACCGCTGCCGTATACGCAGCAATCTCCCTTTTCCAACAACGTTTTTTGGTTTCTGCCCGAAGACTTCCACTCCAATGCATCGGAAAGAGAGAAAATGACGGAAAAAGAATCCTTATACACTTGCTCCCGCAATACTGTGTCCCTGTAAAACATTACATCGCAGATATACATCTCGATATTGGGGCACGGTGAAATATAGCGGAAATATCCTTCTCCAATATCGCTTGGCAAAGCAACCTGATTGTCTTTCATAATACCACAAAGCTGCTGCATTGCGGGGGAGAAAAAGTCGCTGCGATCCGTTTGCCCATGAAGAAAATCATATTGTGCTTCTTGCATACCAAGCCACCTCCTCCGACACATGATTAGACACTTTTATGCAAATTGATCCATTCCACCTTTCCAGTTCTGCGCACATGTTAGCCTACTCTAACCGACGGATGAAAGAAAAGGCAGGCTGCCTGTGCGCAGTTTGCCTCAAATCCGACGGCACAGCGCCTGTGAAAAATATTGTACCATAAGCGCGCAGGGATTTCAATGTAGAACACCAGGCATCCCTGCTTTTCCTGCGAATTTTCCGTTTGCCCAATGTCATCCGTGTGCCGAGAGGGAAGCCCTCAGTACTTTCAGCGAAAGATTCAATCAATTCAAACACGGTTTCTTATTCGGCTTTACGTCTACTCAACACAGTGCCTCTCTGTTCACCTGTCTTGGATGCTTGAGCATATTCTTTTTCAATACTCGCCATACAGCGCAAGGCAGGAACACCGCAAGAGGTGTCCCTGCCTTGTCGGATAGGCTGTTTGGCAAATGCATCCCGCGCAAGCTGCCGCTGAAGCAATCGTCAGCGGCAGGCATCATTTCTCACTCCACCAACGCCTTGCCCAAGGCGCGGCAGGCTTCAAGTGCCGCGTCGTCGGGCGTCTCCGTGCAGATCACACTCTCGCAAACGAGGTTCACCCCTGCGCTGTCGCAGTCACTCTCCCAAGTGCGCATCCACTCGCCATCGCCCCAGCCGTAGGAACCGAACAGTGCCACACGCTTCCCGCCGAGGCTGCGCTTGCAGGCATCGAACATGGGCTGGAACTCCATTTCCTCCAATACCTCGCTGCCCATAGCAGGGCAGCCGAAGGCGATGGCACCATAGGTGTTCAGATCGCCGGGCTGTACCTGATCGGGTGTGAGCAGCGCAACCTCCGCGCCCGCGGCGGTCATGCCCTCGGCAACAGCCTGCGCCATCGCCTCCGTATTGCCCGTACCGCTCCAATATACAACAGCAGTTTTCATTTTCGTAAATTCCTTTCTTTTTGTGATGTTATATGATCAAACTGCAACGGCAAGCTGCTCCAGCTTCGAGCCGCTTTGCCAGAGTGCGCAGTAGATCTCCGTGCATTTTTTGTATTTTGCGAACAGCGAACGCGCCTTTTCCTCGTTGCCGTAGACCTTCTAAAGCCCCGCGCACTTGAAATCGTTCGCGCGGTGGTCAATGAAGCCCTTCACATCCTCCGGCGGATAGCTGAGAAACAGCCCCACCTCGTGCGGAAACTCTCCGCTCTCGCCTCCTTTGAATGTTTGCCGGTTAGCATTCTCTAACCATATAGCCCTTGAGAAGCCGCCCGAAGGCGGCTCTTCAGAGATCACCGACTGCCGCCGTGAACGGGCGTCATGGTTCTCTGCCAAGTAAGCCTCGGATGCAGATCGGCATTACTGATGTCGTCGATGCTTTACTTTCTTCCCACCAGCAATGTTGAGCCGCGAAGCATCAGGCGTTCGGCCTCCTTCGGTGTCATAAAGCTGCCGTCGGTCGTGTCCATCAGCTCCACGCGCTCATAGCCCATATCCCTAAGCTTTTGGACAAACGCCTGCATATTGCCGTATCTACGGGGCGACATCAGGTCATGGATAGCAAATGTTCCGCTTTTTTTCAGCACTCGCAGCGTTTCCAGCAGAAGCTGCTGCTTGTCCTTTCCCGTGATATTATGATAGACATAGTTGCTGGTCACCGCGTCGAAGCTCTCGTCGGGGAAATCCAGCTTTACGGCGTTCCCGCGCCTGAACGAAGCGTTCTTCACGCCCTCCGCAGCGGCGTTTTTTTCGCACAGCGGCAGGCTGAAGGAGGCGTACTCCTTGCCCCAGCGGTCAATGCCGACCATTTTCCCCTGGGGATTGCGCTTTGCGCAGGCAATGGTCAGCGCGCCGCTGCCGCAGCCGATATCCAGTCCCACGCCGCCATCCGGCAGTGTGATATGCTCCGCCGTGCCGTCAATGATCTGCTTTGAGAGCTTGCGTTCGCCGTCATAGGAAAAGCTCCGATAGGCATACACGCACCACTGGGTGAACTTTGCACAAACGACAAAGGCAATGCCGAACACCACGCCCAGCACGACGCGCAGCTTTCCGCTCACACAGATGCCGAATACGCCGAAAACGAGCAGCAGCGCAAGGGACAGCACCGTTCCCGCGATGAGCGAAACCAGCATTCCCTTGGGAATCCAGTTTTTGTAGTCAGGCTTCATTCTTGGGACTCCTTTCTTTTCTAACGGTCTTCATGCAAAAAACCTAGCGGTCGTCGCCGCGTCCCGGCGTTTTCATTCGATGCCAAGTGAGCCTCGGATGCAGACCGGCATTGCTGCGGCACAGCCGCGCCTATCCCAGTGCCACATCCAGCGTCATCATGACGCTGAAGCCCACGGCAAAGAAAACTGTGCCGATGTTGGAGTGCTTTCCCTGCGACATTTCGGGGATCAGCTCCTCCACCACCACATAGAGCATGGCGCCCGCCGCAAAGCTCAGCAGATACGGCAGCGCCGGGATCACAAGCTGCGCCGCAAGAAGCGTCAGCACCGCGCCGATGGGCTCCACCACGCCGGAGAACACGCCGCCGAGAAACGCTCGGCCCTTGCGTTCCCCCTCCGCCCGGAGCGGCATGGAGATGATCGCACCCTCGGGAAAATTCTGAATGGCGATGCCAAGGGACAGCACAAGCGCGCTTGCCGCCGTAATTTGCGTATTTCCCGCGAGGAAGCCTGCATACACCACGCCGACTGCCATTCCCTCCGGGATATTATGCAAGGTAACAGCCAGCACCATCATGGTAGTGCGCCCGAGCTTGCTTTTCGGACCCTCGGCCTGTTCACTTCCCACATGAAGATGGGGAATCAAACGGTCAAGCAGGAGCAAAAACAGCACGCCGACCCAAAATCCGATAAAGGCGGGGAGAAAGGACAGTTTCCCCAAATCCTCCGACTGCTCAATGGCGGGGATCAGCAGGCTCCAGATGGACGCTGCCACCATCACTCCGGCGGCAAAGCCGGCAAGGGCGCGCTGTACCAAATTGCCAAGGGATTTTTTCATAAAGAACACACAGGCCGCGCCCAGCGTTGTACCCAAGAAAGGGATCATGATTCCAAGAAAGGTTTCCATTTGTCTCACCGCCTTTGCATTGCAGTATTATTTGTTTCGCCTGAATCCCACCTCATCCCGGTATTCGGGATGCTCCTTTAGGTACAGATCCTTGTCGCCGCAGATGGTATAGTCGCATCGGCAGCCGTCCACGCAGGTGGTCGTCCGCACCAGCCTTGCGTGGAGCAGCTCCATGGAGGCATAGTCCACATTGCATAGGGCGGGCATGATATCCGTAAGGCCGTGCCGGATGGCAAACTCCGCCGCCGGACACGATGTAAATTCATAATAAATAGGCTTGTCGGTTTCATAAGGCGCAACCGACATCTCGTAATCGTGCCATTTGTCGCAGCCGCTTTTCGCACGAACAAATGCCTTGTACATCAGCTTCCTCCAGAACGGCTTGTTGCAGTTCACGAATTTCAGCCTGCGGAAAGTCGGAAGAATCAGATTTTCCTCCATCTCTTCGATTTCACGGAACGAAGTAACTGCTTTGCAGACCACATAATAGCTCATGATGGCGATGCAGTCGTAGGTGCCGCCTACGCCGTTGTGGAAGTTCTTTTTGCCGCCCAAGTCGGTGCGCCAGTCGGAGAGAAAGACCACGTACTGCCGCTGCACCTTTTCCCATACTGTCTCCCGCTCCGCTTCCGGATAGTGCAGGGCGATCTTCGCCCGTATCTCTTTCTTGCAGGGCTTGGAATACAGCACATGGCTTTTGCGGTCAAATAGGAGCTTCTTGTCCTTCATCTGTCTGCGTCTCCCTCATTTCCACGCCGTAATGCAGAGCCAGCTTTTCTTTTTGTGTATCTGCACATCGTGAAAGCCCGCCTGCTCCAGATACGTCTTCAACTCGGCGTCCTTGTAGATGGTCATGCCGCCGATGATCTCCGTCCACTTCTTGTCCTTGTCCGTATCGCCG
>DPPB01000007.1 GCA_003539495.1 Oscillibacter sp. | reverse complement strand
AAAGTCACCTCCCCCTTTCCCCCTCGCTCCGGGGCATGGAAATGATGGAAAACCCGTTGGGTTTACCACATTCCCACACCCCTCCGCACACCCCCTTTTCCTCTCCGACTTTCTCCCGATTCAGAGAGAAAACTTTCTCTCGTCTGTTTGAGCCAAAGGCTCTTAGGGGGGCATATATTATCAATACAGTAAATCCCTATTTTCGACTATCATTATAGCCTGTCCGAAAGGCGTTTGCAAGGCCCATTGGACAGGCTATTTTCACAGGCTCATATCGTCCCAGGAATGGCCTCTCTCCCGCTGCTGTTGCTGCCGGTATGTCTGATGCTCCGGCAGAAGCTCCCTCGCCTTATCGACGAGGTGAAGAAGCTGCCTCGGCAGATGCCGCTCCAGCATATCCAGCACCCGGTCGATGTCCTCCAGCAACCGGTCGGAAAAGCTCCGTTCTTCCTCCAGCGCCTCCTTCAGCTCCATGTTCTCATACTGGAGGCGTTCAAGCTGGTTCTGTTTTGCCGCAGCTTCCATCCGATCCTTGATAGACGGAACCTTCTTTTGAAGTTCGGTCTTGTCTTTTCTCAGAGCGGCATTTTCCTTTTTCAGCTCCACGTTTTCCTGCTTCGCCGCAGCGCCGGTCATGGCCGCAGCCTTGAGTTCCCTGATCTGCTCCACCGTAACGCCCTTGACAGCCCCTGTGAGCGTTTTTTCTGGTCGGATGGTATCGAAGTCCACCCGCACCCGTTCTGCGGCCTTCAGCGCCGCAGAAGCACCGGAGAGCGACATGATTTCCCTCTTCAGTTCCGTTCTCTGCTCCTGCAGGTCTGTCAGTTCCTGTGTGGCTGCCGCCGTCTGCTCCTGCACGGCCTCGGCCTCCCGGATCGCCGCCCGATACTCCGGCAGATCCATGTGCCGCCGGTTGCTGCCGAGAGAAATGATTTCAAATTCGTGCCGCTGGGCGATCTCCGTCAGAGCGTCCTTCTCCCGTTCCATCCAAGCTTTCCACTCGGTCTGTTTCCGGCCAAGCCCGGTAAATCCCTGCTGCTTGAGCGCCTGCTTCATGGATACCCTCGTAGACAGCCCACGGGTCTGTTCCGTAGCTACCGGCACAAAGTCTACATGAAGATGTGGTGTGGCCTCGTCCATGTGCAGCACCATATTGAACACCCGAAGGTGAGGGTTACGCGCCTGAAAAGTCTTTGCAAACTCCGTCAGTGCCTCGGCTGCCCGCTGACCGCCCTCTGATCCGCAACCACAGTCGTTCAGATTGCCGATCTGGAAGATCGCCTCATGGAATAACTTCTCCTGCTTGCTCTGCTGGATATGCTTGTAGTAGTCCGGGATCTTATCCCTGGTCTTTTTCTTCCCTGCATTGTAAGTCTCCAGTGCTTCGTCAAACAGCTCGTGATAAACTTGCTTCAGATTCTCATTGACAAATACAACATTCTGTGCCGACCGCTCTCGGTCTACATTGGCCGCTGTAAACTCTCGATTGTTATGCCTGATACTGCCCCGGCCGGTCATGCCGGAAATTGTTGTTCCGATGTCTCTCACCTTTCCTTTCCACTGTTCTGATTTTCCATTTTCGTACTGTTATCATTTTACCATACGACTACCGATCAAGCAACCTCTTTGTTACTTTCTTGTGAGAAAGTAACACAAAAGCACTTTCACACCGCCGCCCCGTTGGGGCGACAGTATGAAAGCGCTTTTGCGCGCTCCCGCGGGGGCTGCTGGAGCCGGCTGCGTCTACCTGCTTATGTGTTGCCGGTTATTTACTGCCACGCCCCAGAGAGGGTGTTGTTCTTACCGCCTATTTCCAGTGCGCTGTATACCAGCTTGAGCTAATTCAACAAATTTACTTACTTTTTTACATTTTTTTAGTATAATATGATTAAGTCCATTCACGGAAAGAGATAATTACCATGGGTCTATATAATCAGTCTACTCATACCTTCCAATCAAAACTAATATAGGAGGAGATTATTATGAAAAAGCTTCTTTCGTTCTTTCTTTCAATCGCACTACTCTCAACGTTATCATTTACAGCTTACGCCACCGAGGTCGCCCCGTCTGTTCCCCAAGAGCATGCTATCCCTTCTATTCCTGAAGAAATTTCTTTTTCTCACAATCGTATAATTAAAGGATTCACTCGCTCCGCTTCAAACAACCTGCGCGTTATGAATGAATACGAAATTCTTCAATCTGCAAGCGCAAAAAGCGATGCCGAACTCTTACAAGAAGGTTATGGAGAGGATACAATCTCCCAAATCAGAGATGGAACAATTGCTGAACTGATCCGTAAATCTATTTTCAGTCGGGCATCTCTCCCATCTATCGAACTATCCGAACTTGGTTATACCGAATCAGAGATTGAGTATATGAAATCCCTAACGGGAACCGAAACTCTTGCCGACCTCTCAACCCGCGGAATTCTTGCTGACTGCTATACATACAACACATTTGTTTCTCACACTTATAATAAGTCAAAAGATAAAACATACTTTATTTGCAATTATGGATGGGAGTGGGATAAATGCCCCAATTGGGTACTAACCGACTGTGCTGGTCTTGGTTGGAACCATGACTTTCATCCAGATGACGCAGTAGATAGTGACTATAACAAAACATTCAAAACATATGTAAATCAAGGAAATGCTTCCGACAAAAAATACACAACAAAGCACATATACGAGAAGGAGTTGCAGACTGCCGAAGACCAATTCGATATGAACGGATTCTATGGCTCTGACTATTATGTGAAGTCTGGTTCCGGCACTATATGTCTTTCACAAACGGGAAAAGTGAATGATGTAAAGCTCTCTTTCAAATACGGACACAACCAATTTGGCCCAGCAGTTTCCGTCAGTTACCCTTGGGGAGTAAGCTTTGGTTTGGATGGTGCAGAAACCATCTTCCAGCCAGATGAAATCGTCTACAACGATTTTGCAACAGTAAAATAGGACAAAAAATAATGGGAGCAGCCTACTTATCGGCTGCTCCCATTATTTTTTATAATTCCTATAATTGTAATACCTACTCCAGCCCAAAATATCCAGCCACCAATAGCGTAAAGGGTCGTGCCATTACCAACCATCATAAAATATATAGAAATCAAACATACTAAAAAACCGCTACTAATCATTTTCCAAGCATCCACCTAAGCCACCCCTTCTTTTCTCTTTCCGTTTTTCCCGCTTCCCGTCTCTGCGCTGAGGCCGAATCATCCGCACCATCTATGAGCTGCTGCTGCTGTTGAAGTGTCCCTGCATGAAGTGCCTGCGCCGCCTGTGCTGTCTGCTGTGCCGCGACCAGCGCCGCGCTGCACTCGGATAGCCGAGCGTTCAGCTCAGTGATCTGTTTGTCCTTCACGGAAAGCTGCTCATTTTTTCGATCTAATTCCTTTTGCAACATGGCAATTAGCACCGTTTCAGAGGTTTCGCAAGTTTCGCAACTTGCTTTCGTTGGTTGCGAAACTTGCTTTCGCTCAATGCCCAAATAATGCTGATATATAACGGTTTTCTGGCTTTCGCTGATTGCGAAACTTCCTTTCGCATCTTTCGCAACATGGTTTCGTCGGCACCACGCTCTAACTGCTTGCTCCGACACGCCACACTCCGCTGCAATTTCCGTTATTATCCCTGCCATGCACCGTCACCACGCTCTCTCTTTTATTCTCTCAAAACAAATCGCTGTGTGTTCCCGTTCTGGTTAAGCAGAGAACAAGCTCGTTATTCTTGATCTCATAAATCAAGAGCCAGTCCGGGGTTATATGGCACTCTCTGCACCCAATATAATCCCCGGACAGGTTGTGATCCCGGTAGATCTCCGGCAGCGGTTTTTGTTCCGCCAAAATACTAATTACTTCCTCCAGCAGCCGCACGTCATAGCCTCTCCGGACAATTCTCTTGTAGTCCTTCTTAAAGGCCGTCTGATACTTAATCGTCAGCATTCAGATCCTCCATCAATTCTTTCACGGAGGAAAAAGCCCTGCTCATTCCGATCCCATTCTCCGCATCCTCGATAGCTTTCCTTGTCACAGCATTCGGCACTTCGCCGCTGATCTCAAAGGGAATACGATACTCACGCACCGCCTTCTTCGCAAAAACATTAAAAGCGGTTGTCATCGTCATTCCCATATCAGAGCAAAAAGCCTCAAACTGCATCTTCAAGTCAGTATCCATTCGGATATTGATATTCGTGCTTGCCATAATTGCAGCCCCTTTCTTCCTTTAGTATCCCTATTGTATTCGATTTTATTTACATTGTCAATTTCATTTCTCAGTTCCCCATGCAACGATGCCCTCGCCGTATTGCGGACGCCCAGAGGGGCGAAAACGTTCCTTTCTCACCCCTCTGGGCTACTTTTCGGAGCTGGTCAGCATCTCTACCATCAGCGCACCACAAACGCCGTCCTGAAGGGATAAATGCCCCAAAACGAACCCTAATCCCCGTCCTTTTTCATAGACTCCACCAGCAGATCGCTCAGTGCCTGGGACGGCCGCACTCTGGCTACCATGTGACCATCCTCCTGCCACACCGCAGGCGGCTCGCTGTCCCACCACTTACGGATCGTCTTCGGATCAAGCCCGGTATCTCTGTGGCAGTCCGCCTTGCGTCCTTCCGGGTGCTGCTGCCGCCATTCATAAACCTTGTTCTGTGCCTTTGGCTGCCCTTTCTTATTTCTCCATTTTCCATCCGGATCATCAAAATTTTGAACGGCTCTTGCTCTTCCTAAGTGATCTTTTTGCTTACGCCAATTTCTTTTATTAACCGGCATAGTCATGCCGGAAATCTTTGCTATATCGTCCCTCGGAAAGGTCACATAGTCCTCGTTGAACATCTCCAGAGCGCACACCACATCGTCCTTCGTAAAGCGGTTGATGTCCTCCACGCTCATATCGTCGTATGGCTTAATCAGTGCGAACGCGTCCCGGCGCAGCTCTTCTTCGTCTATGCCGCACTTTTTGGCATAGATGGCCAGCGTCATAATCCCGTAGAACCGATGCCCCACTCGGATCTCGTCAGCGATCCGGTGCAACCACCAGTCATATAGATCCCGCTTCACCGTCCAGCGGCCCCGGCGCTCCTTCTTCACGATTCTGTGCTCGTACCAGTCCGGATACCTTTCCTTCGCCTCGGCCAGAGACAGGCGGCTCTTGCGCATAAGCGCCTGTATGCGCTGCTGTTCCCCGTTGCTGTCCGGAATGTAATCCAGCAGCTTCTCCAGCTCCACAGCGCCGCCGTACCGATACGCCACCACCGGATAGTCCTTACCCAGCTTTGTGCCGGTTCCCACCACACGGAAGCCCTGCAAAACACCCTGCATCTGCGGCTCTCGGATGGACGATGTGAACCTGTTCCAGATCTGCCGGGTGAGGGCATATTTCAGCTCCTTCAAAATCTTCTGATTGTGCGGGTACATAGGGATCGGCTCGGTCAGCACATAATACAGGTGCAGCCCCGTCCCGCTATTTACCACGAAGGTAGCCTTGGGAATAATGTCCTTATTCATCTGATGCAGCGTGTCACGAAGCTGCGGCATACCCACGCCATCCAGATCGAACACCATCGCATAAAGATACCTGGCGTTTTTCCCGTTTCGCTTCCGACCGAAATACGAGATCGGTGACATGATCGTGAACTCCGTGTCCTTGATGTCCTCCAGCTCTTTCAGCTCGTCCGTGATCACATGACGGTGGGCTTTGCCGTCTCCCTGGATCTCCAGCGCAACGCCGTTTTTTGGTGGCACCACCAGCGCGATACCATTTCCCTTGGCGTCCTCAAAGTGACCTCTGCGCTCAAACGACCCCTCCGGGAATATCTCCCGGTAAAACTCAAACGACTCCACCGGCTCCAGATACTTTCCGAGATGGGCGTTCTTCTCCCGGTAAAGCTCCCGCTGCCGCTCCAGAGCAACCTGCTGATCCATCGTCATAAAAAATACCTCCAGTCCAGAAAAGAAAAAGAAGCAAAAAGAAAAGTCCGCTGCGGCGGGCAGGAAGGGGAAAGGGGGAGCCAAAGAGCGGCCCCTCCGGGGCCTTAAAGAGAAAGTCACCTCCCCCTTT
>DPPB01000012.1 GCA_003539495.1 Oscillibacter sp. | reverse complement strand
AGGACCTGTAAGAAATACACACACATTCGCCGCAGGGGCGGGACGGCCGTCCCACCCCTGCGATTTTTATTCTTTCTGTGACAAGATGATTTCCTCCGCGTTCTGCATGCCTGTGATTAATAGCTCTTTTGCGGCCCCATAATTGTGCTGTTCCATAGCGTCAATGGCATTGGCCACATGGGCGCACAGAACGGTATAATACGCGGGAAACTCCGGTGTCTGTTTATTCTCCACAATGTCCACCTCCTTTGTGTAGGGGGCGGCGTCCCCGACGCCCCGCCGATTTGCGTATATTTTACACGCTTGCAACACAAAATGCAACACTTATTGAAATGCAAAACATGGGTACAATTTGTCATATAACAATGACAAGGAGTGCCGGCTATGCGGAAGTTCAAAATACCAAACCCTCCCAGCTCCACCACGAAATCCATTCGCTTTCCCAATACGGTGATCGCGGAGGTGGAGGAGGCCATCCAGGGTACGGAGTGTACGTTTAATGCCTTTGTAGTGGAGGCGGTGCGCGTGGCGCTGGAGAATCTGCGGGAAGAAGATTAGAATAATATTATAGTTATGAGGTAAAAACCATGAAAAATGTTAAATACGGCAAGTGTGTCCGCTGCGGCAAGACCTATGAGGCCACCCCCGACCTGACCAACTGCGAATGCGGCGGTATTCTGGACATCGTATATGACTACGATTACATCAAGTCCGTCCTCACCAAGGAGAAGCTGGCTAAGCGTGAGAACCGCTCCATGTGGCGCTACCGGGAGCTGCTGCCTGTGGAGGAGACTACGCCCGATACCCCCCTGCGGGTGGGCTGGAGCCCCCTGTATGAGGAGCCTAAGCTGGCCCAGATGCTGGGCATTAAGAAGCTGTGGGTAAAGGATGACGGTCAAAACCCCACTGCGTCACTAAAGGACCGGGCCAGCGCTATGGCCGTGGCCAAGGCCTATGAGGCCGGTGCCAAGACCATCGCCTGCTCCTCCACCGGCAATGCCGCCTCCTCCCTGGCGGGTAATGCCGCTGCTGCGGGCTTTAAGACCTATATTTTTGTTCCCGAGCGCGCGCCCAAGGGAAAGGTGGCCCAGCTGATGATCTTCGGCGCCAATGTTATCTCCGTCAAGGGCAACTACGAGGAGACCTTCAAGATGTCCGCCGAGGCCATTGAGAAATACGGCTGGTACAACCGCAACGCTGCCATCAATCCCTACCTCTCTGAGGGTAAGAAGACCGTGGCTCTGGAGATCGCTGAGCAGCTGAACTGGGAGATGCCTGATTATCTGGCTATTTCTGTGGGCGACGGCTGTACCATCGCCGGCGTGTGGAAGGGCTTCAAGGACCTGTACGCCATCGGCTTTATTGACAAGCTGCCCCGGCTCATCTCTGCCCAATCCTACGGCTGCTATCCCATCAACCGGGCCATCCAGGAGAATAAGCCCTGGGAGCCCATGGAGGAGAACACCATTGCCGACTCCATCTCCGTGGGTGTGCCCCGGAACGCAGACAAGGCGCTGGCTGCCATTCGGGAGTCCAATGGTATCGCCGTGTGCGTCACTGACGAGGAGATTTTGGCGGCCCAGCGCCTGTTGGGTCGTACCTGTGGTGTGTTCGGTGAGCCGGCGGGCGTCACCGGCGCGGCGGCCCTGAAGAAGGCCTGTGAGGAGGGGCTTATTGAGAAGGATGCCACGGTGGTGTCTGTGGTCACCGGTAACGGCCTGAAGGATGTGGCTAATGCCATCAAGTCTGCCGGGGAACCGCTTCACATTGAGCCGGACCTGGATCTCATGGTCAAGGGCTTCGCAGAGCGGGGCGTGACGGTAGAGTAATTGCTAAAATAACGGGATCGTTGCAATAGCATATTGAAAAAAGATAAGTGAGCTTATAATACGTACCCCCATTACTGGCCAACCAGTAATGGGGGTACGTATCACAATAGATCTTTTTATCTGTCTTTTTTCGTTGCCGCGACCGGCTTGCACGCTGGCTGTGGCAATCCGATTTTTACAGATTCGCTTGCACGAACTGCATAAATTTCTGCGCTGCGGTGGTCTGGGGCACATCCCGCAGCACACACAGATCCACGCTTCGTGGCGGGATAGTGAAGCTTGTTTGCAGCTTCTGCAGCTTTCCGCTGGCCAGGTCGTTTTTCACGAATTCCTCCGTTACTCCGGCCACGCCAAAGCCAATGGCCGCCAGGTCTACCAGTAGACTCCGGGCGCCCAGCTCAATCTCGGGGTTCAGGTGATAACCGTTCTGCAGGAAGAATTTATCCAGGTACAGGCGGCTGGAGGCCTTGCGCTCCAGCAGAATCAGCGGGAATCGAACAATCTCCTCCAGGGTATAGACGTGGTCAAAGTCACAATCGTAGTCCGCCGCAGCCACAAAGATAGAGTGGGTGTCAAAGCAGCGGAAGGTACTCAGGGAAGATGCATCCTGTGGCGTGCTGGCAAAGGCGATGTCTACCTTGCCCGATTGCAGCAGGCCCAGCACCTTGTGGCTGCGGCCGGAGATGATCTGGATATGCACGCCTGGATACTGCCGGTGGAAACGATCCAGGTAGGGCAGCAGGAACTGGCTGGTTACGGTGTCGCTGGCGCCGATGGTCAGGTGTCCCACCTGCAGCTGCCGGGATTGAGACAGCTTTTCCTCACCCGTTTCCAGTAGCCCCATGGCACTGCGGACATACTCATAGAGCATTTTCCCATCCGGAGTCAGGGACACGCCCCGGGAATTTCGGGCAAAGAGCCGGGTCTGCAGATCTGACTCCAGCTGCTTGACGGATTGGCTTACGGCCGATTGGGAGATAAACAGATTCTGCGCCGCAGCGGTGATATTACCTGCCTCAGAGACTTCCTTGAATACGCGGTAAAGCTCCAATTTTACGCTCATTGTTTCACCTCATATTAGGATAGGTTATTGAATGGCATTGACTCATACAAAATAATTGTACCAAATTCCTGCAAAAAAGCAAGCATTTCTTTTCAGCCCTTGCATATTGGAGGGGAAAGTGGTATCATGAAAAAAGTGCCGAAAAGGAGTTTTTTTATGAAGAAAATTATAAGTGTGCTGAAGCGGCAGGATCTGATGAATCTGCTTTTGCTGGTGGCCGGATTTGCACTGTGTATTGTGTCTATATTCATGAAGCAGGCCCAGGTAGGGCTTATTTTCCTGGCCATTATTTGTGCCCTGGTTATATCACGGAGCAATAACCGGCGCAAGCGCATGAGCCGGATGTTCGGCGCGCTGTATTTCCATATGCCGGATGGGGAAATTTATCCCATGACCTACGAGCAGATGAAGTCAGAGTATGTACACGGGCAGCAGAGCAAGTACGCCGGCCGCCGAGTCACGGTTAAATTCATGTATTCCGGTTTGGATGAAAATGGCGACATTGATACCGGCTTTGGCCTGCGTATCCGCGCGGAGGAAAAATACCTGCAGGATTGGAAAAAAGGACAGATTTTGGCTGCTACGGGTCGCATTGCCGCCAAAAGTAGAGATTATTTTATGATTGGCGAGGTGGAGGAGATCCGCCTGTCCACGCAAAAAGAGGATTTAACCGTTTCGGACGAACCGAAAACGGAGGATCATACAAAACAGGAGGAATGACAAAATGAAATTCATGATTGAAACTTCTGCCCGTCACATTCATCTGACGCAGGAAACTGTTGAGAAGCTGTTTGGTGCCGGTTATCAGCTTACCAAGCGCAAGGACCTGTCCTATCCCGGACAGTTTGCCTGCAACGAGCGCGTTACCCTGGTGGGTCCCAAGAAGGAAATGGCCAATGTGTCCATCCTGGGTCCTGTGCGCAAGGCGGATCAGGTGGAGGTCTCCGGCTCTGACGCCCGTGCCCTGGGCATTGACGCTCCTGTCCGTGAGAGCGGCCATGTGGAAGGCTCCGGCGCATGCAAACTCATCGGGCCTGCCGGTGAGGTGGAGTTGAAGGAAGGTGTAATTATTGCCAAGCGCCACCTGCATGTGCTGGAGGCAGATGCCGAGAAGATGGGCATCAAGAACGGCGAGATCATCCGCGTAGCCTGCGGCGGCAATGGCCGCAAGCTGATCTTTGATGATGTGGTGGTCCGGGTGAATACGGACGGTGCAACCACCATGCACATCGACACCGATGAGGCTCAGGCCGCCGGCGCTCCCACTGAGGGCGAGATCTTCCGGGCTTGATTTTGATTTTTATACAAAAACGTGCGCTCTCTGCACAGAGGGCGCACGTTTTTGCATACTACTCCATCAACCCCTCAGCTCGTCACAATTGAACAGCTTCCAGGGATATTGCTCCGGCGGCGGCTGGGTGATGTCGATCCGCTCTCCCGTAATGGGATGGATCAGTGCTAACCGGTAGGACCACAGGGCGGTCGAGCAGTTTGCGTCCTTGCTGCCGTAACGTATGTCGCCCAGCAGCGGCAGTCCGCGGGAGGAGAACTGCACCCGGATCTGATGGGTGCGCCCGGTAAAAAGCCGCACCCGCACCAAGGTCAGCTTATCGGTCTCTGCCAGCGTGCGGTAGGACAGCTTTGCCTCCCGCACGCCCTTGCGCATCCGCTTGACCACATAGCTCTTGTTCTTTGCCGCATCCCGGAACAGTAGGTCAATCAGCTCCCCCTCTTTTTCGGGAGGATGTCCCCGGAGAACGGCCAGATATTCCTTTTCCACCCGATGCTCCGCCACAGCGGCGATGAGCCGACCGGTAACGGCCCTCTGCCGAGAAAAAAGCATTAGTCCGCCGGTGACCTTGTCCAGGCGGTGTACAGTGGCGATATAGTCCGGCTGATGCGCTGCGGCATAGTGCTGCCGCAAGAGATGGGGCATGGAGGCGCCGTTTTCACTGTCCTCAGAGAGAACGCCTACCGGCTTCACGCACAGCAGCAGGCTGCGGTCCTCGTATACTATAGTCAGATCGTCGTGGGGCATGATGCTTCCTTTCTAAACAAGGCAGACGCTTTATTTGCGTCTGCCTTGCGTTTTTTCATCTGCGTCTGCCGCGGTAATTGCGGAAGCCCTTGTTTTTATTCCGCCGGGACCCGTAGCGGCTCTGGGGTCGGAGCTTCTTCGCCCAGATTACGATCAGCAGCACCAGCAGGAGCACCACCACCGTGAGTATTTTCACCAAGGTCTTGGAGAAGAACCAGGAGATATAATATTTTCCCTGCAGGAAACGATTTACGCTCACGCTGTCCGCAGCCAGGAGCTTAAAGGTGGCGTAATCATATCCGTCATAGGACAGGGTCATTTCGCCCAATTCCTGCTCGGCCTCAATAGGGGCCAGGGCGGTGCCGCCGTAAACCGTGACCTTCCGTTCCAGCATATCCGGCGTCACGTCGTTGGGCAGCAGTACCTCCACGTCCTCAGCCGGGTGGACCAAAACGGCGCTGGCCTGCTTGCTCAGGGACACGGGAAGCTCCTGAATCAAGTCGTCCTTGGTGAATACGGTCTGCATGGTGAAGCTGTTGTAGCCCCAATCCAGCAGCGTGGCGGAGTCCACAAAGCTCATGATTTTTGTTTCACCGCCGATAACCTTAGTGTCGCTGCCCAGGACTACGGAGATGAACCGCCGTCCGTCCTTCAGGGCGGAGGCCGCCAGGCAGTAGCCGGCCTCGTCGGTAAAGCCGGTCTTCAGACCATCGGCGTAGTCATACAGGTAGCCCAGCATACGCCAGTTGGAGATAAGGGCGTTGGTGGAGTGCAGCTCCCGGACATCGGATTTGTTGGTGGCGGGGACGTCATAGGATTTGCTGCCGCAGATGGTCATGAACAGGTCGTGCTTCATGGCCTCCCGGGCGATGAGGTAAATATCCCAGGCGGTGGTATAGTGGTCGGGATCGGGCAAGCCGTTGGTGTTTGCAAAATGGGTCCCCTCGCAGCCCAGCTCCGCGGCCCGCTGGTTCATCAGCGCCACAAAGTCCGTAACGGAGCCGGATACCGCCTCGGCCAAAATGTTGGCAGCCTCGTTGGCGGAAACAATAAGCAGGCAGTAGAGAAGCTGCTCCACGGTCAGCACTTCGCCCTCCTCAATGCCGGCGGTGCTGCTGTCCTCGTCAATGCTGTTGGCCGCCTCATAGGAGGCAGTGATGGGCTGGGAAGCGGACAGATCTCCCCGGTCTACAGCCTCCAGCACCAGCAGCGCGGTCATGATCTTAGTGATGCTGGCGGGGTAGGCCTTTTCTTTTTCTGCCTTACCGTAGAGCATTCGCCCATTGGTCTCGTCCATGAGCAGGGCGTTCCGGGCGTCCAGAGTCGGCTCCTCCAGCGCATAGGCCTGAGGGGTCAAAAAGAGGGTGGCCAAAAGGACGGATAGCAAAAAAACAGAAAAAATGCGGCGAATTTTCATGGTCGTTTAACTCCGATTATGTTATAATAAAAAATGCAAATCTTTTTATCAAATTATAAACACAAAATAGGGTGTAGTCAACAGTGAAAAAACGAATTCATTTGACGAAGACAGAAATAGCACTCCTGCTGCTGACAATCTTGTTTGCGGTGTCCATGCTCCTATATAAGGCCTCCCGGGTTCAGAAGGGGGATTGGCAGATCACCACGGAAAGGGAGGGCCGGCAGCAGCAGGAGATCGTACCGGTGAACATCAATACCGCCACGGAGGAGGAGCTCATCGCGGTGGAGGGCATCGGACCTGCCCTGGCCCGGCGCATCATCGCCTACCGGGAGGAGAACGGACCCTTTCAGACCATCGATGAGCTGGATAATGTCAAGGGTATTGGCCCAAGCCTGATTGAGAACATACGCTATCTTGTCTGTACGGAGGATAAGAAATGAAAATATTGGTAGTGGACGATGAAAAATTGCTGGTAAAGGGAATCACCTTTAACCTGCAGAACGAGGGCTACGAGGTGGAGGCTGCCTATGACGGCGTCACCGCTGTGGATCTGGCCCGACGGGAGAGCTTTGACCTCATCATTCTGGATTGGATGATGCCCGGCAAGTCCGGCAGTGAGGCCTGCATGGAAATCCGCACCTTTTCGGATGTGCCGGTGATTATGCTCACGGCTAAGAGTGAGGACAGTGATAAGATCATGGGCTTTGCCTGCGGCGCGGATGATTATGTGACCAAGCCCTTTAATATCATGGAGCTGAAGGCCCGGATTCGCGCTCTGCTGCGGCGCAGCACCGGCGCCCGGCGACGGGAGCAGGAGAGCAGCCGCATTGCCTGCGGCGACTTTGTGCTGGACATGGGGCAGCGGGTGGCTCTGTGCGGCGGCCGGGTGGTGGACCTGACGGCCAAGGAGTACGACCTGCTGGAGGTGCTCATGAAGAACCCCCGCCGTGTATTCAGCCGGGAAAAGCTCATGGACCAAGTGTGGGGCTATACTTATGCAGGAGATTACCGTACAGTGGACGTGCATATCCGCCGCCTGCGGGAGAAGCTGGAGCCGGACCCGGCACAGCCCCAGTATATACTCACAAAATGGGGGGTTGGATACTATTTTCAAGATGAAAAATAGTCTGCAATTTAAAATCGGGTTGAGCTATTTTGCCATTATCATTGCCGTGCTGGTCATCCTGAATACATACCCGCTCATTGAGTCGCAGAACCTGGTGTTTCGGTCCAAGGAAACCCTGCTCACCGGCAGTGTTAAGGCTATCGAATCCGCTCTGTCCGGCCTGTCGGAGCTGACGCAGAGCAACGTGGAGAAGGCCCTCTCCGGATTGGAGGAGACCGGCGTAAGCCGGGTGATGGTCACGGATACATCGGGCCGTGTGCTCTATGATACCCGCCAGCAGGAGAATGCCAGGGGACAGTACGCCTTTTACACGGAGATTGCCCAGGCCCTGGACGGGAATGATGCCTTCTACTGTGGGTATGACGGCAGCGCATTTTTAAGCCGGAGCGCGGCCCCGGTGGTGTTCCGCAGTCAGATTATCGGCGTGGTCTACGCCTATCAGTATGATGCCCAGCAGGGAGTGCTGCTAAAGGACCTGCAGAAGAATCTCATCACCATTTCCGCAGTGGTGGCGGTGCTGGTGGTGGGCGTGAGCTTGCTGCTTTCCAGGATGTTCGGCCGGCGGATCAGCCGCCTGCTCCAGGCCATCCGCACGGTGCGGGAGGGATCCTACAGCCATCGCGCCCAGATTAGGGGCACAGATGAAATCGGCCAAATCGCTGCCGAGTTCAACAGCCTCACCGACCGCTTGCAAACAACGGAGGAGGCTCGGCGCCGCTTTGTGTCCGATGCGTCCCATGAAATGAAGACGCCCCTGGCGGGCATTAAGCTGCTGACGGATTCCATCCTTCAGACGGAGAATATCGACCCGGCAACTACCCGGGAATTTGTCTCGGACATCGGGGCTGAGGCCAGCCGCCTGGAGCGCATCACAGAGGATTTGCTGCGCTTGACGCGGCTGGACAGCGGCGCCGTGGAACCGGCGGTGTGCGTGGCGGTGAAGCCGGTGCTGGAGCGGGCGGCCCGTATGCTGCAGCCGGTGGCTGGACAGCGGGAGGTTGAATTGACCTGCCGGGCGGATGAAGCCGCCGCTGTGCGGGCTACAGAGGGGGATGTCCATCAGATCCTGTATAATCTCATGGAAAACGGCGTGAAATATACTGCCCCCGGCGGTTTTGTACATACGTCCGTTTCCGTGGAGGAGGGGCGGGTGGTGATTACTGTGTCGGATAACGGCATCGGCATCCCTGCGGAGGATATGCCCCATATTTTTGAGCGCTTTTATCGGGTGGATAAGGCACGCTCCCGTCAGATTGGCGGCACAGGGCTTGGATTAAGCATAGTGGGCGATACGGTGCAGCGCCGGGGCGGTGAGATCGGTGTCGCCCCCCGGGAGGGCGGCGGCACCGTGTTCACAGTTTCTTTTCCCCAGGCGGAGCCGGAGGTGACGGCATGAGGGTAAAACGAATTTTGACCGTGCTTTTTGTCATGGCGCTCTTATTGACGGGCTGCGCCCCCGATAAGTCCGGCGGCCATAGCCTGCATCTGTTTTACCCGGCGGCGAATTATGAGGCCGGCGGAGATGTGCTTTGCTCTCAGACGGTGGATTGGTCGAAACAGGAGAGCGCCGACACGGCGGACCAGGTAAAAATGATGGTGCAGCTGCTGCAGAACCGGGATGGCCGTATGAATTTCACCTCGCCTATTCCCTCGGATGCAGAGCTGCTGGAGTGCAGCGTGTCCGGCGGCGTAGCGGTGTTGGATTTCTCCGCCGCCTATGGACGCCTGTCGGACTTTTCTCTAACGGTGGCGGATTACTGTATTACTTTGTCGGCCTGCCAGATTCCCGGCGTCAAGTGGCTGCAGGTTCTGGTGGAGGGCAAGCCCCTTTCCGGACGGACAAACTCATATTTTTCCACGGAGGATGTGCTGCTTACCAGCTCAGAGGATGTGGTGAAGGTGGTGCCTGTGACGCTGTATTTCCCGGATCAAGCAGGTACGCTGCAGCCGGAAAAGCGGGAGCTGCTAATCTACGAGGGCGAGAATCGGTGCCAGCGGTTACTGCAGGCTCTGGAGGAGGGGCCGCAGACCGAAGGGCTGGAAAAGCTTCTGCCGGAGGGGATTAGCGCAGCCGGTGTGTGGATGGACGGGGACATCTGCTGCCTGAATTTCTCCTCTGCCGACTACAAAGCCCTCTGTGATGTGTCGGTGCGCCAGGACAGCTTGGTGCAGGGGTTAGTAAAGTCCCTGTGCAGTATAGATGGGGTGGAAGGTGTACAGATTATGGTGGGCGGAGCCTACCGAGCCAAGCTGGGCGTCGTTGACATTGAGAATCCTATTAAGCCGCAATAAAAACAATACGGCATCGGCAAAAGCCGGTGCCGTATTATTTTTATTGCTTCCGGGCGGTGATGTACTCGTCTCCGGGTCGCCAATAGGGGCAGCTGTCCGCCCGAGCGGTGAGGAACCGGACCATCTCGTCCTCGTCCAGATCCACTTCGCAGATGTAGTCGTCGTACTCCTCGTCGTAGGAGTAGTAGACGCAGTTTTCACATTTTCCGCCCATGGCACAGCGCCTCCTTGTGCATAGAATTTCCATTTTCAGCATTATAGGTCAGACCGGGCAGTTCGTCAATCGGATGAAAGCCCCCATTTACAATTTTTTTGAAAAAACGGGAAAAATTCAAAGAAAAGTAATGACTTTTCTCTACCGTTCGGCTACAATAAAGCGAAAGAATCGAATAGGAGGACTTCCTTTTGAAGAAAATGTATGATGCGGTGGAGCGCTTTTGTGCGCGACATCCCCGGTTTGGCATCCCCAATTTGATGCGATACATCGTTATCGGCAATGTGGTGGTGTATTTTCTGTCTATGCTCAGCCGCAATACCGATGCGGCGGCGCTGGACTTTTTGGCTTTTAATCTAAACAGCCTGCTTCACGGCGAGATCTGGCGGATCGTGACCTACATCTTTGTGCCGGGATACAGCAGCCCCTTTGCACTGCTCATTGCTCTGTATTTTTACTACTGGATCGGCTCGACCCTGGAGCGGGAATGGGGAACACCTAAGTTTACCTTATACTATTTGGGCGGTGCAGCGCTGACAGTGGTGGGCGTCATTCTTACCAGCCTTATCAGCGGCAACTACTATCTGACCCTGGCGGGGACGGGGTATGTGAATCTGTCCATGTTCCTGGCCTTTGCCGTGCTGTTTCCGGATATGACGGTGCTGCTGTTTTTTATCATTCCCATCAAAATCAAGTGGTTGGCCATTATCGATGGGGTGTTCTTTGCCATTGAGATCGTGGGCGCTATTCTCTCCGGCAATGTGGTGGGTGCTATCACGCCGGTGCTGGCACTGCTGAACTTTGCCCTGTTTGCCACGCCCTATATACACTATATGCGCCGCCGGACCCAGTACCGCCATTCGGCGGGGGCCGTGAATTTCCGGCGGACAGTACACCAGGCCCAAAAGCAGCAGCAAACTGCGCCTTACCACCACAAGTGTGCCGTGTGCGGCCGCACGGATACGGACTATCCCGACCTGCAGTTCCGCTATTGCAGCAAGTGTGCCGGGTATCACTGCTTCTGCCAGGATCATATTTTCTCCCATGTGCATTTCACCGAGGAGCCTTGACGGATATAGCTTTTTCCGGTAGAATAGGGTAAATTGTGAGTCTGCCGACAAAGTGGTAAGATTTGCGATAACGGTAACGGTAAGGAAGGGAGTGTGAGGGAAACCCAAAAAGGGTGTCCCTTACCATTCAAATCGATCGTTTTTGAAGCTTTTTCAAAGTTTCAAAAACGCAAAGGGCGAGGGAAAAAGCATTTTTGCCTCGCCGGAGTGTGAGGGAAACCCAAGAAGGGTGTCCCTTACCATTCAAAGCAATCGCTTTTGAAGCTGTTTCAGAGCTTCAAAAGCTTAGGCAGCGGGGCGAAAAGACTTTTTCGACACGCTGAATTGTGCTGTGAGGTAGAACTATGGCTAACGGATTTATTGACAAGGCGCGCATTACCGTTCGGGCCGGAAACGGCGGCAACGGGGCGGTGGCCTTTCACAGAGAAAAATACATTGCGGCGGGAGGACCCGACGGCGGAGACGGCGGCAACGGGGGGAGCATCATCGTGCAGGTGGACGACAATATGTCCACTCTGATGGACTTTCGCTATAAGCGCAAATATGTGGCCGGAAACGGAGTGGACGGCCAGGGCGGCCGCAAGAGCGGCAAGGACGGGGAGAGCCTGACCATCCGGGTGCCCCGGGGGACCCTAATCCGGGACGCGGAGACCGGTGAAATTATCAAGGATATGTCGGATAAAGAGCCTTTTGTCCTTTGCAAGGGCGGCCGGGGCGGCTGGGGCAACCAGCACTTTGCCACTCCCACCCGGCAGGTGCCCCGCTTTGCCAAGGCGGGTCTGCCAGGGGAGAGCCACGACGTGGTCCTGGAGCTGAAGCTGCTGGCGGATGTGGGTCTGGTGGGCTTTCCCAATGTGGGGAAATCCACGCTGCTCAGCGTAGTGAGTAAGGCACACCCCAAGATCGCCAATTATCATTTTACCACCCTGTATCCTAATTTGGGTGTGGTGTATGTAGACGATGGCGTCAGCTTCGTCATGGCAGATATTCCCGGCATCATCGAGGGAGCCAGTGAGGGCGCTGGCCTGGGTCACGATTTCCTGCGGCATATCGACCGCTGCCGGCTGCTGGTCCATCTGGTGGATGTCTCCGGCAGCGAGGGCCGGGACCCGGTGGCAGATTTTGACGCCATCAATGACGAGCTGAAAAATTATTCTCCGGAGCTTGCCCGGCGGCCCCAGATCGTGGTTGGCAACAAGACGGACCTTTTGCAGGATCCGGAGCAGTTGGAGACCCTTAAAAAGCATGTAGAGGAGGCGGGCTACAGCTTCTTGGAGATGTCCGCCGCAACCCACCAGGGGACGAGGGAGCTGGTACAGACCATCGGCCGGATGCTCTCACAGCTGCCGCCGGTGGTGGTGTACGAGCCGGAATATGTGCCCCGGCCTCCGGAAGTGGACACCTCCCAGCCGCTTACTATCCATGTGGAGGACAACACTTGGCTGGTGGAGGGGCCGTGGCTGCAGCGGCTCATGGCCAACATCAATTTCTCCGACTATGAAAGCCGGATGTATTTCGACAAGATGCTGCGCCAAAGCGGGCTATTTGACCGGCTGGAGCAGATGGGCATCCAGGACGGGGATATTGTGTCCATGTACAATCTGGAGTTTGAATATCAGCACTGATACCATAAAAAGATGCGCAGAGCCCTGCGCATCTTTTTTATTCCGGAGGAAAATCCTCCCGCTTTGCCATATGCATGATGGATACCTCATAGGCAGTGCGCTGCTGGGCTGCGCCGCCTTCTACCTTTATGTAGCTCCGGCTCTGGACCCGCCCCTCAGCGCAGAAGCCGTCGCCGGTCTCCAGCTCTGCAGCCTGCCGCGCCAAAAGGCCCCAGCAGATGACCGGCAGGTAGTCCGACCGGCCGCACCGCCGATTTACAGCCAGCAGGATGTCGCAGATTTCCCGGCCCAAAGGGGTGCTGCGCAGCACGGGTGGCTTGCATACCGCGCCATATAGGCAGATGCGATTTACTGGGCTGGCGCCGGGCGTTAGTGCCAGATTTCGTGCAAAGACAGAGAGAATGAGCCGCCGTCCCTGGCCACTGCGATTATTGAAGGACCGGAGCTGTCCTGTTACGGAGATAGTATCACCCTCTTGCATTTCCTCCGGTAACAGGCTCTGCCGCACCAGCACAGGCAACTCGTCACTTTGCCCGGAAAGACGGGGCACGGCCAACATAAAGCGGTAAAAAGTCTCCCCGTGGTTGGTGTGGGACGGTTCCGGGAGTGTAAGAACCTCTCCGCAGAGCTCCACGCGGTTATAGCAATCCTCCATGGCATTGACCATTCCTTTCACTTTGACGGTAGATTTCCATGGAACACTATATGGCTTTACTTCAAAGAATATACTCTTTTCAACCTGGGAAAAATGCGGTATAATAACCGTCAAATAAAAAACAACACGCAGAAAACGGAAGGAGAATTGACAGTGAGATATAAAGGAAAAGTGTACCGTCCGCCCAGCGAGGCCTACAGCCTCATTATTCAGGTGACCTATGGCTGCAGCCACAATCGCTGTGCCTTTTGCGATATGTACGATGACAAGCATTTCTCCATGCGGCCGATGGAGGAGATCCGGGAGGATTTTGAGCTGGCCCGCCGGGTTTACCGGCGTGTGGAGCGGGTGTTTTTAGCCGACGGGGACGCCCTGATGCGTAAGACCGATGATCTGGTGCAGATTCTGGGCCTTATATACGGCCTGTTTCCTGAGTGCCAGCGGGTGACCTGCTACGCGTCACCCACCAGTCTGCAGATCAAGTCCGAGGAGGAGCTGCGCCTGTTGCGGGAAAAGGGCTTAAAGATGGTCTATATGGGTCTGGAGTCCGGCTGTGATGCGGTGCTGGAGCGGATGGACAAGGGCCATACGGCTGCCCAAATCATTGCGGCGGGACAGAAGGCCCGCCGAAGCGGGCTGCAGCTGTCGGTGACGGCTATATCCGGCCTGGGCAGCCGGGAGCTGTGGCGAGAGCACGCTGTGGAAACGGCTCAGGCATTTAACGCTATGAACCCGGAGTATATTGGCCTGCTGACGCTGATGGTGGAGCCGGGTACGCCTTTGGAAAAATGGGTGCGCGAGGGGAGCTTCTATGTGCTAAAGCCCGTAGAGGTGATGCAGGAAATGGAGCTCTTTTTGCAGCAGATTGATAGCCCCGGCAGCGTGTTTCGTATGAACCACGCTTCTAACTATCTCACACTGAAGGGTACATTGAACCAGGACAGGGAGCGCCTGCTGCAGCAGGTGCGTCAGGGCCTTGCCGGTCGTGGCCTGAAGGACGAGTTTTTAAGAGGCTTATAAAAAAAGCACTGCAGGAACAGCTAATAGGCACAGCAGACTACACTGCTGTGCCTTGCGGTTTTTTGAAACATGTCAGACGGTGAGCGCTGCTTAATTATAAACCATAAGACCTTATTTCTCAAACCGTTTTTACTTGACTAATGTGAATCGTGGCCCTATTTTTTTTGGCACAGGGCTTTTTATCGAGTGTTGTACATTTTTACCGTTTATGATAAACTATACTAAGATATTTCTTCAAATGAGGTTACGCTATGGAACGCACACAACTGCAAGAGAATAAACGGGATTTGGCGGTGCTGGTGGGCCTGCGCTCCCCGGTGCTCCGGGAGGACAGCACAGACGAGGAGAGCCTGCAGGAGCTGGCCGCGCTGGTGGAGACAGCCGGGGGCCAGGTGGTGGGCAGCATCCTCCAAAGCCGGGATAAGCCCGACCCCCACAGCTTCATCGGCGAGGGCAAGGTAGAGGAGGTCAAGACCATGGTGACTTTGGAGAGTGCCACTCTGGTCATCTTTGACAATGACCTGTCGCCGTCGCAGATCCGTGTGCTTACGGAGCTTTTGGGTGTGCAGGTCATCGACCGAAGTGGACTCATTCTGGACATTTTCGCCCAGCGGGCTAAGACCAGGGAAGGATGCCTCCAGGTGGAGCTGGCCCAGTACCAGTATCTGCTGCCCAGGCTGATCGGTATGTGGACGCATTTGGAGCGCCAGGCGGGCACCAGCGGCAAGGGGCCTATCGGCTCCAAGGGCCCGGGCGAGACCCAGCTGGAGACGGACCGCCGCCACATCCACCGTAAGATCGATAAGCTCAAGGAGGAGCTGGAGGAGGTGCGCCGGGTCCGCAATACCCAGCGCCAGCGTCGGATGAAAAACGAGATCCCGGTGGTGGCTATTGTGGGCTACACCAATGCCGGAAAATCCACCCTCCTAAACGCCATTACCGGCGCGGGCATCCCGGCCAATAACCGCCTATTCGATACTCTGGATACCACCACCCGGCTGCTCACCGTCAGCGATACCTTGGATGTGGTGATTTCCGACACCGTGGGCTTTATCCGCAAGCTCCCCCACCAGCTGGTGGAGGCGTTCAAGGCTACCTTGGAGGAGCTGGAGTATGCAGACCTGCTGCTCCATGTCATCGATCTATCCAATCCCCAGTGGGCTCAGCAGGCTCAGGTGGTGGATGACCTGATTCGTGAGCTGAAGGCGGATCACATTCCCTGTCTACGGGTGTATAACAAGTGCGATTTGGCTTTTTCCGGAGCTCTGCCCCGGGAGAAGGACAGTGTGTATATCTCCGCCAAAACCGGCGAGGGCATCAAGCGGCTTTTGCAGGCTGTGGATGAAAAGCTGGACAAGGGAACCCGCCGGGTGACCATCCATCTGCCATACGACAAGGCAGGGCTCTTAGACGGCCTATACCGGGAGGCCAAGGTGGAAAACGTGGAATACGGCGAGACCGTGGATATTACAGCGGTGTGTACTCCCCGCATTATGGGCCAGCTGAAGGACTACATCGAGGGCTGGCAGGAGGAAAAGGAGGATTGGGAGCAATGACCGTGCAGAAGATCCCCTTTTCTGCTGCCCAGAGCGAGTTCACCGAAAAGCGCTCCCGGTTTATCGGTCAGGTCTGGCCCGTCTCCTCCGAGGAGGAGGCTCAGGAGCGCATCCGCTCCGCTAAAAAGAAATACCACGATGCCCGCCACAACTGCTGGTGCTACATCCTGGGCGATAATATCCTGCGCTATAGTGACGATGGGGAGCCCCAGGGCACGGCGGGCCAGCCCATGCTCAATGTGTTCCAGCGAGAGGGCGTGGGCAATGTGTGCTGCGTGGTCACCCGGTATTTCGGCGGTATACTGCTGGGAGCCGGAGGGCTGACCCGGGCCTATGGAAAGGCCGCCCGGGACGCCCTCTCTGCCGCCGGCGTCTCCGCCATGGGCCTGTGGGAGCAGGTGCAGCTGGAGTGCGACTATGGCCTGCTGGAGCGCGTAAAGCTGGAGATCGCCGCCGTGGATGGTATCCTGGATGACGTAGTTTATGCCGCCCAGGTCACGGTTACGGCATCTCTGCCCGGGGATGGCCCCCAGCGGCTGCAGCAGCGGCTCACAGAGCTTTCCGCCGGCTCCATCACCTTGCAGTCCCTGGGCCAGGGCCTTCGCCCGGGTCCGAGAGAAGAAATATAGGGGCTGTATCGACCCGCCCGAGCTTGCGGTGAACCCGCAAGCTATGTGTAGAGCGAGGGCACTTCACCCTGCTGTCGGGCAACGGTTATATCCCTTACGGCTGCCCCTGCTTTTTCCCTTGACAGATAGAAAATACCTGCTATAATAATGTCGGCTTATAAAAAAAAGAAAACCATAAGCATTTTTTATAGAAAATATTGCGGGGTATAATAGGGCTGCCCATAGAGCGGGAATACTGCAGCAATGGTAAGAAGTAGTGCGCGCGGGAGCCCTGAAAAAGGGAACACTGCGGCACTAAAACCATGGTTTTTGGAGTTTTTTAAGGCTTTAAAAAACAAAAACAGCGAGGCGAACAGATGGATTCCGCACGCTGGATACTGCTCATCAGGAGGAACGAATATGAAGTATGATGTCATTATAATCGGCGCAGGCCCCGGCGGCATTTTTGCCGCCTACGAGCTGACAGAGCGGGATACCTCTTTGCGTATTGCTGTCATCGAGGCGGGCCACAGCCTGGAAAAGCGCCACTGTCCTATCGACGGTGATAAGGTCAAGACCTGCATCAAGTGCAAGAGCTGCTCCATTATGAGCGGCTTCGGCGGCGCAGGCGCCTTTTCCGATGGTAAGTATAACATCACCAATGATTTCGGCGGCACGCTTCACCAGCATATCGGCAAGGAGAAGGCTCTGGAGCTGATGCGCTATGTGGATGACATCAATATGCGCTACGGCGGCGAGGGCACCAAGCTCTATTCCACCGCCGGGACCCAGTTTAAGAAGCTCTGTATCCAGCATAAGCTGAACCTGCTGGACGCCTCCGTCCGCCATTTAGGCACCGACATCAATTTTGTGGTCCTGCAGAATCTCTATGACCACCTGAAGGACAAGGTGACCTTTTACTTCGACACCCCAGTGGAGCACCTTTCGGCCCTGCCGGAGGGAGGCTACCGGGTGACCTCTGCTGCCGGGGAGATGGATTGCGACCAGTGTATTGTCTCCGTAGGCCGCAGCGGCAGCAAGTGGATGCAGACCGTGTGCAAGGAAATGCACATCCCCACCAAAAGTAACCGCGTGGACCTGGGTGTCCGGGTGGAGCTCCCGGCTGTTGTATTCTCCGACCTCACCGATGAGCTCTACGAGAGCAAGATTGTCTACCGTACGGAGAAGTTTGAGGACAATGTCCGCACCTTCTGCATGAACCCCAACGGTATCGTTGTCAACGAGAATACCAATGGCATTGTAACCGTAAACGGTCACAGCTATGAAGACAGCGCCATGAAAACCGAGAATACCAACTTCGCCCTGCTGGTGGCGAAGCACTTCTCCGAGCCTTTTGAGGATAGCAATGGCTACGGCGAGAGCATCGCCCGGTTGTCGAATATGCTGGGCGGCGGCGTTATCGTCCAGCGCTTTGGCGACCTGGTTCGGGGCCGTCGCAGCAACCAAAAGCGTATCGATGAGGGGCTGGTGACCCCAACCCTCAAGGCTACCCCGGGCGATTTGAGCTTGGTTCTGCCCAAGCGCCTGATGGACGGTATCATCGAGATGATTTACGCTCTGGATAAAATTGCCCCCGGCACCGCCAATGACGACACCCTGCTTTATGGCGTGGAGGTGAAGTTCTATAATATGGAGGTGGCGGTGGACGAAAATCTGGAGAGCTGCTGCAAGGGGCTGTATGTTATCGGCGACGGCAGCGGCATCACCCACTCCCTGTCCCATGCCTCTGCCAGCGGTGTGTATGTGGCCCGCCGCCTGACGGGAAAGTAAAAAAGAAGGAAAAGCTATACCTGCAAAAAATAAAAAAGAAAAGAGGAAAAGTTATGGCAGTATTGGAAGGCTTGGAGCCTCGTGGGGTACTTCATTGGTTTGAGGAGCTGTGCCGTATTCCCCACGGCAGCGGAAACACACAGGCCCTCAGCGATTATTTGGTGCAGTTTGGCCGCGATCGTGGCCTTGCGGTGCAGCAGGATGAGCTGGGGAATGTGATCCTCTGCAAGCCCGGTACTCCTGGCTATGAGAACGCTCCCGCCGTGATGCTCCAGGGTCACATGGACATGGTCTGTGAAATGGCCCCGGATTGCACCAAGGACATGGCTCGTGAGGGCCTGGATCTGGTGGTGGACGGGGACCTGATCTACGCCGAAGGCACCACCTTGGGCGCAGACGACGGCATCGCCGTGGCCATGGGCCTGGCCCTGCTGGATAGCAAGGATATTCCCCATCCGCCCCTGGAGGTCGTGCTTACGGTGGACGAGGAGGTCGGGATGAAGGGTGCTGCCGGCATCGACCTGTCGGGCCTTAAGAGCCGCCTGCTTTTGAACCTGGACTCCGAGACGGAGGGCGAGATCACCGCCGGTTGCGCCGGTGCTGCCAGGGTTGATATTGCAGTGCCTGTAAAGCGGGATACCTTCCCGGGAGAAACGGTGGAGATCACTGTCTCCGGCCTTTTGGGCGGCCACTCCGGCGCTGCCATCGACCGGGGCCGGGCTAACGCCATGGTGCTGCTGGGCCGGATCCTGTACGCATTTTTGCAGGAGAACGACGGCCGGCTGGTCACTCTCTCCGGCGGCGGCAAGGATAACGCCATTCCCGTCTCTGCCAGCGCTGTTTTGACCGTGGCGGATGCGGAAAAGACAACGGTTATCTGCCAAAAGATGGAAAAGATCTTCCTCAGGGAGTATGCCGTGGCTGACAGTGATATTGCTGTCACCGTAGCACCCTGCCGGAGTGATGTTCTGCCCATGGACGCTGACTCCACCCACCGCGTCCTGGCCCTGCTGCAGTGCGCTCCCAACGGTGTGCTGGAGCGGAGCAGGGAGGTAGAGGGCTTGGTCCAGACCTCCCTGAACCTGGGCATTCTCGCCACGGAGGCGGATTCCGTGGTGGCCACCTTCTGTGTGCGCAGCAATATGAACACGCAGAAGGAGATGCTCCTGCAGAAGCTGGAGCTGCTGTGTGACCTGCTGGGCGGCAAGATGTCTGTCAGCGGCAGCTATCCGGCCTGGGAGTTCCGGGAGGATTCTCCTCTGCGGGCCCTGATCGTAGAGGTGTTCACGGAGCAGTACGGCCACGCCCCCAAGATAGAGGTGCTGCACGGCGGCGTGGAGTGCGGTATGCTGGCCGATAAGCTCCCCGGCCTGGACGCTGTGGCCATGGGTCCGGAGGTGAGCCAGATCCATACACCTCGGGAGCGGATGTATATTTCCTCCGTCCAGCGTACCTGGAACCTGGTTGTGGAGACCCTCCGCCGGCTGCGGTGAGGAATAGTAAAAGTATATTGGAGGCCGAGAGCACAAAGCTCTCGGCCTCCTTATTTGTACCCGGTGGAGGCGCAGCGACGAGGCATAAGCTATGCCCGGCAAGGACTTTAGGGGAGCCCACACCAGACGAATTGAGCCGTCTACTCCGCAAAGAGAGTGGGTTGCCGGGGCGGTGCGCGCACTGGTCCGGAACATACAATGTCTGCTAAACACATACAATGTGCAACAAAAAAACCTAAAAAAATTAGGCATTTCTCCAATAATGATATTATTTTCACAAAGACGCTGTTTTTTGTTTTTTTGCAGTGCTATAATGTAAAAAAGTGCCGAGAGCACACGAAGATTTGGAGGAGTTAAGGTATGGATTACATGGAAATGTACCGGCAAAAGCTGACCACAGCGGATGAAGCGGTAAAGGTCATCAAGTCCGGCGATTGGGTGGACTACGGTTTCTGCGCCATTCATCCCCGGGCGCTGGACGAGGCCCTGGCCCGGCGTGCGCCGGAGCTGGAGGATGTAAAGGTTCGAGGCGGCATCAGCCTGTGGAAGCCGGCTATTTTTGATATCGAAGATCCCGTTCACCACATTATTTTCAATTCCCACCATATGAGCGCCGTGGAGCGGCACCACATTGCCAGCGGCGCCGGTTTCCATGAGCCCATGCGCTATTCCGAGCTGCCTCGGTACTACACCGATCATATTACGCCTCCGGATGTGGCTATGTTCCAGGTGACGCCCATGGATAAGCACGGCTATTTCAATTTCGGCCTGTCTGCCTCTCACCTGCGGGCTGTTATTGAGAAATCCAAGGTGGTCATCGTGGAGGTCAACCAGAATATGCCCCGGTGCCTGGGCGGCTTTGACAACTGCATCCATATTTCCGAGGTGGACATGATCGTGGAGGGGCGCAACGACCCCATGGGCATCCAGCCCTCTAACCCCGCTACTGAGGTGGATAAGGCAGTGGCCAAGCTCATTGTGGAGCAGATCCCCAACGGCGCCTGCCTGCAGCTGGGTATCGGTGGCATGCCCAACACCGTGGGTGCCATGCTGTGTGAGTCCGACCTGAAGGACCTGGGCGTGCATACGGAGATGTATGTAGATGCCTATGTAGATTTGGCCATGGCCGGCAAGGTCACCTGCATGAAGAAAAACCTGGATCGGGGCCGCCAGGTGTATGCCTTTGCCGCCGGAACCCAAAAGCTCTATGATTACCTGGATGACAACCCAGCCTGCATGGCGGCACCCATCAGCTACACCAACGATGTGCGCACCGTGGCGCAGCTGGACAATTTTATCTCCATCAATAACGCTGTGGATGTGGACCTCTATGGCCAGGTGAACGGCGAGACGGCGGGCATCAAGCAGATTTCCGGCGCCGGCGGCCAGCAGGATTTCGTCCTGGGCGCATACCTGTCCAAGGGCGGCAAGAGCTTTATCTGCCTGTCCTCTACCCACGAGAACAAGGACGGTACCCGCTCCTCCCGCATCCGGCCCACCCTCCAGACCGGATCTGTAGTCACGGATACGCGGGTGAACACCATGTATGTGGTCACGGAATACGGATGTGTGTGTCTCAAGGGGCTCAGCGTTTGGGAGCGGGCGGAAAAGCTCATCTCCATCGCCCACCCCGACTTCCGGGAGGAGCTGATCCGGGAAGCGGAAAAGCAGAAGATCTGGTATCCCCACAACAGAAGATGAACCAATGAAATGTAGGGGGCGGACAGTGCTGTCCGCCCCTTTTTTCTTGCACTCTACCGCCGGTCGGTTGCCAAAAAATCACTCTACCGCTATGATGAAAGCGAGGTGACACCTATGGATAAACAAAGCTTTGGCAAATATATTGCTGAAAACCGAAAACAGTTGGGTATGACCCAGATGCAGCTTGCCGAAAAGCTCCATGTGACGGACAAGGCTGTCAGCAAGTGGGAACGCGGGCTTAGCTACCCCGATGTGACACTGCTGGAGCCGCTGGCGGAGGAGTTGTCCGTCAGTATTGGAGAGCTTCTGAGCTGCCGGATACCCGCGGCGGAAGAAAGGGAGCAGCCTATGACAGAAGAAAAGAGGAAAGAGACCGTGCAGACCGATGAGAGCCTGCAGGCGGTGGTGGAAATTTCCAAGGACACGGTGCAGCAGAAGCGGCGTGACATCCGGCGGCTCATCACCGCCCTGGTGGTGGTCGTGGCGGCGGCGCTTATCGTCTTGGGTGTAGAGTTCAGCCGCAGATGGCAGGAGAATAGGCACTTTATTACCGTTAAGGATGCGGAAATTGAGGCGCTGTATTCGTACCGTGGCCACACGGATGACTATGATTGGGCCCTGGTGTTCTGGGAAGGGCAGTATCTGCGACTACAGCTTTTAGAGGAGTCATGGAGCCAAGATGCAGGCGCCGCCGATCTGATCGACGGCAACAGAATTGCCTGGCGGACCATACAGGCGGATTTTACCTATGATGACCGTACCAATAAGGGGAAAATTACAGAGCTGAAATCGGAGGTCTACCACGAAAAATATGTGTACGCTGGGGAAGGAAAGCCCACAGAGCTGCCACTATTCGGGCTTGAGGAAACCTTTGTGACACAAGGGGAAAACGGCGACCTGTTTTTTTACCGAGAGGTGGAGGGCGAGTGGTCTGGACAGCCCGTTGCCGAGATCCTTTTGCGTATGCCATCCTATTATTTGACGAATGGGTACGGAATCGTGGATTTGGGTAAGGACGGCGTATATGATTTGCTGGCCGATGACGGCATCAGAGAAAACACACAAGTTATCTATACTTATTCAGACGGTGAGGTACAGATTGGCTGGAAGAGCCCCCGGACGTCCTATGAGCAATGTGACACCTGAGAAGTCAAAAGGCTCCCGATTTCGGTCGGGAGCCTTTTGTTGCAAAATAATCGCCGCTGTGGTACACTGGCGATAAGATTGAATGAAGCTACGGCGCCGCCCGGCGCCTGAGGATTCCTAAAAACGGGAGGCTGCTGCATGGGAAAGCTTTTGGATAAAATTCGGGGTCTGCACAAGCCCGGCAGGCCATTTTGTACGGCTGTGGTTGTGGCTGCGGGCCGCTCGGAGCGCATGGGACAGGACAAACTACTCCTGCCCTTAGGAAATCGGCCGGTGCTGGAGCACACTCTTCGGGCGGTGAACGCGGCGGAGCGGGTGGACGAGATCATCCTGGTGACCCGGGAGGATCTGATGATGCCCCTGGCGGACCTGTGCAAGAAATGCGGGCTTCAAAAGCCGGTGAAGGTGGTGCGGGGCGGCGAGACCCGGCCGGAATCCGTGCTGGCAGGAGCCCTGGCGGCGGATAGCCGGGCGGAGCTCATTGCGGTGCAAGACGGAGCCCGGCCGCTGATTACCCCGGAGCTGTTTGACGCGGTGGCGGAGAGCGCCCAAATCACCAATGCCTCGGCCCCGGCGGTGCCGGTGACGGACACCATCAAGGTGGCGGATGAAAACGGCGTGGTGCGCTCCACACCGGAGCGGACAACTCTGTACGCCGTGCAGACGCCCCAGGTGTTCCAGGCGGAGCTTTTAAAAGCCGCCCTGCAATCGGCCATTACCTGCGGGGTGAATATCACCGACGACTGCGCCGCTGTAGAGCGGCTGGGCAAGCAGGTGCAGCTGGTGCCCGGAGATGGGGAGAACATCAAGATCACCCGGCCCCTGGACCTCACTGTGGCGGAGGCGATTCTGAAGAAGCGGGAGGAGAGGGCATGACGAATTTACGAATCGGCCACGGCTATGATGTGCATCGGCTGGCGGCCGGGCGGAAGCTGATTTTGGGCGGGGTGGACATCCCCTATGAAAAGGGGCTGGAGGGTCATTCCGACGCGGACGTGCTGGTCCACGCCGTTATGGACGCCCTGTTGGGCGCAGCGGGGCTGGAGGACATCGGCTGTCTGTTTCCGGACAGCAGCGAGGAGTTTCGCGGCATTTCCAGCCTGGTGCTGCTGGAAAGAGTGGCCGGAGAGCTGAAAAAGCGGAGCGTCACCGTGGTGAATATCGACGCCACCATCCTGGCCCAGGCACCGAAGCTGGCGCCCTATCGGGCCCGGATGCGCCGGAATATCGCCGGGGCTTTGGGCATTGACACCGAACAGGTGGGGGTGAAGGCCACCACCGAGGAGGGCCTGGGCTTCACCGGCGACGGCAGCGGCATGGCCGCCCACGCCGTGGCATTGGTGGAGCGGCGGTAAAATTTTTCTGAAAAACATATTGACATGAGAACTGTACTATGCGTATAATACAGATAGAAACTGTATTATACGCATAGTACAATTTTGCTTTAGACGGGAGGTGCCAGGATGCCATGATCTCATTTGAGAATTTCCATAGTGTAGAAGGGGTGCCCATCTACCTGCAGATGATCCGCCATGTGAAGCAGGGGCTTGCGGCGGGCACTGTACAGAATGGGGACGAGCTGCCGTCCCGGCGGATCCTCTCCGCAATGCTGGCGGTGAATCCCAACACGGTGCAGAAGGCGTACCGACAATTGGAGGAGGAGGGATTGATCCAGTCTCGGCCCGGTGCGGGGAGCCACATCACAGCATCCCGGGAGCAGATCGATCAGATTCGCTCGGAGCTGTTTCGCACAGAGGTGCAGGAGACGGTGGCGGCCATGAAAGGGATGGGCCTTAAAAAAGAGGAGGCTGTGGAGCTGCTGCGGCGGCTGTATGACGAGGAGGGAGAAGGATGAAGCGATATTTGTCTGTGTTCGGTCTGGCGGCTCGGGGCAGCTTTTGGCAGGGATTGGCACTGATGATAGTTTCGGTGGCCCTGGCGGGTGCCCTGCTTTATCTGACGCCGGGCAGCGGGCCTGTACACTATGTGGATGAATACGGTGCGGATCAGACCTATGAGGACGACCTGGCCCTGTCGGAGCTGCCCAAGGCCAGCAAGATGGCTGCGCCGCTGGCCCTGGGCTTGGGGGGATTGTGCTCTGTCCTTGCCAAGAGCGGCGGCGGAAAGGGTGCAAAGACCGGGTACACCATGCGGCGGCTGCAGGTGCGGGAAGGCACCGCCTGCCTGCTGTGGGTGGTGTATGACTTCATGATGCTGCTGCTCTTTTGGGCCTTAGCGGCGCTGGTGATCTTTGGAGTGATGACCCTGCGGATGAAAAACATGCCGGAGCCCAATGGCATCGGCCCCCAGAGCCTGATTTTAGCCTATTACGGGAGCGCCCTGCTGCACAATCTCCTGCCGGCGGGAGATGCTCTGGCCTGGGTCAGCCACGCCGTGGCGATGGCGGCCTGCGCCGTGGGCTGCGTGGACGTGGCGGTGAAGGGCTGGCAGGAGAAGCTCGGCGGTATCGCCATGGCCATCGCCGTGATACTGACCGCGGCAGGCTATTGCGTGGATCTTCAACACTCATCATATTATATCCTGCTCATAGTGGCTCAGGCTATTGTGATCGGGCTTACCATCTACAGCTGGAAGGGAGGCGACGAGGATGAAGATTTCCTGTATGCAGGGCAGGATTGAGAGCCTGCTGCCGCCCAATGTGGACCCGGGCAGCACCTTATCCAGCCTTAACGGCGCCTTCATTGGCGGATTGACGGGCTCCATGCTTTGGTTTGTTACCAAGTATTCCCGTGACTACCAGGCTCTGTTCACCTATGACAGCGTACTGAGGAAGAAAACGCTCGTCGCAGGGGCGAGGATCGCACCCTTTACAGACTATGAGGGCTGCGCTTTGTGGCTGCTGGTATACTTCGCCATTATTGCCGCCGTGTGGGCGGTGCTGCTGTATGTCAGCTTCAGCCGGGGGAGCCGGAGCCTGTACCTCATGCGGCGGCTGCCGGAGGGAAGAAAGCCACTTTTTGCCTATGTGCTGCGGGCACCGGTCAGGTATATGGTGTACGGCGCTATGCTGTGCGCGGTGCTGCTGGGCGTTTATTATATCATCTGGCGGTTCATAACGCCGGAGAGCTGCTTGCCGTTTTGAGGAGGGACAGACCATGCTGGAACTGAAAAACATCACAAAAGTATATGGAAAGAAAGCCGCCCTGCAGGATGTGTCCGTGGCCTTTGCGCCGGGGCAGATCGTGGGCCTGTTCGGCGAAAACGGCGCGGGAAAGACCACGCTGATGAAATGCATCCTGGGCCTCATAGGTCACAAGGGGGAGGTGACTCTGGACGGGGAGGCCATCGGCTGCGGCAACATCGCACGGCTCAGCTTTGCCACCTGCGAGCACAGCTTCTTCCCCCGGCTCTCGCCCAAGGCGCACCGGGAGTTCTACCGGGAGCATTTCCCCCGGTTCAACGATAAACGCTTTGAGGCTCTGATGGATTTTTTCGGCCTGCCCATGGACAAGGCGCTGCGGAGCTATTCCGTGGGTATGCAGAACCAGTTTGAGGTAGTGCTGGCCCTGTCACAGGGGGCGGACTACATCCTCATGGATGAGCCCTTCGCCGGCAACGACATCTTCAACCGGGAGGACTTTTACAAGGTGCTGCTGGGCATCCTCACGGAGCAGGAGACGGTGATCCTGTCCACCCACCTGCTGGAGGAGGTGAAGGATTTCATCTCCCGGGCGGTGCTGCTGCGGGAGGGACGTATTGTGGGCGACCACACCGTCGACGAGCTGGAGGACGCCGGAGAGGATCTGATGAGCTGCATCAAGCGGACCTATGACTATCGGGGCGACCGGATCCAAAAGACCATCCGGGATCTGACGGAGGAGGGAGAGACATGAAGCGGGCCATTGCCATGACGCTGGTGCTGTTTCTGCTGTCACTGGGCGGCTTCACCGCGGTGACGGCTTGGATGTGCCGGACCCAGGAACAGGTGGAGTTTACCAACATCGTGGCCCGGGGGGAAGAATCCGTGGCCCGGGGGCTGCACATGACGGAGTATGACCTGCTCCACAACCGGGTGCTGTGGACCACGGAGCATGACCTGGGCACGGAGAGCTGGGTGACAAAGACTACCTGCGGGCAGAAGACCGACTATCAGTATAACTCCATCGGTGCGTCTGCCCCCTACACCATCCGCCGCCTGCTCCCGGAAACGCCGGAGCTGATGGCATATCTGCGCCAGCATATACAGAACCCGGCGGATGAGGTAACGATCAATTTGGCGGATTTTGCCCAAAGCTACGACCTGTGTCTGAGCTATGGGGGCTCGGGTGCTATGCTCACAGCCCAGGATGTGAAGGAAAACGGCGATTACCGGGATTTCCCGGTGCTGCAGATCCCGGTGGACCCGGGCGACAGCGTTACCATCTCAGCCTGCAGCACCGGTGACGGACTGCGGTACTATGTGAGCGGGGAATACCGGACCGAAAGAAGCTCTGTGTCCCAGGCCGTGGCGGTGACCGGCGGAACAGTGGTGACGGCCGGATTTGAAGCCGATGCGCACCCCCGGGCCGAATGGGCGCCGGAGGGCTACGGCCTGTGGCTGGTAAGAGACGAGAAGTCCCAAAAGCGGCTGGATCTGGTGTATCCGCTGGACATCGAAAAGCAGCACGTGACAAAGCTGTCTGCCAGCCCCGGCGGGGATAAGTTGCTGCTGTTTTTTGAGGAGGATGGACAGATGATGCTGCAGGTGCTCCGGGGCGATGATTTTACCCTGCTGCAGACCCTCCCCATAGAGGGAGAGCTGGGCGAACATCAGTGGGAGCAGCGCTACTACGACATGAGCGGCAAAGAGGTCGTGAATCAGTGGACCTATAAGGACATTGTGCAGGTGAACAGGGGTGTCGACTTCTATGCCGTGGCTGTGGGCAAGCAGCTGACGGTGCTGCAGAATGGGGAGAGCGGTCTGGAGCAGGTATTCTCCTGCCACATGCCGGATCTGTATTCCCTGGCCGCCCTGGATGGGATACGCTATGGCTGGGAGGACGAGGAGGTAGATAGGGACGCGATCATGCAGCGACATAATCCCGGCGAAGGGGATTCAAGGTATGATTTTGAGGCCATGTCCATGGCGCTGCAGGACGGCAAGCTGGCCATTGCCTGGAACGACCCGGGGCTTTACGATGGATTGACCCTGGTGGAGATCTACTCCGAGAAGGGCCTGGAGTATGCCCGGGGCATCTTCTGCGGACTATATAATCAGGAGGGAGATGCACAGAGGTATCTGTACAGCATGATACAGCCGAAACTTGTATGGGCGGAATAAAAAAATAAAGCCTCCGGCATAGCCGGAGGCTTTATTTGGCGCAGAAGGAGGGAGTCGAACCCTCGCGCGGGTTTTTAAGCCGCCTACTCCCTTAGCAGGGGAGCCCCTTCGGCCACTTGGGTACTTCTGCAAAACCATATAATGCGGTTTGGCGGAGAGAGTGGGATTCGAACCCACGGATGCTTTCACATCGCCGGTTTTCAAGACCGGTGCTTTCGACCACTCAGCCATCTCTCCGTGTGTGAAAGTGCGCTCAACCCAAACGCAAGAATTATTTTACCATAGGGGGAAAGCTTTGTCAATAAAAACAAAAGAAGAAAAGATGGTTTTTTCGGAAAAAATATGTTGACATTTGCCGCGCCCGGTGGTATTATAAATAAGCTGATTCGATTCCGAAGACGTAAAAAATAAAATATCCGGGTGTGGCGAAGTTTGGTATCGCGCTTGAATGGGGTTCAAGAGGCCTCGAGTTCGAATCTCGACACTCGGACCAAAAAAGTCCTGAAACTACAAGGGTTTCGGGACTTTTTCTTTTTCTGTTGCGGATCAGAAAATCGTCTGATTTCTAACAGTTTTCTGACACCATCATTCATTCGCAGCGGTGGAAAACAGTCTGCCCATTTTGTCCGCTATAGATTGCTTCCGAGCTGCATCTAAATGGCCGTAGAAGTTAGCATTTTTATGTCCGAATGGCCCAGCCACCTCTGCACGACCTTTAGGGAAAAGCCGTTGGACAACAGCAGACTAGCACAACTGTAAAAACAGATGCAGGGGAGGGCAGAATAGTGGTGGGCCGCGGTGTGTTATTTAGAGTTTTCCCGGGAAGAGTCCGGCGCGGCGGGGTCTTGCTCCTCCTGCTCGCTGAGGGTCGGGATGAAAGCCCGGGCCAGCTTTCCCTTGCCCCGGTGCTTGATATAGAAATACCCAATAACGCTGAAGGTCACGGCGCCAATAAAGTTGACGAACAGATCCTCCATGGTATCATACAGGCCGATATCCAAATAGCCGTCAAAGCCCAGGTCGTTGCCGTTGACCGCCACAGAGTGGATACCGTCTATCGTGACGGGGGTATTGCTGTTAGTGGGATCCAGCATCACGGAGGTGATGCTCTGAACCACCGTGTCCTTTTGCATATCCAGATGGAAGAGCCGATCCATACCAAACTCGAAAAATTCCCACAGCACACCCACGGTCATGGAAAAGCAGAAAGCAGCCAAAGCCACATATATGGGGGAGAGCTGAAACTTGATGCGGCTGTTTCGGTTGAGAATATCAATGAGGGCAAAGCCGGTGGCTGCGCAGAGAAAGCCTGTAGTGGTGTGGAGCATGGTGTCCCAGTTGGGGTAGGTGATGAAATAACCCTCCAGCTCGCCCAGTATTTCTGCCGCAAATATGAACAGAAGTATGATGATTTCCAGGGTGGTCGGCAGTTGGATACCGAAGTTTTGCTGGATGAAAAAAGGCAAAATAAACAAAATCAGCACCAGCAGGCAGATGAAGGCACTCTCGTATTCGCCCCGGAGGATGGACAGAACCAGCTCTGCCACCACAATCAGCCGCAGAACTACATAAACGGCAAAAACAGCCGGCTGCTGGCGGATTGTGGCCTTGAGCCGGCGGGCCGTATCTTTAGGTTTGGGTGGTTTCTTCATGGGAACTCCTTTCATGCGGCTTACTGTGCCGCTGCTGGTTTGTTTCTTTTATGGTAGCATACTGAGGAGAAAAACACAACGAAAATCGTTGTCCGGCACAGAAAAGCGGGAAAGCTTTTTGAGATCATGGGGACAGAATCCCAATAACCGTGTAAATGCCCTGCGCAGATTCATTTGAAGCAAGGGGACAGCTCAATGTGCAAATGAATAGGTGGGAGGGGCGGGATTAGAGGAATACTTGAAGAATACGATTCATACGACAGCTTCTTTGCTTGCTATCTGTTTTTATCCGGTGTAAAATGATTCCGAATAATATGCGGGAGGCACGATATGGATCGTTCAACCGATAAAACTTATCTATTTGAGCAAATGCCCGCGTCCCAGGCGGTGCGGCGGCAGATTTTACCCGCTATCGCCAGTCAGATGGTGTTGTTGGCCTACAATCTGGCGGACACCTATTTTGTAGGACTACTAAACGACCCGCTGCAGACGGCGGCGGTATCGGTGGCGTACACCATTACCGTACTGATGACGGCCATCGCCAATCTGTTTGCCGTAGGTGGGGCCAGCTGCATGGCCCGGGCCTTGGGACGGCATGAAGACACGGATGCCCGATGCATTGCGGCCATCTCCTTTTGGTGGTGTCTGCTTGCGGCGGTGCTGTTTTCCGTTGTCTTCGCTTGGCTTGCATCACCATTGCTGCATCTGTGCGGAGCTACGTCGGAGACGTATGCGTTGGCGTTCCACTATGCCAAATGGGTAGTTATTTGGGGCGGTCCCTGCGCCATCATCAACATTTTGCTTGCAAACCTCCTGCGCGCAGAGGGCAGTGCGGGGATAGCGTCGGCGGGCGTATCTCTGGGCGGCCTTATCAACATTGCCCTGGATCCACTATTCGTGCTGCCGCAGTTTTTGGGATTGGGAGCCCAGGGGGCGGGGCTGGCTACAGCCATCTCCAATGGCATTGGTACGTTGTTTCTGCTCTTCTGCATTTTTAACAGGCGCCGCAGCTCAGTGGTATCGCTGCGGCCCGGCAGCATGCGGTATACCGCTAAGCACATGGGCAGCATAGTGAAAATCGGCTTTCCCTCCTGTGCCCAGTATTTGCTGACCATGGTGGCAGTAGGGGCACTGATGAAGTTCATGTCCGCCTACGACACCGATGCAGTGGCTGCGCTGGGTATCGTCAAAAAGCTGGACATGCTGCCCCTGTATTTTTCCATAGGCGTTTCCGGCGGCATACTGCCGCTGCTGGCCTATAACTACGCTGCCGGCAACCAGGAGCGGCGGCATCAGGTATTTAAGCTGGGCTGCGGCGTATCGGTTGTATTTTCGCTGGTGTGTGTGCTGACTTATGAGCTGCTAGCGCCGATGCTGGTGGGACTATTTATTGACACACCAGCCACCGTTGCCTACGGAGCGTCCTTTCTGCGAATCATGGTGCTGGCTATGCCGATGATGGCCGTATGCTACCCCATGATCACCCAGTTTCAGGCTATGGGACGAGTGAAGGAATCCCTGATTTGCTCCGTGCTGCGCAAGGGCGTACTGGATATCCCGCTGCTGTTTCTGCTGAATGGATTACTCCCCATGTACGGCTGTACCATGGTGCAGCCCATTGTGGATTGCGTCTCTATGTTGGCAGCTCTATGGCTTTACAGGAGGATCCTGAGGCAGGAGGGAAGGGGCCGATAAAACGGAATACGCCAGCAGAAGGGAAAAGAGAATTATAGGATGGTGGCCCCCGGGATCTGCTTTACGCGGAAGCCGGGGGTCTGCATATGTCGGCCACTGTGTATAGCCTATCTCTTGGTAGGAAAGTGCCATAAAATATGCGCGATAGTCCTGATTTTAGGACGGTACATCCGAATAATAGGACTATGACAAAAATTTGACAAGCTTATAAAGGACATGTACAATGCAATTACAAGCAAAAAGGAGGGCGTTACGCCATGGAGTTTTGGAAAATGAACGGTGCCGGCAACGACTTTATTGTGGTGGATGACCGACAGGATGCTATACCCGATGAGAATTGGCCGGAGATCATCCGCACTGTCTGTGAGCGGCATATGTCCATCGGTGCCGACGGATTCATGGTGGTGAAAAAGCCCACCTACGGCGGCGACTACAAGATGCTGTTTTTCAATTCCGATGGCTCCGTGGGGGAGATGTGCGGCAACGGTGCCCGCTGCATCTGCCGATATGGCTATGAAAACGGATTGGCCGGCGAGGTGCAGAAGGTGGAGACCACGGCGGGCCTGGTCACTGGTTGGCGGGTGGATCGCCGGCTGTACCGTGTGCGGCTCAACGATCCCTGCAACATGCGCCTGGATGGCAAGGCGGAGGTGGACGGCGCGACCTATGATTGCGCCTATGTGGAGCTGGGAGACCCCGGCATCCCGCATGCGGCAGTGCCCATGAAGGACCTGAAGAATTTCGACACGCAGATACTGTTCCGGTTGGGTCGTAAGCTGCGGTTCTATAAGGATTTCCCCAAGGGCGCTAACGTGAACTTTTACGAGATCATCGGCCCGGACCATGTATATGAGCGCACCTATGAGCGGGGGGTGGAGGACTTCACCTATGCCTGCGGCACCGGTACCGGCTCTGTGGTAACTGTGCTGACGCTGCTGGGCAAGGTCTCCGGGAAAAACGTCCGGGTGGATATGACCGGCGGTACCCTGTATATTGACGTAGAGCGGGACGGCAGCGGACATGTCACCGATCTATTTCTCACCGGCCCCACTAACATCGTCTGCAAGGGTGAGATTACCGACGAGGCCCTGACCATCTGACATTAATTACAACTATTTAACTAAGGTATGTAAGCATATGCTTTACATAGAGAGCAGTCAAATCAACCAAAATCAGTTAGGAGGAGTAAAAACTTATGGAAAAGAAAGCTGTAGTCAAGAATTATATTTTCCTTGGCATCATGCTGGGCGCAATGATCATCGGCGCGCTGGTGGGCTGGCTGGCCCCCAGTGTGGCCCCTGTCGTAAAGCCCCTTGGCACCGTGTTCATCAACATGATGTTCTGCGTGGTGGTTCCCCTGGTGTTCGTGTCCATCGCGGGCTCCATCGCCAACATGAAGAGCATGAAGCGTGCCGGTAAGATCATGGGCACCACGGTGGCGACCTTCGTCATCACCGGTGCCATCGCTGCTGTCATCATGTTCGCACTGATGAAGATCTTCCCCCCGGTACTGGTTCCCTGGAACGACATCCCCTCTGAGGAAATGGGCGAGTACGCCTCCATCTCCGACATGATCGTCAACTTCTTCACTGCCAGCGACTTCGTGGGTCTGCTGAGCCGCAAGGCCATGCTGCCCCTGATCGTGTTCTCCGTGCTGTTCGGCTTCGCCACCAACATGGCGGGCGGCTCTGAGACCCTGGTCGCCAAGTGGCTCAGCAGCATGACCGATGTCATGATGAAGTTCATCAAGATCATCACCTACTACGCTCCCGTGGCCTTCTTCGCTATCTTCGCCGGCTTGGTCGCTGACTATGGTCCCCAGATCGCCGGCTCCTATGGCCGCGCCATGGCTGTGTACTATCCCCTGTGCTTTGTCTACATCTTTACTGCGTTCCCGCTGTTCGCCTGGTTCGGCGGCGGCAAGCACGGCGTGAAGACCATGTTCAAGCACATCACCAAGCCCGCTGTGGTCTCCTTGGGTACCTGCTCCTCTGTCGCTACCATCCCCACCAACCTGGAAGAGGCTGAGGATACCGGCGTCAGCAAGGACGTGGCTGAGATGGTCGTGCCTCTGGGCGCTACCATGCACATGGACGGCTCCTGCTTCTCCTGCGTGTTGAAGATCGCCTTTGTTTGGGGCGTATTCGGTCAGGATATGAGCTGGGGCAAGCTGATCCCCATCGTTCTGGTGGCTGTGCTGTCCTCCGTCGGTATGTCCGGCGTGCCCGGCGGTGGCTACATCGGCGAGTACATCATCTGCTCCATCTTCTTCCCCAATCAGATGGAACTGGCATTCCCCATTCTGGTGGCCATCGGCAACCTGGTCGATCCTCCCGCCACCATGATCAACTCTGCCGGCGACTATGTGGTGACCTACATTGTCTCCCGCTTTGCGGACGGCAAGGATTGGCTGGAAAAAGCTCTGGCCAAGAAGAAGGAAACTGCTGTCGCCGAGAAGGCTGAGTAATCTATTTCAGTACCTCCTCTGCTCTCGGCAGAATGGGCAGGGGGCTGTGGTGTGGTTGAGCCGCAGCCCCTGCGCCCAATTTCACGGACACATTCATACAAGATATTATCCGCCTTAAATACAAACAAAAGCCTTAAATTTGTATATCCGGCTCGCTGTGAGCCTTACACATACATAAGAATCGAATCAGTGGGAAAAAGAAAGGATATCGCTATGATCTGTGAGAATATTACTATCGGAGCCAATGGCCACCTCCACTTTGCTGGCCAGGATACAGTGGCCCTGGCTAAGCAGTACGGCACACCGCTGTATTTGCTGGATGAAGACTATATCCGCCATCAGTGTCGCGTGTATCAGAATGCCTTCAAGAAGCATTTCGGCCCCTCCAGCCGCCCCCTGTATGCCAGCAAGGCCAACGCCTTCAAGCGCATCTACGAGATCATGAAGGAGGAGGGCATGGGCATCGATGTGGTATCCTCAGGCGAGATCTACACCGCCCTGCAGGCGGGCTACGACCTGTCCCACGCCTACTTCCACAGCAACAATAAGACCGATGGGGATATCGTGTACGGTATGGATAACCATATTGGCTACTTTGTAGCGGACAATGTGGAGGAAATCAAGGCCATTGAGGCCGAGGCCGGCCGCCGGGGCATCAAGCAGAAGGTGCTGCTGCGCCTGACCCCGGGCATTGATCCCCATACCTATGAGGCCATTTCCACCGGCAAGGTGGATAGTAAGTTCGGCTCTGCCGTGGAGACCGGACAAGCGGAGGAAATCACCGTGTTTACCTTGGCCCAGCCCCATGTGGAGCTGATGGGCTTCCACTGCCATGTGGGTTCCCAGGTATTCGGTGAGGATATTTTTGAGCGCGCGGCCGTCATTATGCTGGAGTTCATTGCCGCTATGAAGGAAAAGCACGGCTATATGGCGCAGCAGCTGGATCTGGGCGGCGGCTATGGCGTCCGCTATGTCGAGAGTGATCCCTTCCTGGATGTGGACACCAAGGTGAGTCAGGTGGCAGCAGCCATCCAGACGGCTTGCAAGCGGCTGAACATTGAAATGCCTGAGATCCATATGGAGCCCGGCCGCAGCATTGTGGGCGCGGCAGGCATGACTCTGTATACCTGTGGCACGGTGAAGAAGATCCCCGGCTATAAAAACTATGTCTCCATTGACGGCGGCATGCCGGATAATCCACGCTATGCGCTGTATAAAGCCAACTATACCTGCCTGCTGGCTAATAAAATGAATGAGAAGTGCGACTTCGAGGCCTCTGTGGTGGGCCGCTGCTGCGAGAGCGGCGATATCATCCAGGAGCATGTGATGCTGCCTGCCTCCGTGGGCCGCGGCGACACTGTGGCAGTGTGTACCACCGGTGCATACAACTACTCTATGGCCTCCAACTATAACCGCCTGCCGCGGCCCGCTACAGTAATGCTCAGCGGCGGCAAGAGTTATATAGCCATTCGTCGGGAAACCTTCGAGGATCTGTGCGCCTGTGACCTGTAAGCAAAAGCAATAAAATCAAGGCCCGCCCAGGCGGGCTTTGATTTTATACCCATTGAAAACTTTGCGGTAATCGTGTAAAATTATTGTGTAAACGGCGGATACAGCAGGACAGAGAGGAACGAACACCGCAGAAATGGGTGAAAAGAGGTATGCAGGATGGATATACTGCAAAATGTCATGGACTCATCCTCCCACGCCATGTTCACCATGGACCGACAGGGGATTGTAACTCATATCAATCAGCAGGCCAAGGAACGCTTTGGCCTATTCAACCACAGCCTGTACGCCCATTCAGCCGGTCGGCTGGAGCCGGGTGATCTGGTGATTCTGGCCACCACCGCCATGGGCGCCGATGACGGCAATCTGACGCCGGAGGACCTGGCGGTGATTGGCATCCGGGATCCGCGCCTGCGGCCGAATGATATTCTGGCGGCGGTGGGCGTATACAAGGGGCCTGGCGTCAAGCCTGTGTACAAATATCTGCGGGGCGGTGAATCCGTGGGGCTGCACCTGGATGTAACCTTTCAGGGCGTTCCTATTTCCGTACACATTGGCGACAAGCAGATTGCCGTGGAGGTGCGGGAGAAGGTATACTCCATTACATATTTTGTTTCCGTCTGTCAGGCGGTCATTTTGGACCACCGGACCCGGCAGGTGAAGTTTTGGGAAGAAAAAGGCTACTCCGCCCGAAAAGAAGGCCTTGGTAGTCTGCTGCGGGGCAGCACCTATATTGCAAAGGGCCCGGATCAGGAGATCTGCGTGGTGGGTTACCATTTCAAGGATTTTTTTGAGGGCGAGCTTTTCGAGGAGCACCTGCGGCAGGTGCTGGACGGGCAGGCTCCCGGCTTCTCGGATGTTGCCTATGAAATCAACGGATTTGCCCTGCTGGCCTCCATCCTGCCCATTCGGGATGGGGAGGAGATCGCGGGGATCATCGTCAAGTTCCGCAATATTGAGGACATACGCACCACGATTATGGAGCGCAACACAGCCATTGCCGCGGCGGAGCGGAAATACCGGGAGTCCTCCGAGCGCAGCCTGCCGGAGGAAGAAGGCTCTCTGCAGACCTACGGCAGCTCCGCCGCCATGCGCGCCGTCCGGCGGCGGGCCTATAAGCTTAGCCAGATGGATTGTAATATTTTCATCACCGGCGAGGTAGGCACAGGGCGGACGAAGCTGGCCAAGAGCATCCAGCAAGTGCAGCCCAGGGGAGGTCCTTTTCTTCGAACGGATTGCTCTGCCGTGGCGCCGGGTCTGCTGGAGGAGCAGCTGTTCGGCAGAGAAGGTGGGGTACCCGGCTCCTTCCTGGAGGCCGACGGCGGTACGCTGCTGTTGGACGAGGTGGGCGGCTTGCCTATGAATGTACAGGCCAAGCTGCTGTATGCCATTCGTCGGCGGGAGATTATGCCGGTGGGCGCCTCTACTCCGGTTCCTGTGGATGTGCGGCTGCTCTTTATTGCCGGGCCGGAACTGCGGGACGAGGTAGATTCCGGTCGGTTCCGCCAGGACCTGTATTACCGGCTCTCAGCCTTTTCGGTGGAGATGCCGTCCCTGCGTGACCATAAAGAGGACATCTATCTGCTGGCCAACCAGCTGACAGAGCAGATTTGCCAGCGCTATCATATATCTGAAAAAACACTGTCCGGAGAGGCTTTCAGCAAGCTAATCAACTACGATTGGCCCGGCAATCTGCGAGAGCTGGAAAACGTGCTGGAGGGAGCGGCGGCGCTGTCAGATTCGGACATCATCTATCCGGAGCATATCCACCTGCCAACGGAGTCTGCGCCACTGACGCTGCGGCAGCACCTACGACAGGAGGAAAAGCGCTTTATCCAGCAGGTACTGGCTCAGTGCGGAGGAGATCGGCAGAAAGCTATGAAGCAGCTGGATCTGTCTCGGTCCGTGTTTTACGAAAGGCTGAAGGAGTACGGTCTGCACTGACAGACCGAATCCATACATATTTTGATACCATGAAAGGAGAACAAATATGAAGAGTTTACAGGAGTTTCCCCGGATTCCCCTTGCGGTGCTGCCCACCCCCATTCAGAAGCTGGAGAATATTAGTCGTCTGCTGGGAACCAATGTGTGGATCAAGCGCGATGATCTGACCGGTATCGGCTTGGGCGGCAATAAGGTGCGCAAGCTGGAGTTCCTGCTGGCAGACGCCAAGCGACAGGGCGCAGAGATCGTGTTCACCACCGGCGGCGCACAATCCAACCACGCAATGCTGACGGCAGCCTGCGCCAAAAAGCTGGGCATGACGCCCATCCTAATTCTGAAAAAGCGCGGCGTTACCGAGCGCAAGGGCAACCAGCTGCTGGAGTACCTCATGGATACCGACGTCAGGTTCATGGACACGGACAGCTATGACGACATTTACGCCGAGATGGATCGCGTGGGCCAAGCCAGTGGCAAGAAGTATTATAAAATCCCCTGCGGCGGCTCCAACGCCATCGGCGCCCTGGGCTATGTAAACTGCATGAAGGAAATTGCCGACACAAGTATGCATTTCGATTACGTCTGCTGTGCCGAGGGCAGCGGCGGTACCCACGCCGGCGTGGCACTGGGAGCTAAGCTTTTTATGCCGAAGACCCAGGTGGTAGGCCTGATGGTGGACAGCGATCCCTTTGAGATAATCACTACACGTATTATGCAGGAAACAGCCAAGCTGCTGGAGCTGGACTTTGTGCCCACCGAGTCAGATGTGCACCTGGTGAATATGTGTGGCCCCGGCTATGCCATTCCCTCCCCGGAGGGCAACGCCGCCATCCGCATGATGGCGGCCAATGAGGGCCTTTTCCTAGATCCCGTATATACCGGTAAAGCCTTTGCCGGCTTAATCAAACTCGCCCGGGAAGGGAAGTTCAAGCCTGATGATAACGTGTTGTACCTATATTCCGGCGGTGCTGGAGGGCTGTTCGCCATCGACGTGGACCTGGGCTGAAGCAAGATTCGGCCCGCGCGACAGGAATAATAAATCCGCCCCTATGCAGCTTATCCACACAGGGGCGGGCATAAAAAAAGGATCAGAGCCTTCTTGGCCCTGATCCTTTTTCTGTTTTACTGCAGCAGCAGCAGGCTGAACACCAGGGTGAACAGAGCCACCGTTTCGATAATACCGATGACGATGAAGTAGTTGGCCGTGCCCTTTCCGGTTTCACCCAGAGCATCTGCGGAGGCTGCGGCCACCTTGCCCTGGAAAAGGGCGGACAAGCCGATGGCCAGACCCGCAAAGATACCGGTGAACATAGCCAGCAGAGAGTCACAGCCGCCCTCCACGGCGCTGCGGATGAAGTTCATCAGCAAGAAGCCATAGATGGTTTGGGTCAGGGGAGCACCGGAGAAAGCCACCATGATAAAGGGGGCGGGCTTGCCGTTGGCGTAGCATTTTTTCCACGCGCCGACAGAAGCCTGTGCGGCAAAGCCGGAACCGAATGCAGAGCCCATGGCGGACAGGCCCAGAGCGCACGCCATACCAATAAATGCGATATTCATAATTAATCTCCTATCCGTTTATTTTTTTATTTTGTCACCCTTTTTAAAGGGATCGTATGCGATACCGGCCCATTCCATACCCAACTGACCGGAGAACTCCAGCAGATTCAGCCGGACGCCGTGGACCACTACGGAAAGCAGGCCCATAACAATGTTCAGCCCGTGGCCGATGAGCAGGATCAGCACGGCGGCCACCACCAGAGGGCCCTTGAAGCTGAAGGCCATGTTGTTGAAGCTCTGCGCAATGGCCAAGGACGCCATGCCCACGGCAAACAGGCGGATATAGCTCATGATGTTGCCGAAAGCGCTGATGGTGTTAAGAAACACCGTGAAAGCATCACCAAGCCCTGCCTTGAGGCCCTGACCGAAGCTCTTACCCGGCGCCATGCCGCCGAAGCACACCACCAGCAGGAAGCCGGCGATGACCACGCAGGCCACAGGAATCAAATTAACCTCCTGGCCGATGACCAGATACAGCACCACGAAATATAGCGCATCAATGGCGGCCAGCCAGCCCAGATCGGCCATCCAGCTCAGGTCCTTCTCCTTCAGCTTGCGCCGAATGTTCATAACGCAGGCCAAGGACAGCTGCACTGTGCCCAGAATAAAACAGAACTTCATAATGGTGTTCTGCTGGGTGGTGGTGGATACATCGAAGTATGCCGGATAGTTGGCAAAGGTGGGGATCACCAGACTTCGCAGCAGCGGCACATCCATGGCCTGCTCCAGGCCAAACCAGGTACCTGTGAGCGCGCCCCATATAATGGTGGCAATGGACAGCACCCAAAGCAGCTGCACGGCATTGGATTTTTTCTTGCCCTTCAGCGTTAGGACCAGGGCCAGCAGCAGGAACAGGCAGCCGTACCCTGCGTCACCGATGATCATGGCGAAGAAAAGGGTGAAAAAGCCCAGGAACCAAAAGGAAATATCGTATTCCCGGTAGCCCGGAACAGTGCCCAGAATATCAAACACCGGGATCATCAGCTTGGTCACTTTATTGTATTTAACCTTAGTGGGAACCTGGTCGTCGTCTGCATCCGGATCCTCAAGAGCCCATGCCCAGTGGGCCTGAGCGGCGGCCGCCTTGAAGTCCTCTACTTGGGCGGCGGGCAGATAGCCCCGCAGCCACACCAGGCCGTCTTGGCTTTGGGAGGTATTGCTGACGGCAGAATACTCGGCATCGTTCTGGGTTTTGAGCATTTGTACACGGATGCTGGGCAGGTGGGAAGCCGCCTGACGGAGGGCAACTTCGCAATCGGAAAGGCCCTTGGCACAACGCTGCTGCTCCTGCTCCAGCTCCTCCAAACCCTTATCGGGTATGGGAAACTCTGTGGCAGAATACTCGCCTGGTAGAGGGGAAAGGGTGGCAAAGGTCTGCATCTTGCCCACGGGAGACAGGCGGATGATCTGCACATCCGGAGCATTCAGCAGAGCGGCCATGGTCTTTTTATCCGTGCGGTAAATGTGGATGTCCCAGCCTGCGTCCTTGAGGGAACGCAAATCCGTCGGGGAGAAGCGGCCCCACTCGGCCAGCCTTTCCGCGGCGGCATGAGCGGCGGTCTGCTCCTCCTGCAGCGCTTTTTTGCGCTCCATGCAGGCGGATAGCTCGGAGAAAAAGGACTCGAATTCATCATTGGACAGAGGGACCTTCTCCGGGGGAACATTGCCGTACTCCTGCAGCACAGTGACCATCCGGGACAGATCGGCAAAGCGCTGGAGATGCTGCTGATCCGCAGAGGCCTTTTCAGAGAAATGGACGATACCCAGCTGCTGCAGACGATCCAGTAATGCAGTTTTTTCGGCCGCAGTGGTCACAATGTGGACCACCTTCATTTTTTCGATCATTGGCCCACCTCCTGCAGCTTTTTCTTGGCGATCTTACCCCGCACCACGGCGGAGGTCTGCTGATCGCCCAGATAGATGCCGATGACACGGATATTTTCCTTGGCCTCAGGAATCTTTACCTTTTCAAACAGGTTTACCCGCTGGGCCGTGGAGCGCAGCTCCTTTTCCAGCAGCTCCACCTGGCGGCGGAGAGTCTTGGCCAGGGCGTCCAATCGGGCAATCTCCCGCAGGCGGACAGCGGCCGTATCGACCCAAAGGGGATAGTCCGCCACGTCGTATCGGATCTCCTCAAAGCTTAAATCTCGGAAAACAGGTACAGTGACGCCGGCGATGTTCTCTTGGCCGCACTCCACATGGCTGGGGCGGACGAGAGATTGAAGCTGCTTGCCCTCCGGAAAGCTCTCATTTTCCGCAAAGACGGCCACCCAATCGTCCAGCCCGTCTACGGCGGCCCGGCGCTGCCGCTCCACCTCCTCCAGCTGGGCGGTTACATGCATCACCACAGATTGGAGCTGCTGCTTTTTCAGCTGTAGGGTGGGCAGATAACGCTGAAACTGCTTCAGGCGGTCCTTCTGCACCTTCAGCTCATTTTTTGTGAGTTTAACAGCCATAGGCGCCTCCTCACTCCTGGGCGGAGGGCTTAGGCCATCTCTCCTGAATGAGACTGGTTTTCAGACCCGTTTCATTGGGCTCAAAGCACTCAGCCAAGATCTCCCAGCCCAGATCCAGCGCCTCCTCCAGGGGGATGTTCACGCTCAGATCCATCAGCTTTGTTTCAAACAGATGGCCGTACTTCAGGAGCTTTTCGTCCCACTCGGACATAGCAAAACCCATGGACTTCTTCTCCAGGCTCTCCTTATAGGCGCTGTACAGGCGGATCATGCCGTCCATCAGCGCCCGGTGGTCGCTGCGGGTCTTGCCGTTGACGTTCTGCTTCAGACGGGACAGGGAGCCAAAGGGCTCAATGTGGCCGTTTTTCAGATAATACTGGCCCTCGGTGATATAGCCGGTGTTATCGGGGACGGGGTGGGTTACGTCATCGCCGGGCATGGTGGTCACACCAAGGATGGTGATGGAGCCGGCGTCCTCAAAGTCAACGGCCTTTTCATAGCGGGCAGCCAAACAGCTGTAAAGGTCACCCGGATAGCCACGGTTAGACGGCACCTGCTCCATGGTGATGGCCATTTCCTTCTGCGCGTCTGCGTAGTTGGTCATATCGGTCAGGAGGACCAGCACCCGCTTGCCGTCCAGCGCGAACTGCTCGGCCACGGCCAGAGCCAGGTCCGGCACCAGGGTACATTCCACCGTGGGGTCGGAGGCGGTGTGAATAAACATCACCGTGCGGCCCATGGCACCGCTCTTTTCCAAGGTATCCCGGAAAAACAGATAGTCATCGTACTTCAGGCCCATGCCGCCCAGGACAATCACATCCACCTGCGCCTGCATGGCAATGCGGGAGAGCAGCTGGTTGTATGGCTCTCCGGACACGGAGAAGATGGGCAGCTTCTGACTCTCCACCAGGGTGTTGAATACATCGATCATGGGGATACCGGTGCGGATCATTTTATTGGGAACGGTACGCTTGGATGGGTTCACGGATGGGCCGCCGATGGGGATCATATTCTCGGTCAGGGCGGGTCCGCTATCACGGGGCACACCGGCGCCGTCAAAAATGCGGCCCAGCAGATGATCCGAGAAGGATACCATCATAGGCCGGCCCAAAAAGCGGACCGGATCCGTGGTGCTGACACCCTGGGTGCCACTGAAGACCTGGAGTGTAACCAGGTCCTTATTCAGCTTGATTACGTTGGCATAGCTTTTGCCCACCAGGGCCAGGTCACCCAAACGGACGCCGGAGGCCCGGACGGTGACCACGTTTCCCACAATGGATTCGATTTTAGTGTAAACTTTCTGCATATTGCTTCCCTCCTCAGCCCTGGACCTTGCTCAGGTAAAAGTCCTTCAGCTTCTTTTCCTGGGCCTCGAATTCCGGCGAGCGGAAATGGGTGTTGTGCCAATCCAGAAACTCCTGCCGAACCTGGTTGAAGAAGGCGCGAATCTCTTTCTTGTCCTCCAGGTCGAAATCCCGGGTCAGCACATCGTAAAGTATATCGAACTCGTACACCTGGCGCTCGGGGTCGCAGGCGGCATCGATGGGATCAAAGGAGTTCTGCTGCAGATAGACCGCATCCAGCAGCTCACCCTTTTGGTAAATGATGTAGTCCTCGGCGGAGGTACCCTCCTCACCGATGACCTTCATCATTTGATTGATCTCGTTACTGCGCTTGAGGATGGACCGAGCATGTTCTACTCGCTCCATATCCACCACGCCCTTGTACTTGGACCAGGAATCGATAGGATGGATGGCGGGGTATTTGCGGGCATCGGACCGCTCACGGGACAGGCCGTGGAACGCGCCTACCACCTTCAGTGTGGCCTGGGTCACAGGCTCTTCAAAGTTACCGCCGGCAGGGGAGACGGTGCCGCCGATGGTCACGGAGGCAATCTCACCGTTCTTGAGGCGGACCTTGCCAGCCCGCTCATAGAAAGAGGCGATGACGGATTCCAAATAGGCGGGGAAGGCTTCCTCGCCGGGGATCTCCTCCAGACGGCCACTCATTTCACGCATAGCCTGAGCCCAGCGGCTAGTGGAGTCTGCCAGCAGCAGCACATCCAGCCCCATCTGCCGGTAGTATTCCGCCATGGTCACAGCGGTGTACACCGATGCTTCACGGGCGGCCACGGGCATGGAGGATGTGTTGCAGATAATAATGGTACGCTCCATAAGGGAACGGCCGGTGCGGGGGTCTGTAAGCTCCGGAAACTCCGTCAGCACCTCCACCACCTCGCCGGCACGCTCGCCGCAGGCGGCCACGATGACGATGTCCACATCGGCATTCTTGGCCTCCATGTGCTGCAGGACGGTTTTTCCGGCGCCGAAGGGGCCGGGCACACAGAAGGTGCCGCCTTTGGCTACGGGCAGGAAGGTGTCGATACAGCGGAGCTGAGTCACAAGCGTTTCATCGGGCCGCAGACGCTCCTCATAGCAGCGGATGGGCTGCTTTACAGGCCAGGAAAAGACCATGGTCAGCTCCCGCTGCTCGCCCTTTTCGTTTTCCAGCACCGCCATGGTGTCGCGTACATTGTATACGCCCTTTTCCCGGACGGATTTGACCGTCCACTCGTCTGTCAGGTCAAAGGGGACCATGATCAAATGGGTGAACAGACCCTCCGGCACGCTGCCGATGGCATCGCCTGCGGTGACCACATCACCGGGGGCGACCCTGGGGGTGAACTCCCAATCCCGGTCGGGAATGGGATCCAGATACACACCGCGCTCCAGGAAAAAGCCGCATTTTTCCGCCAGCTTGGGCAGGGGATTCTGCAGGCCATCGAACACCTGGGTCAGCAGGCCCGGCCCCAGCTCTACGCTCATAAGCTGGCCGGAGAGCTCCACCTTGTCGCCCACCTGGATGCCGTTTGTCATTTCATAGATCTGCATGCTGGCTGTGTCGCCGTTTATGCGGATGACCTCACCCTTAAGACGTTCGTCACCCACCAGGACATAGCCCACTTCATTTTTTCGCACGGAGCCGGAGAAGCTGGCCGATACCAGGTTCCCGTTTACTCCGGTCACAAATCCTGTTACTTTGTCCATATTGATTCTCCTGTTTTGTTATAGGCTGGAAATCTGCTGCCGGATGTTATCCATCAGCCCGTCAAAGGCCTGCTTGCCCCGGTCATACCGGAAGGTGCGCTGGCGCTCCAGAAGCTGCAGCTTCATGGCGTAGCCATAAAGGGCATATTCGTCAAAATTGTGCAGGCCGATCATGTCATCCAAACGGCGAAATTCCAGGTCCAGTAATAGGCGCTCACCCTCCAGGGGATTTTCCGCATTTACTGCCGCTGTTACCGCCTGGACAATGCCTGAGTCCCGATCAGAGGGGACAGGGCAGACCCGGCCCAGCTTCACACTGCGCTGATAGGTCAGCTCCCGTGAGAGAGATTGGTAGAATTCGCCCCAGTCGGACAGAAGCGGCCCCTTACCGGAGCGTACCGTCAGCTCCTCCAGAGTCTTATACGTCCCCTCACTCACCGCAGATCTGCATTGAGATAAGAACGTGGCATAGTCCATGGGCGGCTCACCCTGGGTGCGGAGCATGGGCAGACTTGAGATGAGATAATAGTAGGAAGCCATGAGGCACCTCCTTATAGGCGAGTATCCCGGAAGAAGGGCATGAGCATTTCAGCGATCTCCTCATCGGAGCAATCGAAATAACCCGAGCCGTCCTTAGCGGCCAAGCGGAAGCCGACGCCTACCTTTTTGGAGGGGCGGATTTCCAGGCCATTTTTCAGCTCCTGGGCAAGCTCCTGACGGATGGCATCTGTCACCTGACTTACCTCCACCGTGTAGGCGGACACATCCTCACCCTGCAAAGCGGCACGAATGAGGGTAGCCAGGGTCTGCTGATCCAGTGCCTTGCACACATCGGCAGCCAGGATCTTTTCAAATTCCTTTTGAATCTCCTGATGGAAAGCCAGTACGGCGTCACGCTTGGCCTGCTCCGCACTGAGACGGGCGCTGTTTCTGAACACTTCGATCTCGGCGTTTGCATCCTGACGCAGCTTATCAGCGTCGGCCTTTGCCTGGGTAATAATGGAATCCGCCTGTGCCTTGGCTTGCGCCACAATGGCGGCGGCCTCCCTGTTGGCGCTGTCAATGCCATCTTGCTTGATGGATGAAACGAGGTCCTGAATTTGAAGTTCCATAGTTATCACCTTCTTGATTATGTTTTTGTGCATATGTCTGCATTATAAAACTTTTGCGTGCAGGTTGCAAGTGTTTTTGGCGTGGGAGTCATTGAATATGCTGATAAAAGGCATAACAATATAGAGAATCCACCGACCCCCTGGGGGATCGGTGGATCATAAAGAATGAGAGAAAAAGAGTTTACGCAGCGGATGCGGCTTGCTTTTTGCCGGAGATATACTGGAATACGACAATAGCGGCAACAACGGCCAAACCGATCAGATCGGAGGTCAGGCCAGGGATCATCATGCCGAGACCACCTGCCACAAGGGCAAGGCGCAGCACCATGGGAATCTTACGATATAGATGGCCGTTAAGGGCTGCGGCGATGCCGAACAGACCCAACAGGGCGGTAACGGAGATAAGCAGCACATCGTACCACTCTACATTGCCGACAAAGAGCATACTCGGGTTATAGGCGAATATATACGGCACGATGAAGGCTGCTATAGCCAGCTTTGTGGCGTTGATACCGGTCTTCATGGGGTTAGACTTGGCAATGGCGGAGCCGGCATAGGCAGCCAAGGCCACAGGCGGCGTGATGTCCGCCACGATGCCGAAGTAGAACACGAAGAAGTGTGCCGCCACAGGGGAGAAGCCCAGCTGGATCAGTATGGGGGCGCAGGTAGAGGCCATGATGCAGTAGTTAGCGGTGGTAGGTACGCCCATGCCCAGCACGATGCAGCACAACATAGTCAGCACCAGGCCGACGATGGTTGCATTGCCGGCCAGCTGCACGATGGCGTTGATGAGGATGGAGGCCAGGCCCGTAACGGTAATGCACCCGGCAATCATACCGGCCATGGCGCAGGCCACAGCCACGGTGATGGCACCCTTAGCGCCGGCTGCGAGAGCATCGACGGCGGAGAGAAGGCTGGCCTTCACAGTCAACCACAGGATCTTTCCAAAGCCCTGGCCGTTCATCTGATGGATATTGGTGGCCAGCAGGTGGATAAAGCCGATGATAAAGGAGGCCAAGATGGAGAGGGCAGCAGAGGTAGCCATGGTCTTTGCACCGGAGGACACCAGCCATACCAGCAGCACCAGGGGCAGTATCAGATAGAGATTTCTGAGCAAATAGCCCCACTTCGGCAGCTCTGTGCGGGGAATACCCTGCAGACCCAGCTTCTTTGCTTCCAGATGCACAGCAATGAAGATGCCGGAAAAGTACAGAATAGCGGGGAGAATAGCCTTTACGGCGACCTCAGCGTAGGGCAGATCCATGTATTCCGCCATAAGGAAGGCGGCGGCACCCATAATGGGCGGCATAATCTGACCGCCGGTAGAGGCGGCAGCTTCCACCGCGCCGGCGAACTCGGGCTTATAGCCGGTTTTCTTCATCATGGGAATGGTCACGGAACCGGTAGTCACAGTGTTGCCCACGGAGGAGCCGGACACCATGCCGCACAGGGCGGAGGAGATAACAGCCACCTTAGCGGGGCCGCCGCTGGACCAACCGGCCACACGGTTTGCAAAGTCAATGAAGAAGCTGGCGATGCCGGTGCGCTCCAAAAACGCGCCGAAGATAATGAACAGAACGATGTAAGTAAAGCACACGTTAATGGGAGTGCCTATGACACCGGAGGTGGTGTAGAATAGCTTATACACCACATTTTTCAGCGCGCTGAAGAAACTGGGGTTATAGCTGAGCTGGTTATAGAAGGTATAGATCAGCAATGCGGCCACAACACACAGGATAGGGATACCAACGCATCGGCGGCACAGCTCTATCAGCACCAAAATGCCGATGACGCCGATGATTACATGGATGGGCTCAATGCGGGTGGCCAGTTGAATCAGGGTAAAGGCATTGATGGCAAAATAGAAAAAGCACGCGGAGCCCACCAGCATCAGCACGATGTCGTACCAGGGCAGGGAATTGACCCTCACATGGCCCTTCTTGGCCGGGTAGGTCAAAAAGCCCAAGATAATGATGCAGCCCACAAACAGGGTCAGGCGCACCTCGGGCAGGGCAGTGGAGAACAGGGTCATATACAGGCAGTACAGGGAGAAAAAGGTCATAATCACCGTAATGATGATCTTGGGGGTGCCTTCCCAAATGCGGGTGGCAGATTCGCGGTCATACTTACGCATGACTTCGTCCAGATCGGTCTCCATGTCACTGCTGCTTTCAGCAGCGGGTGCAGTATCTACCGCAGGTGCCGTCTGGCTTTTCTTTTTAAAGATGCTCAACGGGAGCGTCCTCCTTTAGGCTTATTTTGTTATAGACAGTGAGGACTACGGCGGATAGCCTCCGCCGTAGTCATCTCACTTGACATTTTCGTTAAGAAGTCGAACAGAATTACTTGCCGGCCACGGTGATGTTGTGCTCAGCAAAGTACTCCACAGCACCGGCGTGATAGGGCACGGAGGTGATGGAGGAGGCATACTCCAGGTTCAGCTCGCCGTACTTGGCATGGCTGCTGACCAGGCTGGAGGCGTTATCGAAGATGTCGGCGCACAGAGCCTTGATGGCATCGGCGGGCACATCGTCACGGGCCAGGATCACAGCGCCCACGGCCACGGTGGTGGTGTCGGAATCCAGGCCGTACACGTCAGCCTTGATGGTGCACTTGGAGTAGTAGGGGGAGGACTTGAGCAGAGCGTCGATATGCTCGTCATCCAGGGAAACCAGGGACACGGGCTTTGTGGTGGATAGATCCACGATAGCGGTGGTGGGGGCGCCGGCCACGATGAAGGCGGCGTCGATCTTGCCGTCCTTCAGAGCGTCAGCGCTGTCGCCGAAGGACTGATAGGTGGCGTTGATCTTGGTGAACTTGCCGTTGGCATCCAAATCACCGATGCCATAAGCGCTCAGAATGTCTACGGCGTTGAAGTACACGCCGGAGCCGGCCTGACCCACGGAGACATTTTTACCTTCCAGGTCAGCCACGGTCTTGATGCTGGGATCCACGGTGACGATCTGCACCTGCTCGGCATAGAGGGCGGCCACGGTGGAGAAGCAATCAATCTTCTTGTCAAAGATGTTGGTGCCGTTGTAGGCGTAAGCCATCACATCGGACTGGCAGAAGGCCAGCTCGGCATTGCCGGCGTCCAGTTCTTCAACGTTGGACTTGGAGCCGTTGCCCACCAGACCCACGACGTCGATGCCGGCGTTGTTGGTGGCGTGCTGGGCGATGGTGCTGCCAAAGGCGTAATAGGTGCCGGACTCACCACCGGTGACGAAGCGCATCTTGGTCTTGGAGCTGCCGCAGGCAAACAGGCTTAAGGACATAACCAAGGCCAAAATCAGTGCGAAAAGCTTTTTCATAGTAATTCTCCCTTTACGTTTTTTTATCCTCTTTTTCCGCGCAAGGCGGATCACACTTCCGCTATTGTATCGCACTTCCTGACGATTTGCAAGTTATAATTGTGATTTTATTATATTTTTTCTTATGACGGATTTGGATTAAAAGAGTATTTTTGAACAATATTTTCGTATTTATTATGAATTAATAAATGCTTCCGCTTAAATAACATAAATTGACGAAGAATAATATTAAAATATAAAAAAGCTTTTTGCGAAAAATCTTTCATTATTTTGCAACTGCGTGAAATGAATCTTGCAAAAAAATGCGCATCATACGAAGAAAGGAAGAATAGCGCACTGCAAATCATAAAAATATGGTATGATTTTTAGCAGCTGACCCAGGAAAAAGATGGCAGATATCCTCTGTGCGAGACAGGCATGGCGATGCATTTTCTCTTGACTTCTGGCAGAAGATACAGTAAAATACCGCTATATTACAACAAGCGATGATGGAGAGTAGTACTCCCGTGCGGGATGCCCAGAGAGGAAACGGTCGGTGTAAGTTTCCGTGACGGCAGGGAGGAAGTCGCTCCGGAGTTTTGCCGCCCAGCGAGAGCAAGCGGCAGCGGTCAGCCGCCGTTATCAGGTTTTGAGTGCGGAGGGGTCCCCTCCGAACACAGGTGGTACCACGGACTATATTTATGGTTCGCCCTGTTTTGCTTTTGCGGCAAGACAGAGCGGGCCTTTTGTTTTGCCGAATTTCGGAAAAGGAGAGTTCACTATGAGAAAAGAATTACCCAAGGTCTATGACCCCCGGGATGTGGAGCCCCGGATCTACCAGATGTGGATGGACGGCGGCTGCTTTAAGGCGGAGCCAAATCCTGATAAGAAGCCGTTTTCCATTGTTATGCCGCCCCCTAACGTCACCGGCCAGCTGCATATGGGACACGCTATGGACTCCACCCTGCAGGATATTCTCACCCGCTTCAAGCGGATGCAGGGGTATGAAGCTCTATGGCTGCCCGGCACCGACCACGCCGGCATCGCCACCCAAATTAAGGTGGAGGAGAACCTGCGCAAGGAGGAAGGCCTTACCCGCCACGACCTGGGCCGCGAAAAGTTTTTAGAGCGAGTCTGGGAATGGAAGGAGAAATACGGCAACCGCATCGTGCAGCAGCAAATGAAGATGGGCGCCTCCTGTGATTGGGACCGCAGCCGCTTCACCATGGACGAGGGCTGCTCCCGGGCTGTGCGGGAGACCTTCTGCGAGCTGTATGACAAGGGCCTCATTTATAAGGGCAGCCGTATTATTAACTGGTGTCCACACTGCCTGACGGCCCTGTCTGATGCTGAGGTAGAGTACACTGATAAGCCCGGCAACCTTTGGTATGTGCGCTATCCGCTTACCGACGGCAGCGGTGACATTGTCATCGCCACCACCCGGCCCGAGACTATGATGGGAGACACGGGCGTGGCTGTGAACCCGGGAGACGAGAAGTTTAAGCATCTTATCGGCAAGACCTGCATCCTGCCTATTATGAACCGGGAGATCCCTATTGTGGGCGACGAATACTGCGAAATCGGCTTCGGTACCGGTGCGGTGAAGATGACCCCCGCACATGACCCCAACGACTTTGAGGTTGGCCTGCGGCATAACCTGGAGGTGATCCGGGTCATCGCCGATGACGGCACCATCAACGAAAACGGCGGTCCCTACAACGGGATGGACCGCTATGAGTGCCGCAAGGCCATTGTGAAGGACCTGGAGGAGCAGGGCTACCTCATTAAGGCTGAGCCCTATTCTCACAATGTTGGTACCTGCTACCGCTGCCACAACGACGTGGAGCCTCTAATCTCCGCCCAGTGGTTCGTGAAGATGGCGCCCCTGGCCAAGGAGGCCATCCGCGTGGTGGAGGACGGAACCATTAAGTTCGTGCCCGAGCGCTTCACCAAGACTTATATCAATTGGATGGAAAACGTCCATGATTGGTGCATTTCCCGCCAGCTTTGGTGGGGCCACCAGATTCCCGCCTGGTACTGCGATGATTGCGGCCACATCAATGTCAGCCGCCAGGATCCCACCCAGTGTGAGAAGTGCGGCAGCACCCACTTGACTCGGGACGAGGACGTACTGGACACCTGGTTCTCCTCGGCGCTGTGGCCGTTTTCTACTCTGGGCTGGCCCAATACGGAGTCGACGGATCTGAAGTATTGGTATCCTACCTCCGTCATGGTCACCGGCTACGACATCATCTTTTTCTGGGTGGCCAGGATGATCTTCTCCGGCATGGAGCAGATGAAGAAGGAGCCCTTCAAGACCGTGTTCATCCATGGCCTGGTCCGTGACGATAAGGGCCGCAAGATGTCTAAGTCTCTGGGCAATGGCATTGACCCCCTGGAGATGGCGGAGCAGTACGGCGCAGACGCCCTGCGCTTTAACCTCATCACCGGCAACAGCCCCGGCAACGACATGCGTTTCTATGTGGAAAAGTGCGAGGCCATGCGGAACTTTGCCAATAAGATCTGGAACGCATCCCGTTTCGTGATGATGAATCTGACTATCGACAAGGTGGAGCTGCCCGAGAAGCTGGAGCTGGAGGACAAATGGATCCTCAGCAAGCTTAATACCCTTATCCGCGAGGTCACGGACAATATGGATGCCTTTGAGCTGGGTGTGGCTTCCGCCAAGATCTATGACTTCATTTGGGACACCTATTGCGATTGGTATATTGAGCTGACCAAGACCCGGCTTAACGGCGAGGATGAGGGCGCCAAGCTGGCGGCGGAGAATGTGCTGTGCTATGTGTTGCTGCGCATCCTGGAGCTGCTGCATCCCTTCATGCCGTTTATCACGGAGGAGATTTGGCAGGCTCTGCCTCATGAAGGGGATTATCTGATCCGGGCCAAGTGGCCCGAGTACCATTCTGCGTTTGACTTCCGCGCTGAGGAGCAGGCTATGGAGGCGGTCAAGGACGCCATTTCTGCCGTCCGTGCTCGCCGAGCAGAGATGAACGTGCCACCGAGTAAGAAGGCGCAGATGATCATCGTCTCCGACCATGCGGAAGACTATCGCCTGGGTGAGCATTTCATTAAGCGTATGGCATATGCCAGCGAACTCACTGTAACAGATGCGTCGCCTGCGGACCTCACGGGCCTGGTCACTGTGGTGACCCATGGCGCCAATGTCTATCTGCCTCTGGCGGAGCTGGTGGACTTTGAAAAGGAGCTGGAGCGCATTGCTAAGGAGCGAGCGAAGGCTGCCGAGAACCTGGCACGCATCGAGCAGAAGCTCAGCAACGAGAAATTCGTGTCTAAGGCCCCTGAGGCAGTGGTGAATGCAGAGCGGGAAAAGGCAGAGAAGGCCCGGGCCCTCATCGCCAAGCTGGACGAATCCGCCGCTGCTATGAGAGGGTGAGAACCGGTACATGTAATCAGATTTTTAAATATTATAGTAAGGGAGGCACATTTTTGTGCCTCCCTTACTATTTGCATTCCGGCAGCGGCAATAATGACAGAGATATAGAAAAATGGCCGGCAAACCATGCCGGCCATTTTTCTGTATGGAATCTTGAGGAGAGAAAAGAAAGGCAATAAATTTATGCTGCGTTGTGAGCATTACGGTGAGCGGAGCGCTCTTCGTGGTGCATCTCCAGAAGGCCTGCCTTACTGGCAGCCCAAGTGCCGATGGCACCAAAAATCAGGGGTAGATACATACCGGCCTCACGGATGGGTGCGTCAGCAGCTATCATCAGGAAAGCGGTGGCAACGACAAGGATTAGTGAAACGATAGAAATCATAATATAAGCGTCCATATTTTTCATAATAATGCCTCCTAAAAAATGGATCAACTTAAAACTATTTTCTGTTTGCAGTTGTATAGTAGGATTATTAACAAGAAAAGTAAAGCGCCAAATCATTATAATTAATATCAGTAACACTTACAACTGAGAGCCATATAAGAAAAATGTATTTTTTAACGGCAACAAGGTTCTTCGACAAAAAGATACCGGAGAAAAAAGTATAATCATCGTAGGCTGATGCCTACGGTGAATTTTATACAGGAAGTGATGAAGAATGCAAGTGAAAGCAGAGAGCGTAGATCGCAGGCTGCGGCTACGCCTGTATGGCGAGTTGGATCACCATGCCGCCCGACAGCTTATGAAAAGCATCGCGGACGAACTGGAATATGCGCTGCCGCTGGAGGTGGTATTGGATTTTTCCGGTGTGACCTTTATGGACAGCTCCGGCATTGCCGTAGCGCTGCATACACTGCAGCAGGTAAAGCGATTGGGCGGAAAAATGTGGATTGCAAATCCATCGCAACAGGCAAAAAAGGTGTTTTTTGCAGCCGGGATCCAAAGAATGATCGGAATGGAGGATGCATATGAAAAGTGAAAATCAGGTGGTACTGGAGTTTCCCAGCCGCAGCAGCAACGAAGCCTTCGCCCGAGTAGCGGCGGCGGGCTTTGCCATGCAGTTAGACCCTACCCTGGAGGAGCTGGGTGACATCAAAACGGCGGTCAGTGAGGCAGTGACCAACGCCATTGTTCATGGCTATCCGGAGAATTTTGGACGGATCGTCATGAAGCTGCGGATCCGAGAGGGAAACATTCTGGAGATCGTGGTCAAGGATTGGGGTGTGGGTATTGCGGATGTGGAGCAGGCTCGAAAGCCCATGTTTACAACCGGGAACGATGAGCGCAGCGGCATGGGCTTTACCATTATGGAGAGCTTTATGGACACGCTGCGGGTGCGATCTGCACCGCAGAAGGGGACTACCGTGACTATGCGCAAGCGGATCTCCACCCGGGTGGGGGATCGAAAATGAGTGACAGCAGATTGGCCCTGCTGGATAGGGCGCAGTCAGGGGACAGCGATGCCTGCGAAAAGATGCTGATGGAAAACAGCGGGCTGATCTGGTCTGTGGTGCGGCGGTACTACGGCCTTGGGGCAGATCCGGAGGATCTGTACCAGCTTGGATGTATTGGATTTATAAAGGCTGTAAAAGGATTTGACATTACATATGGAACGCAGTTTTCCACCTATGCGGTGCCAAAGATCGCGGGAGAAATTCGACGATTTTTAAGGGATGATGGGCCGATGAAGGTGGGGCGCACACTGCGGGAGAGAGGGCAAGGCATTTGGGCGGCCCGACAGAGGCTGCGCACCTCCTTGGGCCGGGAGCCGAAACTATCGGAGGTCGCAGCCGAGACCGGATGGAGCGTCGAGGAGATTGCAACAGCGGAGCTGGCCGTCTCCACACCGGAGTCGCTGCAGCAGGAGACAGCTGGTGGACTAACACTGGAATCCACTCTGGGGACGGATGCACCGGAGGAATCCCTGGTTGAAAAAATTGCGCTCCGGGAGGCCATACGGACCCTTCCGGAGCGTGAGCAGGAAACAATTTATCTGCGTTTTTTCAAATGCATGACCCAGGAGCAGACAGCGCGTATCCTGGGAGTGTCGCAGGTGCAGATATCTCGTCTGGAACGGAAGGGGGTAGCACATCTGCGGGAGATGCTTCGGGAGTGAAAGAGCTCTCCGATTGAAACTCCGTCATGGTACAGCGGTAGCGTTTGGGTAAAAATGTGTTTTGGCAGCGCGGATTATATCGATCTTCGATGGCAACGGTGTCAAAAAATGTCTTCCACAATTTGCGGTATTGAGCTTCCTGTGCATCTGGTGGTGCAAGAGTGATGGAATCGACCTGCATGATACGGGATCGGCCTCCGCAGTATAAAAGCAGTTCCCCATGTGTGCGGTCATACAGAAAAAAGGGTTCATTGGCATAGCGGCTGCAGAAGTAGCCCCGCAGAAATGGCAGCACCCGATTTTTGGGTTCGATCTCAGCGCCTAATATGCCACCAAAGTCGGAAAATCGCACAAAGCCTCGGAGCTTCTCCAGCTCACCGGATAAATGACGGACAGCCTTATATAACGGGAAGCAGGCTTCATCGGAGGTGCGGCGCAAAAATTGCGGGCCATCGGCATAGAGCTTTTGGATGAAACGGTACAAACAGGCTTCTCTGTCCGCCATGCAGGTATGAAAGGCCCGGTAGAGCAGGCGCGCCGCCCGGGCAGAGCGGCTTTCGATGCTGCGCAGGATACGGCTGCTGTGTGTGAGATCTGTTTTCACACAGCGAACGGGATAAAGAGTGAGAACAGAAAATTCCTCATTGCTGAAAAAAGCGATGGGGAATTCTTTGTTTACATAACTTTCGTAAACACAGCAAAGAAATCCTTCGTAGCTGTCGTCATATTCATAAACCATATTGATCCAAGGCATTGTGTTCACCCCGTTGCGTCAAAGAGAGACAGCTGCTGGGCGGCTGAAGCAGGCAGATTGCCGCGCTCTACGGCCTGCAGCTGAAAGGCCAGGGTATCGGCGGTGAAATGAAGCCCTTCCCGCATACGTCCGCCGCATAGGATAAAAAACTGCGCTCTCTTGAGCACGATCCCCATTTTTTTCAGGTCATCAAAGTGGAGAAGGCCCGTTCGCCGGGCGGAAAGTATGCGCCGGGCGCCGGTGGGGCCGATACCGGGAACGCGCAGAAGCCGGCCTAAGTCGGCGGTCATGATCTCCACAGGAAACTGCTCCGGATGGGTGATGGCCCAGTAGCATTTCGGATCCAGCATAGGGTCAAAATTCGGGTGCTGGTCATCCAAAAGCTCATCGGCCCGGAAGCCATAAAACCGCAGGAGCCAATCTGCCTGATACAGCCTGTGCTCCCGCAGAAGCGGCGGCTTAGTGTGCAGGTCGGGAAGCAACGGATTTTCCACAACGGGCACATATGCGGAATAGAAGACCCGCTTCAGCCGATAACGGTCATACAACGATTCCGTTAGGTGCAAGATGTGCCGGTCGCTATCCTCCGTGGCGCCCACAATGAGCTGCGTGCTCTGCCCGGCCGGAGCAAAAGCAGGGGCGTGACGGTACTTCACAAGCTCCTCTTTATTTTGCCGACCCTGAGCCTCAATGAGCCGCATAGGCGCAAGAATGGCAGCCTTGCTCTTGTCCGGGGCCAGCGCAGCCAATCCTTTTTGGGACGGCAGTTCGATATTCACACTGAGCCGGTCCGCCAGATAGCCTAGCTGCTGCACCAGCTCCGGGCTTGTACCGGGGATGGCCTTGGCGTGAATATAGCCGTTGAAGGCAAATTCCCGCCGCAGAAGGCGTAGCGTCTCAATCATGCGCAGGGTGGTATAGTCCGGGTCGCGCAGGACGCCACTGGAGAGAAAAAGCCCCTCAATATAATTGCGACGATAGAACTGAACGGTCAGCTCGGCCAGCTCCCGGGGGGTAAAGGCAGTGCGACGGGTATCATTGCTGCGGCGATTAATGCAGTATTTGCAATCGTACACACAGTAATTGGTCATGAGTACCTTCAGCAGCGAGATACAGCGCCCGTCAGCGGAAAAGCTGTGGCAGCAGCCAGCGATGGAAGAAGATGTGTTGCCGATCATCCCGGGGCGAGAGCCGCGTATAACGCCGCTGGATGTGCAGGAGGCGTCATATTTTGCGGCATCGGTAAGGATGGTCAGCTTATCCAGCAGATTCATTTCAGGTGGCACTGCGCCGCCTGCGGGGCTGATCTACCCGCTCAATCAGACGCATGAGCTGGCCGGAAAAGGCAGCCACGCCGATAATTGTAATGATCCATCCGAAAGTCGTCATAGTAAGCTCCTCCAAATAAAACTTTTGTTCTACTAAGGATTATAAATCGAACAAGAGTTCTTGTCAATAGGGAATCGAACAAAAATTCTAATTTTTATTTAGGCGGTTGACCGAAGGAAAGAATTGATATAAAATAGGAAAGAATTCAATAGAGAGAGGCCTATATGAACGAATTAGAAAGACGATTTATAGCCGCCCGGCGCAAGGCTATTGAGCTGGACTATCAGCGGCTCAATCCTATGCAGCGGGAGGGTGTGCTGACCACCGAGGGCCCTTTGCTGCTGCTGGCGGGGGCAGGCTCCGGAAAAACCACGGTGCTCATTAACCGGGTTGCAAACCTGCTTCGCTATGGGCGGGGCAGCGACACGGAGGAGATCCCCATTCCCATCTCCGAGGATGAGGCGGCGTTTCTTGAGCAGTATATCAAGGATCCCCAGGAGGAAATGCGGCCCGTGATGCAGTATCTGTGTGCCGTGCAGCCGGCCCGGCCCTGGGAGGTGCTGGCCATCACCTTTACCAACAAGGCTGCCGGGGAGCTTAAAGAGCGCCTGGAGCGGATGCTGGGAGAGGAGGCGCTGGATGTGTGGGCGGCCACCTTCCATGCTGCCTGCGTGCGCATCCTACGTCGGGATATTGATAAGCTGGGCTACGATCGCAACTTTACCATCTATGATACCGACGACTCCAAGCGGGTCATCAAGGACATCCTCAAGGACCTGGGGCTGGAGGAAAAGCAGTTTCCAACTCGGGAGCTGCTGTCGGTGATTTCCACCGCCAAGGGGGAGATGCTCTCCCCAGAGGAGTTTTGCCAGCTGTGGGAGCAGCGGGGAGATTGGCGAAAAACCAGGATCGGTAAAGTATATAAGCTTTATAATCAAAAGCTCCGGGAGGCCAACGCCCTGGACTTTGACGACATCATCCTGCATACGGTGACCCTGCTGCAGAGCGACAAGGAAGTGCGGGCATACTATCAGAATAAGTTCCGTTATATACTCATTGACGAGTACCAGGATACCAACCACCTGCAATTTCTCCTGGCGGGCCTGCTGACAGGCCCTCACGGCAACATTTGCGTGGTGGGCGATGACGACCAGAGCATTTACCGCTTCCGGGGTGCGGACATAACCAACATTCTCAGCTTCGAGCAGCGCTATAAGAACGCACGGACCATCCGCCTGGAGCAGAATTACCGCTCCACCCAGAACATTTTGGACGCTGCCAACGCGGTGATTCGCAACAACCAGGGCCGCAAGGGCAAGACCCTGTGGACACAAAACGGTGCCGGGGATCCGGTAACCATTAAGACCTGTTACAACGAGAGCGATGAGGCAAACTTCGTTGTGGGGGACATTATGGCCCGTTACAACCAGGGCGCCAACTGGCGGGATAACGCCATTCTGTACCGGATGAACGCCCAGTCCAACGCCTTGGAATATGCCTTCAAGCGAAACGCCGTACCCTATAAAATCGTGGGAGGCGTGAAGTTCTTCGACCGGGCGGAGGTAAAGGACATGCTGGCATATCTGTGCGTGATCTGCAACCCGGCGGACGACCTGCGCCTGCGGCGGATCATCAATGTGCCCTCCCGGAAAATCGGCGGGGCATCCCTGGAAAAGGCCCAGGCCATTGCAGCAGTGGAGGGAAGACCTTTGTTTGATATTATCCGTGTTGCCCGGAAATATCCGGAACTGAAGTCCGCCGCTGGGAGGATGGAAGACTTCGGTCAGTTGATTATGGAGCTGCGGAGCTTGTGCGATGAGCTGGAGCTGGTGGAATTTTACGGCAGGGTCTGCCAAATGTCCGGTTATGTGCAGATGCTGCAGGAAAAGAACGACATGGAGAGCCGGGGGCGGCTGGAGAATGTGCAGGAGCTGGCCTCCAGCATCAGCGCTTTTTTGGAGAGCGACCCCGATGACCCGTCTTTGGCGGGCTTCCTCAACGATGTGGCCCTGTATACCGACTTGGACGGACAATCCGACAGCGACAACTGCGTGACCCTGATGACCATGCACAGCGCCAAGGGACTGGAGTTTGACCATGTGTATGTCACCGGCATGGACGAGGGTGTGTTCCCCGGGAACCGGGCCATGGGCGAGCAGGAGGAAATGGAGGAGGAGCGCAGGCTCTGCTATGTGGCCATGACCCGGGCCCGCAAGACCCTGACCATGACCAATGTGCGCCAGCGGATGCTTTTTGGCCAGACGGAGCCGAAGATGCCCTCCCGATTCCTGGAGGAGATCCCGGCGGAGAATATGCGCTGGCTCGGAAAGCCGGAGCCGAGAAAGGCGCTCCAGTGGGACGATAACTGGAATGATGGCTGGTCCGGCGGCTGGGGGAGCACCACGCGCGGGACATATAAAACGCAGGAGATCAAACAGCAGACAAGGCAAAAGCCTTTACAGAATTCTGCGGCGACCAGGAGGGCGCCTGCGGCCGCTTCCGCGCCGCTGATGCAGCTAAGCGCCGGGGACCAGGTGCGCCACAGCGCCTTTGGCCAGGGCATGGTGCTCAGCGTGCGGCCCATGGGCGGCGACGCACTCATTGAGGTGGCCTTTGACAAGGTGGGCACCAAGAAGCTGATGCTCAAGGCCGCCGGGGCCCATCTGACCAAATTGTAAGGAGGCAGCCATGCAGATAGAAGGATTGTCCTGGTATCCGGGACACATGACGAAAACCAAGCGGATGATCGTGGCGGAAATGGGCCACATGGATGCAGTGTGCGAGATTTTGGACGCACGGATCCCCATTTCCAGCCGCAACCCCGATGTGGATGAAATGACGGCGGGGAAGCCCCGGCTGGTGGTGCTGAATCGGGTGGACCAGGCTGATCCAAAGGAGACGGCCCGCTGGGCGGCGTATTTCCGGGGAAAGGGCTACGCAGTGCTGGAGTCTAATGCCAAAAACGGCGTGGGCACAGCCCAGTTTGCCGCCGCCGTGCGGGAGCTGCTGAAGGATAAGCTCCAGGCCTACGCCGACAAGGGCCAGGTGGGCCGCGTGGTGCGAGTGATGGTGCTGGGCATTCCCAATGTGGGTAAATCCACCTTTATTAATAAGGTAGCCAAGCGCAAGACCGCCAAGGCTGAGGACCGGCCCGGCGTCACCCGCAGCAAGCAGTGGGTCCCGGTAGACAGCACCCTGGAGCTGCTGGATACTCCCGGCATACTCTGGCCGAAATTCGAGGATGTGAATGTGGGGATGCACCTTGCCTTCACCGGTGCCATCAAGGACGATGTGATGGACATTGAGGAGCTGGGCAGCTGCCTTGTGGAGTACCTGGGGGGGCATTATGCCGAGGCCATTCGGGAGCGGTACAAGGTAGAGCCCCAGGAGGAGGAAATGGGCTACGACCTGCTGGTTCGGGCCGGGCGCAAGCGGGGCTTTCTCATGCGTGGGGCCGAAGTAGACACCGAGCGTATGAGCCGGGTTTTGCTGGACGAATTCCGGGGCGGCAAGTTAGGACGCTTTACACTGGAAACGGTGGAGGATGTGAAATAAATGGCCGAAAATACAGACCTGTGGCAGATTGAGCGAGATCTAACGGAGCAGGGGATCGGGATTATTTGCGGCTGCGACGAGGCCGGCGCCGGGCCCTTGGCGGGGCCGGTGTACGCCGCGGCGGTGATCCTGCCGCCTTATTACCGGATCGAGGGCCTCAACGACAGCAAAAAGCTCACGGAGAAAAAGCGGGAGGCGCTGTACGAGGTTATCACCCAAAAGGCTGTCTGCTGGGTGGTGGCACGGGTGGAGGCGGCGGAGATCGACGCCACGGACATTTTAAGTGCCCGGATGAAAGCCATGCAGCAGGCCATGGACGCATTGACCATTCAGCCCGAGATAGCCCTCATCGACGGCAACCGGGACAAGGGCCGCAGTGCAGCCATCACCACGCCCCATAAGCTGGTGGTGGGCGGCGATGGCAAGAGTGCCAGCATCGCCGCTGCGTCCATTTTGGCCAAGGTGAGCCGGGACCGGTTTGTGGCCGGTGAGCTGGACGAGCGTTATCCCCAGTACCAGTTTGCCAAACACAAGGGCTACGCCACCAAGCTGCATTATGAAATGTTGGATAAATTCGGCCCCTGTCCGGAGCACAGGCGCAGCTTCCTGAAGAAGTGGGAGGAAAAGCGCATATGAGCCGCTGCATAGGGACCTGGGGCGAGGCACAGGTGGCAAATTACCTGCGGCAGAAGAAATTTCACCTAGTGGCGCACAGCTATCATTGCCGCTTCGGAGAGATCGATCTCATCGCCATGGACGGAAATACCCTCTGCTTCGTGGAGGTGAAGACCCGGAGCAATCTGGCCGTGGGCCTGCCGAGGGATTATGTTACGGCCGCTAAGCAGGAGCGCATTCGTAAGACGGCTCTTTTCTATCTCAGTGAGAAGGAGCTGGATTGCCCGGTACGTTTTGATGTGGCGGAGGTCTATCGGGGTACTGACGGTGGCTTGGCGCGCATAGTTTATATGAAAAACGCATTTGAGGTGGAAGCAAATTGAAGATACCCTATTTTGACGCCCACTGCGACACTATTTACCGCTGCGAGGAAACCGGCTGCAGCGATGCGGCCCTGGAAATGGGGACGGACCAGGAAGCACAGGAGGCATATTACGCTGCCTGCGGCTGCCTGCGGGAAAACGGCGGACATATTGACTTGGTGCGAGGAAGAAATTTTGCCCGGTACGGCCAGTTTTTCGCCCTGTATTGGGATGCGAAAAACGCTCCCGCAGATGGGATGCCGGCCCAGTGCCGGCGATTGCACGACCGATTTTTGCATGAAATAAACGAAAACCGGGACTGCATCACCCATTGCCGCACGGGCTCAGAGGTAGATGAAGCGGTGCGCCGGGGAAAGATAGCGGCACTTTTGAGCATTGAGGGGGCCGATCTGCTGGACTGCGAGGAGCGGAACCTGGAAACAGCCCGGACTTGGGGTGTTCGGCTGCTGAATCCCGTTTGGAACCGGGCCAACAGCCTCTGCGGCACCAACTGTGAGGAGCCGGACCGGGGCCTGTCCCAAAAGGGAAAGAGTTTCGTACGTCGAATGGAAGAAATGCATATTTACCCGGATATGTCCCACATCTCCGATGCTGGCTTTTGGGATGTGATCAAAACGACCCACGGGCCTGTGGTAGCCTCCCACTCCGATGCCCGGGCCCTCTGCCCAAATCGACGGAATCTGACCGATGATCAATTCAGGGCTATCCGGGATAGTGGCGGTGTTGTGGGGTTGAACCTCTACAGGGATTTTGCAGGCCCACAGGGAACTATGGAGGAGCTTGTGGCCCATGTGGAGCATTTTCTGAATTTGGGCGGAGAAAAGACTCTGTGCATAGGCGGTGACCTGGACGGCTGCGAGGCCCTGGCCGCCGGGATGCAAGGGGTGCAGGATGTGCCGAGGCTGTATGCGGCCCTGCAGGCCTGGGGCTATAGTGAGGCCCTGCTGGAGGATATTTTCTGGAACAACCTGCGGAGTATATTATAATATTAATATAAGGTAATTAGACATAAGCAATGGGAGGAATACAATGTCAATTTGTGAATTTGATGTTGTCGATGGAGCAGGTGTTCAGAATGATAGTTTAATTCTTATGATAACAGATCATTTGGATTGGATTTCCATTGACGAAGAAACTCATATGAATATGTTAGTCAAAAAAGATTAATGCATACCTTGACTTTATTGAAGGAAGGCAATATCAAAATACACATTCAAACATTGCGTTCAAAAGATTCATTATCGATGTTAGATGCAAATATGAGATGCCTGCAAAATGTGTTCGTTATTTAAAAAAAGCTAATGAAAAAATAAAGCCATTGAAAACACAGATTAGACTGCAGGTCAATTAAAAAAGGTTCTTAGCGTTACCGGAAAATGGTGGCGTTGTGATTAGTAAAGGCAAAGGAGTACACGATGGCGTTATATACCATAGGGGACCTGCACCTGTCCTTGGGCTCGGATAAGCCCATGGATGTTTTCGGCGAGGGCTGGAGCAACTATGTGGAGCGGATCCGGGAGGGTTTTTCGGAGCTGGGAAGTGAGGATGTGACGGTCCTATGCGGCGACCTCTCCTGGGGCATGAGCCTGGAGGAGTCCCTGCGGGACCTGGAGTTTCTCCACGCCCTGCCGGGGAAAAAGATTCTCATGAAGGGCAACCACGACTACTGGTGGAACACGGCGGCGAAAATGCAGCGATTTTTTGACGAGCACGGGCTGGATTCCCTGCAAATTCTCCACAACAACTGCACTTTTTACGGCGATGTGGCCTTGTGCGGCACAAGGGGATGGTTTTACGAGCTGGAGGAGCCGGGCAGCCACACGGAGAAAATGCGTAACCGGGAGGCCGGGCGGCTGGAGACCTCACTGAGGGCAGCGGGAGAGCGGGAGAAGCTTTGCTTTCTGCATTATCCGCCCCTCTACACCGGCTACCGCTGTGAGGAAATGCTGCGGCTTCTGCGGCAGTACGGCGTGAAAAGGTGCTATTACGGACACCTTCATGGTGGTATGGCTCACAGCCGAGCGGTGCAGGGAGAGCGGGATGGAACGGATTTTTCCCTGGTCTCCGCCGACTATCTGCGGTTCAAACCAAAAAAAATTTTAGAATAGTGCAAAAAGGTGTGGAAATTACAGATCTTTTCTGTTATCATATTTAATTGCATTGATTCGCATTATTAATGCTGAACGGAGGAAAAACAAAAATGAGTGTAAAATCCTGTGAAAAACTGGAAAAGAGCAAGGTTGCATTGACCATTGAAGTCAGCGCCGAGGACTTTGAGGCTGCCATCAACAAGGCTTATCTGAAGATGCGCGGCAAGATGAACATCCCCGGTTTCCGCCCCGGCAAGGCTCCCCGCAAGATTGTTGAGAGCATGTACGGCGCAGAGGTCTTCTATGAGGAGGCCGTGAATATTGTCCTGCCCGACGCCTATGAGAAGGCTGTCAGCGATGAGAAGCTGGAGATTGTGGGCTATCCTGAGGTGGAGCTGGAGAACTGCGGTAAGGATGGTGTTACCTTCAAGGCCACCGTCGCCGTGTATCCCGAGGTGAAGCTGGGCCAGTACAAGGGCCTGGAGGCTCCCAAGGCCAATGTAAAGGTCATGGCCGCCGATGTGAACGCACGGCTAAAGGAAATGGCCGAGCGCAACAGCCGCCTGGTGAGCGTGGAGCGCGCTGTAAAGAAGGGCGACACCGCCAACATCGACTTTGAGGGCTTTGACAACGGCGTGGCCTTCGATGGCGGCAAGGGCGAGAATTTTGACCTGGAGATTGGCTCCGGCAGCTTCGTGCCCGGTTTTGAGGATCAGCTCATGGGCATGAAGGTGGGCGAGGAGAAGGACATTGACATCACCTTCCCCGAGGACTACACTCCGGAGCTTGCCGGCAAGCCCGTGGTATTCCATGTGAAGGTCAACGAGGTCAAGGTGAAGGAAGTCCCCGCCATTGACGATGAGTTTGCCAAGGATGTGTCCGAGTTTGACACGCTGAAGGAATTGAAGGCCGATCTGAAGAAGAAGATTACCGACGAGCGCAAGACCGCTACCCAGCACGCCTTTGAGGATGCGCTGATGCAGAAGGTGGCCGACGGCATCGAGGCCGACATTCCCGAGGATATGGTGGTGCTGCAATCCCAGAGAATGATGGACAACTTCAAGCAGCAGCTGGCTGCCCAAGGTATCCCCTTTGACCAGTATGTGAAGATGACCGGCATGGATGAGGACGCCATTCAGAAGCAATCTATGGAGCCCGCTCTGAAGCAGGTACGTATGGATCTTGCTGTAAGCGCCATTGTAAAGGCTGAGAACCTGGAGGCTTCCGACGAGGAAGTGGAAAATGAGATGAAGACCATCGCCGAGAAGTACGGTATGGATCTGGAGTCCATTAAGAAGTATCTGCCCGCCTCCGAAGTGAAGGAGCAGGTCATCCGGGAGAAGGTCATCAAGGTCGTTGCCGACAGTGCCGTGGCCGTGGAGCCCGAGGAGAAGGCCGAGGAGAAATCCGAAGACAAGGCTGAAGAGAAGAAAGAAGACAAAGAGTAATCTCAACTGTTAAAATCACTTATGGGCGGGTATAATTCTGTATTATGCCTTGCAGCGCAAGGCCCCATTTGAACAGGAGGTATATTTCTATGAGTTTAGTTCCTTATGTTGTGGAGCAGACCAACCGGGGAGAGCGGTCTTATGATATTTTCTCCCGCTTGCTCAACGACCGCATCGTCTTCCTGGGCGAAGAGGTGAATGATACAACTGCCAGCCTGGTAGTTGCGCAGCTGCTGTATCTGGAGGCACAGGATCCCGACAAGGACATTCAGATGTACATCAACAGCCCCGGTGGTTCCGTCACGGCCGGCATGGCAATCTATGATACCATGCAGTATATCAAATGCGATGTGTCTACCATCTGCATTGGTATGGCTGCCAGTATGGGTGCATTCCTGCTGTCCTCCGGTGCCAAGGGTAAGCGCATTGCCCTGCCCAATGCTGAGGTGATGATCCATCAGCCCTCCGCCGGTACCCAGGGTAAGGTCACCGATATGGAGATCGACGTGGAGCATTTCCTGAAGATCAAGCAGCGGATGAACCGTATCCTGGCCGAGAACACCGGCAAGACACCTGAGCAGGTGAAGCTGGACTCCGAGCGCGATAATTGGATGATCGCCGAGGAAGCCAAGGAGTACGGCCTGGTGGACAAGGTCATTTATAAGAGGTAAACATGGCGGAAAAAAACAAAGAGCTCCACTGCTCTTTCTGTGGCAAGAGCGAAAATCAGGTACACCGCATGATCCAGGGCCCCGGCGTCCGGATCTGCGACGAGTGCGTCCAGCTGTGTATGTCCATTCTGGAGGATGATTACAGCCCAGCTGCAGAAAACAAATTCGAAGCGCCGGATCGTTTGCCCACTCCCCGGGAAATCAAGGCGGTGCTGGACGAATATGTCATCGGGCAGGAGGCTGCGAAAATCGCCCTCTCCGTGTCCGTATATAACCACTATAAACGCATCTTTTACGGCGGCGGTGAGGATGTGGAGCTGCAAAAGAGCAACATCCTCATGATCGGCCCCACCGGCAGTGGCAAAACCTTGTTTGCCCAGACTCTGGCTCGGGTGCTGCAGGTGCCCTTCGCCATTGCCGATGCCACCACTCTTACGGAGGCCGGCTATGTAGGCGACGATGTGGAGAATATCCTCCTGCGTTTGCTTCAGGCGGCAGACTTTGACGTAGAGCTGGCGGAGCGGGGTATCATCTATGTGGATGAGATCGACAAAATCGCCCGCAAGAGCGAAAACACATCCATCACTCGGGATGTGTCCGGCGAGGGTGTACAGCAAGCATTGCTGAAGATATTGGAGGGTACGGTTGCCAATGTCCCGCCTCAGGGTGGACGCAAGCACCCCCACCAGGAGTTTATTCAGGTGGACACCCACAACATTCTCTTCATCTGCGGCGGTGCCTTTGATGGCCTGGAGAAGATCATCGAAAGGCGCACGGACCGCAAGGGCATCGGCTTTGATGCTGTGGTGGAGAGCAAGGCACAGCGGCAGACCGGGGCTTTGCTCAAGGAGGTTCAACCTCATGACCTGCTGAAGTTCGGTATTATTCCGGAGTTAGTAGGCCGTCTGCCTGTGATCGCTGCGCTGGACGGACTAACCCGGGAGGATCTGGTGCAGATCCTTACCCAGCCGAAGAACGCCCTGGTCAAGCAGTATCAAAAGCTGTTTTCCTATGATAATGTGCAGCTTTTCTTCACAGAGGATGCGCTGGAGGCTGTGGCTGACAAGGCCATTGAGAGGAACATCGGTGCCCGGGGCCTGCGGGCCGTTATGGAGGGGATCCTCACTAAGGTGATGTTCGATATTCCCTCAGATCCGTCTATCCGGCGGGTGACCATTACCGCTGATTGCGTGACGGGAAAGGCAGAGCCTGAGGTTGTGCATGACGCTGGAAAAGAGTCCCGTGCGGCAAAATTAAAGACCGGAAAGGCAGACAGCTCGTCTGCGCCGGCCTCTTAAATGAGCGATAGGGGAGAGGCGAGGATTCGTCCCTCCCCTTTTTCCCTTGCTGCGTATGGCAGCCGAAAGGAGTGAATACCCAATGGAACAAAGAACGATGAATGTTCCCGTTTTAGCCCTGCGCGGGCTGACGGTTTTCCCCGGCCAGACCACCGGGTTTGATGTAGAACGTGAGATCTCCATGCTGGCGCTGAACAACGCTATGGAGGAGGGAAAGGACATTTTCCTGGTGACCCAGCGAGAGCTGGCTGTGATGCACCCGGAGGAAGATGACCTTTATTCCATGGGCACGGTAGCCCATGTGCTGCAGATTATTAAGACCTCAGATTCCACTGTCCGGGTGGTGGTCCGGGGTATGGAAAAGGGCTGCATCAAGCGCCTGTGGCAGACGAAGCCCTTTCTGCAGGCAAATGTGACCTTGATTGAGGATGAATTTCCCGGGAAAATGACCAGCCGGGTGGAGGCCGTTATGCGGCAGACCTACGCCCTTTTAGGCGAGTATAAGGACATGGTGCCGGATTTGCCGGACGAGGTCATGGCCACCGTGCTGGACAGCAAGGACCCCGGCGAGATAGCCAATTATATTGCCTATAGCATTACCCTCCGGCATATGGATCGTCAGCGGATTTTGGAGGAGCTGCATCCCGTGAAGCGGCTGAAGCTGGTGAACGAGATCCTCACTCGTGAGCTGGATGTGATCTCGCTGGAAGTGGAGATGGAGAAAAAGGTCCGGGACCGTGTGGGCCGGGTGCAGAAGGACATGATCCTGCGGGAGCAGGTGAAGGTCCTGCAGCATGAGCTGGGCGAGGACGGCGACGATGAAATACAGGAGTATACCGAGAAGGTTCAGAAGCTAAAGGTCTCCCAGGAGATTGAGGAGAAGCTGATGAAGGAGGTCTCGCGCCTGGCCAAGCAGCCGTACGGCAGCGCCGAGGCGTCGGTGATCCGCAATTATTTGGATACCTGTTTGGAGATGCCCTGGGGCAAGGAAACCAAGGAGCGGGCCGATGTGGAAAAGGCTCGGGCTATGCTGGATAAGGATCATTATGGCCTGACAAAGGTGAAAGAGCGCATATTGGAATACATAGCTGTCCGCCAGATCCATCCCCAGGCCAAGGGCAAGATTATCTGCCTGGTAGGCCCTCCGGGCGTGGGAAAGACCTCTATTGCTATCTCTGTTGCCAAGGCTATGAACCGCAAGCTCTACCGTATCAGCCTGGGCGGCGTGCGGGATGAGGCGGATATCCGCGGCCATCGCAAGACATACATAGGCGCCATGCCCGGGCGCATCATTGATGGACTGATCCACAGCGGCTCCATGAATCCGCTGTTGGTGCTGGACGAGATCGACAAGCTGGCCAGCGATATGCGCGGAGACCCTGCCTCCGCACTGCTGGAGGTGCTGGACAGTGAGCAGAACAGCAGCTTCCGGGATCATTTCCTGGAAATCCCCGTAGACTTGAGCCGGATCATGTTCATTACCACCGCCAACACCACGGATACCATCCCCCGGCCGCTGCTGGACCGCATGGAGGTCATCGAGCTGGGCAGCTATACCGACGAGGAGAAGGTGGAGATCGCCCGGCGGCATCTGATCCCCAAGCAGCTGAAGGAGCATGGCCTGCAAAAGCGCCAGCTTATCATTTCCGATGATGCCCTCCGCGGCATCATCAGCGGCTATACAAGGGAGTCCGGCGTGCGTGTGCTGGAGCGGGAAATTGCCGCTATTTGCCGCAAGGCTGCCATGAAGATCGCCACAGAGGGTGTAAAGAGGATTACCGTCACACCTTCTGATCTAAAAGACTTTTTAGGCGTTGTACGCTATACGGATTCGGCGCACCTGCGGCACAATGAGGTAGGTGTGGTCAATGGCTTGGCTTGGACTCAGGTGGGCGGTGAGATACTGGAGGTAGAGGTTAACGTCATGGATGGTACCGGTAAGCTGGAGCTCACCGGTAACCTGGGCGCCGTAATGCAGGAGTCCGCCAAGACAGCTCTGAGCTGCCTGCGCAGCCGGGCTGCACAGCTGGGCATCGAGCGGGATTTTTACAAGACCAAGGACATCCACATTCATTTTCCTGAGGGCGCCGTACCCAAGGATGGTCCCTCCGCCGGCATCGCCATAACCACCGCTATGCTGTCTGCCCTGACAAAACGGAAGGTCCGCTGGGATGTGGCTATGACCGGGGAAGTCACCCTCCGGGGCCGTGTGCTGCCGATCGGCGGGCTGAAGGAAAAGACCATGGCCGCCCTGCGAAATGGCATCAAGACGGTCATCATTCCCCGGGAAAATGAGAAGGACCTGGAGGAGATCGACCAATCTGTGCGCAAAAAGCTGTACTTTGTGGCCGTGGATACGGTGGAAGATGTTTTCCCTGCTGCACTTGTGCCGGAGGAAAGCCGAAAGACCGGGTCCACCGCGGACGATTTGCCGCTGATTCCCGTGCAGCCTGCCTCCCGGACGGAGCTGCGTGTATAAGGAGCCAATATGGGTATCAACTTTAATAAGGCAGAGTTTATTCTCTCTGCTGTCAACCAAGGCACATTTATCCGGGATGGCCGGCCCCAGGTGGCCTTTGCCGGCCGCTCCAATGTGGGGAAATCCTCGGTTATCAACCGTTTGCTGAATCGCAAGAATTTTGCCCGGGTGGGTGCCACCCCCGGCAAAACCACCCAGGTGAACTATTTTCTTATCGACGGAAAAATTTACTTTACCGATCTGCCCGGATACGGTTATGCCAAGGTATCCAAGGAAGAGCGGGATCGCTGGGGGCGGCTAATGGAGAGTTATTTCCAGGAGCAAGGCCTTATCAGCCTGGGCGTTCTCATTGTGGATGCCCGGCACAAGCCCACGGCGGATGATGAGACCATGTGTACTTGGTTCAAGGAGAGCGGCTGTCCGCTGATCGTGGTGGCCAACAAACTGGACAAGCTGAAAAGGAGCGAGGTGGAGCCGAATCTGCAGCGTATTCGGCAGACGCTGGATTTGCCTGAGGAGGCCGTTCTGATCCCGTTTTCTGCGGAGAAGGGGCTCGGAAAGGGTGAGCTGTTATCCGCTATTGAACAATTATATAAATAATTGCAAGAAATGTGAAGGTATATACCTTCACATTTCTTTTACGGCGTTTATCTGAAAAAAGAAGAAAGAAAAGAGGGGGAGCTTCTTGCAGAGAAAGCGGGAATAAGGTATAATAAAACCGCTTATAATTGCTTATATGCAGCACACAGATCCAGCGGAGTATATAAACCGAAGGAGAAGAAAAAATGGCTTCATTTTATGTCAACGGACAAGCGGTATCCACTGATAAAAACCAAAAGCTGCTTCGCTTTTTGCGGGATGAGCTGCGCCTGACCTCTGTGAAGGACGGCTGCAGTGAGGGGGCCTGCGGCACCTGCCACGTACTCATTGACGGCAAAGCCACCAAGGCCTGTGTTCCCTCCACGGACAAGCTGGAGGGGAAGCATATTATCACTGTGGAGGGTCTCAGCGATACGGAAAAAGAGGTCTATGCCTGGGCCTTTGCCAAAGCAGGGGCGGTGCAGTGCGGATTTTGCATTCCCGGTATGGTCATCTCAGCCAAGGCGCTGCTGGATGTGAACCCGGCCCCTGCCCGGGAGGAGGTGGCATTTGCCATCCGGAACAATATCTGCCGCTGCACGGGCTATAAAAAGATCATTGATGCCATTTTGCTGGCGGCGGAGCTTTTCCGCAATGGCGGAGAACTTCCCTTGGAAAAGGATAGCGCTCGGGTGGGCGAGGCAATGCCGCGCATTGATGCCCGAGAGAAGGTCCTGGGCACAGGTAAATATCCGGATGATATTTACCTGGACGGTATGATTTACGGCAGCGCCGTGCGCAGTAAATATCCCCGGGCCCGTGTGCTGGCCATCCATAAGGAGAAGGCCGAGGCCCTGCCGGGTGTGGTGGGCGTGTATACCGCCGACGATATCCCGGGTAAGGTGAAGGTGGGCCACCTGATGCAGGATTGGGACACTATGATCCCCGTGGGGAAGATTACACATTACCTGGGCGATGCCATCTGCCTGGTGGCGGCGGAAACTCCGGAGATTTTGGAAAAAGCCAAAAAGCTGGTGGAAGTGGAGTATGAGCCCCTGAAGCCGGTTTTCAGCCCTACCTATGCCGCCCAGCCCTTTGCACCGCTGGTCCATGAATCCGGTAATCTGCTGTGCGAAAAGCATGTATCCCGCGGCAACGCCGACCAGGCTATCCGCGATGCGGATTATGTGCTGATGTATCACTACGAGACCCCCTATACCGAGCACGCCTTCCTGGAGCCGGAGTGTGCCGTGGCTTATCGAGATGGGGACGGCGTTTCTATCCTTTCTACGGATCAGGGCACCTACGACACCGCCCGGGAAACATCCATTATGCTGGGTATTCCCAAGGAAAAGGTTCATGTGACCAATATGCTGGTGGGCGGCGGCTTCGGTGGCAAGGAGGATATGACCGTGCAGCACCATGCGGCGCTCATCGCATATCTATCCGGTCGGCCGGTAAAGGTGAAGCTCAGCCGGCAAGAGAGCATCCTCGTCCATCCCAAGCGCCACCCCATGAAGGTGACCATCACTATGGGCTGCAATAACGACGGTCTGATTCAGGGAGTCAAGGCAGAGGTCACCGCAGATACCGGGGCATATGCGTCCTTGGGCGGCCCCGTGCTGGAGCGGGCCTGTACCCATGCCGCCGGGCCGTATCACTACGAGAATTTTGAGATTACCGGTCGGGCGTACTATACCAATAACCCGCCTGCCGGCGCATTCCGCGGCTTTGGCGTGACGCAGACCTGCTATGCCATGGAGATGACCCTCACGAAAATGGCCCACGAGCTGGGCATTTCCCCCTGGGAAATCCGCTATAGAAACGCCATTCGGCCCGGTCAGACGCTGCCCAATGGGCAGATCGCACCGCCCTCCACAGGATTGGTGGAGACGCTGGAGGCCGTGAAGGACATTTGTGAAAAGAATAAAAACGTGGGCATTGCCTGCGCCATGAAAAACGCAGGTGTGGGTGTGGGCATTCCCGACACCGGTCGCTGTATCGTGGCGGTGCAGGACGGAAAAATTCATATCCGCAGCGGCGCATCCTGCATTGGTCAGGGTCTTGGTACGGTGCTGACTCAGATCGTGGGCACCATGCTTCATTGCGACCGGGAGGATATCGTCTACCAGGCGGCCAACACTGTGGATTCACCGGATTCCGGTACTACATCCGGCTCCCGGCAGACGCTTGTAACCGGTGAAGCCTGCCGCCGCGCCTGCCAGAAACTGCTGGAAGCCGCCGGAGCAGATGTAAAGGTATCCGACTATACAGGCATTTCTAATATTGCAGAAATGAAGGATCTGCCCGGTGAAAACTGCGGTGATGGCCTTGTGGGGACTGAATTGGCGGAAAATGCGCAGGTGGATTGGAAAAAGCTGGAGGGCCAGGAGTTCTACGGCGAGTATTTGGCCAAGACAGATCCCCTGGGTGCGCAGAATGTGGAAAATCCCGTGAGCCATGTGGCTTACGGTTACGCCACCCAGGTCTGTGTGCTGAACGATGACGGCACTATAAAGGAGATTGATGCAGCGCACTTTGTGGGCAAGGCCATAAATCCGCTGAACTGTGAGGGGCAGATCGAAGGCGGCGTGGCCATGGCCCTTGGATTTACACTGACGGAGCACTATCCGTTGTATGATTGCATCCCCAACGTCAAATACGGCACACTGGGCCTATTCCGAGCCAATCAGGTTCCGCCCATAAACAGCATTTTGGTGGAAAAAAAGGGCCAGGATATGGCTTGCGGCGCCATAGGCATCGGCGAGATCACTACCATCCCCACAGCTCCTGCCGTGGCCGGCGCTTACTTTGCGCTGGATGGCGAGATGCGCTGTAGCCTGCCGCTGATGAAAACACCCTATGAGCGGCCAAAGATGCCCCGCTATTGGTGGTAAAAAAGAGATACCCGGCAGAGCCGGGTATCTCAGCGTGTCAAAAAAGCCTCGCAGAGTTTGCCGCCCGCAGGCGGCAAAGAAATCCAATCATTTTCTCTCGCGACATGTGCGTGAGAGAAAATACCGCTCAGGCTGCCAGTGTTGAATTTTGAGCCATAGGCTCAAAATTATGCGCGCAGCAGACTGCAAACCTTTTGTCGGAAAAACCGAAGTTTTTTCGACAGTATTAGATACCCGGCAGAGCCCGGGTATCTCCATTTAAGGAGAAAAATATGAAAAAGCATATCCTAATTTGTGGCGAAAAGGGTGTGGGCAAGTCTACATTGATCCGCCGCTTGGTGGAGGAAGCCCGGCTAACAGTGGGCGGATTTTGCACAAAAATGGATGAAAATGCTGAGGGAGCCATGCGCCCTATCTACATCTACCCCGCATCACTGCCGACGGATCAGCGCAAAAGGGGAAAGGAGAATTTGGTGGGATGCTGTGGCAATTTCGGTCGGCAAAAGGAGATTTTTCCCGAGGTTTTCAATGCTCTTGGGACCGCTTACCTGCAAAGCACACCGTTCTGCCAGGTAATCATTATGGATGAGCTGGGCTTCATGGAGTCCGATGCTCAGGCGTTTCGCCGTGCGGTGCTGCAGACGCTGGACGGGGAGACGCCGGTGCTGGCTGCCGTGAAGAATCGGATGGATGTGGAGTTTTTGCGGCAGGTATGTGCACATCCCCGGGCAGAGGTGGTCCTTATTAACCCGAAAAACCGGGAGGAGCTGTTCCGCGCGCTTTTGCCTGTGGTCAGTGGATGGAAAAAATGAAGGGAAATGTAAAACGCCCTGCTCAAAATGAGCAGGGCGTTTGTTTGTCCTGAAATCAGATCGCTCTGGTTACTTTACCGGAACGCAGGCACCGGGTACAAACATATACATGGCGGGGCGTGCCATTGATGATCGCCTTAACACGCTTGACATTGGGCTTCCAGGGACGATTGGAACGCCGGTGAGAGTGGGAAACCTTAATGCCAAAGGTCACGCCCTTGTCGCAAAATTCGCACTTAGCCATCCGTTGCACCTCCTTGCTGTGTGTGACTTACTGCTTTGCTTTCGCAAGCATTTGATAGTTTAACAGATGCTACAGAAAAAAGCAAGTACTTTTGACAAAAAAATGAAAAAATTTCAAATCAAAGGAAACTGTTGCGCAGACAGGGCCTTTGAGCTATAATATATTATTAATATAAGTGAACAAGGGCAAAATTTTTGTGACCGCTGCAAGACACTATTGCGGTCGGAAAGGATCAACCATGGAAAAGGTCAAGCGTACCCCGGCCAAGCTTCCGGAGCTGGTGGCGGAGTTTAACATGGAGGTGCTGAATAAGGCCCCTAATTTCAATATTCAAACCGTGGCCATCTCCGATGTCAACCGTCCGGCACTGCAGTTGGTGGGTTTTTATGAGTATTTTGAGCCCATCCGCCTGCAAATTTTAGGCAAGGCCGAGATGGTGTTCCTCCAAGGCATGACCACCGAGCACCGCCGAAAGGTACTGGAGGATCTGCTGCGCTGCGAGATACCCGCCCTCATCATTGCCAGGAATATGGAGGTCCCGCCGGAGCTGCTGGAGCTTGCAGAGAAGCATGGCCGCACTCTGCTGCGTACGGACCGGAAAACGGTGGATGCTACCAGTGAGATCATCGACTATCTGAATAAAAAGCTTGCCCCGCAGATCACCCGCCACGGTGTGCTCATGAATATCAATGGCCAGGGTGTGCTGATTTTGGGCGAGTCAGGCATCGGCAAGAGTGAGACTGCCATTGAGCTTCTCAAGCGCGGCCACCGCTTGGTGGCGGACGACGCTGTGGAGATACGCCGCATTTCCACCTCTCTTTACGGCACTGCCCCGGAGCTGATTCGCCACTATATTGAGATCCGCGGCGTGGGCGTCATTGATGTGCAGCAGCTCTTCGGTATGGGTGCGGTGCAGTTTGACACGGAGATCGACCTGGTGGTCCAGCTGGAGCAGTGGAAGGACGGCAAATTTTACGATCGCCTGGGTCTGGGTGAGGAGACCTACGAAATACTGGGTGTGAAGCTGCCGTACATGATTGTCCCCGTTCGTCCGGGCCGAAACCTGGCCGGCATCGTGGAGATTGCCACCATGAAAAACCGCCAAATGAAATACGGCTACAACCCTGCCCGGGATTTTGTGACCCGGCTTGATCAGCACTATGACGCACTGAATGAGGCAAATCGGAGAAAAAATCAATGAAATACATCGGCATTGACATCGGCGCCACCAATCTGAAGGCCGGGTTGGTGGATGACGCAGGGCAGATCCTGGCCAAACAAAAGATGAAGATCGCGCAGATTGAGACGCCGGACTTACTGGCGCGTCACCTGGCCCGAATGACGGAGGAATTGGCGGCGGAGGTTGGCGTGGATTTAGACGAGATTTTTTCCATCGGCGTGGGTGTGCCCGGCGTGGTGGAGATTCGCTCCGGTTCCCTGCAGTATAGCTGTAACCTTCCCTTTCGCAGGGTGCCGCTGCGGCGTCTGTTCCACAAATATATGAACAAGCCCCTCTACCTGGAAAACGACGGAAACTGTGCTGCGGTTGGCGAGTATTATGCCGGAGCAGGCCGCCGCAGCAAGCGCTTTGTGACCATCACTCTCGGCACGGGTATCGGCGGGGGCATCATCCATAACGGCAAGATCTATCACGGCTCCAACGGCATGGCCGGTGAGGTGGGCCACATGAGCATTGAGTATAACGGCAAAAGCTGTCCCTGCGGTCGAAAGGGCTGTTGGGAGCGGTATGCCTCTGCCTCGGCCCTCAAGTGGCTGACCCAGCGGGTGATGGAGGAAAATCCCGAGAGCATTCTGCGCCAGGTGGTGGACGAAAACGACGGTCATGTCAGCGGTCAATCGGCCTTCATCGCCGCTCGCCGAGGAGACCCCGTCGGGCAATTCGTGTGCGACGCATACATAGACTATCTATGTGCGGGTATAGTGAATTTGGTGAATATTTTCCAGCCGGACACGCTGGCCATCGGCGGCGGTGTTAGCAACGAGCAGGACGAGCAGCTGCTGTTCCCGGTGCGGCGTATCGTGGCCCAGCAGAGCATTCCCTGTGAGCCGGAGCGCCGTACACGTATCGTCAAGGCAGAGCTTGGCTCTGCCGCCGGGATTATCGGTGCGGCACTGCTGGGAAAGAAAAAGCGGATTTGAAGGAGCAAAATATGACTTGGTATGAAAAGCTGGACAAAGTCATCGGGGACTATCTGCCGGATCTGCCCATGGAGCGGGATGTGCCTATGGACAGATTCACATCCTTCCGCATTGGTGGCCCTGCCCGGCGGCTGGCCTGCCCGAAGAATCGGGAGCAGCTGGTGATCCTTATGGGCCTGGCCCGGGAGTGCGGCGCACGGCCCTTCATTATGGGAAACGGGACGAATCTGCTGATTCCCGATAGGGGACTGGACCGATTGGTTATCCGCACGGCGGGGGAGATGAGCGATGTTAGGCTGACAGGTGAGACGGTTATCGAAGCGGATGCCGGTATTTCTCTGTCGCGGCTGGCGCTCTTTGCCCAGAGCCAGGCACTTACCGGATTGGAATTTGCCCATGGAATCCCCGGGAGCCTGGGCGGCGCGGTGTTTATGAACGCTGGTGCTTATGGCGGGGAGATGAAGCAGGTGGTGCAGGAGGTCATCGTCCTCACGGAGGATGGCATCCGGCATATTCCCGGGGCGGAATGTGCCTTCGGCTATCGAAAGAGTGCTTTTTCCGATGGAAAGACGGTGATCCTAGGCGCAAAGCTGCACCTTAAAAAGGGAGATCCGGCACAGATTAGGGACAAGATGGCAGAGCTGATGGCAAAGCGCAAGGCCAGCCAGCCCCTGGAGTATCCCAGCGCAGGCAGCACATTTAAGCGGCCGGAGGGCTATTATGCCGGGACTCTGATTCAGGAAACGGGGCTAAAGGGCCTTACTGTAGGCGGCGCGCAGGTATCCGAAAAGCATGCGGGTTTCGTCATCAATATCGGCGGAGCTACCTGTGCGGATGTGATGGCGCTGATTAGTCAGGTGCAGGACCGAGTGATGCGGCGCAGCGGTGTACACCTGGAGCCGGAGGTCCGTATCATAGAGAATTGAAAGGAGTCAGATATGGAGATATTGGTTATTTCCGGGCTGTCCGGCAGCGGAAAAAGCAAGGCTGCGTCCTATTTAGAGGACATCGGCTACTATATCGTGGATAATCTTCCGGCGGAGATGATGGTCGTGTTCGCTGAGTTCTGCGCCGCATCTAAGGGCCGATATGACCGGGTGGCGCTGGTGTACGATGTGCGCACCGGTGAGCCGGCGCAAAAGCTTATCGATGCGCTGGAGCATATGAAGTCAGCTGGCATAAACTGCCGTATGCTGTTTTTGGAGGCGGACACCCAATCCATCATCAACCGCTATAAGGAGACACGCCGCAGTCATCCCCTGGCGGGGGATGGAGTGAGCGTGGCTGAGGCATTGCAGAAAGAGCGCATACTGTTGCAGCCGGTGCGGGACCATGCAGATTATGTGCTGGATACCTCGGGATTCTCCACCACAAAGCTCCACGCAGAGATATTAAACCTGTTCAGTGATGCTACGTTGGAGGATGGGATGCACGTGAATGTGCTGTCCTTCGGCTTTAAGAACGGCATCCCCGTAGAGGCGGATCTGGTGATGGATGTGCGCTTCATGCCAAATCCCTATTACATTGAGGATCTCAAACGCAAGACGGGTCTGGATGATGCAGTGCGGGACTACGTGTTCAGCTTCAGCCAAACCAACGACTTTATGAAGAGAATGGAGGATCTGCTGTCCTTCCTGCTGCCGCTTTACAGCGAAGAGGGCAAGACCATCTTGGTTATTGGCATCGGCTGCACCGGCGGGCACCACCGCTCTGTGGCTGTGGCCCACGCCCTCTCTGAGTATATCCAAAGCATCGGCTATCCCGTTACGGAAATCCACCGGGATATTACCCGATAGGGGAGCGGCCTATGGTAAGCGATTACTATCGTGTCGCGCCGGAAAACGGGCCGCGGATCGTGGTCATCGGCGGCGGACACGGACAATCCACCCTCCTGCGGGGGCTGAAGCTATACAGCAAGAATCTCACGGCTATTGTGGCTGTTACTGATGACGGCGGCGGCTCCGGCATACTCCGGAGGGACTTGGGAATGCTGCCGCCAGGGGACATTCGCAACTGCATGGAGGCACTGGCCAGTGCTGAGCCCATTATGACCCGGCTCATGAGCTATCGCTTCACCGAGGGGAGCCTGGCGGGGCAGAGCTTTGGCAATCTGCTCCTGGCGGCGCTGAATGGCATCATGCCCAGCTTCGATCAAGCGGTTGCGGGCTTGAGTCAGGTGTTGGCCATCACGGGCCGGGTTCTACCGGTGACCAATGCCAATCTCCGCTTGGAGGCGGAATTTGAAAATGGGCACATGATTCAGGGCGAATCCAGTATCTGCCAAATGAAGCGGCAGGAGGGCTGCCGTATCCGCCAGGTCAGGCTGCACCCGGATCGGGCTAAGGCCCTGCCGGAGGCGGTGGAGGCCATCCGTCAGGCAGACCTCATCGTACTTGCCCCTGGCAGCCTGTATACCAGCATCATCCCCAACCTGCTGGTGGACGGCATTGTAGACGCCATATCTGCCAGCGATTCCATGAAAATATACATCTGCAACGTGATGACGGAGAGCGGCGAGACTGAGGGGTATACGGCCAGCGACCATATCCAAGCCATTTTCAACCATTCCTGCCCATGCCTATTTGATCTGTGCTTAGTCAATTCAGCACCGCTGCCCCGGCTGATAGCCCAGCACTACGCCCGAGAGGGGAGCATCCCCGTGTTTTGCGATGAGCGGGCGTGTGAACATCTGGGTGTAGAGATGATCGCCCGGCCCATCTGCGCGGTGGAAAACCAGCTCATCCGCCATAATCCGGGACATGTGGCCGCGGAGCTGATGACTCTGTACCGCCAGCGGACTATCCGTGTGGTGGAGGAGGATACCGGCTTCGTACGCAATCGAATGGAGAAATAGGAGGAAGTATGCAGTCCTTTTCCTATCAGGTGAAAAGTGAATTGTGTCGGGTGCCGGTGCAGCGGGTCTGCTGCGCCCGGGCGGAGGCCTACGGCGTGCTGCTCTACTGCAACACCTTCAATGCCCGGGAGATCCGCATCATTACGGAAAACCCCGAGTTTGCAAGGCGTCTGCCCAAGCTCTTTCATCGGGCCTTCAGCCTGCGCTTTGACCGCCTGCCCCAGGAGCAGGCGGGGAGGGAAAAGCTGATCTTTCAGATCACAGACCCGGCCAAGCTGGAGCGTATCATCAGCCAGTTCGGCTATGAGGCAAAGCAGACCCTGGCGCTGCACATCAACTTCGGTGTGCTGGAGGAGGATTGCTGCCGCACCTCATTTCTGCGAGGTGCGTTTCTATCCGGCGGCAGCGTCACCGACCCGGAAAAGCGCTACCACCTGGAGCTTGCCGGCAATCACCGCCAGGCCAGCCGGGAGTTATGCGCCCTACTGACGGAGATGGGTTTTCTGCCCCGGATGGTGATCCGGGGTGCGGCCACGGTGATCTATTTCAAGCAGAGCGAGCATATCGAGGACCTGCTGACCAAGCTGGGGGCACCGGTGGCCGCCATGGACATCATGACCACAAAGGTGGACAAGGCCATCCGAAACGGCGCCAACCGCGCCATGAACTGCGACATTGCCAATGTAAATAAAATTCTGGAGGCCGCCACGGAGCAGCAATCCGCTATTGAAGCCTTGGCTAAAAGCGGCCAATTAGACCGCCTGCCGGAAAAGCTGCAGCAGACGGCCCGGCTTCGCCTGGAGCATCCGGAGCTGTCTCTTGCCCAGCTGGCGGAGCTGTGTGACCCACCGGTCTCCAAATCCTGCATGAATCACCGTATGAGAAAGCTCAACGAGGAGGCAAAGAAACTGCTATGAATAAAATCGAAAAATGCAAGGCAGCTCGGGACTATCATACCCACGGCTGCAACTGTGCCCAGAGTATCCTGGCCGCCTTCCATGAGGATATGGGCTTTACCGAGGATCAGTGTATGGCCCTGGCTGGAGGTATGGGCGGCGGGATGCGCTGCGGCAGCATCTGCGGCGCTATCAGCGGCGGCATCCTGGTGCTGGGCATGCTGTTTCCCGCCACAGCGGCTGAGGGTCCGGCGGGGAAGCGGCGTATTACCCAGCAGACCCAGGAGTATATCCGCCGCTTCCGGGAGCGGTTCGTTGACCGCGATTGCGCCGACTTGCTCAAGCGCAAGGATCTGATGCCCACCAGACAATCCCGGGACCTGGGTGTAGCAGATCATTGCGGTATCCTCATCGTCTCAGCCGTGGAGATCCTGTGCGACTATATTGCAGAGCTTAAAGGGGAATAATATGTCATTCGTACATCTTCATGTACATACGGAGTATAGCCTGCTGGACGGCGCCTGCCGCATCCGTGATCTGCCCCGGCGCATCAAGGAGCTGGGCCAGACCGCCTGCGCCATCACCGACCACGGCGTCATGTACGGTGCCATTGATTTTTATCGGGCCTGCAAGGCGGAGGGCATCCATCCGGTTATCGGGTGCGAGGTTTATGTGGCGGCCCGGACTCGATTTGATAAACTCCATGAGTTTGATGCCGAGTCCCGGCACCTGGTGCTGCTGTGCAAGGATGAAACGGGCTACCGAAACCTGTCATACATGGTGAGCCAGGCGTTTGTGGAGGGCTTTTATATAAAGCCCCGCATCGATCTGGATCTTCTGCGTGAGCACTCCCAAGGACTAATCGCCTTGTCCGCATGCCTGGCCGGGGAGATCCCCAAGCGCATCCTCCACGGCAATTACGAAGGCGCCAAGGCGTACGCCCTGCAGATGCAGGAGATCTTCGGCCCGGATAATTTCTATCTGGAGCTCCAGGACCACGGCATCCCTGAGCAGGCGGAGGTCAACCGGAGCCTGCTGAAGATCCATCAGGAGACGGGCATCCCCCTGGTCTGTACCAACGATGCCCATTATATCCGCAAGGAGGACGCCGAGAGCCACGATATTCTTCTTTGCATCCAAACCGGTAAGACCGTGGATGATGAAAATCGCATGCGCTACGAGCCGCGGAACTTCTACCTGCGCTCCACGGAGGAGATGGAGGCGCTGTTTTCAGCCTATCCCCAGGCGGTGGAAAACACCCAGCGCATTGCTGACCGTTGCCAGATGGAATTTACCTTCGGCAAGTACCACTTGCCGGAATTCAAGCTACCTCCCGGCTATGATTCGCCTACCTACCTGCGCAAGCTCTGCGACGAGGGCTTTGCCGAACGCTACGGGCAGGAAAAGGAGAACTATCGCAAGCAGCTGACCTATGAGCTGGATATGATCGAGAAAATGGGCTTTACCGACTATTTCCTCATCGTCTCCGACTTTGTCCGCTATGCCAAGAGCGCGGGTATCCCCGTGGGACCGGGGCGCGGCTCCGCCGCCGGGAGCATGGTGTCCTACTGCCTGCACATCACGGACATTGACCCCATGGAGTATAACCTCTATTTTGAGCGGTTTCTAAACCCCGAGCGGGTGTCTATGCCCGATATTGATATGGACTTCGGCGATACCCGCCGCGAGGAAGTGGTGGACTATGTCCGCCGCAAATACGGCGATGACCATGTGGCCCAGATCGTCACCTTCGGCACCATGGCTGCCCGTGCCGCCATCCGGGACGTGGGCCGGGTGCTGAGCATACCCTATAACGAAGTAGATTCCGTGGCCAAGCTGGTGCCGGCCACTCTTCACATTACGCTGGACGATGCCCTGAAGCTGTCCAAGCAGCTGAAGGACCAGTATGAGGCTGATCCAAAGATCCGTCGGCTCATCGATATGGCCAAGGCCCTGGAGGGCATGCCCCGTCACGCATCCACCCATGCTGCCGGCGTGGTCATTACCAAGAAGCCGGTGTATGAATATGTACCTTTGGCCCGGAACGATGAGTCCATCGTCTGCCAGTACACTATGGTGACGCTGGAGGAGCTGGGCCTGCTGAAAATGGACTTTTTGGGTCTGCGAAATCTGACAGTGCTGGATGACGCCATTAAAATGCTGCCCCAGAGCGAGCACTTTGACCTGCTGAAGATCCCAATGGATGATCCGCAGGTTTTCCAGATGCTCACCCAGGGAAAGACCTCCGGTGTGTTCCAGATGGAATCTACGGGCATGACAGGCGTATGCCTGGGTCTCAAGCCCCAAAGCATTGAGGATATCACGGCTATCATAGCCTTATACCGTCCTGGCCCCATGGATTCCATCCCCCGCTTTATCGCCTGCAAGCAGGACCCCGGGCTTATCACCTATAAGCACCCGTCCTTGGAGCCAATTCTGTCCGTGACCTATGGATGCATTGTCTACCAGGAGCAGGTCATTCAGATTTTCCAGCAGCTGGGCGGGTACTCTTTGGGCCAGGCAGATATGGTGCGCCGTGCCATCTCCAAGAAAAAGGCCAAGGAGATTGAAAAGGAGCGCTACTCCTTCGTCCACGGTGATGCGGAGCGGGGCATCAAGGGCTGCATCGCAAACGGAATTCCCGAGGCCACGGCCGAGGCTATTTACGACGAAATCTACGACTTTGCCAACTACGCCTTTAACAAGGCCCACGCCGTCAGCTATGCGGTGGTAGCTTATCAGACGGCCTATTTCAAGTGCCACTATACCAAGGAGTACATGGCGGCCCTGCTGACCTCAGTGCTGCATAATTCGGACAAGGTGGCCGAGTATATCGCCGAGTGCCGGGATTGCGGCATCCAGGTCCTGCCGCCGGATATCAACCATTCCTACGGCGGCTTCACCGTGGACGGGGAGAATATCCGCTTTGGCCTGGTGGCCATTAAAAACATTGGCCGAGGCTTTATACAAACGCTGATCCGGCGGCGTGACAAGGAAGGCCCCTTTACATCATTTTTGGACTTCTGCCAGCGCATGGACGACTGCACGGACATGAACAAACGCGCCGTAGAGAATCTTATCCGCAGCGGTGCATTTGATTCCCTGGGTGCAAAGCGCTCGCAGCTGGTGGCGGTGTTTGAAACGGTGATGGATAGCGTTTCCGCCTCCCGCAAGCAAAATCTGGAGGGGCAGATGGACTTTTTCAGCATGGGGCCCTCGGCTTCAGCCAAGCTCCATCAGATCCAGCTGCCGGATATTCCGGAGTATTCCGCCGTGGAAAAGATGAACATGGAGAAGACCACCACCGGTCTGTATCTCTCCGGCCATCCTATGAACGATTACCGGGATCTGGCCAAGGCGGCACACGCTGTGCCTATCCATGATATTCTGGAGGATTTCGAGCAGGAGGGCGGTCCCACCCGCTTTGCGGACGATCAGCGTATTCGGGTGGCCGGCGTGGTGACCTCCAATAAAACCAGGCCCACAAAGAACAACTCCCTCATGGCCTATGTGGTGGTGGAGGACGAAATCGCCTCCATTGAGGTGCTGTGCTTCCAGCGTTCCATTGACCAGTGCGGCTCCTATATGCAGGTCAATCTCCCGGTGCTGGTGACCGGGCGGCTCTCCGTGCGGGATGAAAAGCCGCCGCAGATCCTGTGTGACACCATCTATCCGCTGGAATACCAGCAGGATCCTCTGCAGCAGTTGACGGGCAAGGCGGATATTAAAAAGGAGAAATCGGTCCTGTATCTGAAGGTCCCCGGTCTGGATAGTCCGGAGTTTCGGCACCTGAAGCTGGTGATGACTATGTTTGAAGGACAGATGCCCGTGAAGATCCGTCTGGCGGACACCGGCAAGCTGCTGGGTACTACCTGTATGAACCATCCGGCCCTTGTGCAGGAGTGCGAGGAATGGCTTGGTAAAGATAATGTAGTCCTTCGGACAAAAGCGTAGGATAACAAATTATATAGAGGGAAAAGCAAACCCTCCGTCTAATACCGGAGGGTTTGCTTTCTTATACACAAACAGATTAGTCATCCCAGGAAATGGCCTGCACAGGGCAGGCGTCAATAGCTTCCTGAACAGCAGACTTGTTTTCCGTGGTGGTGTGGCCGAATGCCTCCGCTTTGCCGTCGGCGTTGACCTCAAAGACCTCCGGCACGGTGCTGATACACAGCCCACAGCTGATGCAGGTATCTTGATTTACAATGGCTTTCATCGGTATATCCTCCCTAAAAAAATACTACCAGCAGAATATTGAAGTGTTCTTCATCATTGTTTTATCCTTCTGTTGGCTCGCATCATTTTCAGTATCTGCCTGTAGGCAGAATTCTATGCATAGAATAATAACAGCCATTTCAGCAAATTACATATTGTAAATGCATCAAAAAAGAAAACCGATGGAGTTCCATCGGTTTTCTTATTATTAGTGGCAGGCGCAGTAGCTTCGGGTGCCGTTATAGTCCTTAGGCATTTCAACAGTGTTGGGTGGGAAAAATTCGCTCATGGGGAAGCATACGTTCTTGAACAATCCACAGGGATCTTCCGGATCGCCTCCGCTGCACTCGGATTGCGGGATGCAGTAGTCGTAGGCGGGGATCAGCAGCTGCGTATCTCGCTCCAGCCGCACCAAAGAGAATTGGCCCAGGGTCACATAGTAACGCCGATTCCCGGTTGGGTCTAAAACCAGCGGACTGGCGAATGCTGCGGCAATAGCGGCCGGGATTTCCGAAACGCTACCCTCGCCGGTGCCGGAGGAGCTTCCGTCCTCCGTGATGCGGGTGTCCAGTACAATGGGATCCACAGCCTCCACCACAGCCGCAGGCAGACTCCTCTGCGGCGCAATATTCTCCAGGGCGGTGCCGGAGGAGAAGGTCTTGGCACTGCCCTCACTGCCAAAGAGTATGCAGCGTTTGTCAAATACGCACAGGCCCTCCACCTCGGTGGATCGAGGTGTCCCGGTACCTACCTGCAGCGTCACCCGGTAGAAAAACCGCATATCTATGGAGTAAAATCCTCGGTTAAAGGTGATCGGTTCTACATCGGTGTAAACGTACAGCAGCTCTGCGCACCCACCCTTGATGATCTGCGCGGTGCTTAGCACCTCCTGTGCCGCCTGTGTGGGATAAAATCTTAGACTCTCAACACAGTCTTTATCCCTACAGCTGTCAAAGATTTTCTTAGTGTGAATACACACGGACTCTCTCACGCTGCTCAAGTCGCAGACCGGGCCCGGCATTCCATTTTCAGGCATCCAGATAACCTCCTATTAAGTACTGAAAGAAGCCTCTTTCACTTCAGTGTATGCAGCGGGAACGCGAGTGTGTGCCAAGGGAAACAGCAAGCTGATTTTTCCCTGTACAAATGGTCGGATTTGCCGTATAATGTGCATAGAAAAGGGGGCGGAAATATGGACGCATCATTCATTCATGATAAATTGGAGATCAAATTCCTGATCCTGTACATTGCTGCCCGGGTTTCGGAGCCAATCCCCATGGAGGGGATGCAGGAGCTGACCCTGTGCGACAGCGGTATTGATTATTTTTCTTTCTCCGAGTGCCTGAACGACTTGGTGCAGACGGAGCATCTGACACTCTCTCCGGAGGGGCTGTACGCCATCACACCCAAGGGCCTGCGTAACAGTGAAATTTGCGAGAGCAGCCTGCCCATGTCCGTGCGCCTGCTGACGGATCGCAACGTGGCGGCCTATAATCAAATGCTGCTGCGTCGGGCACAGGTCCGTTCCCGGGTCGTCCCCCGGGAGAACGGTACATTCACCGTGGAGCTGCGTTTCAGCGATGATGTGGATCAGCTGATGCACCTGGAGCTAATGGCCGCCACCGAGGAACTGGCGAGAGACCTGGCTGCACGTTTCCAAAAAAATCCGGAGCAAGTCTATACCCAGCTTATGAACGCCTTGTTTAGCCCGCAATAATATATGCCTTACATCCCCTGTGCTGCTGGCACGGGGGATTTTTTTGCATAAAAGCGGACAGCCTCTCATACAGTAGGACAACCGAGAAAAGGAGGCGTGATCGCTTTGGTGGAGCGCTATGCAATTAGTCAGTATGAGCAGGCGGCTCGTCTGCTGCCGGTGCGGTGGCAGCGCATCGCCCTGCAGCTGCCGGATTGGCAGAAGGAACAGGCGGAGGAGCTGCGCCTGCGGGCGGGCCATCCCATGACGGTGCTGCTGCCCCGGGGGGAGCAGGTCGTGGGGGAGGAGGCCGTGGTGACTCAGGGAGACATAGAGCTGCTGTGCGATACGGTGACGGGTTATTCCCGCTATGCCGCCGCGGAGACCATGGCCCGGGGATACATAACCGCCAAAGGCGGCTTTCGCATAGGCTTGTGCGGCACTGCCGTCGTGCAGGAGGGCAGGAGCACCAATCTTCGCAGCCTGTCCTCCGCTTGCGTTCGCATTGCCCGGGAAATGCCGGGCCTGGCAGATGACCTGGCACCCCAACTATTTCAGGATGGCGCGTTTCGCAGCACACTCATCATTGCTCCGCCGGGCCTTGGCAAAACCACGCTCTTGCGGGATTTAGTTCGCTGTTTATCCGATGGGGCGGAAAATATCCCGGCCCATCGGGTTGCCTTGGTGGATGAGCGGGGGGAGGTGGCAGTTATGGTGCAGGGCATGGCGCAAATGGAGATTGGCTGCCATACGGATGTCATGGATGGCTGCCCCAAGGCCGTGGCCATTCCCATGCTGCTGCGCTCGGCCAATCCGCAGATCATTGCAGTGGACGAGATCACCCAGGCAGAGGATCTTTTGGCCATGGAGGAAGCCGCCCACTGCGGCGTTCGTTTTGTGGCCACTATCCATGCGGACTCAGAAGCCGACCTGCAGCGGAGGCCCTTGCTGCGCAAGCTGCAGCGTACACAGATTTTTGAAAAAGCCATCTGCATACAAATGGCGGACAGGCTTCGCCGCTACCGGCTCAAGGATCTATGAGCAGCAAGGTGATAGGCGTGCTGCTTATCCTAGGAGCGGGAGGAGGGCTGCTTGTGCAGCTTTGGCGTCAATCCCGGGCGGAAATCCTCTTCCTACAGGATATGGCTTCGGCCCTGGAACAGATGGAAGCCGCCATCCGCTTTCGCCGCCTGCCCATGCCGGAGCTTTTGCGGGAGCAGGCGGAGAGGTCGTACTGCGGGAGTATGTTTTCCTTGATCTTACAGCATATGGAAAGGGGAGAGCCTTTACAGAATTCCTGGATCCTGTCCGCCCGATCCATACCATGGACGCAGGCGGCGGACACGCTTTGCGCTCTGGAACTATCCGGTGATGGGCAACGGCTCGGGGAAAACCTGCGTGCCTGTGCCGATTCCCTGCATGCGGTATTAAGGTGCAGGCAGGCCGACAAGCAGCAGCGGCAAAAAATGGCTTTGGCTATAACGGCCTCCTGCTGCGGACTACTGGTGATTCTTTTACTGTGAGGAGAACACATGGATGTTGATTTGATTTTCAAAATTGCTGCCGTGGGGATCCTGGTGGCGGTGCTGAATTTGGTGCTGGCCCGCAGTGGCCGTGAGGAGCAGGCCATGATGACCACTCTGGCGGGATTGGTGGTGGTGCTGATGATGCTGGTGCGGCAGATCAGCGACCTGTTTGACCTGATCAAGTCCCTGTTTTCCCTGTAGCCATGACGGAGCTGGGGAAGATAGTCGCCATCTGCCTTGTGGGCATCTTGCTTGCGCTATTGCTGCAGAAAAATAACCCCGAGCTGGCTATTCTGCTGGCCTTGGCGGTCTGCGCGGGGGCACTGGTCTTCGGGCTGGGGCATATGAAACGAGTCCTGGCTATGCTGGAGCAGATGGCCCGGGCCGGGGGCCTGTCATCCGATCTGCTGCAGCCGTTGATGAAAACCGTTGGAATAGCTCTCATCAGCCGCACGGGTGCAGAGCTGTGCCGGGATGCGAATCAAAAGGCCATAGCCTCTGTGGTGGAAGCGGTCGGCGCTTTCAGCGCCGTGGTCGTGTCTATTCCGCTTTTAGGCGCTGTGTGGGAGCTGCTGCGAGGGATGCTGTAATGCGAAAAATACTGGTTTTGCTGCTTCTGATGTGGTGCATTGTGCCGGTTAGTGCCGCGCAGATCCCCCGGGATCTGACGGATGCCATCCCGGACAGCGCCCGGGAGTTCCTGGATGTTACCGACAAGGATGATAGCTTTACATCACTGAACGATGGCCTATCCGGTCTATGGAACCGGACCTGCAAGCTGCTGATTGTGACCGTGCAGGAAAGTCTGGGCGGAGTAATCCTGGTGCTGTCCGCCATTTTACTTTGCTCTGTGGCGGAGGATTGCTTCAGCGCTGCCGGAGGCGGTAAGCTGTTTAATCCGGTGCCCTTGGTAGGCACACTGGTGATTCTTCTGGCGGTGGGGAGCAATATGAAAAATCTCATGGGTCTTGGAGAGGAGACCATCCAGGAGCTGAACGTTTTCTCCAAAGCGCTTTTACCAACGCTTTCCGCCGCCACAGCCGCCGGCGGGGGTGCGGTGGCCGCCAGCGTGCGCCAAGTGACTACGGTGTTTTTTTCAGACCTCCTCATGAGCCTGATCCATAGCCTGCTGTTGCCTCTGGTGTGGGTTTTCGTGGCGCTCTCCGCTACGGATGCCATACTGCCCTCCGGGCGGCTGGGCGGTATAGCCCGTGGGCTGCAGAAGGGCATTACCTGGCTGCTGTCCGGGAGTCTGGTTTTGTTTACGAGCTATCTGACCCTGTCCGGAGCTTTCGCTTCATCAGCGGATAACCTGACCCTGCGGATGACCCGTTCAGCCATCGGCGGGGCGATCCCCGTGGTTGGCAGCATTATATCCGATGCGGCAGATACCATTCTGGCCGGGGCAGGCGTGCTGAAGCAATCTGTGGGCGTTCTCGGCACACTGACCATTTTGGCGGCCTGTATCCTGCCGTTTCTGAAATTGGGTGTGCAGTATTTGCTGCTGAAGCTTTCGGCATTTTTTGCGGCCACGGTGGCACCAGAGCCATTGGTGAAGCTGGTGGAAGCTCTGAGTACCGCCTTCGGCTTAGTGCTTGGGATGACCGGTGCGGCGGCAGCGCTTTTGCTGATTTCCGTGGCATCGTCTGTGATGGTGGTGAGCGTATGATGGATGCATTTCGAGTTTGGCTGATGGGTCTGATGGCGGTGGCTCTGATCCTCACGGTGCTATCTTCTGTCCTACCGGAGGGCAGTGTTAAGAAGATTGCCGGGGTGACCGGTGGCTTGGTGCTGCTTATGGTCATCCTGCAGGGAGCCGAGCGGTTGGATCTGGGCAAGCTACAGCTATCCTATGATGACTATTCCCGGCAGATTAACGAGCAGATCAAGGCATTTCAGGAGAAAAATTGCCGGGACATGGATCTGCTCATACAGGAGCGGTGCAGTGCATATATATCGGAACAGGCGCAGACGTTCGGCCTTGTGTGCAGTCCCCAGGTGGAAACGGAGCAGACGGAGGAAGGTGTTTTCGTACCGGTCTCTGTCACCATGGATATCCCCTATCACGCCGGATTGTCTCAAATCGTGGCGGAAGACATGGGGATCGATGCACAGCACCAGAAATGGTTGACATCGGAAGGGTAAAAATGATGGGAAAGGTAAGATGGAGTGAGCTATGGAAAAAGTACAAATTTGTTCTGCTGGTGGTGCTGGTGGGCGTCATGCTGATGCTTCTTCCGGTCTCCTCCGGGACGGAAGAACCGACGGCGGAAGCACGGGCCTCGGAGGAGAGCTTCGACCTGGAGGCGGAGGAGCGGCGCATGGAGGAGCTCCTGGGTCGGATCGATGGCGTTGGGAAGCTCCGATTGATGCTGACGCTGCAAAGCGGGACCCGGCTGACCCTGGCGGAGGACAGCCAAAAGGACCAGGATCGTACGCAGCGAGAGACGGTAACGCTGAACCGAGGCAGCAGCCAGGAGGTCGTAGTCACAAATCGGTATTATCCGGTTTATCAGGGCGCGGTGGTGGTGTGTCAGGGTGCCGACAGCAGCGCCGTTCGTCTGGCCATTACGGAAACGGTGCAAGCGCTGACCGGTCTGCCGTCCGATCGGATCCAGGTGGCAAAGTGGACATCGTAACGGGAGGACATAGAATGAAGAAGAATTGGAGAAAACGGGCAGTCGTGGGGGCGGTGCTGCTATTCGTGTGTGCAGCAGTGTATATGAACTGGCGCTATGCCGGCTCCCTGGAGGATACCTCCAAGGTGCTGGGCGAATCCACCCTGGTATCCGGGGAAAAAGCCGGCGAGACGGCCACTGCCGCGCTGCCGGAGGAAAAGGAAAACGACTATTTTGCCACAGCCCGGCTCAGCCGCAAGCAGGCCCGGGACAACGCCATCAACATGCTCAAGGATGCGTCCACAGATGAAAATGCGGATCAATCGGTGCTCAACGAGGCCTCCGAAACGCTGCAGGTGTTGGCGAGCTATACCGTGGCGGAGTCGCAGATCGAGAACCTGGTCACGGCCAAGGGCTATGCCGATTGTGTGGCCTTCATGGGCGCCGAGAGCGTCAGCGTAGTGGTGGACGATACGGACGGATTGGACGCCACGGACGTGGCCCGCATTATGGACATAGTGGTGCAGGAGACCGGCTATGAGCCTACACAGATTAAGGTCTTGGAATCCGATTAAAGGGACTATAAAAAGGGGTTGTATTTTTCCTTGCGGGATGGTATACTTCTAAAGAATAGAATGTATCATTATATTTGCAAGGAGCGCTTAATCTATGGCTGAAAATAAAGAGTATATCATCCAGCAGGAGTCTGCCGGGGCTATTCAGATCTCTGAGGATGTGGTGGCATCCATCGCCACGGCGGCCGCACTGGAGACCGAGGGCGTCAGTGCTATGATGGGTCCCACCAGCGGTGACCTGAAGCCGGCGCGCAAGATGTCTGCCAAAGGCGTTGTCATCGAGCCGGAGGAGGATGGTCTGTCCATTACCCTGTATGTCATGATTCGCTACGGCTTTGCCATGGCCGAGGTGGCCGGCAAGGTGCAGAAGGCTGTCCTGGCTGCCCTGCACGACATGACGGGCTTTTCTATTCGTGCCGTGAACGTGATGATCGGCGGCATTTGCTTCGACTAAAATCCCACCAAAGAGAGAAGAGGAAATAACCTGTATGACACGAAACACAGCCAGAGAGATTGCCGTCCATCTTGCCTACGAGCTCAGCTTTTCGGAGCTGCCCGTGGATGAGTTTTTGGATCAGCAGCTCTCGCCGGAGGTCTTTGCCGACCTGGCCGGGGAGTATGACCTATATAACGAGCTGCCCAACGAAAAGCAGCGGCTCTATATCCGCCGTCTGGTCAGCGGCGTCAGTGAGCATGCGGCGGAGCTGGATTCCTACATTGAAAAATACGCCCAGGGCTGGCGCTTTGAGCGCATCAGCCTGGTAGCCTCGGCCATCATGCGGGTGGCAATGTTTGAGATCCTCTATATGCCGGATATTCCCCATGGCGTCGCCATTAACGAGGCGGTGACCATTGCCAAAAAGTATGATGCCCCGGAGGTTGCAAGGTTTGTCAACGGGATTCTTGGCAGCTTCCTGCGGGAGGAAATCAAGGAATAAGGCTGCATTTCAGGCAGGGCAGAAATGCTCTGCCTGTTTTTCGGTGGAGGTGAGTATTTGGAGCAGCGTGTTTTTACGGTCAGCGAGGTCAATCAATATATGAAGCAGCTGATAGATCAGCAGCCCGCACTGAATGACCTTCTGATCCGGGGAGAAATCTCTAATTATAAGGTCTATCCTTCCGGACACCATTATTTTACCCTGAAGGATGGGCAGAGCGCCCTGCGCTGCGTGTTATTTGTCGGGTATGCTAAATACTTGCGCTTTCGCCCGGAAAACGGTATGCAGGTCATCGCCGCCGGCCACATCAGCGTTTATCCCCGGGATGGTGCCTATCAGCTCTACTGCACCCGTCTGGTGTCCGATGGGATGGGCGATCTGCATATTGCCTTTGAGCAGCTGAAGCAGAAGCTCCATTCCCAGGGCCTGTTTGCTCCGGAGCATAAAAAGCCCCTGCCGGCCTATCCCCGGCGCATCGCCGTGGTCACCAGCTCTGCCGGGGCGGCGGTTCACGATATGATCCGCATCCTTCGCCGCCGCTATCCACTGAGTAAGGTGCTGCTGCTGCCGGTCCGGGTGCAGGGGGAGGGAGCCGCCCGGGAGATCGCCGGCGCCATCGCCTATGCCAACCGATATCGGCTGGCGGATGTGCTCATAGTGGGGCGGGGCGGCGGATCTATTGAGGATCTGTGGCCCTTTAACGAGGAAGTCGTGGCCCGGGCTATCTATGCATCGGATATTCCGGTAATTTCCGCCGTAGGCCATGAGCCGGATGTGACCATTTCCGACCTTGTGGCGGATCGCCGTGCCTCCACGCCATCCAACGCTGCGGAGCTTGCCGTGCCGGACCAGGCGGAGCTGCGGCGCAAGCTGCAAATGCTTGCAGAACGTATGTGCAAGAGCCAGCAGCACAAAATAGACGGGTATGACCGCCGTCTCCGGGAGCTGCAGCGCAAGCGTGTATTGACGGATCCCATGGCCTTTCTGCAGGACCGCAGCATGCAGTTGGATCTCACACAGGAGAGATTGGTGTCCGCCATGGAGCGCGTGATCGATAGAAACACCCGCCGCTTTACCCATGCGGCTGCGTCCTTGGATGCTATGAGCCCGCTGCGGGTGCTGCGCCGGGGCTACTGCGTGGCGCAAAAGGCGGACAAGACCCTTCTGCGCAGCAGCACCCAGGCGGAGCGGGGGGAAAAAATCTTTCTGCGTTTGGCGGAGGGCAGTCTGCAATGTCAAGTAATGAAAAGGGGAGAGGAACATGAAGAAAGCAACCTTTGAAGAAAATATGACCCGTTTGGAAGAGATCGTTTCCCTGCTGGAGCAGGGAGATGCCCCCCTGAGTGAATCCCTGGCCCTTTTTTCCGAGGGCAGTAAGCTCCTGGCTGCCTGCCGAAAAGAGCTGGATACCGCCCAGCAAAAGGTTGTCAAGCTCTCCAAGGGACCGGACGGCGCACCTGCTGAAGAAGACTTTTTATCCGAGGAGGAAAATCAATGAGCTATCAAGAACGATATACCGCCTATCAGGAGGCTATTGAGACCTATCTGAATACGATTTTTTCTGCGGAGGGCAAGCCCTATGGCAAGCTCCAAGAGTCCATTCGCTATAGCCTTTTGGCTGGGGGCAAGCGGATCCGCCCTGTGCTGACGCTGGAGTTTGCCCGCCTGGGCGGCATTGATTGGCACCTGGCCCTGCCCTATGCCTGCGCCTTGGAATTGGTGCATAATTATTCTCTGATCCACGATGACCTGCCGTGCATGGATGACGATGACCTCCGCCGAGGCAAGCCCACCAACCATAAGGTGTATGGGGAAACGCTTGCAGTGCTGGCGGGAGACGCCATGCAGCCGGAGGCCTTCCGAATAATCCTGCAGGCACGGGGCCTTTCTGCTGAAAACCGTATAGAGGCAGCTTTAATCCTGGCAAGGGCCTGCGGTGCTGATGGCATGGTGGCCGGCCAGGTGCTGGACACTCTGTGCCATGTGAGGGATGAGAAGGGACTCAGCACGCTGAACCGTCTGAAGACCGGCGTGATGATCTCCGCCGCGGCGGAGCTGGGCTGCGTGGCCTCCAAAATGCCCATGTTTTGGCGGCAGCAGGCTGTGCAGTATGCGGAGCAGCTGGGCCTGGCTTTCCAGATCCGGGATGATATGCTGGATGTCATGGGGGATGAGAGCGTGTTCGGCAAGCCCATCGGCTCGGACAAGGACGAGGGCAAGGTCACATACGTCGATCTCAAGGGGCTGGACGGCTGTGCCCAAGAGGTCGAGAAATGCACCCTCGCCGCCAAGGAAGCCATCCGGGACATTCCTGACCATGAATTTCTTTGGGAGCTGGCAGACCGCATGGTAGGCCGGAGCAAGTAACGGAAAATCAAAACAATACCTCCCGCAGGTGCAGGAGGTATTGTTTTGATTTTGTTAGTTTTTGCATAAAACTATTGTATATTTGAATGAACTATGCTAAAATATTAAATTACTGAATGACGGTGCAGTATCCTAGTCAGATCTGCCGCCTTGTAAGAGGGGCCTAAAAATCCCTTTAAGGGCACAACTGTGAAGCCTCTGGTGCCTGCTTCTTACGCCCAGTTTGGGGTGGGTGCTGGAGGGAGGTGTGGCCAAATACCACACCTGCGGATTCAGGGCGCCTTCCAATGGCATGGAAGTCCCGACCCTGCTTTCGTGGAGACCTGCTCTTGTGCATAGGCGTACTCCCCTGGTGGTAAGCGACCTGTGTACGAAGCAGATTGAGAACCTGCAATGCGGTGCTACCCAGCCCTTGTGCTGTGAACGCTGTGTGCAGAGTAGCCTGCCTTGCGTGGAGTGGGTGAATGAGGGAGTCAAGCGGAAGCATCCCCGGCCAGGGATACTCTCCGATATTCCTCTGAAACCCCCTCTGCAAAAGAGGCTAAGAGACGGTTTGACTGCAGTGGAAATCACCTAGGCTGTCCCACAAAGGGCACCAATGGGGTTGCAGTGCGGACTAAGTGGCAGTCGGGTCCTGCGGAGGGTAACACCGCAGCGCGGAGTTTAATGGGAAACCGCCTGATCGGCAACGAGAGGTAAGCCGCGGGGAAATCCAACCCGTACCTAAGCCGTAAGATTTACCATTGGTGCTGCCGTCATTCAGTTTTTTATTATTAATAAGTGAGGGATATTTTTGGCTGACCCAAATAAAAACAAAAAATCCAAAGACCGGTGGCCCCTGCGCGTTTTTCTGATCGCGGTGGCCCTTTCTGCCGTTATGAGCTTTTGTTCCTCGGCAGCGCTGGAGGATAGCGGCATATGGATCCCGATTTTGGTGCTGGTGATCTTCATCGCACTGGGTATTGTGTTCGATATGATTGGTGTGGCCGTCACGGCGGCGGATCCCAGGCCGTTTCATTCTATGGCGGCCCATGGGGAAAAGGGCGGTCGGGAGGCCATTCGTCTGCTGAATATGTCCAATAAGGTTTCCTCCCTTTGTAATGATGTGGTGGGTGATATTTGCGGTATTGTCAGCGGCTCAACGGCGGCTGTGATTGTTGCGGAGCTACAGCGCAGCTTTTCCACCACCACGATCCTTATCTCCATCGGTATCACGGCACTTATTTCGGGCCTGACTATTGGAGGCAAGGCCCTTTTTAAGCGCGTAGCCATCGAGGAATCCACACAGGTGGTCTATCGTGTTGCCCGTATTATGAATGCGCTGCATCTGTTCCATTAACGGAGGGATTTACGTTGGTTTTAGAAAAGATCCATAATCCGGAGGACATAAAAAATCTGAATAATGAACAGGTGGAGCAGCTTTGCCGGGAGCTTCGCGCGTTTCTCATCAAGAGCGTTGCCAAGACCGGTGGGCATTTGGCCTCCAACTTGGGTGTGGTGGAGCTTACGGTGGCCATCCACCGGGTGTTTGATACCGCTAAGGACCGGCTGGTCTTTGATGTGGGGCATCAGTGCTACCCGCATAAGATCCTCACCGGTCGTCAATCACTTTTCGGTACTTTGCGGCAGCTGGGCGGTCTTTCCGGTTTTCCAAAGCCCTATGAAAGTGCGCACGATGCCTTTGTAGCCGGCCATGCATCCAATTCTGTGTCCGTGGCTCTGGGCATGGCCCACGCAAGAACGCTCTTGCATCAGGACTATAGTGTTTTGGCCTTGATCGGAGATGGTGCCATGACCGGCGGTTTGAGCTTTGAGGGCCTCAACGATGCAGGTGCGTCGGGAGAGCCTATAATCGTCATACTTAATGACAATGGCATGTCTATCGAGGCAAATGTAGGCGGTCTCAGTCGCCACCTGTCCCGGATCCGTTCGGAGGAAGGGTATAATAATTTCAAAAAATGGTATAAAGAAAAGCTTCAGGGAAACTCTCTTGCCAAGCAGAATCTGTATCGAGCCAGCTCTCATGTGAAGCACTGGCTTAAAAACACTCTGTTGCCGGAGAGTACCATGTTTGAAAAGATGGGTTTTTCCTATATGGGGCCTGTGGACGGCCACGACGTGCAAAAGCTGACGCAGATGCTCAGCTGGGCCAGGGAAAAAAATGAGCCCGTGCTGCTTCATGTGCTCACGGAAAAGGGGAGAGGGTACCCATATGCCCAGCAGGACCCGGAGCATTTTCACGGTACGCCCCCCTTTGACACCGCCACCGGCAAGCCTCTGCGGGCTTCCACTCGTTCCTTTTCCAACGTCTTCGGAGACACGCTGCTGGAGCTTGCCCGCCAGGATCCCCGTATCTGTGCCATCACGGCTGCTATGACCTCCGGCACAGGGCTTACAGAGTTTTCCAGGGAGCTGCCGGACCGGTTTTTCGATGTGGGTATTGCGGAGGGCCACGCTGTGGCAATGGCCGGCGGTATGGCCAAACAGGGGCTGATTCCGGTGTTTGCGGTGTACTCCAGCTTTCTGCAGCGAGGCTTTGATATGCTCATCCATGATATATCACTGGATAAACTTCACGCTGTTTTCTGCGTGGATCGCGCAGGCCTTGTGGGTGCAGACGGGCAAACCCATCACGGCTGCTTTGATCCGGCCTATCTTACCCAGATCCCCGGTATGACGGTTCTGTGTCCCGCCAGCTTTGCGGAGCTTCGGGACATGCTTCGCTATGCCATTTGCCAGGTCAGCGGCCCCGTGGCCATTCGATATCCCCGGGGTGGGGAAAGAGACTATGCGGCTGCGTCCGATCCTGAGCGCTGCTATATAACGCTGCAGGATGGGGCCGACTTTACTATCTTATCCTATGGGATTCTGATTAATGAGGCGCTGAAGGCCGCAGAGCTGCTTGCAGAAAAGGGCATCTCTGTCCGAGTTATAAAGCTGAATCGCATTGCGCCGCTGAGCGAAGCGGATGTGGCGTCTATGCTGTCCGGCACACGGCGCCTGCTGGTTTTGGAAGATTGCATCGCTGCTGGCTGCGTGGGTGAAAAGGTCACCTGCCTGGCGGCGTTAGCGGGCGTCCGTTTGGACAAGCTCGTGCTGAAGAACTGCGGTGATCGGTTGCCCAATGAGGGCAGCGTGGAGGAGTTGGATCACGCCCTTGGGCTGGATGCCGCCTCTGTGGCGACATCTATTGAGGAGGTACTCCATGAGCAATAAGACCCGCTTGGATATCTTGCTTACAGAGCGTGGGCTGCTGGACTCCCGGCAAAAAGCCCAGGCCACAATCATGTCCGGAATTGTTTTTGTCAATGGCCAACGTGTGGATAAGGCCGGCACAGCCGTAGCAAATGACGCGCAGATCGAGATCCGCGGTGCGACCCTGCAATATGTGAGCCGGGGTGGCCTGAAGCTGGAAAAGGCCTTGCAGACCTTCCCCTTAGACCTGCGCGGCAAGATCTGCGCCGACATCGGTGCCTCCACCGGGGGATTCACGGATTGCATGCTGCAAAACGGCGCAAAGAAGGTCTATGCCGTGGATGTTGGCTATGGCCAACTGGATTGGAAGCTGCGCAATGATGAGCGCGTGGTCTGTATGGAGCGCACCAACGCACGGTATCTGACCCGAGAGGAGATTCCGGATGAATTGGATTTTGCATCTATCGACGTCTCCTTTATTTCCCTCAAGCTGATTTTCCCGGCCCTTTACGGTCTTTTGCGGGAGGGCGGCGAAATTGCCTGCCTGATTAAACCACAGTTCGAGGCTGGTCGGGAAAAGGTTGGCAAGAAGGGCGTTGTTCGGGACCCTGCCGTGCACCTGGAGGTGCTGGAGCACTTTCTGATTCATGCAAAGGAAAATCACTTTACAGTGCTTGGAATTACATATTCCCCCATTCGCGGGCCGGAGGGAAATATTGAATATCTTGGCTTTTTACGTAAATCGGAGGAGCCGAGTGCGCAGATTGATCTAAACGCCATTGTAGAGGCCTCACATAGTACACTGAAGGAGTGAAGGCTATGGAAAAGAGAAAAATCATATTGTGCCCCAATCCGTATCGGGATAAGGATATGCATGTGGCAGCCCAATCCAAAACGATCCTGGATGAGGCGGGCTTTGAGACCGTTGTGTGCCTTCCCTTTCAAAAGGAGGGTTATGGCGCGGACCTGGGCCTGCCCATCGGCCAGCTGCCCCAGGAGATTAAGCGGGCCGACCTGCTCATTGCCTTCGGCGGCGACGGAACGATCCTGCACCTGGCAAAGACCGTTGCCATGAATAACGTCCCCGTGCTGGGCATCAATTTAGGTAGCCTGGGCTTTATGTCTGAGCTGGAGCCCAATGAACTGGATCGCCTGCGAGATCTGAAGGATTGGAGCCTCACCATGGAGGACCGTATGATGCTGGATGTATCCGTGCTGCGGGATGGCCGAACGGTTTACAGCACCGTTGCGCTGAACGATGCCGTTATCTCCAAGGGCTCCATTGCCCGTGTGGTGCGGCTGGAGATATTCACGGAGGAGGGCTTCTTGACCCGGGTCAGCGGCGATGGAGTAGTGGTGTCCAGTCCCACCGGCTCCACTGGCTATTCCATGGCCGCCGGTGGCCCCATCGTGGAGCCCACGGCCCGTAATATTCTTATCACGCCCATCTGTCCCCATTCCACCCGTTCCAGCAGCTATGTGCTGGATCCGTCCCATGTAATCCGCGTGACCGCCCCGGATGCAAATCGGAAATTTGTGTACCTGTCCTCCGACGGCGGCAAAGCATTTTCCCTGAAGAATAACGACCTGGTACAGGTGAGCCGCTCCAGGCACACCATGAAGCTGGTGCGCCTGTCCAAAAAGAGCTTTTGCGAGATTCTTGATAAAAAAATGGCCATGGAGGCTGCGAAATATGAAAAATGACCGTCAAAAAATGATCCTGGACATCATTGCCCAGGAGGTTGTGGAGACCCAGGAGCAGCTTCTTTCTCTGCTTCAGGAGCGGGGTTTTTCCGGTACACAGGCCACGATTTCCAGAGATATCAAGCAGCTGCACCTGGTGAAGGCCCCGGCGGGCCAGGGAAAGTACCGCTATGCAGTGTCGGATCATGGCGCCAAGATCCATGTGGCGGATAAGCTGCAGACCATTTTCCGTGAGAGCATTGTGAATGTGGATTACGCCCAGAACCTGGTGGTGATTCACACCATGTCCGGCCTGGCCAATGGTGCGGCTGCTGCACTGGATGGCATGAATATCGACCAGCTCCTTGGTACCCTGGCCGGTGATGACACGGTGCTGCTGATTATGCGCAACTCTGAGAGCGCAGCCGAACTTGCCACCAGTGTCAAATCGATGCTGCGCTGATAAGGAGGGAACACAATATGCTGGATTTGCTGCATATTGAAAATATTGCCATCATTGAGCAGGCAGACATTTCATTCCGCCCGGGCTTTAATGTGCTGACAGGTGAAACCGGTGCAGGCAAATCCATAGTGATAGATGCGCTGAGCGCCGTTTTAGGCCAGCGTGCGTCCCGTGAGCTGATTCGGACCGGGGCAGACCACGCCTTTGTCAGTGCTGTTTTTTCCGGGATTCCCCAGGGCCTTGGCGCGGATTTGGGCGTTGCCGATGCGGAGGAATGGCTCCTACAGCGTGAGATATATGTCGACGGCAAGAATGTTTGCCGCTTGAACGGTCGGCCTATGACCGTGACCCAGCTGCGCACCTTGGGAAGCCGATTGCTGAATATTCACGGCCAGCACGACGGTCAGCAGCTTTTGGATGAAACACAGCACATCCTTTACCTGGATCAGTATGGGAGGTATATGCCTTTACAGATCGCCTACCAGGAGAAGTATTCCACCATGCAGAGGATCGAAAACCAAATCTCCGCCCTGCAGATGGATGAGGCGGAAAAGGCCCGGCGGATTGACACACTGCAGTTTCAGATCCAGGATCTGGAGCGCGCCAACCTGCAAAGCGGTGAAGAAGAGGAACTCCTGGAACGGAGAAATCTGCTGCGCAACAGTGAAAAAATCATTTCCGCCGTTCAGGGGGCGGACTATTGCCTCAATGGAGATGACCAGCGGGAGGGCGCACTGTCTCTGCTCCGTCAGGCTCAGGAGCAGTTGTCCACTGTAAGGGGCCTGGGTGATAGCTTTGCCCAATTGACCGAGCGGATGAATGCCGTATACAGTGAGCTATATGACATCGCCTATACGGTGCAGGATAAGAAGGACGAGCTTGATTTTGCCCCGGGTGAGCTGGATACAGTAGAGCTCCGCTGTGATCAGCTCTATCGGTTGAAGAAAAAATATGGCGCAACTGTAGAGGATATGATGGCGTATCTGGAAAAGTGCAGGCAGGAGCTGGATCAAATTGCTTTTGCGGATGACACTTTGGCGCAGCTGCAAAAGCATCGGGAAAAAGCGCTGAAGGAGGCATTGGCTGCTGCCCGGGAGCTGTCTCAACAGCGTAAGGCTGCAGCCCAATCGCTTGAAAAACAGATCCTGACGGAGCTGCAGGAACTGAATATGGGCTCTATCCGGTTTCAGGTTGCATTTGCGGAGAAGAAGCTGGATGCCACCGGCATGGACGAGGTTCGCTTTTTGATGTCTGCCAACGTGGGGGAGGAGCTTCGTCCTATTCAGAAGATCGCCTCCGGCGGCGAGTTGGCCCGGATTATGCTGGCCATGAAAAATGTGTTTTCCCAGCAGGAAAAGCTGGGCACTATGGTCTTTGACGAGGTGGATACCGGCGTGTCCGGCCGAGCGGCGCAGAAGGTGGCAGAGAAGATGGCAAAGATTTCCCGCCAGAAGCAGGTGCTGTGTGTGACGCATCTTCCGCAGCTGGCAGCTATGGCGGATACTCATTTTTCTGTAGAAAAGGGCGTTTCCGGCGGCCGGACTTTTACCCGTGTACAGGAGCTGACACGGCAGCAGCGCCGGGAGGAGCTGGCCCGGCTTACCGGCAGCGGGCAGACTTCTCAGACTATGATAGACAGTGCTGAAGAACTCCTGTCAGCGGCGGATGCATTTAAAAAAGCCTTAGTGTAGCTTAGATTTGTCAAGCATATGAACGGCTGATTCCATATGCAATAAATTTAAAAAATGCACAGCACCAATGAAGTGCTTCCGGAAGTTAAACAAATGCTTTCAGAAAAAATGTTTAAGTAGCCGAAAGGGCTTGCAGCCTGTGAAGAGCAGGCCGCAAGCCCTTTAGCTCGGACAAGATGCTTTTTGCTTGAAAAAAACTGAATCCTATAGTACAATATATCGGCATGAATCAACATTTATATGAACAGGATTGAATCTGTATGAAAACAAGTGATTTTAATTTTGATCTCCCACAGGAGCTGATCGCCCAAACACCTATTGAAAAGCGGGATGCCTCTCGTTTGCTGGTGCTGGATAAAAAAAGCGGCGCCTGGGAGCACCGGCATTTTTTTGATCTGCCGGAGTATCTGCACCCGGGTGACTGTCTGATTTTGAACGATTCCCGGGTGCTTCCGGCCAGACTTTTGGGTCAGCGTTTGCCTGGCGGCGGCGCCTGTGAGGTGCTGCTGCTTATTGACCGGGGAGAGAATACCTGGGAGTGCCTGGTGCGCCCCGGGAAGCACCTGCGCCAAGGCGCTAAGCTCAGCTTCGGAAATGGGGAGCTGACGGCGGAGGTGACCCAGGTTTTGGAGGGCGGCAACCGCCTGGTGCGGTTTAACTATGAAGGCATTTTCCTGGAAGTGCTGGATAGGCTGGGCAAGATGCCTCTGCCGCCGTATATTAAGGAGGAGCTGCAGGACCGGGAGCGATATCAGACCGTATATTCCAAGGTAGTCGGCTCTGCTGCTGCCCCCACGGCCGGCCTTCATTTTACGAAGGAGCTATTGCAAAAGGTGCAGGAAATGGGTGTAAACGTTGGCTATGTTACGCTCCATGTAGGGCTTGGCACTTTTCGGCCTGTAAAGGAGGATGACATTACAGATCATCTAATGCACAGCGAATACTGCGTGATTCCCCAGGAGACGGCGGACCTTATCAACGAGACAAAGAAAAACGGTGGTCGGGTCATATGCGTGGGGACCACATCCTGCCGCACGGTGGAATCCTGGGCGGCAGAGAACGGAACTATGAAAGCCTCCGCCGGATGGACAAGCATATTCATTTATCCCGGTTATAAGTTCAAGGTTTTGGATGCACTGGTCACCAACTTTCACCTGCCGGAATCTACACTTATCATGCTGGTTTCAGCCCTGGCGGGGCGGGAGCATGTGCTGCGGGCCTATGAGGAGGCTGTTCGGGAGAGGTATAGGTTCTTTTCCTTTGGGGATGCCATGTTCATCCATTAATCGGTATTTCACAATGGTGATTGAGCTCATCGTTTTAGGCTGCTTGCAGCTCATGTCACTCATGTGATCTCCAATCAAATTTGAGGAGCTAATTTATGTTTAAGATCATTAAAAAAGAGGGAGATGCCCGGCGTGGCGAGTTCCGCTGTGCGCATGGCGGAGTGGTGCAGACGCCTGTATTTATGAATGTGGGCACCCAGGCGGCCATCAAGGGCGGACTCAGCGCCTTTGATCTAAAGGACATCGGCTGCCAGATTGAGCTGTCCAACACTTATCACCTGCATCTGCGCCCCGGCGACGATGTGGTGAAGCAGATGGGCGGCCTGCATAAGTTTATGAACTGGGACGGGCCGATCCTAACGGATTCCGGCGGATTTCAGGTGTTTTCCCTGGCCAGCCTGCGCAAAATCAGGGAGGAGGGCGTAACCTTTGCGTCCCACCTGGACGGCCATCGCATTTTCATGGGTCCCGAGGAGAGTATGCGGATCCAATCCAACTTAGGCTCGGACATCGCCATGGCCTTTGACGAGTGCGTGGAAAACCCGGCAACCTATGAATACGCCAAGGCCAGCTGTGAGCGCACGCTGCGGTGGCTGGAGCGGTGCAAAAAGGAGCATGACCGGCTGGGCAGCCTGCCGGATACAGTAAATCCCGGGCAGCTGCTCTTTGGCATCAACCAGGGGGCCACTTTTCCGGATCTTCGCATCTGGCACATGCAGCAGATTGCCAAGCTGGATTGTGACGGCTACGCCATTGGCGGCTTGGCGGTAGGGGAGCCCACAGAGACCATGTACGAAATAATCGAGGCGGTAGAGCCGTATATGCCGGCCGACAAGCCCCGATACCTCATGGGCGTGGGTACGCCCAGCAATATTATTGAGGGCGTAGCCCGGGGAGTGGATTTTTTTGATTGCGTGATGCCGGCCCGCAATGCCCGCCATGGCAAGCTATTTACCTGGCAGGGAACTATGAATATCAAGAACGCCAAATATAAGCTGGATGATGGTCCTCTGGATCCGGAGTGTGATTGTCCCGTCTGCCGTAATTTCAGCCGTGCCTATATTCGGCATTTGTTCGCTGCAGAGGAGATCCTGGCCATGCGTCTTGCGGTGATGCACAACCTGTATTTTTACAACAAGCTGGCCCAAAAGATTCGGGATGCACTGGATGAGGGACGGTTTGCCGCTTTTCGCGCGGAGTTCAGTGAGAAGCTCTCACAAAAGATATGAAAAGAATCCGTGAACAACCCGAAAAACTCTTGCAATACTCTGAATAATTCTGTATAATACAATCATATTGTAAAAAAGGAGATTATGTCCCATGTTTGAAATCGCATATGCGTCTACTTCCGGCGCCGCCTCCAGTGGCAGCGGAATGACTTCCATTTTGATGATCGTCGTCATGCTGGCCATTTTCTACTTCCTGCTGATTCGCCCTGAGAACAAGCGTAAAAAGCAGGCTGAGGAAATGCGCAGCTCCCTGAAAAAGGGCGATTGGATTACCACCATTGGTGGTGTGTACGGTCGCGTTGTCACTATTACCGACCGTACCGTTGTCATCGAGACCAGCGAGGATCGCGTGCGTGTGGAGTTTTTGAAATCCGCCATTGGTTCTGTGGGTACCCTGGAAGAGCAGGCTGCCGCTGCTGCCGCTCCTCGTCGCGGCAAGAAGGCTGCTGCCGAGACTAAGGACGAGACTCCCGCTGTTGAGGAGGCCCCCGCTGCCGAGGAAGTCGCTCCCACTGAGGAGAACAAGACTGAGGAATAATCCTTTCATAAATCATAACCTTCCCCAATATGCTGAAACAGCATGAGTTGGGGGAGGTTTTTTATGCGTATTCGAGATTGGATCAACAGGAATGTGGGCCTGGGCCTGCTGATAAGTCTGCTCCTCTGCGGAGCCGGTGCGGCACTGGGAGCAATACTGATGGACCGGGAGCTGCTGGCAGTGGAGTCGGCAGGGAAGTGGATGGCATTTATGTGGTTGTCGGCATCATTTGCAGGCTGCAAAGTCGCTCTGCAGAATGTACAACAGAACCGGCTGCCACACGCCGCAGAACAAGCGGTACTTCTGTACTCTATTGTATGGGCTGCGGCACTGGCCATCCGTGCGGTGCCGAATTTTCAATCAAACGGATGGCATATAACAGGCGCTGTATGGGGTGGTGCAGCATTGGCGGCATTGATACCGGGCGGTAAAAGAAAGCGCATCAAAAGAAAGTCTAAATCTCGGAGAGGGAGAGCGCATAAAGAACACAAATAGTCAATTTTACCAAAAATGCAAAATTGGCGAATAATTTTATTCCACTCCCAAAATTCAATTGTTTTCTTATGGGACGCAAGATGTTGTATGAAGCGCACCGGAGGAAACAATATTTGGAGAAAAAACGGGCTGGGTGAGTCGCCTCATGCTCCAGTTTAAATAGTTTACATAACGCAGTTTACATAATATTTTGGCATAAATAGAGAAAATGCGGAATCTGCCGCAATTCCCTTGCTCTTTTGAGAAAAAAGGCTTATAGTATAGATGTTTTCTTCTAAAGGAGATGCTCGTCTCATAGAATGTTACGAGGTGAGTATCACATGAGAAAAAATCGTTTGCCCAGGGCTGTGAGAGTCAGGCCTCAGATGGATCCGGCTATTTTCTTTTTTAGTGCCTCCTTTTTGTTGGGTGGTATCGCGGGATATTTTTCCTGCTGCGGCATGGGCATTGATGCAGAGCTACAGACCTACCTGACCCAGTATGCAGAGGTCTTGTCCTCCGGAGGCTCGGTTACGGCCGCTTCTGCTTTGAGCGTTGCCGCCGCCTATTACCGGGTGCCCTGCATGGTGTTTCTATGTCGGTCATTCCGCCGTGCGTTTTATTGGCATTGCGGCGTTTTTCTGTTTGAGGGCTTCCTTCTGTCTTTCGCCGTGTCGAGTTTGGCTCTTGCGCTGGGACAGGTGGGAGTGCTTGTTTCTCTGTGTGTTTTCGGTGTCCGGTATCTCTTTGTTTTGCCGGTCTCACTTTCTCTGGCGCTGTATGGCCGATCTTCTGCTGAGTCAGGATCCGGGCGGCGAATGACGCGAGCCGGTAGAAAACCCGAGACCAATCGGCTCCGCTTTATATTTGTTTATCCTGTGATCCTGGCGTTGGGCGTTATGGTCGAGTTGACATTAGTGCCCAAGCTGGCAGCTTTTGCGCTGCTGCATATTTCGTGAAAGGGAGGTGAACGTGTGTTGGATTATTTGGCGCTCTATCGCAGCTATCTCACAACTGAAAAGCGCATGTCCGCAAACACTGTCAGCTCCTATATGCGGGATCTGAGCCAGTATGACGAGTGGCTCAAGCAGAAGAAGACAGATTTGAAGCGTGCCAAGAACGTCCTTTTACAGGAGTATGTGAAACGGCTGGAGCAGCTTGGCAAGTCCCCGGCCACCATGAGCCGATTTTTAGCCTCCTCCAAATCTTTTTATGCCTACATGTTTTCCAAGGGTTACATAAAAACCAACCCAACCGCTGCGCTGAAAGCGAAGAAGGTGCAGCGAAAATATCCGGAAATTTTGACTAACAAGGAAGTTGAGCTGTTTTTGGAACAGCCGAAGTGCGTGGATGAAAAGGGCTTTCGAGATCATGCCATGCTGGAGCTGCTCTATGCCACCGGCATCCGGGTTTCAGAGCTGATTGCCCTGGACGTAAATGATCTGAACCTACCTGCGGGCTTTATTGTGTGCCGCAGCAAAGGGAAGGAGCGGAGTATCCCCCTATATCCCGGTGCGATAAAAGCACTACAGGACTATGTGCAGCATATTCGGGAGCGCATCGTCACTAATGACGAGGAGAAAGCTCTGTTCGTCAATATGAATGGCGAACGTATGACCCGCCAAGGCTTCTGGAAAATCATCAAATACTACCAGGAAAAGGCAGATATCAAAAAGGACATCACACCACATATGCTGCGCCACTCCTTTGCGGCACACCTGCTGGAAAACGGCGCTGACCTTCATTCCATTCAGGAGATGTTGGGTCATGCGGATATTTCCTCCACGCAGATCTATACGCATATTGTCAATAAACAGCTGAAGGATGTCTACCAAAAGGCACACCCCCGCGCATAAACGCAGAAAAACTCCCGACGGATAAAATCCGTCGGGAGTTTTTTGTTATACTTCAGAGAACTTCCTTGATGGAGGCCGCAATTTGCTCACCGGTAAGCCCATACTCTCGCAGTACGTCAGCTGCCTTGCCGGATTGACCGAACTGGTCATTTACGCCGATCTTCTTGAACTTGCAGTTGACCTTGCCCATGAGGACCTCGGCCACAGCGTCGCCCAAACCGCCGATGACGCTATGCTCCTCTACGGTGACTACCTTGCCGCACTTCTGCGCATATTCCGTGACGCAGGCGGTATCGATGGGCTTGATGGTGTGTACGTTGATGACTGCCGCATCCACACCCTCATCGGCCAGCAGCTCGGCCGCCTTCAAAGCCTCGGCTACCATCAGGCCGCAGGCAAAAATAGCCACGTCCTTACCCTCACGAAGCACATTGGCCTTACCGATCTCAAAGGGATAGTCCTCCTCAAACACCGGGGTGGCCAGGCGGGCGGTGCGCATATAGGCAGGCCCCTGGAACTCGGCCAAGGCCAAGGTAGCCTTGCGGGCTTCCTTGGCGTCGGCGGGAACAATGAGCGTCATCCCGGGAATCAGCCGCATAAGTCCGATGTCCTCCAGGCACTGATGGCTGCCGCCGTCCTCACCCACGGAAACGCCGGCGTGGGAACAGCAGATCTTTACATTGAACTTGGGGTAGGCAATGGAGTTGCGGATCTGCTCGTAGGCCCGGCCCGCACCGAACATGGCGAAGGTGGAGCAGAAGGGGATGAGACCCATGGTGGAAAGGCCTGCACCGATGTCCATCATATTGCACTCAGCAATGCCGCAATCAAAGAAACGATCGGGATAGGCGGCCTTGAAATACTTGGTCATGGTAGCGCCGGCCAAATCAGCATCCAGAACAACGATCTTGTCATTGGCGGCACCCAGCTCTACAAGAGCCTTGCCGTAAGCTTCACGGGTTGCGATTTTTTCACTCATGGTTTCAGCCCTCCAGTTCCTTCAATGCTTGCTCGCGCTGCTCGGCGTTGGGCGCCTTGCCATGCCAGCCCACCTGATTTTCCATAAAGGAAACGCCCTTGCCCTTGACCGTGTGCGCCAGGATACACTTGGGCACGTCGGGCGTATGAGGTGCGGCCAAAGCTGCCTCAATGGCATCCAGGTCATGGCCGTTGATCTCGTACAGATCAAAGCCAAAGGCTTTTAGCTTGGCGGGCAAATTGCCCAGGGACATAACCTCGTCGTTGCTGCCATCGATCTGCAGGCCGTTGTTATCGATCATAACCGTCAGATTGTCCAGCTTATAATGGGCGGCTGACATAAATGCCTCCCAAATCTGCCCTTCCTGGCACTCGCCGTCACCCAGCAATGTAAAGACCTGTGTGTCCTTGCCCAGCTTCTTAGCGCCCAGGGCCATACCCACAGCAATGGAGCAGCCCTGTCCCAAGGAACCGGTGGAAGCATCCACACCGGGGACTTTCTTGCAGTCCGGGTGCCCCTGAAGGATGCTGTGGAGCTGGCGGAAATTGGCATATTCGCTGCGATCAATAAAACCAAGGCTGGCCAAAACCGCGTAGTAGCAAGGGGCGCTGTGGCCCTTGCTGAGCACAAAGCGGTCCCGTCCATCCCACTTGGGATTCTTGGGGTCCAGCCGCATGTGGTTATAAAAAACGCTGGTCATAAGCTCCACGGCAGAAAGGGACCCACCGGGATGCCCACTGCCGGCATTGGCCGTCATGGTGATGATGTCGCGGCGCACCTGCCTGCAGATTTTGGAAAGTTCAGCCGTATTCATGAGAAACCTCCAATTCAATATAATGCATACAAAAATATGGTACATCATTTAAAGAATAAAGTCAAGATTTGACCGTGTCTGCCCGCATAATATTTCCGGTAGCAGGGAGGAGCGTAAAGGAAGAGTGGTTAATCCTCGATTTTTCCTTTGATTTTAACGTGTGACAAGGGGTTTGCCTTTGCGGCAATTCGCAGAGATTCGTTGTCAATATGCGTATAAATCTCCGTGGTATTCAGGTGTTCGTGCCCCAAAACCTCCTGCACGGCCTTCACATCCACGCCGTTTTGCAGCATGAGAGTTGCAGCGGTATGGCGCAGCTTGTGTGCGGAATACATCTGGCTGTCCAGCCCGGCGTCTGCCAGGTGTTTTTTTACCAGGTTGTGTACGGTGGCCCTGCTGATTCTTTGATGATTACGGGAAACAAACAGAGCATCCTGATCTTTTCCGCCAATAACGGGCCTCACCTTCAAATATGCGTCCAGCGCATCCTTGCAGGCTTCATTCAGATAGACAATGCGTACTTTGTTGCCTTTGCCCAGCACTCGGAGAGCATCATCCTGAATATCGGATCGATTCAGACCGATGAGCTCGGAGATCCGCAGACCACAGTTCAGAAAAAAGGTGAGGATGCAAAGATCACGCTCCCGATTCAGTCCGTCCACGTTCTCCAAAAGCTGTATGCTTTCATCCAGAGTTAGGTAGTGGGGAAGGGATTTTTTTATTTTCGGCGAATCAATATCCCGGATTGGGTTTTCCGGAAGTAGGTGTACCTTATTGCATAGATAGTTAAAAAATGAACGAAGTGTAGCAACTTTCCGGGCCCGGGATGCCGCCGAAAGACCTTTGGCAGAATTTTCGCTATTGGGCCGCTGAGGCCGCTCACGGCTGAGGTATGCCAGGTAGCTGTAAACGTCTGTCAGCGTGATGGATCGGATAAACTCAATTCCAATGTCACGAATGTCGATCTGATCCAATTCATAACCTGAAAGCTCCGGCTCGCGGAGCTGCTTGATGTACCGCAGAAAGTTGCGAAGGTCCAGATAGTATTCATCAACGGTTTTTTGTGAGTGTGCCTTAACCGTCTCGTGGTAAGATAAAAACTCCAGCAGGATCCTGGGCGAATCCGCGCGGTAATCCATAGCCATATAGGTAAACCTCCGGGTTATTTATATCATTTGTGCTATATGTTCTATTTAATAGTATATCATGTTATATTTCATTTTTCCAGCCATATGTACTATTCTCCTCCCTCTAATTAAACAAAATTTTTATTTTGTTTAATTGACAGTGTGAAAAGAAACGGGGGCTGCTGTGGCTCCCCCGGCTGGATTCAATTCTACCATGCAGCTTCCCAAGCGTCAACTAAACAAAATAATTGTTCTTGTTGAGTTTGTTATTCACGGTGGCCTACGAACGCAAAGCGTCTACCGGAAAAGTTACTTGACGATAGCAACGTTTATCGAAACCACCGTGTGTGCCTGTGTACACACACGCTGGTTTTTCTTACCGCATCGGGACAACTCATTGAGCACCTCTTTTTGTAAGACCTCTTCCCTCTGCAACATCAAAAAAGCCGAAAGCACCGACCGGAGAGCGGCCAGTGCTTCGGGTAATGAGGTCTTACCCCCCTCTTTTATAAAAAAATATCGGGAGGCGTAACGTCTCCCGATATTTTTCTTTAGCAGCCCTTGATGCAGCGCAGGACAGCCATGAGGATGGAATAATACTTGCTGTCGGGGGTGTCGGCACGGCTGGTGATGACCACCGGGCAGGAGGCGCCACAGATGGTGCTGGCCATGGTCTTGCCGGCAATGTAGGTGCAGGCCTTGTAGAGCACATTACCGATCTCGATGAAGGGAACCAACAGGATGTCCGCCTGGCCGGCCACAGGGTCATGGATAGCCTTATGCTTCACGGATTCCATGGAAATGGCGCCGTCCAAGGCCAGAGGGCCGGAGATAATGCAGCCGGGAACACCGCGCTTGGCGATCTCAGCGGCGGTGACGGTGCTGGCCATCTTTTCGGTGACATTCTCCACGGCGGAGAGGACGGCCACCTTGGGGCAGTCATTGCCCAGGGCCTTGGCCACGGGCAGGGCATTTTCTACGATGCCGATCTGCGTCTCCACATCGGGATTGATATTGATAGCGGCGTCGGTGATCATGATAAAGCGGCCTTCGTACTCGAAAATGCCGCACTGGCTCACCAGACGGCGGCCACTGGCGGGAATCAGACCTGTCTCACGGTTCAGAATGGCACGGGCAAAGTTGGAGGTCTGCAGGATGCCCTTCATGGGGATGTCGGCCTTCCCTTCCTTCACCAGCTTAATGGCAATCTTAGCGGATTCCAGCTCCTCACCATCAAAGTCGATGATCTCATAGTCAGTTTCGCTTTCGCCCATGTTGTGGAGCATCTGGATGATCTCGGCCTTTTTGCCGATGAGTGTACCTTCCACCACGCCTCTGCGCTTGGCATTGACCACGGCGCTCAGTGCCGGCTCGTCATGAGCATTGGCCAATGCAATGCGCTTTTTCATATTCTGAGACAGAACATAGGATTCGATTTCCTTAAAGGTTGTAAACATACTTTCTTCCTCCCTGTGTGCAGGATTATTACCATCGATTGACAAGGGCAAATACGCCGGCAGGTGCAAAGCTGTTTCTGTCCCTGTCAATCGATGGTATAAGCTGATTATACGCCCAATTTACGATAAAAACAACAGGAATTCTTCCACTATGGAGGAATATAAGAATTGTCTTGTAATCCGCCTGCCCATGCTGTATACTATAAACAATACTTAAGGAGGTTGGGCTATGTGGGATATATTCTTTTACGCTGTTATCGGGGTGGGTGCGCTGCTTTTCTTTGGCCTGCTCTATTACCGGATCGATTGGGCCCGCCACCCGGAAAAGTATAAGGATCTCGAAAACGATGAAAAAAATGAATACTGGGAGAAAAAGCAAAAGGACCGGCAGATGCGTGAAAAGAAGGCCAAGGACAAGGCTAAGGCCATGAAGCACCAGCGCCGGGTGGATAAGATCAACCACTACCGTGCCGTGGCCGGGAAGAAGCCGCTGGATCAGAATTTAAAAGAAAAAAAGTAAGCAAAACTGCTCCGTATGACATTGCCATACGGAGCAGTTTTTGTGCTTAGGGTATGCGCGCCTTACTTATAATTCGTCGTGGGCAAGGAGCCGGAGGGCTTGACCAACATTTTTTGCCGGGATCAGCTGCAGTTTTCCTAATGTACGAAGCTTATCCGCCTGCTGTGCCGGGACAATGCACCGGGTAAAGCCCAGGCGCTGTACCTCAGCAAGGCGCTGCTCTATGTGGTTGATGCTGCGTATTTCACCGGAAAGCCCCACCTCACCCATGGCTGCCAGTTTAGTGGGGATAGGCTTATCCAGATAGCTAGAAGCAACGGCGGTCAGAACAGCCAAATCAGAGGCAGGCTCGTCCAAGGTCAGTCCGCCGATGATATTGAAGTATGCATCGCACTGGGAGACCTTTAGCCCGCCGCGTTTTTCCAGTACCGCCAGGAGCATGGCAGCCCGGTTGGAGTCCAAGCCGTTACAGGTGCGGCGGGGATAATTGGCGTTGGACGGGGCCACCAGGGCCTGCACCTCGGCAAGGACCGGCCGTGCGCCCTCCATCACACAGGTAACACAGGAGCCGGGAGCATCCTCGGGACGACCGGAGAGCAGCATTTCCGAGGGATTCTCTACCTCTCGCAAGCCGATATCCAACATCTCAAATACGCCGATCTCGTTGGTGGCGCCGAAACGATTTTTGGCGGCACGGAGGATTCGATAGGCCATGTGCTGCTCCCCCTCAAAGTATAGGACGCAATCCACCATGTGCTCCAGGACCTTTGGTCCGGCGATGAAGCCGTCTTTATTCACATGGCCTATAACGAAAACGGTCACGTTTCCCTCTTTGGCCAGCTGCATCAGCTTCATGGTACAATCCTTCACCTGGCCCACACTGCCCGCCGGAGAATTCAACTCGTCGTTATACAGGGTCTGGATGGAGTCCACGATAAGGACATCCGGCTGCTCCTGCTGCACACACTCCAGCACATCGCCTAAATTCGTCTCGGAAAGGACGTAAAGGCTGCTGCTCTCTGCCTGCAGCCGCTTGGCGCGCAGCTTCAGTTGGTGGACGGATTCCTCTCCGGATATATATAATACACGAAACTGCTCTCCCAGCTTCTTGCAAATCTGCAGCATCAGGGTGGATTTGCCGATACCCGGAGCGCCGCCTACCAGAACCAGAGATCCCTTTACGGCACCGCCGCCCAAAACGCGATCCAGTTCGCCCATGCCGGTGGAGAATCGGATCTCCTCATCCTCACGCAAATCTGTAATGCTTTCTGCCTTTACAGGTAATCTATTTAAAAGATTCTTTGCCTTGCCGGAGGGACGCCTTTCCTCCGGCTGCTCTACAATGGAGTTCCAAGCGCCGCAGGCGCTGCAGCGCCCCGCCCACTTGGGCGTCTCATTTCCGCACTCTGTGCAATAGAATATAGTTTTCGCCTTCATGATCGCTTCTCCGTTCTGCTCTGTAAATATCCGGACACGATAGCGGCGGAAAGGCGCCGCTGGTGATCGTCCGTTTGCAGAAGCTCCGCTTCTGCAGGGCTGGATAGAAATCCGCACTCCACCAGGATCCCGGGACTGCAGATATTCTTCATGAGATATATGGAATCATCCATCTGCTTTGCATTTTTTCCACTGCCATGGTTAACGGCGCTGTTTAGCGCCTGCTGCACGGAAACGGCCATCTGCTGGGCCGGCTCCACGGCGTTATAAAAGACCTGCGCGCCGCGCACCTTGCTGCCGGGCAGGCTGTTTTGATGGATGCTGAGGAGTATGCTCCCGGCGGTTTCATTCACCAGCTTGACCCGGTTGGACAGGTCGGATACCTTTTTCTCCCGCAGGGTCTGCGCATCCGGAGAATATATGGCCTCCTCCCCTTCCCGGGTCATGATGGTCACCTGGCCTACAAAGGCAAGCAGCAGCTGTGTTTTTTGCGCAATGGCCAAATTGATAGTGCTTTCCGGTACGCCGGATGCGGCCACGGCCCCGCCATCCTCGCCGCCGTGGCCGGCATCTATCACCAGTACCGTCTGTGCGGTGACCGGTTCCGGAGAGATCACCGGCTTGTCCCGATGCGCGGCAAAAACACACACCACGGCAGCCACCAAAGCCATTGCACCGCAAATCACAGCGGCCGTCCTTTTCTTCATCAACACGATCACAGCGCAGCACCCCTTTCGGGTCAATATATGCGCCTTGCTTCAAAGCTATTCTATCATATTGGGCGGCATTTTGGAATCCCCTGTCCCCTATTCTTTCGCCGCGGCATAAAATGGATTGTTCCCAAGGGGAACAGAAGCCTATGAGGAGGAGAAATATTTGTATTCGGAAAAATCAGTTGCTGGAATGGAGACGGCCAATTGCTCGACGCAGCAGGGATCATTGCCCGGCGCTTGTGCATCGTTGGCTTTTCCCTATATCCCCATGCAGGGCAAGAATCCCAAGCAGTATGACCGGCGTGAGGCGCTGCAGCAGGGAACGCTGTTTCCCGGTTTGGACCTGCCATTTCATCGGGAATTAAAAAGCCGATTTCCAGCCGTAAACAGTGCGCTTTCTGAGCTGATGGCCCTGGATTTTGCTGTGGATGAGTTGGGGCTATACCTGACGACCCATGCCGACGACAAGGAAGCGCTGGAGCTGTATTGGAGCTATATTGCTCTGGCTCAAGAGGGACGCAAGCGCTACCAGGAGACCTATGGGCCGGTGCTGCAAACCGATATAACGCCCGGGAGCTACCGCTGGCTCCATGATCCGTGGCCCTGGGATGAAGGAGGAAATAGCTGATGTTTGTATATGAAAAAAAGCTGCAGTACCCCGTGCGCATCGCAAACCCCAACCCTAAGCTGGCAGCTGTTATAATCAGCCAGTATGGTGGCCCTTATTCCAATAAACTATAGCATCTTCAGTGAGATAGATCCAATAGTGTGGGACAGCCTTTTTGCGCTTCTCTCGCACATCTTTTCTGTCTGTTATAGTATTTTTCCGCCTATTTGACAAGCTTAAAGTGCCGGATCACTGATCCGGCACTTTTTTAGCTCATTTTCAATATTTCACGACGAAGGCGCAGGATGATCCGCTTTTCCAGCCGGGAGATATATGATTGAGAGATGCCCATATGATCGGCTACTTCCTTCTGTGTCATCTCCTTTTTCCCGCCCAGCCCAAATCGGAGGGTGATAATGTCCTGCTCTCGGGAGGAGAGCTTTCCTACGGCGTCCTGTAGGAGCTTCCGGTCTACATCTGCTTCGATAGGGCGCATCACTGTGTCGCCATCTGTACCCAAAACATCGCTGAGCAGCAGCTCCTTTCCATCCCAATCCGTGCTCAGGGGCTCGTCAAAGCTGATTTCCGTCCGCTGGGCGGAGTTTTTGCGTAGAAACATAAGAATCTCATTTTCGATGCAACGGGAGGCATAGGTGGCCAGCTTGATGTTTTTATCCGCCCGAAAGGTGTTGATGGCCTTGATGAGCCCGATCGTACCGATGGAGATAAGGTCCTCCATATTGACCCCCGTGTTTTCAAACCGGCGGGCCAGGTATACTACCAGCCGTAGGTTCCGCTCAATGAGCGTTTGTCGGACGGAAAAATCTCCCTGGTCCATCTGCGCAATGAGCTGGGCCTCCTCGGTTCGTGACAGTGGCTGCGGCAGCGTGTCACTGCCGCCTATGTACATAATCTTATCCGGCCTGGCGATCCGAAGCAGCCAAATCCGAAGCTGCAGCAGGAGCTTTTTCATGTTCCCTCCCCCTTTCTGTGCCGCCCCACAGGGCGCAGTATCCGCCGCCGTCGCTCAACGGCCCGACAGATAGGGCAATGAGCGTGCGGGGGATCCTTCTGCGGTGCAGGGCGATGTAGTCGCTGCGTACCGCAAGCAGCAAGCCGGATTTCGTCCCTACACTGCGAAACGGAAGCAGTGTAAAATGAAGCCTGCTTCCTGCGGCGTAGAGCCTTGCCATGGCTATCTCCGGTGTAGGTTTTTCCCGCAGGATCGCCGCATCCGCCGCTGGCAGCAGATCCATGACCGCTGCCTGTTCCATCACCAAAACCGGCCGGCCATCCACAGGGTTACGCAGAGTATTTCCTGTATCATGAAGTGCTGTAAAGCTGCTTTCCTTTCCACCGATTGCCACCCGAATTTTCATTAATTCCCCTCCATGTCTGGCTCCCTGTCGAAACAGCAGATGCAGCACGGCGGACAGCGTCGCTGTGCCGCCTAATAGCAGCTTCCAATCAATCTCCGCCCGATAGATTTTTTTCCAAAGGAGCTCCGGGGCACCAATGCAGAATCCCAACGCAAGGATCACACCGGCCAACGCTCCGGAAAGGAGGAAAAATAGTCCCATAAGCTTCAGCGTATGCCGATCCCGGCAGAAGGCTGCCCAGGCTAAAGCTGCGCCTGCGATAGCTTTCCCGGCCGGATGGGCCAGCCAGCTCAGGCCCGGCAGGAATACGGCGATCGCGTATAGCCCGCCTGCTGCGCCGCACAGCAAAAAACGCAGACGCCGCAAAGGTGTACCCGCCAACCTGGCTGCTGTTAGCAGCAGCAGATAATCCACCGCCAGATTTAAGGCAAACACCCGGTCTATGTAGATGCACATGGGTCTCACCTCCCCCGCTCCTGCTTGATTATATCGCTATGAGGGTGTGAAATACGTCAAATTCGGGCAAGAAAAAAATGTCCCTCACCCCAAAAAGGCGAGGGACATTTTTTAATAACGCTTGGATCAGAATGCCTTGCCATCGCAGCCCAGCACATCCACGATTTTATGGGCTACCATGTCCTCAATGGCCTGGCGAGCAGGCTTGAGATACTGGCGGGGATCAAAATGATCAGGATGCAGTGCCATGTACTCCCGTATGGACGCAGTCATGGCCAGACGCAGGTCAGAGTCGATGTTAATCTTACATACAGCCATGGATGCAGCCTTGCGCAGCTGATCCTCCGGTACGCCGATAGCGCCGGGCATATTGCCGCCGTACTGGTTGATTTTCGCCACAAATTCCTGGGGCACGGAGGAGGAGCCATGCAGCACGATGGGGAAGCCGGGAAGCTTCTTCTCCACCTCCTCCAGCACATCAAAGCGCAGCTGGGGCTTAGTACCGGGCTTGAACTTGTAAGCACCGTGGCTGGTACCGATAGCGATAGCCAGGGAGTCGCAACCGGTCTTATCCACAAATTCCTGCACCTCCTCGGGGCGAGTGTAAGAGGAGTCCTCGGCGGATACGTTTACCTCGTCCTCAATGCCGGCCAGAGTGCCAAGCTCAGCTTCTACCACCACGCCATGATCGTGGGCATATTCCACCACCTGGCGGGTCAGGGCGATATTCTCAGCAAAGGGCTTGGAGGATGCGTCGATCATCACAGAGGTGAAACCGTCGTCAATGCAGCTCTTGCACAGCTCAAAGCTGTCGCCATGATCCAGGTGCAGGCAGATAGGCAGACCCGTTTCAATGACGGCAGCCTCCACCAGCTTCATCAGATAGGTGCGGTTGGCATAAGCCCGGGCGCCCTTGGACACCTGCAGAATCACCGGGGCATTGAGCTTGGAGGCGGCACCGGTGATGCCCTGAATGATCTCCATATTGTTTACATTGAATGCACCGATGGCGTAGCCGCCCTTATAGGCCTTTTCAAACATTTCCTTAGAAGTAACCAGTGGCATAGATATATCTCCTTTTCAATAAATTTTAAAACTCTGATTTGAAAGCCATTTCCCTAATTGCCTTATAATACATTTCCATATGCGCATCAACGGTTTCTTTACTTGCCATTTTATAATTTGCTAAGCTCTTTGTATCGACACATAATCCAAGCATTCTCGATATGATATCGACTTGCCATGCTTCCAGTGGAATTTCCAACTGATGGCCGATAGCTTTTATTCTCAAGCTTACACTTTCTATTTGCATAGCATCATACCCAGCATTATTTTAAATCTATAATTTCCTTTTTAATTCTACCACAGAAATTTAATTTTGCAAGGGTTATGCGTTTACATTTTGGAAGTTTTATGGTAATATAGATTAAGTAAAAAGTCGTAAAATATTCCAATACATTTTGTTTTAGGAGGAGTTTATTTCATGAATGTTCTCAAAGGCGCCTGTATCATCGGCCAATCCGGTGGCCCCACTTCCGTTATCAACGCCAGTGCCTACGGTGTCATTGACACGGCGCTGAAAAGTGGCGTTATCACCAGGGTTTTGGGTGCCGAGCACGGCATCAAAGGTGTATTGAACGACCGACTATTCGATATGGGTCAGGAGGATCCCGAGGAGCTGCGCCTGCTGAAGTACACTCCCTCCTCTGCTTTGGGATCCTGCCGCTATAAGCTGGCAGACCCCGCTGTGGACGACACGGATTTCAAGCGGATCCTGGAAATATTTAAGAAATACGATGTGCGCTACTTCTTCTATAACGGCGGAAACGACTCCATGGACACCTGCAACAAGATCAATCAGTACATGCAGTCCGTGGGCTATGAGTGCCGAGTTATGGGCGTACCCAAAACCATTGACAACGACCTTTACGGCACGGACCACTGCCCCGGCTACGCCTCCGCCGCCAAGTACATCGCCACGTCTATTATGGAGGTGTATCTGGACTCCCATGTGTATGACACCGGCATGATCGTCATTATGGAGATCATGGGCCGCCACGCAGGCTGGCTGGCCGCAGCTTCCGCCCTGGCCGGTGAATACGGCGCCGGCCCCGACCTCATCTATCTGCCGGAGACGGACTTTGACATGCCCAAGTTCATTGAGGATGTCAAGCGGATCTATGCCGAAAAGGGCAACTGCCTGGTGGCGGTGTCCGAGGGCATCCACTATGCCGACGGCGGCTTTGTATCCGATGCCAAGGTGGAGAAAACAGATGGCTTCGGCCACGCGCAGATGGGTGGTCTGGCCGCTATCCTGGCGGAGGTCATTAAGGAGGAGACCGGCGCCAAGGTCCGTGGAATCGAGCTGAATCTGCTGCAGCGCTGCGGCGCACACCTGGCCTCCGAAACAGACATTGAGGAGTCCTTTATGGCCGGTAAGGCCGCCGTGGAGAACGCCATTGCAGGCATCAACGGCCGCATGATCGCCTTCGAGCGTGGCATTCAGAACGGGCACTACGCCTGCAAAACCAAGCTGGTACCGCTGATGGAGGTGGCCAACGTGGAGAAGAAGATCCCCCGGGAGTGGATCAACGAGGATGGCACCGGCGTCACCCACCGCTTTATTGAGTATGCTCTGCCGCTGATCCAGGGAGAGCCGGATCTGCCCAAGCAGGATTCCCTGCCCCGGTTTGCCAAGCTGAAGAAAGTGCTTGCAAAGTGATCTGCATTAAATAAACTTATAACAACAGGGCTCGGCAGCCGTTTGGCTGCTGAGCCCTGTTCGTATTTTACTTTTCCCTGTTCTTCAGATAAATCAGCTGCAAGCCCTCCATGAGTAGGTACTTATCGTAAATGATCTGATTGCGGCAGTAGCGCACAATGACGGGGGCGTTGCTGCCTGTGGCCACAATGGTGGGGTTTTCACCGGGGATGATCTCCTTCATGCGGTCAATGATACCGTCCAGCATCCCCGCCGTGCCGTAGACGATGCCGTTGCGCATACAATCCTCGGTGTTTTTGCCGATAAGATTCCTGGTAGGGTGCTGCAGGGCTACATTCTGCAGCAGCGCCGAGTGCTCCGACAGGGCATCCAGCGACAGCCGCACCCCCGGGAACATCATGCCTCCCTCGTAGGTCTTTTGCTGGGAGATATAGGAAATGGTGGTGGCCGTGCCCATCTCGATCATAATAATGGGGGCTTGGTATTTCTCCACGGCGGCCACGGCATTGGCCACCAGGTCGGTGCCAAGCTGATTATGGACCTCCATGCGGATGTTCAGGCCCGTTTTAATGCCGGGGCCCACCACCATAGGCTCCTTCCCCAGCAGGCGGGTCAGAGCCTTGTGCATCATAAAATTTATTCCGGGAACGACGCTGGAAAAGATGGCCCCGGTGACTTTATGGATGTCATAGCCGTATAGGGCGAATAGGTTCATCAGATCAATGCTGATCTGATCGGCGGTCTTGCGGCTGTCCGTGTCGATAGACGCCAGGAACTTCAGGTCCCTTCCCTTTCCGAACAGGCCCACACTGATGTTGGAATTTCCTATGTCAATAGCAAGCAGCATAAGCGTCCTCCTCCCTTTTTTTCATATCATACCACGTTTATTTATAAAATACAAGACGGACGCCTAATGCATCCGTCTTGTATGCTGTAAAATTAGTTGCCTTTACAGTATTATACAGATCAAGCCTCCGCCTCCCTCATTGATGATACGCTCCAGGGCTTCCTGCATTTTTTTCTGGGCAGGCTCCGGCATCCGTTTCAGCTTGGCCTGCAGGTCATCCCCCACGATCTCATTAAAGCTGCGGCCAAAAATATTGGATTGCCAAAGCTTGTTGGTGTCTCCCTCAAACTGCTGCAGCAGGTAATTCACCATGTCCTCGGATTGCTTTTCGTCTCCAACAATAGGCGAGACTGTGGTCTCGATGTCTGCCCGAATCATGTGGATGGAGGGCGCACTGGCCTTCATTTTAAGGCTATAGCGTCCCCCTTGCCGGACGATCTCCGGATCCTCTAAGGCCAATTCATCCAGCCCGGGAGCCACGATACCATAGCCGGTGCGGTAGGCATCCTGCAGGGCCGGAGCAACCTTGTCATATTTCTGTCGGACCTGGGATAAATCGGTCAATAAGTTCATCAGGTCGCCGTCATCCTTAACTGTAAAGCTGATCACCTTACTTACAGTTTCGTAAAATAAGCTGCGGGGTGGCTGGATTTCCAGCGCCGTTTTTCCCTGTCCCAAGTCCATCTGCAGCATTTTAGCCTCGGATACCAGGTCACTGGTCTCCAGCTCCGATCCAATCCCCTCCATCTGCCGCATATGTGTGAGTCTGTTCCCCTGCTTGGAAACCAGCTCCACCAGCCCCTTTTTGATGGGGTGCTCCTTCGGAAGTGAATCTACCCACGACGGGAAAAAAACATCCAGCTCTTGTAGGGGAAATTCGTATAGAAGCGCCAGAATGATCCGTTGGATCTCTTTTTCATCAAGCTGCAGACAATTCACCGGTAAGCATTTGGCATCGTATTTTGCAGCAAGCTCCTTGGCGATGGCCGCTGCCTCGGGACTCCCCGGTTCGGCGCTATTGACCAGCACTACAAAAGGCTTTCCGATGGCCTGCAGTTCCCGGATGGCTCGATCCTCCGCTTCCAAATAATCCTCCCGTGGAATCTCCGTTATGGTGCCGTCGGTAGTGATGACGATGCCTACGGTAGCATGCTCAGAGATGACCTTCCGGGTGCCAATTTCCGCCGCCTCGGCCATGGGGATCTCGTGGTCAAACCACGGTGTCATGACCATGCGGGGCGCCAGATCTTCAAATTGCCCCATGGCGCCGGGAATCAGATACCCTACGCAGTCCACCAGCCGGACGCCGAACTCCGCTCCACCGGCCAGTTTGATATGGGCGGCCTCCTCCGGTACGAATTTCGGCTCGGCCGTCATGATGGTGCGGCCAGAGCCGCTTTGTGGCAGCTCGTCGGTGGCTCGATCCCGGCGAAAGCCATTTTCCATCCGGGGCAGCACCAGGGTCTGCATGAAACGCTTGATAAAGGTGGACTTGCCGGTGCGCACCGGCCCCACTACGCCGATATAGATGTTGCCGTCCGTTCGCTGGGCTATGCTCTCATAAATGTCCGTGACCTGACTTATCATTTCCAACCATTCCTTTCTCCTGCAAACGGCAAGGCCGTCATAGTCGTTTGCTCTACTGTATGAGGGAATGAACTGGTTTAGACGAAAAAAACGCACCCCACATCGGAGTGCGTTTTATTGCGGTAAAATCAATCCTGTTGCCAGTTGTGCCACACATTCTGGACATCCTCGTTGTCATCCAGCATGTCCAGCAGCTTTTCCATGTTCTTCACATCGTCCTCGCCGGTCATGGTAACATAGTTCTGGGGCACCATCTCCAGCTCGGCGCTCTCGAAGGTGTAGCCCTTCTGCTCCAGGGCGGCTACCACGTCGTTAAAGGAATCAGGGTCGGTGGTGATCTCAAACACAGGGCCGTCGGCAGAGAAATCCTCCGCACCGGAATCCAGAGCGTCCATCATCACAGTGTCCTCATCCAACTCCTCATCCTCGTTGCTGATAACGATGACGCCCTTGCGGTCAAAGCTCCAGCTGACGCAGCCCTGGGCGCCCATTCCCTTGCCATACTTATCGAAGTAATGGCGGATCTCCGGAGCTGTGCGCTGGCGGTTGTCGGTAAGGGCTTCCACGATGACAGCCACGCCGCAGGGGCCATAGCCCTCGTAAGTAACAGACTCATAGTTGTCGGTATTGCCGGCACCCAGGGCCTTGTCGATGGTGCGCTTAATGTTGTCATTAGGCATATTGGCAGCCTTGGCCTTGGCTATAACGGTAGCCAGGCGGGAGTTATTGGCAGGGTCGCCGCTGCCCCCCTGCTTCACCGCCACGATGATCTCCTTGGCGATCTTGGTAAAGGCAGCGCTGCGCTTGGCGTCAGCCGCCCCCTTTGTTTTTTGAATATTGTGCCACTTGGAATGTCCGGACATAGTTTACTCTCTCCTTCAAATGCAGTATTGGATGATCTCGCTTTGGTGCGAGATCGAAGTGGAAACGGAAACTGCGGAAAATGCCGCCTGTAGCCGCCGGCACAGCTCCGGAACAATGACCTGTTCCGTGGGAAAATGCCCTGCGTCGATGAGGTTCAGCTCCTTTGTGTCCAAAAAATCGTGGTAACGAAGATCGGACGTGACAAAAGTATCGCAGCCCAATGCAATAGCCTGTGCGATATATTCGCCGCAGGCGCCGCCGCCCACCGCCACACGGTGTACGGGTCTGCCGCAATCTGTATAGCGCAACCCATTGCATCCTAATGATTTTACCACAAACCGGGTGAACTCCACAAGGGGTATTTGGCATTTTAATGTGCCCACGCGGCCAATTTTTTCATCTGTCAGGTATTCTGTCTGCAAAAGGCCAAGCTTTTCCGCCAAAGCATCGTTGACACCGCCATCGGCTGCATCCAGATTCGTGTGCATACAGATGGCGGAAATATGGTTTTCCACCAGTCCCGTGAGGATGCGGCCCTGGCGGTCGTCCGTACGCAGGGTCTGCACCGGATGCCAGGTACAGTTCATCACCGGATGATGGGCCACGATGAGGTCAGCGCCGATCTGCACGGCTTCGTCCACCACGGATTCCGTAATATCTAAGGTTGTTAGGATTTTTTTGACCTCTCGGTCTGGGGCCCCCACCAGCAATCCCACATTGTCCCAGCTTGCTGCCAGGCCAGACGGAGCCCAATTATAAAGGGTGCTTTCCACATCCCGAACGGTTATCATAGCTGTGCCCTCCTCTCTATAAGTGCTTGCTTGATTCTTCCCAATTCCCGGGACTGCAGGTGATTTTCACCTGCGCTGCTTTTCGCAAGTCCCTGCTCCGCTTGCTCCAGGCGGCGGATACGCTGGGTAAGATATTTCCTTGCCAGGGGGTCCACCTCAATATCTACACCACCGTATATCTCCGCCACGGAAAGAGGCGGCTGGGGGCCTCCGTAGACGGTGAAAATGGGGTATAAGTACTCCTTGTCCTGCACCAGCCGCTCCGCACACTGGGCATAGCCGTTTTCATTAAGCCAGCGGCGCAGATCCTCCTGCTTCGTCATAGGTTGCAGCAGCAGAAGCGTACTGCCTGCCTTTGTCCAAGAGGCTTGAGATAGAATGTGTATGATGGTTTCACCGCCCATGCCGGCAACAACCACCGTATCAACGTCCTCCGGGCCGATACCCTGCAGCCCATCGCAACAGAGAAAGCGCATATCATCTTCCACACCATACTGCCGCGCAGTACGCCGGGCGTGCTCCAAGGGCGCCCGGCCGATGTCGGCAGCGATGGCGGAAGCGATCCTGCCCTTTTGCAGCAGATATACCGGCAGGTAACCGTGATCCGTTCCAATATCGGCCAGCTTGGCGCCCTGTGGCACCAAATCGGCCAAAAGGTGCAGCCGGGGCTGCAGATGAAGTTTCTCAATCATAGTTCTCTACCTCCGGACATAGAGAAGCGCATACGGCTATAGCCGTATGCGCTTGCCGAATTGATTACTTATTGGCTTCTTCGTTCACAATGGCCAGCAGCTTTTCGCAATCCACGCCGTGTACCATGCAGGCCTCCTCCACCGTCTCGCCGCGGGACGAGGGGCAGCCCAAGCAATGCATGCCGATGGACAGAAAAATGGGAGCCGTTTGGGGAGCAACGTCCAAAATATCACCGATGATGGTGTCTTTTGTGATTTCGATCATATTGAGATCCTCCGTTAGTTCGTTTATGGAGGTATTATACCCCGTTTCTCTACAATTTTCAACTGTATTTTTTAGAAAACCCGGTTGCTTGTAAAAATACAATACACCTTTGGCAAGAAAAAACGTTGTATGGACACCGCAGAAGAAATACGGATTGTATCTATAGAGAAAAGAAGCATCAGGATATATTATTGTGAGCTACTCGTTGAATACGGTTCACGAACATCTTGCCCTTTTGGGTCTCGGTGCGGTTTCTATTTTGGGCCAAGTCAAACTGCTCGTCCCGGGTCAGCTCCTTCACCTTCCGGCCGGCCAGCAGGACCTTTCGCTCCTCCTTCAGGGCCTCCAGCTCCGCGTTGGCCTCGTCCAGCTGCAGCAGCTTCCGTTGGAGCAGGTCAAACCGGTTCAGGTCCTCCACGCTCCAGCGCTGGCTTCTGTCCCTTTGGGCCATGTCCGCCGCCATGCGCAGCACGTCCCGGTCCGATAAGCGTCATCTCCGGGTGGTCCTGCATGATCTTTTTGATCTTGTCCCCCTCCATGTAGATGTCGCTCTCGATGGCACCAAGTCCTTGCATCACAGGCCCCGTGCTGCCCAGGGTGAAGCGCACGCCCTCCGGCATATCGTCCTTTACCCAGCTGTCGATCTCGTTAGAGAAATTCTCCCGGACCTGCCGCCTGCTCTCCGCCGGAGCGGCCTTCTCCACCGTCCCCCGGTTATTCCGGGCGGCGTCCATCAGGGCGTTGTCCCAAATCTCCTGCAGTTCCCGGGCGTACTGCAGCATGGCTCGGCTCTCCGTGCGGTCCGCCTGCAGGCCCTCCAGGGCGGTCTTCAGGATGGCCGTCTCGGTCATGCCCACGGTGTTCCACCCGGCAAAACACCGCCTGGCCCCGGAACAGAGCGTTCAAGTAGGTAATTTTCATATGCGTGGCAAATTTCCGCTTCTGCTCCGGAGTGAGAGTGTCCACATCCACCTCAATGCCGTCCCTTGTCTTCACATAAGCCTTTAAAATGATGGGTTCCCATTGCTTTCTTGCCATGCAAAATCACCTCCTTCATTCCTATGCCGTTCCCGACCCATACTTTCCGGCTTTTTCCACTTCGCACGCGCCTGGCGCCATGGCAAGAGCATTCAGATTTATCCCCCGTTTTCTCCACCGGCTCCACCAGTAACTTCTGCGTGGTTTTGTTCTGTTCGATCAATTCATCATTTTTTCGCTTGTATTTCAATTTATCTTGTGATAAACTGTATATATTCCACAAAAAAAGGATAGCTATAGAAACATCTGACAGTATCCTTTTTCAATTGCGGAACAACCATGGCAGCATAAAAAGATTCTTTATGAATAAATGAGGTACATCGGATAATTGTCTTTAAATAAATATTACCAGTTTGAGGTGATTCGAATGAAAGACACGCTCTCCCCCTCTATCCTTGAGGATTTTCGCCGCTTCCATGCATACGGCTGGCTCCCCGGCCTCATCACTCATGTGCTGAACAGGCGGCATGGCCTGCACCTCACCGCAGCGGCAGTAAAGCAGCTCTGCCGGGAAATAGATAGAGCCGAGGAACGCAGGCAATCTGAAGGGAGCAAAATACATGTCTCCTGAGGATTGCCGCCTGGCCGCCGCCTATATCCGCGTATCTACCGACGATCAGGTGGAGCTCTCCCCCGCCTCCCAGCTGGTGGAGATTCGCAAATGGGGCTCCGCCAACGGCTATATTGTACCGGATGAGTTTGTATTCGTGGATGAGGCCAAGTCCGGCCGCCGGGTCACCGGGCGCGATGAATTCCGCCGTCTCATCGGCTCGGCCAAGCAGAAGCCTAAGCCTTTCGACGCCATTCTCCTGTGGAAGTTCTCCCGCTTCGCCCGGAACCGGGACGACGCCGTGCTCTACAAATCCATCCTACGCAAGCAGCTCCACATTGAGGTTATCTCCATCAAGGAGCCCATTGCTGAGGGCAAGCTGGGCATTATCATGGAGGCCATGATCGAGGCCATGGACGAATACTACTCCATCAATCTGGCGGAGGATGTCAAGCGCGGCATGGAGGAAAAGCACCGCCGGGGTGAGCTGCAGTCTACTCCATCCTTTGGCTATGCCGCTCAGGATGGCATTCTTGTCCCCTTGGAGCCGGAGGCCTCCTATGTCCGGGAGATGTTCAGCCGCTTTCTCTCCGGACAGGGTTTCTTTCCCATCGCCCGTTGGCTCAATGATATGGGCATCAAAACCCATCGCGGCTCCGCCTTTGATAACCGCGCTGTGGAATACATACTCCGCAATCCCGTGTATATAGGAAAGCTGCGCTGGAACCCTACCGGACGTACCCGCAGAAACTACGATGACCCCAATATTCTGGTGGTGGACGGAAAGCATCAGCCTCTTGTGGATATCAACATCTGGAACGCCGCCCAAGACCGCATTTCCCAGCTCAAGGCAATGCACAAGTACCATGGTCGTCCCCTGGGCAGCGGCAGGGATTGGATCTCGGGTGTTGTCCGCTGTGCCTCCTGCGGTGGCACTATGATTTTTGCAAAGCCCAACTACTGGAAATGTAACAACTATGTACGCGGCCGCTGCAAAACCTCTCAGCATATCTCCGGTGATACCCTAAAGGAATCTATCCTTGCCAGGCTCCGGGCCGATGCCACAGCCTCTGAGCCGTTGCGTTTTAATATTAGGCAGACAAGTTCAAATGCTGCCGATGAACTATCCCTTTTGCAGCAGCGTAAGGCCGGGATACAAAAACGTATGGAACGCCTTCGGGACGCATACCTCGCCGGCGCGGAATCCTTGGAGGAGTATGCCGCCGCCAAGGCCATCACGCTCCGGCAAATCCAGGACGCAGACCAGCGTATATCTGAAGCCGAGAAAAGAATCGCGGATAGTGCCACACCCCAACCGGTATGCACTGCTATCCGATCCGCTGCGAAGACTCTCACCAACAGCTCCTCTACTCTGGAGCAGAAATGTGAAGCCATCCACTCTATATGCGATAGGATTGATTGGGATAAAGCCAAAAACACACTCGCAGTTCATTATCGGTTTGTTCTACCCTAACTCTTATATGCTTCATCGTAGTTTATTGATATATGGTGGCCCGGACGGGGAGCTTGGCGCATCGCTGCGATATTTGAGCCAGCGATACGCCATGCCCTATTCTGAATTAAAGGGCTTACTGACGGACATTGGCACAGAGGAGCTGGGTCACCTGGAGATGATCGGCGCCATCGTGCATCAGCTTACCCGAAACTTATCGGAAAAGGACATCAAGACAGCGGGATTTGACGCCTACTTTGTAGATCACACCACAGGCATTTATCCCGCAGCAGCCTCCGGCTTTCCCTGGAATGCCGCATCTATGGCAGTGAAGGGCGATGTAATTGCAGATTTAACGGAGGATCTGGCCGCAGAACAAAAAGCCCGTGTTACCTATGACAACATTCTGCGGCTCTCTGATGACCCGGATGTGAATGACGTCATCAAGTTCCTGAGAGCCCGGGAGGTCGTCCACTTCCAGCGCTTCGGAGAGGGATTGCGGTTGGCAAAAGAAAAAATGGATCAGAAAAATGTGTACTTCACCAATCCATCCTTCGACATGTAGATATAACAGAAGCTCCTGCCGTTTTTAGGCAGGAGCTTCTGTTAAGTAATATGACTTTACATTTATTTGTGTATATATTTTAAAAATATGCCGATAGCCTACAGCGCTACTTGAATTTCTTGATCTTACTGCCCAAAAACATCCCCAACAGAACACCCAAGGACAGGCCAAGCACGGCGTTGCCTAAGACTTTTCCCAGCCAATATCCAGCCAGCATTCCAACGCCGATTCCCTCCATCATCCAGCTGTTCTGTTCGGCTTTTTCTTTTTCGGAAGCATTGGCATCAGGCTTCTTTTTGCGGAGAAAATCTATGATTCCGGGGATCAGTATTGCCGCTGCAATGGCACATACGATCCACGGCAGAGCGGCCTGCACTGCTTGACTCATGGCTACGCCTCCCTCTCTCTTGTTTGATTTATGATAAACTTAAATCCGGACTTTGTCAACGAAAAAGAGCCTCTGCCATAGGGCAGAGGCTCTCACGAATCCGTTTTTACTTTCTATCCAGCCAGGTGGGCCGCATATAGAGCTTGATGGGGTAGATCACCATGTCATCAAGGCCCTGTTCGGTCTTGGCCTTTTCAAGCTCCGGCACCAGCTTTTCCACGCAGGTAGTATAGGTGATGGGAATGCCCGTCTCCCGGGATATTTCACGGCAGAGCTGATAACCCTCTATAATATCCTCCACCTTTGTTTCGCGTAGCAGGTGCGTATTATTGATAAGGCCCTTAACCTTCAGGCCGGTTTCCGCCTCGATGGTGCGGATGTGGTATAGAGCGCCTTCCAGGGTAGTCGTCTCCGGCCGGTTAGCATTTACCACAATCAGCATCTCACAATCAGACTCGTCTACAAAGTACTTCTTGAATTGGTTCAGAACACGAGCGCCGGCATTATCGCCGCCCACATCGGCCACCACCATATAGTCTTTGTTTTCCAACGGAGCCTTCATGCAAGCTGAAATGGCCGGCAGGTCCTCGGTGATATCGTAGCCGAAGGAATTGAAGTGGATGGCAATACCCATATCCTCCAAAAACTCCTGCCTTTCCCTACTGCGGAAGTAAGGATTGGCAATATCCATATCCAGAATGGCTACCTTGTCATGCTGCTTTTTCAGGTTGATAACATGGTTTACGGAAAACTCGGTTTTACCGCTTCCGTAATGACCCACTATAAGCGTAATTCGTTTCAAGATATTTCTTCCTTCTTACTCTTTCCAGGCAGACAGAGCGGTCTTGTTGGCAGGAATCAGCTTTTCCTTCTTGCCGGTCATTGTCTTGGCTAGAACCTTATCCATGATTTCCAAGCTCACTACGCCGGAAGCACGGATGATAGCGCCCAGCATGACCATATTGGCGGTTTTGCCGTTGCCAACTTCGTGCTCGGCAATGTGGGTGCAATCCACATAGTGAACATGTACATCCGTGCGGCGGGCCTTATAATGGATAACAGAAGCGTTCACGAACAGATGACCGCCGGGAACCAGCATATCCTCGAACTTATCCAAGGAAGGACCGTTCATAGCCACAAGAACATCACAGGCAGTGACCAGAGGAGAAGCGATGGGCTTATCGGAAATGCAGACGGTGCAGTTGGCAGTACCGCCGCGCATCTCGGGGCCATAGGAGGGCATCCAGGTGGCCTCTTTGCCTTCATACATGGCGGCGTAGGCCAGCATCTGGCCGATCAGCAGCACGCCCTGGCCGCCGAAGCCGGCCACAAATACTTTTTTAGTAGCCATTTACTTTACCTCCTTGACTTCCTCGGGGCACTTGAACTGCTTCACAGGATAGTAAGGCATCATGTTCTCCCGCAGCCACTCCATAGCCTTAGGAGCGGTCAGACCCCAGTTGGTGGGGCAGATGGACAGGAACTCCACGAACGCAAAGCCCAGCTTCAGATCCTGGACCTTGAAGGCGCGGCGGATAGCAGACTTGGCCTTGCGCACATTGGCGGGAGAATCCAGAGAAACACGCTCCACATACACGGCGCGGTCCTGGCAGGAAATCAGCTCACACATGCGCATGGGCATACCAGCCTGCTCAATAGTACGGCCATCCACGCAGGTGGTGGTCTTCTGACCGATCAGGGTGGTGGGGGCCATCTGGCCGCCGGTCATGCCGTAAATGGCGTTGTTGATGAAGAAGGTGCAGAACTTCTCACCGCGCTCAGCGGCGTGAATAATTTCATTGGTACCGATGGAGGCCAAGTCGCCGTCGCCCTGGTAGGTAAACACCGGGGAATCAGGATGCACACGCTTGATGCCGGAGGCAACAGCGGGAGCACGACCATGGGGGGACTCCATCATATCAACGTTCATGTACTGATGAGCCACAATGGAGCAGCCTACGGGAGAAACGGCGATGCAGTTGCCCAAATCGCCACGCTCCTCCAGCACTTCCATAATCAGTCGATGAGCAATACCGTGCGTACAGCCGGGGCAGTAGTGCAGCTCGGTCTCACGCATACCTTTTGTATATTCAAATACGGGCTTCAACTTACTTCACCTCCATAATCTTCTTGGTCCGATCAACAATCTCCTGGGGATCCAGCAGCATACCACCGACACGGTTGATGAGGCTAACGGGCAGCTTGCACTCCACGGCCAGCTTCACATCGTAGATCATCTGACCCTGGGACAGCTCCACAGAGATGATCTGCTTGGTGGTATTGAAGTCGATCTCCTTAAAGGCATTCACGGGGAAGGGCCACAGGGTCTTGGGACGGATCAGGCCGACCTTAATACCCTCGTCTGCCAGCATCTCCATGGCCTCCATGGCGATACGAGAGGTGGAACCATAAGCCACAAATACGATCTCGGCGCCTTCCAGATTGCGGGATTCCCAATCCTGCAGCTCGCGCTCGGCCTTCTCGTACTTGGGCCAATATTCATTGATGTAGTTCTCCAGCAGCTCCTGCTTGAGCCACACGGAGTTGATAGCGTGACGGTCTCTCTTATTCTTGTGACCGGTCAGGGCATAGGGCTTGACCTCGGGAATCTCCTCCTCAGTGAGGGCGTGCTTGGGCTCGGGCATCACCACGGGCTCCATCATCTGGCCCAGCATACCGTCGGCTGCGATGATGACGGGATTTCTATATTCATCTGCCAGGTCGAAGGCCTTGCCGATCATATCGATGGCTTCCTGGATGGAGTTAGGCGCCAGGACGATGGTGTGATAGTCGCCGTTGGAGCCGCCGCGGGTGACCTGATTATAGTCGGCCTGGCCGGGCTGGATGGAGCCAATGCCGGGGCCGCCGCGCATGACATTGATGATGACCACAGGCAGCTCCACGGAGCAGAGCAGACCGATGGACTCCTGCATCAAGGCGATGCCGGGAGAAGAAGAAGTGATGAGCACGCGACCGCCGGCAGCGGATGCGCCGTACGCCATGTTAATGGCACCCAGCTCGGACTCGGCTTGGATGAATGCGCCGCCGGCCTTCTTCAGCTCTCTGGACATATACTCGGGAACCTCGCTCTGCGGGGTGATGGGGTAACCGAAATAGTATCTGCAGCCGGCGTTAATAGCGGCGGCAGCGAAGGCTTCGTTACCCTTCATTAATTTCTTTTCTGCCATTTCTCTGTTACCCTCCTACTTATTCCTCAACATAGACATTGATGATGCCGTCGGGGCACATCATTGCACAGCTGGCACAAGCAATGCACTTGTCAGGATCCGTTACGCTGATAGGATGATAGCCCTTTATGTTCACAGCCTCATCATCAAGCTTCAGAATCTTCATAGGACATGCGTTTACACACAGCTCACAGCCCTTGCAGCGGTCTGTTCTGAAGACCAATCTTCCTTTCTTTGCCACTTGACTCACTTCCTTTACTGTTTTCCGGCGGAAAAACCACTTCCACCGGATATAGCTATTATAACGAAAAAAAAGGCCGCAGTCAACGGATTCCACCACCTTAAGGCGGCTTTCCATGCGATTTCATCCTTTTACTTAAAAAGAAAATAATTTTTTGTGCAACTTTATTTTTCGTTTATTTTACAGAAAGTCTTTTTAAACGCAGTTTCTCACTGTGAAACTTTTTGTTGACTTCCCGGGAAAAGATTGTTATAATTAAGGCAAATGGGAGGTGGGACACATGAGTGCATTTTGTTATCATGTAGGTCAGCGCATAAAAAAATACAGGAAAAGCCGCGGCTATACCATTGAGCAGTTCTCGGTTATGATTAATAAAAGCAAGGCGACGGTCTCTAAATACGAAAACGGGACCATTACCATTGACATTGATACACTGTATGATATTTCTCAGAAGCTGGATATTGACCTGAAGTGCTTTTTAGATTATCAGCCGCCGATGCCGCATAACACCGAGCCGGTTTTGCCCAAAAACTTCTACTTCAACCAGCCCCGGGCCTATATGTACTACTATGACGGGCGCATCCGGCAGATCGTCCGTTCGCTGCTTTGCTTCTCCCCTTCCGCGACGGGCGAGACGGTGGATGTGATGCTCTATGTAGGAGTGGAGGATTTCGGCAATCCCGACCGGTGTCAGCATCTGTTTACCGGCGAAATGAAGGCCTTTGACACCATCACCCATATGGTACTTAACAACCAGATCAATGACGCAGAAAAAATGTACATCTGCATGCTCAATCCCATGCAGACCCGTACCCCGGCCATTGGCCTGCTCTCCGGCATCGGCAGTACGCCGTTCTTTGCTCCTATTGCGCTGAAGACGCTCATTTCCAAGGAGCCGCTGGAAGAAAATGACCGCCTGCTCAACACCATTAAGTTGGATAAGGATGACTATCACCTGCTGAAATACTATAATATGATGGTCGTAAATCGCCCTGCAGCTCTGTTTTTGGAATGATGAGCATAAATAATGCCGGATTAGCGATCCGGCACCTTCAGCGTGTCGAAGCTTTTTTCGACACGCTGATTTCATTGGCGCCTTCAGGCACCAAAAGGAAAGCCGGCGCAGCTAAACTGCGCCGGTTTTATATTAATTCAGCAAAGAATCAGCCGTTCTCTCTCATCTTGGCAAAGCAATCACTGCAGTAAACAGGACGATCGCTCTTGGGCTCGAAGGGCACCTTGGCCTCACCGCCGCAGGCAGCACAGGTAGCAGTGAAATACTCCCGGGGACCGCGAGCAGCGTTCTTGCGTGCGTCACGGCAGGCTTTGCAGCGCTGGGGCTCATTCTGGAAGCCACGCTCAGCATAGAACTCCTGCTCACCGGCAGTGAAAACGAACTCCTTGCCACATTCTTTGCAAACTAAAGTCTTATCTTCGTACATGTTTTTACCCTCTCTTTTGAGAAATATATTGCGCTCAGCCATTGCTGATCTCGCCGGAAGAAATTTGTCGCCCAATTTTGCGACGGATACGCTGAACGGCATTGTCCACGGATTTATAGGATTTGCCAACCGTGGCTGCAATCTCTCCGCAGCTACAGCCATCCAAATATAGGTCCAGCACACGAACCTCCAGTTCAGAAAGCTGACTACGTACCTGATTCAGCAGTGCCGCAGCCTTTTCCCGGTCAATAAGCAGATCCTCCGGATCGAGCTGACTGTACTGTGGCTGCGCATCAAGCAAAAATGCATTCAGGGGTACGGATTCATTTAATGGGCTATGCTTACCCGCCCGTGACGCTCGAATCACTGAGCATAGGCGGCTGCGGATACATACTTCTGCAAAGGTCTGAAAGCTGGCCTCCCGATCCGCCCGGAACTCACGCATGGCCTTTATAAGGCCAAACATTCCCTCCTGCAGCAGATCCTCGCTGTCGCCCCCAGCCAAAAAATAGGGATGCGCACAGCAGCGGACCAGCTTGCGGTATCGGTGGGCCAAGATGTCACCGGCGGCAGAGGTACCATTCTGCAGCGCCGTGCAAAGCGCCTCGTCCGACATCTGTTCCAGCTCACTATACTGTGTCTGCATATATCCATCCATCCGCAATTATACCTTTTCTATGAATTGTTTGTCAAGCAATCTATAAAACTTTGTTAATACTATGCAAAATGTTACAGGGTTTTTATGAATTCAGCCAAAGTCTTGGCTACATTGTGAGCAATTTCGACGGTTTTCGCCTCTACCATGACCCGGATGAGCGCTTCCGTGCCGGAGGGACGGACCAAAATACGCCCCTCCCCATTCAGGGCTTCCTCCTGGCTTCGCACCTGCTCCCACAGGCGGTCATCGGCCATAATGCGCTCCTTGGCACCGCCCACAGCGGATACCGGCACATTAATGAGCTCCTGGGGATACTGAGCGCAGCAGGATACCAGCTCCGAGGCAGGAACCCCGGCCTCACAATACGCCTGGATGAATTGCAGGGCTGTCAGCTCTCCGTCGCCGGTAGTGGCATACTCCCGGAAAATGGTGTGGCCCGATTGCTCGCCGCCAATCATATAGCCGCACTCGATCATCTTCTCCAGCACATGGCGGTCACCTACATCGGTGCAGACCAGCAGGAAATCCCCCTTACGGCAAAATTCATGCAGGCCCAGGTTGGACATAACTGTGGCTACGATAGCATTTCCGTTGAGACTACCCTTGCGTCTCATGGCTTTTCCGCACACGGCCAGTACCTTGTCGCCATCGATAATATGGCCCTTTTCATCCACCAGCAGGCAGCGGTCGGCGTCGCCGTCAAAGGCGATACCCAAGTCGTACTTCCCTGCCACTACGCCCCGGCACAGGGTCTCCATATGGGTGGAGCCGCAACCGTTATTGATATTGATACCGTCAGGCTTATCGAAGATGAAGTCCGCATGCAGCGGCAGCTTGCCGAATAGGCCGGGCGCCGTGGCCGAGGCCGCACCGTTGGCGCAGTCCACCAGCACCCGCAGGCCACGCATATCGCAATCCACCGTGGAGAGAAGATGGTCGATGTAGTCAGACTTCATCTGCCGCATACCGTGCAGGCGCATACCAATCTGATCGTGGGTCTTGACGGGCAACGACTCCTTGGAAAGAACGATGTCCTCCACCTTTTCCTCCATTTCGTCGGAGAGCTTATAGCCCTGAGCGCCGAAAATCTTGATGCCGTTGTGCTCATAGGGGTTGTGAGACGCGGAAATGACAATGCCGGCATCCGCCTCCTCCTGCACCGTAAGAAATGCCACCGCCGGGGTGGGGATGGTGCCAAAGGGCATAACGCTGCCGCCCATAGCGCAAATGCCGGCCATGAGCGCCGACTCCAGCATATCGGATGAAATGCGGGTGTCCTTGCCGATGGTGATGGTGGGGGCGCTGCCCTTCTGCTCCGTCAGAACGATGGTGATGGCCTGGCCCACCCGGTAGGCCAGCTCTGCTGTCAGTGTCTCCCCGACTACGCCGCGGATGCCGTCGGTTCCGAAAAGTTTACCCATTTTCAATCTTCCTCCGTTAAATTTACAGTGTCATCTGCTCCTGACCCAAATAGGCCATGTGCAGATGGTCATATGCTTTTTTTGTGACGCAGCGGCCCCGGGGTGTCCGGGTCAGAAAGCCCAGCTGCATCAGGTACGGCTCGTATACATCCTCCAAGGTGACGGATTCTTCCCCGATGGTGGCCGCCAAGGTCTCCAGCCCCACCGGGCCGCCGCCGTAGTTCTCAATGATGGCCCGGAGCATCCGCCTGTCTACGGGATCCAGGCCAAGGTGGTCGATCTCCAGGGCCTGCAGCGCCTGGTCCGCTACGGTATCGGTGATGGTGCCGTCCGCTTTTACCTCGGCGAAGTCCCGCACCCGGCGGAGCATCCGGTTGGCGATACGGGGTGTACCCCGGGAGCGCCGGGCGATCTCCATAGCCCCGGAAGGCTCAATAGGCACATGCAGGATGCCGGCACTGCGGGTAACGATCTGCGCCAGCTCCTCCGGGGAGTACAGCTCCAGCCGCAGCGTCACGCCAAAGCGATCCCGCAGAGGCGCGGAAAGCTGTCCGGCCCGGGTGGTGGCGCCGATGAGCGTGAAATGGGGCAGGTCCAGCCGGATGGAGTTGGCTGACGGGCCCTTTCCGATGATAATGTCGATGGCATAATCCTCCATGGCGGGATAGAGAATCTCCTCCACGGAGCGGTTCAGCCGATGAATCTCATCCACAAACAGGATGTCGTTTTCCTGTAGATTGGTCAACAGCGCCGCCAGATCGCCGGGCTTTTCGATAGCCGGCCCGGAAGTAATGCGGATGTTCACGCCCATCTCTGCGGCGATGATACCCGCCAAGGTGGTCTTGCCCAAACCCGGGGGGCCGTGAAGCAGCACATGGTCCAGCGACTCCGTGCGGCGGCGGGCAGCCTCAATAAAGATAGAGAGGTTTTCCTTAGCCTTGCTCTGTCCGATATACTCCTTTAAAGTATGCGGGCGCAGAGAAAGCTCCCCGTTATCCTCCGGCTGAAAGGTGGTGGACACCAGGGAATCATCGAATATATCGTTGCCGAAATCAATACTCACACTTCATTCTCCTTTGTGCGCCGTGCCTCAGCGCACCATCTTTTTCAGGGCAATTCGGATGATCTCCTCCACAGGCAGCGCCGTGTCCACACCCTTGAGGGCAGCGGAAATCTCTTGGGAGGAATAGCCCAACACCGCCAGGGCGGAGGCTGCCTCCTGGGTCTTACCTCCGGTGGAAACCGGCGACAGGACGCCAGCCCGGGTGTCAAAGCTCCCCTGCTCCTTGGCCAGCTTGTCCTTCAGCTCCAGAATAATGCGCTGGGCAATCTTCTTGCCGATGCCCGGCACGCCGGTGAGGGCTTTTTCGTCCCCCGTGACGATGCTAAGAGCCAACTGATCCGGTGTCCCAGAGGAGAGGATCGCAAGCGCCGCCTTGGGCCCCACACCGGAAACACTGATAAGCATCTTGAAGCTGCTCAGCTCCGCCTGAGAGGCAAAGCCGTACAGGTCAAAAATCTCCTCTCGCACATGGAGGTATGTGTAGAGCTTGGCCTTCTCCCCTTTTTTCAGCTGGGCCAGGGTATAGTTGGTGGTGGCGCATGCGTAGCCTACTCCGCCGCAATCAATGACTGCCAAATTGGGGCCAATTTCCGCCACGGTTCCGTTCACATAATAATACATAGGATTCTTCCTCTCATACAGTCTCCTTCACGCCCGGATTCGTCCGCCGCAGAAGACTGGTGGCGCTGCGGGCGTGGCACAGGGCGATGGCCAGGGCGTCAGCGGCGTCATCCGGCCGGGGCACGGCCTTCAGCTTCAGCAGACGTTTCGTCATATCCATGACCTGCTTTTTATCCGCCAGGCCATAGCCCACCACGGCCTGCTTCACCTGCATGGGGGTATATTCATAGATGGGCAATCGTTTCTTTTCCGCCGCACAGAGGATCACCCCCCGAGCGTGGGCCACGGCGATGCCGGTGGTAATATTTTTAGAGAAAAACAACTCCTCAATGGACATTTCATCGGGCCGGAATGCATCAATCAGCTCCTCCATATCCCGGCTGATCTGCAAAAGGCGGGCGGCCAGGGGCTGTCCGGCGGGAGTGGTGATGGCGCCATACTGCAGCATCCGCAGGCTGCCGTGGTCTGACTCGATAAGGCCGAAGCCCACAATGGCAACGCCCGGATCAATGCCCAAAATCCGCATAGCAAACCTCCACCAAATAGCTTTTCACATTATAGCAGAACCCAAATAAAATAGCAAGTCCCCCACAGTCAGTGCAAAGTCGGTTGCCAAGTGAGAAGCAAAGTGGTATAATAGCAAAAAAATTTGGAGGTATGGGCATGATATCTTCTGCGTCGCCTCATCTTGCTCCCAAAGAGCACTGCACCGGCTGCGGCGCCTGCGCCAGCGGCTGTCCCCGGGGTGCCATAAAAATGGTGTCCGATAAGGAAGGGTTTTTATACCCCGATGTTACGGAAGCCTGTGTTCACTGCGGCCACTGCACCCATATCTGCCCCATGCTGAAGCATCGGGAGCAACGGCCTGATCCCACGGTTTTCGCCGTGTGGAATGAGAATGACGAGATGCGCAGACATTCTACCTCAGGCGGTGCCTTTGCGGCCATTGCATCCTTTGTGCTGGAATCCGGCGGAGTTGTTTTCGGCGCCGCTATGGACAGCGATATGCGTGTAGTCCACACGGCTATTCAGACAAAAGAGGACCTGCCCCGGCTCATGGGTGCCAAGCTGGTTCAGAGCGATATGGGCGAATGCTTCCAGCAGGTGCGCTATTATTTGGATCGAGGTATGGACGTTTTCTTCACAGGTACCCCTTGTCAAGTGGATGGCCTTTACAGATTTTTGGGTGAATCACCGGAGCGGCTTCTTACCGCGGATGTCCTGTGCAGCGGTGTTCCGTCCCCGGGTGTATGGAGCAAGACGGTTGAGGCCATGCACTACATCAAGCAGCGCCGTGTGAAGACCGTGCAGTTCTGTAAAAAAACCTCAGGCGCGGATTCCCGTTTCGTGGTGGATTTTGAGGGCGGAGGCCAGTATGATGCGCCGCTGACAAAATCCGACTATGGGCGAGGACTATTTCGGGGGCTGTTTCTGCGGCCCGCCTGCTATCACTGCCCCTATTGCAGCACAAATCGGGCAGCGGATCTTACATTGGGTACTTTTCGCGGCCTGCCGGCGGATTTCAGGCCGAACCAGCAAAAAAAGGGCATCTCCATGCTGCTCATCAACACGGTAAAAGGCGCACATTTCTTTGACATGATTCCGCTGCAGCGGGAAAAACGCACGCTGCAGGAGGCCGTGGAGAGCAATCCGGCGCTCTCGCGCAATCCGGCGTCACCCAAGGAGCGCGCCGCGTTTTTCGACGCCTATGTCAACCAGCCCTTCCACAAGGTTTACCAGCGCTTTTTCTCCATATCCGATTGGTCGTACCGGGTGGCCAACGATGGCAAGCTGCGCAATTTCATCCGCCGTATCAAATCCGGAAGAAAGGATAAAGCATGAACAAAACACTACTGCACACCTGCTGCGCTCCCTGCTCTGTATCCTGCGTGGAGCAGCTGCGCACGGAGGGTATTGAGCCCATCGCCTACTGGTTTAACCCAAACATCCACCCCTATCAGGAGTACAAGGCCCGGCGTGACACACTCATCGGCTATGCCGAGCAGATCGGCATGGAGCTGATCGTGCAGGAGGACTACGGACTACGGAGATTTGTCTGCGCCGTGGCGGAGGATATTGACCACCGCTGTGAAAAATGCTACGAAATGCGCCTGGAGCAGGCGGCCGAATTTGCGTCGGAAAACGGCTTTTCCTCCTTCACCTCCACCCTGTTCGTCAGTCCCTATCAGCAGCATGAACGCATGGCAGAGATTGCCGCCCGGGCCGGCAAAAAGTGGGGCGTTGAATTCCTGTACCGTGACTTTCGGCCCGGATTCCGCGGCGGCCAGCAGCAGGCCCGGGAGCTGGGGCTGTATATGCAGAAATACTGTGGCTGCATCTTCAGCGAGGAGGACCGGTATGCAAAGCAAATCGCCCGAGACCTGGCAATACCGCTGAAGCACTTCCCCACTAAGTAAAATAACATGTAATCACAGACGGGGTACAAAGCTTTTATATTGAATACGGTGCAGTTCACTGCCGCCGCACGCTTCATCGAATTTTTTAAGAATTACCTTGCCCAGGATAATCGCCTATAATTGCATGTGCGGATATAAAGTATAATCACCGAGTAAAGTCCTTAATAGACTCATCTCGGTGATTTTTCTTATCCATACGATGCCGGGGATAACCTGCCTTCTTTAATACCTCGTTATGAACCCGTGGCTATCCTCCCGATGCTTTTATCCGGCCAATACTTCAAATTTCAGCACGCCAAAGGCGGCGGATATGCCGGCCATCATCTCATCAAGCCCTTCCTTCATATCGCTGGTCTCGGCTGAAATGGTTACACCGGCGCAGCCATTCGTGGGGATAGTTTGGTTGATGGTCAGAATATTTGCGCCGGAATTGGCAAAAATAGACAGGTAATTGCTCAGCACTCCCGGGTTGTCCTTGAGCAGGGCGTAGAATGTAATGATGCGGCCTGCCTTCATATCCTGGAAGGGCTGCACGGCATCCTTGTATTTATAGAAAGCACTGCGGCTGATATTCATGCGCCGGGCGGCTTCGCCCACCGTCTGCGCCTCACCTACCTGCAGCATCCGCTTGGCCTCGGCGACCTTGATGAAAATATCAGGCAGTGCATCCTCGGACACAATATAGTACTTTTTCTTGCTCATATCTCTCTCCCGAACAAAACAAGATTCCTTGTTAATCGATGATACCATGATAACATACAATAAGTCTATATGCAAGCGTGATTGCGAAAACGGAGGCCATTATGTCCGATAAACGCCGAAAATTCATAGGGTTTGTTCTGTACTGGGGCATTGTTCTGTTCCTGTGCTGGATTGGCGTGCGGTATGTGCTGCTGTGGCTGCTGCCGTTTCTCATCGCCTTGGGTCTGGCCTATCTAATGGAACCTTCCGTGTGCTTTCTCCGTGAAAAGCTGCGCCTGCGGCGCGGGTTTATATCGTCCGTACTTGCTCTGCTTCTCCTTGCACTGATTTTAGCAGTACTAACGGTGCTGTGCCTGAACCTGCTGCAGCAATCCGTCCGACTTTTCAAGGCGCTGCCGCAGTATCTGGCGGAACTGCCGACTTATTTTGCGGCGCTCCGGCAACGACTGGAGCAGTTCTGTGCCGCCTGTCCCAAGAGCCTGCAATCCTGGTTGGAGCGTGCGCTGTCAGATGGCTCCCAGCAGCTAACGACCTGGTTCTCACGATTCTCCGCCCGGTGTGTAAGCGCCGCTGCAGAGGCAGTGATGGAGCTTCCTTCCTTCTTCCTTTTCACCGCTACTACTGTACTGGCAATCTTCTTTACAGCGGCGCAGTTTCCACGCATTATGGGCTTTCTGCGTCGGCAACTCCCACCACAAAAGCTGCGGCAGGCCGGCGGAGTAAAAGAAAATCTCCTATCCACCCTGGCCAAATGGTTCAAAGCCCAGTGTATTCTGCTGAGCGTTACATTTGTCGAGCTGCTGCTGGGATTACTGCTCATCCGACAGCCCTATGCCCTGCTGCTGGCTGCCATCATCGCTGTTATCGACGCTCTGCCTGTGTTCGGCACAGGTACGTTCCTCCTACCCTGGGCCGCCCTGTGCCTGCTGCTGCAGCAAACGCCCAAGGCTATAGCCCTGGGCGCAATCTATGCCGTTATTACCCTGGTGCGCAGCTTTTTGGAGCCTAAGGTCATGGCAGCTCAGGTCAATCTTCCGCCTTTGGCAGCGCTGATAGCCATGTATATCGGCTTTTGTACCATGGGTGTGACGGGTATGATCCTGTTTCCCGTTGCACTTTTGTTTCTCAAGCAGCTGCAGGACGCAGGCTATCTGCACCTGTGGAAATGATCCCCCTCAGTGCCTCAGCGCCGTAAGCAGGGTCTCCCGTCGATTCTCGATCTCCCCGGCGACAACCTTCTGCAGCAGCCGCTGCAGGGCCAGCCCGATCTCCCGCCCGGAGTAGCCCAGAGCCAACAGATCATTTCCGTTGACGGCCAGATCCTTTAGCTGCAGGCATGGCTCCCGCCGCAGCATCTCATCCAACAGCTTTTCCGCTGCGTCGATCTTCTCCGCAACCCACCGGTATTCCGGTGCCTGTGCCAGGTTATCCGCTCGCTTCACCTCCAGCAAACGCCGGAAATTCTCCTCCCCCAGCGCAAGCATAGCTGTGCCGATGCCCTTTTCTGTTAACGGGATATTCTTGTCATGCCAGCGGATCAGGGTCACGATGTCCTCCCGATCCCTTTTTCGCATCCTAAGCCGGGCACAGATATCCTCCGCCATATCGCCGCTGACTATGGGGTGCCCGTAAAAATGACCTTGGCCCCGGGAATCTACTGTAAAGGTATTTACCTTTCCAATGTCATGCAGCAGCATGGTCCAGCGCAGGATCGGCTCCGGCCGGATGGCATCTACGGCATAAGCCGTGTGCGTATAAATATCATAGCAATGATGAACGTTTTGCTGTGAAAAGCCGACGCAAGGCAGCAGCTCCGGAATAAAAATTCCCAGCACATCCGAATAATCCAGCAGCACTTCCTTGCAGTGCTGACCGCACAGAAGCTTGTTCATTTCCACCAGGATGCGCTCGGCGGCAATCCGCTCTAATAGCTTTGCCTGGCTGTGAATGGCCAGGCTTGTGGCTTCCTCCACAGAAAAGCCCAACACCGAGGCAAAGCGCATAGCCCGCAGGATGCGCAGCGCATCCTCCCGGAAACGCTCCCGGGCATCGCCCACGCAACGGACCACTCGGCGCTTCAGGTCCCCTGCCCCATCAAAGGGATCCACAATATTCCCGGCGCTGTTCAGGGCCATGGCGTTGATGGTCAGGTCTCGCCGGGCCAGGTCTTCATCAATGGTTTTAGCAAATTTTACCGCATCCGGGTGGCGGCCATCGGAATAGCTTCCGTCCGTGCGGAAGGTCGTGATCTCATAAGCTCCATCTGCGGCCTTCACCGTGACAGTGCCATGCTTCAGCCCCGTTGGGAAAGCCGCCGCGCCGAAAATCTCCATGATCTTCTCGGGCCGGGCGGCGGAGGCAATGTCCCAATCCTCAGGCTCGCGGCCCAGCAGCAGGTCCCGGACACAGCCGCCCACCAAATAGGCGCGATAACCCCGGCCCTCGATGGTTTTAAGGATGCTTTGCGCTTGTTCTCGGCTCATAATCTATCCTCCGACGCAGGCATTGGGTGTTGCACTTCCCTTTGATTCGTATTATAATATATTTTATGAAAAAAAGCAATTTCAGAGCGATTCCGTCTTTAGGAGGCAATTTGATATGATGCATCCCACAGTGGATTTCAAAAACTTTCTCAAGCCCGGTGTCCGGGTCCACTTGTCCGGCATCGGCGGCGTGTCTATGTGCCCTTTGGCCGAGGTGCTGCATGGCATGGGCCTTTGCGTGCAGGGATCGGATATGTCGGACAGCGATACTGTGAAGCACCTTCGTTCGCTGGGCATCCCCGTTGCCGTGGGCCATTCCGCAGATAACCTGCAAAATGCGCAGTTGGTCATCCGCACGGCTGCCATTCACGACGATAACCCGGAGATCTCCGGCGCGGTGACCCGAGGCATCCCCGTCTATGAGCGTGCCCAGGCGTGGGGGGCGATTATGCAGCAATACCGCAACGCCCTATGCATCTCCGGCACCCATGGTAAAACCACCACCACCTCCATGTCCACCCATATTTTCATGGCGGCGCAGGCCGACCCCACGGTGATGATCGGCGGCACGCTGCCCATGCTGCATTCGGGCTACCGGGTGGGCAAGGGCGACACTATTATTTTGGAGTCCTGTGAATACTGCAACTCATTTCTGAACTTCTTCCCCACAGTGGCCGTGATCCTGAACGTAGAGGCGGACCATTTGGATTTCTTCAAGGATCTGACAGACGTGGAGCACTCCTTCCATGCCTTTGCAGATTTGGTGCCTCAGCGGGGCTTCGTCATTGCCAATGCCGATGACAGCGGCGCTATGGCGGCGGTAAAGGGTCTGACTCACCCGGTGTTCACCTTTTCCGTCCGAGATGACGGCGCCGATTGCAGGGCGGAAAATGTGGCTTTCCACGACGGCTGCGGCGAATTTGACGTTATGATCCACGGCAAATTCTATGCCCATGTCGCCCTGGCTGTGGCCGGTAAGCACAACATTTCCAACGCTCTGGCCGCCGCCGCTGCCGCCTATGTGCTGGGCATTGGCGGCAAGGCTGTAGAGGAAGGCCTTCATAGCTTCCACGGCGCCGGGCGCCGATTTGAGTTCAAGGGCACCTATCGCGGCGCCGATGTGTTCGATGACTACGCACATCATCCCGGGGAGCTTCACGCACTGCTGACCACTGCCCGCTCCATGCCCTATAAGCGGATCATCTGTGCCTTCCAGCCCCATACCTACACCCGCACACAGGCGCTGTTTGAGGACTTTGTCCGGGAGCTGAAGCTGGCGGATATCGCCGTGCTGGCGGAGATATACGCCGCTCGGGAGACCAATGACATCGGCATTTCCTCCAGCCAGCTGGCTGCTGAGATTCCCGGCGCCATCTACTGCTCCACCCTGGATCAGGTGGCGGACACGCTGGCGCAAATTGCCCAGCCGGAGGATCTGATCCTCACCGTAGGCGCTGGAGATATTTTTCGTGCGGGAGAAAAGCTGCTGGCAAAGGAGAAGTGACCAATGACCCTCTCACCTGTTTATATTGGCCGCCCCCAGGAGACCCGGGAGCCTGTGGAGCAGCGGGTTTATGACCTGCTGGACGCACTGCAGATTTCCTATCAGCGTGTAGACCACGATCCGGCCTACGACATGGATGCCTGCGCCGGCATCAGCCAGGCACTGGGTGTACATATCTGCAAGAATCTGCTCCTGACGCCCCGGAATCGCAGCGCCTTCTATCTGCTGGCCATGCCGGAGGATTTGCCCTTCCGCACGGCGGATTTTTCCAAAATCATCGGCTCCTCCCGTCTTAGCTTTGCCACCGGTGAGGACCTGCAGGCCCTTTTGGGTGTGCAGCCGGGTTCTGCCTCGGTGTTGGGGCTTATGAATGATACAGAGCGCCGTGTCACCCTGGCGCTGGAGCGGCGGGTGGCCGAGGCAGAATGGTTCGGCTGCCATCCCTGCCGGAACACCAGCTCCCTGCGGCTGAAGACCAAAGACTTGCTACATATTTTCCTGCCGCACATCGGCGTCACGCCGATAATCGTGGACTTGTGATTTCTATAAATTTACCCTGCAGGTAATTCTGCGGGGTAAATTTTTTTCAAAAAAAGAGGAAAAGTCATTTTCTTCTCGTATAAGATATTAGATTCTTGTTGCACAAGCCTGTGCAACAGCCGGGAAAGGAGGATGGTTTATGGCGTTTCCCCAGAGCTTTTTGGACGAGCTGGCCGCGCGAAATGATATTTTGGACGTGGTAGGCAGCTATGTGTCCCTGCAGCCCAAAGGCGGGAGCTATTGGGGCTGCTGCCCCTTTCATAACGAAAAGACCCCCTCCTTTCATGTGCTTCCGGATCGGCAGTATTATCACTGCTTCGGCTGCAAAAAGGGTGGCGGTGTCATCAGTTTCATCATGGAGATCGAAAATCTCTCTTACCCGGATGCGGTGCGTTTTTTGGCCAAACGGGCTAATATCCCCGTTCCGGAGGACCGGGAATCGGATGGGGCAGACCGGCTGCGCAGGCGCCTGCTGGATCTGAACCGGGACGCCGCCCGGTACTATTACGACACCCTGCAAAAGCCGGAGGGCGCGGCGGTGCAGGCCTATCTGGACCGACGGCAGATTCGCCGAGGTGTGGCCACCCGGTTCGGCATGGGTGCCGCCCAGGATGGCTGGGATCATCTGCTGCGGGCTATGACCGCCAAGGGATACACCAAGCAGGAGCTTTTGAAGGCCGGTCTCATCGTTGAAAATAAAAAGGGCGGTTTCTATGATAAATTCCGTAATCGTCTCATTCTACCGGTGGTTGATGTACGGGGCGATGTGGTGGGCTTTGGCAGCCGCGTCATCGATAAATCTGAGCCGAAATACATGAACACCAGTGAAACCCCGGTTTACAGCAAGCGCCGGGTGCTGTACGGGTTAAATTTAGCCAAAAAGACCAAGCGCCCCAATATCATCCTCTGCGAGGGCAATCTGGACGTGGTCACCCTACACCAGGCCGGATTTGACAACGCGGTGGCGTCCATGGGCACAGCGCTGACGGTAGAGCAGACCCGCCTTTTGAGCCGATATACCAAGGAGCTCGTCCTCTGCTACGATAACGATAACGCCGGACAGCTGGCCACGCAGCGGGCCCTGGATATCTTAAAGAATTCTGAGTTCAATGTCCGGGTGCTGCAGCTGCCACGCCGCCTGGTGGATGGGCAGTACATAAAGCAGGATGCAGATGATTTCATCAAATTCCAGGGGTCCCAGGCCTTTGAAAATCTGCTCTCCGGCAGTGAAAACGGCATTGAATTCCGCATGGCCCAGGTGGCAGGCAAATTTGACCTGACTAAGGACGATGACCGCATTGCCTATGCCGGTGAGATCAGTCAGGTCCTCTCCACGCTGCAAAATGCCGTGGAGCGGGAGGTCTACACCGTTCGGGCAGCGGAGACCGCCGGCCTCACGCCGGAGGCACTGCGCAGCGAGGTGGAGCGCGCCTGCAAGCGCCGCAGATACAAAGAAAAAAAAGCCCAGATCCGCCGGGAGCTGAATCCGTCGGCTACCCTGCAGCCTGAGCGCCGAGAGCTTCGTTACGCCAATCTCCGCAGCGCTCTGGCAGAGGAGGGCATCCTGCGCCTGATGATGAGGGACGACGATCTGCTGGATGGCATCTCCCTGCAGCCGGAGGAATTCTCCTCGCCGGTATTGGGGAAAATATATGCCCTTCTGTCGGCGGACAGGGCTGCCGGACGCAGGCACAGCATGGATGCCTTGGCGGGAGAGCTGTCGCCGGAGGAAATGAGCCATTTTGTGGATATTTTGCAGAAACCGGAGTCCGTATCCGGGGCAAAACAGGCACTGGAGGACTATATTCGCATCATCCGGGAGGAGTCATCACGGCGCAGTGGCGTGGAAAATATAGATCCGCTGCTGGCCGCAAAAGATAAATTCAAATTCAAAAAGGGATACGGAGGAAAGAATCCATGACCGAGACAAAATACACTGAAAAAGAATTGCAGGAAATGGCAGACGCGCTCCTAAAGGAGGCCGATGCACAGCAGCACGAAATTGAAGAAGAAGTTATCAAGAGCAATAAGGGACAGTTGGACGAAAAAACCATCGCTTCCCTGCCCGCTGCCCAGCTCATTCAGAATAATGAGCGTCTGAAGGAGCTTTTCATCAAGGGCAAGCGCCATGGCAAGCTTGAAAGCAACGAACTGTCCGAGGTTCTTGATGCTATGGATCTGGACAGCGATAAGCTGGATATGATTTATGACTCCCTGGAGAAGCTTTCCATTGAAGTAACCACCGAGGCATTTTTGCCGGATGTCAATGCGGAGATTGACCCTCCCCTGGAGGAGATTGCCGAGATCGAGGAGGAAGAGCTGGTCGACCCCAACACCTTGGTAGACAGCTTTAATATTGACGATCCGGTCCGTATGTACCTCAAGGAGATCGGCAAGGTCTCTCTGCTCTCAGCCGAGGGTGAGGTAGAGCTGGCCTCCGCCATCGCCGAGGGGAACAAGGCCAAAGCCACGCTTATGGCCTGGGAGCGGGCCAACGGACAAGCCGTGGAGCAGGTGCTGGACGCCGAGGATCCCGTGGGCGAGATCGAGGTTTCCGACGAGGAGGTCCAAAACCTGTCTGAGGAGGACCTGGCCCACCTTCGCAAGCTGGTGAAGGACGGCGATGTGGCCAAGCAGAAGCTGGCCGAGGCCAATCTGCGCCTGGTGGTCTCCATCGCCAAGCGCTACGCCGGCCGGGGCATGCTGTTTTTGGATCTGATTCAGGAGGGCAACCTGGGCCTCATCAAGGCCGTGGAGAAGTTTGACTACACCAAGGGCTATAAGTTCTCCACCTATGCCACCTGGTGGATCCGTCAGGCCATCACCCGGGCCATTGCCGATCAGGCCCGTACCATCCGCATCCCCGTTCACATGGTGGAGACCATCAACAAGGTCATCCGTGTCTCTCGCCAGCTGCTGCAGGAGCTGGGCCATGATCCTTCCCCGGAGGAAATTGCCGCGCAGATGAATATGCCCGTGGATAAGGTCCGGGAGATTCTGAAGATCGCCCAGGAGCCAGTGTCTCTGGAGACTCCCATCGGCGAGGAGGAGGACTCCCATCTGGGTGACTTCATCCCTGATGAAGGTGCGTCCGAGCCTTCCGAGGCCGCAAGCTTCACCCTGCTGAAGGAGCAGCTGGTGGATGTGCTCAGCACCCTCACTCCCCGAGAGGAGAAGGTGCTGAAGCTCCGCTTCGGCATTGAGGACGGCCGCACCCGTACCCTGGAGGAAGTGGGCAAGGAATTTAACGTCACCCGTGAGCGCATCCGCCAGATCGAGGCCAAGGCCCTGCGCAAGCTCCGCCACCCCTCCCGCAGCAAGAAGCTGAAGGACTTCCTGAACTGATATGTCCTCCCTGTTTCGCGTTTTTTGGCGCACGGCCAGCGACCTGCCCGGCCTGTTCAGCGGCAATTTTCACGTTATGTATCTGCCGCTGCTGCCGCTTTTTCCTGCTGAGAAGCAGATTTGTGTGCCTGGCTATTACAGCGATCAGACCTATTACTGCACTCTGCGGAAAGAATATGCGGCCCCCCTGGCCCCCTACCGCTGCAAAAAACAGCTGAAAGCCGGTCGCTGCATGATCCTGGAGGTCAATGGACTGGGCAGCTTCGTTTTCACCAATCACCGCCGCTCGGACTTGTTTCTCAACCTGCAGCGGAAATTTCCCGGCGTTACCAGCTATGTGTTTGCCTCTGACGGCCCCGGCGGCTACTTCAAAATTCTGAAGGATGGCCGCATTCAGCGTAAGATCGCCAGTTACATGTGGTCCGAGGGCATAGGCAGCTATGCCGAGACCCTAGGTACTCCCTGCACCTATGAACTGGAAACCGGGCACGTTTTTAAGGTCGATCCAAAAGCCCAACACCTCCGGGAAATGATGCCCGACTTCACAAAGCGGGAGGTTCTGGACCTGTTTGACTACTATGTGGGCCTGAAATGCTTTCAAAGTACCAATCTCCGGCGTGTGTTGGTCTATGACCTGGAAAATGCTGAGACGAAAAAGTAATACTTAAAACAAATCCGGCCTGAACACAGGGTGTTCAGGCCGGATCTACATCTGATATATATTTTTACCTGCAATTTGCCACGATGCCCCGCCTGTCCACGATCACATGCCGGGGGCATACGGTGGCGCACATGCCGCAGTTGAGGCAGGTGTTTTGATCGATCACCGCGTGCTGCTCCTGGATTTGGATGGCATTGACCGGGCAGCTGCGCACGCACAGGCCGCAGGCGATGCAGCTCACGTCGCACTGGGTACGTGCGCCGATCCTGGTGGCCAGATCATACCCCTTGTCCCTGTTAGAGCATAGGGGCAGGATGCTGTTATCCTGCAGGCGAATTTGAATCAGCTTCTTAGGGCAGGCTTTAGCACAGGCGCCGCATCCGATGCATTTTTCCTCGTCCACCTCCGCAACGCCGTACTCGTTCATACCAATAGCACCGAACCTGCAGGCGTTCATGCAAGCTCCGCAGGCAACGCAGCCATACCGGCAGAGCATAATGCCTTTCTCATCGCGCTTAGCGCGACAGCCGCCGCTGCAATACACCGTTGCTACACGGATGGGAAACCTTCTCTTTATCGCCATAGGAATATCCTCTCCCTCATTACTATTCCTTTTATATTTTATCATATTTATTCCACTGATGCAAACCATAAAAAACCGCGGCATCTGCCGCGGTTTTTTTATGGCTGTTATGTATTACCGTCTGTTAGACCGGATCCAAATGCCCTGCTTTTCCGCTGCAGCAATCAGCTCCTCCCGGAATGCCGGGTGCGCCACGGAAATCAGCTTTTCTGCTCGCTCCCAGGTGCTGCAGCCCACCAAATTCACACCGCCGTACTCGGTGACGATGTAATAGGCCAAGCTGCGCGGATCTGTGACCACATCACCGGTGACCAGTGTAGGATTGATGCGGGAAACCATCTCTCCCTGCTTATTGGTAAAGGACGATGTCAGGCAGATAAACGCCTTGCCACCCCGGGAAACTGCCGCCGCCTCCAAAAAGTCCAGCTGGCCTCCGGTTCCGCTGATCTGTCGAATGCCGGAGCTCTCGGCACAGATTTGTCCATACAGGTCCACGGAGATACAGTTGTTGATAGACACGAAATTGTCCAGCTGGCTCACCACAGACGCATTATTGCAGTAAGAAATCGGGTAAGTAACTACCCCCGGATTCTCACGGATCCAATCGTATAGGTCCTGGGAACCCAGGGCCAAACCGAAAACGCTCTTATACCGGTCCAGAGTTTTCTTATTATTGGTAATCTTTCCGGCCTTGTACATATCCAAATAGGAGTCGCACAGCATCTCCGTATGGATACCTAAGTCCCTCAAGTCGCTCTTAGCAATCATCTGCCCCACGGCGTTGGGCAGCGAGCCGATGCCCAGCTGCAGCGTTGAGCCGTCTGCCATGTTCTGCACCACAAATTCAGCGATTTTCATCTCCGCCTCAGAGGCTGCAGGAGATTTCACATTGGGCAGTGGGCTATGCTCGCCCTCCACGATCATGTTTACATCACTGATGTGGATACATTCATCCTGGCCGCCATAGACCCATGGCAGATTCTCATTCACTTCCAGGATCACAATATCCGCCTTATCCAGCACTGCGCGGGCCGAGGCATTGCTGACAGAGAAGTTGAAATACCCATGCTCATTCATGGGCGTCACACACATGATGGCCACGTTCACCGTGAGGAACTGGGTGTAATACCAGCCCAAATTACGGAACACCATGGGGATAAAATTGCACAGGCCCCGGTCACAGAGCTTGCGTTCATAGCCGGACAAGTGCCAGCTGTTATAAATAAAGTGCTCCCGGGTAGGGTCGCTCTCCACCATTTGAATAGGCTGAAAGATTAGGTACCCTCTCACCTTCACACCCCGCAGCTCGTCCTTGCGCCGGGCAATAGCGGCATCCATCAAAGACGGAAAAGCGCCGCCCATGGAAATGTCAATCCAGTCTCCGCTCTTGACGACTCTCGCCGCTTCATCGGGAGTGCAGAGCTTACGTTTATATTCAGCTGAATAATCAAACGGAATGGCCATAGCTTCTTCGCCTCTCTTAATTATTTTACATTGTTAATTTTATCACTTTCCTACCACTTTGTCAATGCTTTAACAGGAAATCTAAGGAAAAGCGGGCGGGGTTTTTCAGGCCCCGCCCGCAGCACTTCTGCAGAGATCAGGCGATTAGTTTTCGGACTTACGCTTGTAGTACTCGTACTTCTCCTTGGCAGCTTCCTCGGCATCCTTAAACAGGGCCTTGGCGTTCTCGGGGAAGCTCAGCTCCAAAGATGCGTAGCGTACCTCACCCTTCATGAAGTCGTACAGCGGCATGGACGGCTCCTTGGAGTCCAGAGTGAACTTCTTGGTCTCGGGGCTGTAGCGGTACAGGTTCCAATAACCGGAGTTCACAGCATCCTTCATCTCCTGCTGGACATTGTTCATGCCCTTCTTAATGCCGTGGTTGATGCAGGGGGCATAGCAGATGACGATGGACGGGCCCTTGTGCGCCTCGGCCTCCTTGATAGCCTTGATAAGCTGGTTGGGATTAGCGCCCATGGAGCACTGGGCCACATAGACATTGTCGTAGGTCATCAGCAGCAGCCCCAGGTCTTTCTTGCGAGTTTTCTTGCCGCTGGCCTGGAACTGGGCCACAGCGCCCACGGGAGTAGCCTTAGAGGACTGCCCGCCGGTGTTGGAGTACACCTCGGTATCTACCAGCAGCACGTTCACATCCTCGCCCATGGCGAACACATGATCCAGACCGCCGTAGCCGATGTCGTAGGCCCAGCCGTCGCCGCCGTACATCCACATGGTCTTCTTGGACATATCCTTGCGGCGCTTGAGGATCTCGGCCACCACAGCCTGCTCCTCAGCGCTGAACTTGGTGCTCTCCAGCACGGCCAGCAGCTCGTCGGTAGCCACGGAGGAGGCATCCAGGTCGTCATAGGTCTCCAGCCATTTGGCGATGGCGGCCTTCACGGCGGCATCCTGGGTCATGCCGTCCAGCTGCTTAACGAACTCCGTCACAGCAGCACGCAGCTGCTTCACGGCCAGGCACATACCATAGGAGAACTCGGCGTTGTTTTCAAACAGGGAGTTGGACCATGCCACGCCCTTGCCTTCCTTATTCTTGCAGTAAGGCACGCAGGGCATAGCGGCGCCCCAGGCCTGGGTGCAGCCGGTGGCGTTGGCCAGGTACATCTTGTCGCCGTAGAGCTGGGTCAGGAGCTTGATGTAGGGCGTCTCGCCGCAGCCGGCGCAGGCACCGTTGAACTCCACCAGGGGCTGGCGCAGCTGGCTGCCCTTGAGTGTGAACTTGTCGATGCGGTCGTTCTTTTCAGACAGAGTCTGCAGATACTTCCAGCCTGTCTGATCCAGGGAAACCTCGTGGGTGGGAACCATCTTCAACGCCTTGCCGCTCTTGGGGCAGGAGGAAACGCAGCTGCCACAGCTGGTGCAATCCAAGGTGGATACACCCATGGTGTACTTGAGACCGTCCATCTTGGGACCCTTGGCGTCCACCAGATTCATCCCTGCGGGGGCATTAGCAGCCTCCTTCTCATCCAGCAGATAGGGGCGGATTACCGCATGGGGGCACACAAAGGAGCACATGTTGCACTGGATGCACTCGCTGGAATCCCACACCGGCAGGTGTGTGGCGATGCCGCGCTTTTCATACTGGGAGGTGCCCAAGGGCATGGTGCCATCCTCCATGCCCTTAAAGGCGGAAACCGGCAGCAGGTCGCCCTTCTGGGCGTTAATGGGCACCAGGATGTTCTTGATAATGTCGGGCACATCGGCGGGAGCCGGCTGGATAGCAGCGCCGGAGAGATTCTTCCAGCTCTCCTTCACCTGCACCTGCTTCACGGCGTTGATGCCGGCGTCCACGGCGGCGATGTTCATGTTCACAATCTTCTCGCCCTTGAGTCCGTAGGTCTTTTTCACGGCATCCTTCATGTGCTCCACGGCGTCCTCCACGGGGATGACATTGGCCAGCTTGAAGAAGGCTGCCTGCAGCACCATGTTGGAGCGGTTGCCCAGACCCAAAGCCTGGGACTCCTTATTGGCGTCAATGATATAGAATTTTATGTCGTTCTCGGCAATGTACTTCAGGATGTCACCGGGCATCTTCTGCTCCAGCTCATCCTCGCTCCACTCGCAGTTGAGCAGGAAGCTGCCATGGGGCTTCAGCTCGGAGATGATGTCGTACTTGGTCAGATACGTTTGGTTGTGGCAGGCTATGAAATCTGCGTGGCTCACATAATAGGTAGAGCTGATGGGCTTCTTGCCGAAGCGCAGGTGGCTCTTGGTGATGCCGAAGGACTTCTTGGTGTCATACTCAAAATACGCCTGGCAGTACATATCAGTGGTCTCGCCGATGATCTTGATGGAGTTCTTGTTGGCACCCACGGTACCGTCAGAGCCCAGGCCCCAGAACTTGCAGGAAATGGTGCCCTCCGGCTCGCAGTTCAGTGCCGGGCCCAGGGGCAGGGACAGGTTGGTCACATCGTCCACAATGCCGATGGTGAAGTGGTTCTTGGGCTCATCCAGCAGGAGATTGTCATACACGGCTTTAATCTGAGCAGGGGTAGTGTCCTTGCTGGACAGGCCGTAGCGGCCGGCAAATATCTCGGGCCGGTTCTTGTCATTGATATAAGCAGCGCAGATATCCTCATACAGGGGCTCGCCGATGGAGCCGATCTCCTTCACGCGATCCAGTACAGCCACCTTTTTCACGGTCTTGGGCATAGCCGCCAGCAGATGCTTTTTAGAGAACGGGCGGAACAGATGCACCTGCAGGAAGCCCACCTTCTCACCCCGGTCGTTCAGATACTTCACGGTCTCCTGCACGCAGCCGGCCACAGAGCCCATAGCAACGATGACGCGCTCGGCATCAGGGGCGCCATAGTAATTAAAGAGGTGATACTCCCGGCCTGTCAGCTTGGAGATCTGCGCCATGTAGTCCTCCACGATGTCGGGCAGCTTGTTATAGTCGCTGTTGTTAGCCTCGCGGAGCTGGAAGTAAATGTCGGGGTTATCCACCAGGGAGCGCATCCGGGGATCCTCGGGGTTCAAGGCGTTGGCGCGGAACCGGGCCAGGGCGTCATAGTCCACCAGCTTGGCAAAATCAGCATATTCCAGGGCCTCCACCTTCTGAATCTCGTGGCTGGTGCGGAAGCCATCAAAGAAATGCAGGAAGGGAATCCGGGCCTTGATAGCGGACAGGTGCGCCACGCCGGCCAGGTCCATGATCTCCTGCACGCTGCCTGAGTTCAGCATGGCAAATCCAGTCTGGCGGCAGTTCATCACGTCAGAATGATCGCCGAAAATGGAGAATGCGTGGGTGCCCACGGTACGGGATGCCACATGCAGCACACCGGGCAGACGCTCACCGGAGATGCGGTGCATGGTGGGGATCATCAGCATCAGGCCCTGGGAGGCGGTGAAGCTGGTGGCCAGTGCGCCGGCCTCCAATGCACCGTGGCAAGCGCCGCATGCGCCGGCCTCAGATTGCATTTCCACCAGGCGGACAGGCTGATTGAAGATATTCTTTCTTCCCTTTGCGGACCATTCATCCGTATGCTCCGCCATAGGCGAAGATGGCGTGATGGGGTAAATTGCTGCGACTTCAGAGAACGCATACGCCACATAGGCCGCCGCTTCGTTACCATCGCAGATCTTCATGATCTTACTCATTATACTTCCTCCTCTTGGGCTTTTTAGGGTGCAGACCCGGCCAGCCCTTTGTCCGAATCTGTTTCGTAACAATACAATTTATATTGTAGCACTTTCTTTTCTCACGTCAATGTGAAGCAATAAAATTTGGAACTATTCCCAACATCCAAGCCCATTTTTGTATAAAAAAGCAACAAAATTACCGTGCCGAAACGGCACGGTAATTATATCTTATAACAAATTATAATAATGCTAAAAATTCCTCCTCACTTAACACGGGAATGTTCAGCTCCTGGGCCTTTTTCAGCTTGGAACCGGCATTTTCCCCGGCCACCACATAGGTGGTTTTCTTGGAAACAGAGGCGGATGCCTTGCCTCCTCGCTGCTCGATCATCTCCCCGGCTTCCTCCCGGGTAAAGTGGGACAGAGCCCCGGTGAGTACAAAGGTCATCCCAGCAAAGCGGCGGTCCACCAGCTTTTGCCGGCTCTCCATGTTCACACCGGCCGCCTTCAGCCGCTCCAGCAGATCCACCGCCTGATCGCTGCTCATCCAGCGGATGATATAATCCGCTGTCACCGCGCCCACGTCATCGATCTGCGTCAGCTCCTCCGCCGCAGCCCGGCGCAATGCCTCCATGCTGCCAAAGTGTGCCGCCAAAATCTTGGCGGCCTTGGCTCCCACCTGCCGGATACCCAGGGCGAAGATCAGCCGCCATAGGTCGTTTTCCTTAGATTTGGCAATGGCGTCCACGGCGTTTTGTGCCGATTTTGTGCCCATACGCTCCAGGTCGGCCAGCTGCTCTGCCCGCAGATCATACAGATCCGCCGGATTGGATACCAGCCCGCTCTCAATAAGCTGCCGCATCACCGCCGGGCCGACGCCATCGATATCCATGGCATCCCGAGAGGCAAAGTGGATCAGGTTGCGCAGCAGCTGAGCCGGGCATTCAGCGCCTGTGCAGCGGATAGCCGCTCCGTCCGGGTCACGCTCCACCGGCGCGCCGCACACCGGGCACGTTTCGGGCAAATGATATGCTGTGGTGCCCTCGGGCCGTTTCTCTCTGACCACCGACACGATCTCCGGGATGATTTCCCCCGCCTTCTGCACCACCACCGTGTCACCGATACGGATGTCCTTTTCCGTGATGTAATCCTGGTTGTGCAGGGTGGCGTTGGTCACGGTGGTACCTGCCAGGCGCACCGGCTCCAGCACGGCCTTAGGCGTCAGCACCCCTGTGCGTCCCACCTGCACCACAATGTCCATTACCCTGGATTCCTTCTTCTCCGGCGGATATTTATACGCCACCGCCCACTTTGGGCATTTGGCCGTACTTCCCAATATTTCGCGGTCTGACAAGTTATTAAGCTTTACAACCGCTCCGTCAATATCAAAGGGAAACTCCATCCTTGTGTCCCCCAGCTTTTCGATCTGACGCAGGATCTCCTCCGCGTCGGAAAGCGTCGCATGGGGGATCACCGGAAACCCCTGGGCAGCAAGATAGTCTATGGTCTCGGCGTGGGTTGTAAAGTGTCGTCCCTCCGCCAGCTGTAGGTTGAATACCGCAATATCAAGCCTCCGCCGGGCACAGATTCTGGGATCCTTCTGCCGCAGGGAGCCTGCCGCCGCATTCCGCGGATTGGCCATCAAGGGCTTTCCCTCCAGCTCCAGCTGCTCGTTGATCTCCTCAAAAACCGACCGAGCCATATACACCTCGCCCCGGACGATGAGCCGGGGCAGCTTCTCCGGCAGCACCATGGGAATAGATCGGATGGTGCGCAGATTGCCCGTTACATCCTCCCCTACCCGGCCGTCGCCACGGGTGGCGCCCTGGAAGAACACGCCGTCCCGGTACTCCAGCGCCACGGACAGGCCGTCCACCTTTGGTTCTACGCTGTATTCCGCCTGAGGCAGCGTATCCAGCACCTTGGCCAAAAAATCCTTCACTTCATTGCTGTCGAACACATCCTCCAGACTCTCCAGCGGAACGGGATGCGCCACCGCCGCAAAATTGTTCAGCACAGCGTCGCCCACCCGCTGGGTGGGCGAATCCGGCGTGATCTCCTCCGGATGCTGCTTTTCCATCTCCTGTAGCCGCCGATACAGTCGGTCGTATTCATAGTCGGACATGGTAGAAGCGTCCAGCGTATAGTACAGCCGGGCATTTTCGTTCAGCGTATCCCGCAGTTGCTTCATCTCCGTGCGGTAATCCATGTTGTCTCTCCCCTTATCCATTGTTCATGATGTATTCGTCCGCGTAGTCCTCTATCTTATCCTCGGTGGTACTGAAGTAGGTATACGTCTGGGGCACATTGCCCACGATGACCGTTTCCGCCACGCACAGCTCGTTGTTCACCTTCACTGAGGTGGCAAAGCCCGGCAGCAGGACCGTCACATACACCTCCACATCCAGCAGCACCTGGTGCTTGGTCTGATTGATCCCCGCCGCCGTCAGGGCATTGCGCAGCTTAGCTGTGGCCGAGCCCACCGATTGGGTCCGCACTCGGATGTACGGGCCCCGGCCCGCCAGCAGGTTCGAACCCGTCAAAGAACCCAGAGGAATAGCCAGATCCAATGACGTCATCTCAGACAGTCGATCCAACACCGCATCGGAAATCAAAGATTGCAGCCGATTAAACTCCGGCATGTTGCTCCGCAAAGCCGACACCTTGCCGCTGCTGTCCTTCTCAAAGGTAATGAGTGCCGAGCAATCCACCTGTCCGCTGGCTACAGCATCGCTGACGGCATCGGCCACCATGCGATTGACCCGGTTGGTGGTCCGTGACTCCGCAAGCCGCGTGACCATGGGCCGCAGGCGCACCACAATCAGCGCTGCGCCCACCAGCAGCAAAATCAAAACGATGGAAAGCCAAACCGCAATTCTTTGCTTCCCGGATAAGCGGACATACCGAAGCCTACGCATAGCACACACCCCCTGCATACAGTGTATGCAGGGTGCGTGTCCGCCGTTACTCCGCCCAGCCGTTCACAATAGCCTTGAAGGTTTTGCCCCGTTCGGCAAAGTTTTTAAACTGATCAAAGGCCGCACAGGCCGGCGATAGTGTCACAATGTCTCCGCTTTGTGCCTTGTCCCGGGCGTACAAAACCGCCTTTTCAAAGGGCATGACCTCCACAATCTCGGGGCGGCCCGGTCTGTATCCCGGCGCCTGCTCTACAGCGGCACGGATCTTTCCCGCCGTGGCGCCGCACAGCACCAGCAGCTTCACTCGCTCCACCACCTCCGGTCCCAGCACGTCAAAGGGGATGTGCTTATCGTAGCCGCCGGCGATCAAAATCACCTTTTCCTTAAATGAGCGCAATCCAGCAATGGTTCGGGAGGGGCTGCTGGCAATGGAATCGTTGTAGAACCGCACCCCATGATAGGTCCGCACCAGCTCGATGCGATGCTCCACGCCGTTAAAGTCCCGGGCAAACCTCCGGATCACCTCATAGGGCACCAGGCCGTCCACGGCGGCGATAGCGGCCATGTAGTTCTCTACATTGTGAACGCCCGGCAGGCGAATATCCTCCGTGGTCATAATGACCTGTTCCCATCCGTCATGGCGGCTGATGATTTCCTCGCCCCGCAGGAACACGCCGTCTGCCGGCTCCTCCCGGCGGCTGAAATAGCGCACGTGCCCCGGGGCCCTGGTCCCCTGCTCCCGGGTAATGGCATTGTCCAGATTGAAAACGGCCACATCCCCGGCGGATTGATAGCGGAAGATATTCTCCTTGGCCGCCACATACTCCTCCATGCTCTTGTGCATGTCCAGATGGTTGGGGGCCAGATTCGTCACCACGGCAATGTGGGGGCTATGGGTCATGGTCATCAGCTGGAAGCTGGAGAGCTCCAGCACCGCATAGTCCTCCGGGTGCATCTCGTCTGCCCGGCACAAGAGGGGATTTCCGATGTTGCCGCCCACATGAACGGTTTTCCCGGCGGCCTTCAAGAGCTCTGCAATGATGGTCGTGGTGGTGGTCTTTCCGTCTGACCCGGTCACGGCCAGGAGTGTGCAGGGACAGACCTCAAAAAACACCTCCATCTCCGAGGTGATCTCGCTGCCCCGGGTCTTAGCCGCCAGCAGCTCCGGCACATCGGGCCGCAGCCCCGGGGTGCGGAAGATCACATCCTGATTTAGGCCCTGTAAGTAGCTCTCCCCCAACTGCAGGCGGCAGCCGGCCTTTTCCAGCTCCTCCGCCAGGGCGCCCAGGGCGTCGCGGCTGCGTTTATCGCAGGCGGTGACGCGGATTCCCTCCTGCAGCAGCCGCCGCAGCCATGGGGTGTTGCTCACACCGATGCCAACCACGGCAACGGTCTTATTTTTCAGTGTATCCAAATACTGATGCAGTGTCATATTTAGTGCCTCCATAGACGCCGATTTTCTATCTATTTATTATATCCCATTTTATAATGCAGTTCAATTCCTTTTTCCGCAGAAAAGCGCAGTTGACTTTCCGGCTTCATTCCTTTATTATAACATATGAGCAGATCAGACGGTCGCGGGGATAAAGGCGAAAGCCTGTCCATGAGGAAAGTCCGGGCTCCGCAGGGCAAGGATAACGGGTAACGCCCGCCGAAGGCGACTTCAGGAAAAGTGCAACAGAGATATACCGCCGGCTGCGGCGATTGTGGTGCAGCCGGTAAGGGTGGAAAGGCGAGGTAAGAGCTCACCCGACGGCGTGTGAAAGCGTCCGCCGCTGTAAACTCTATCCGGAGCAACACCGGTATGGGAGCAATAGGCTGGCCCGGCTGCTCCCGAGGTGGCTGGAGCGTGCCGGCAACGGTACGCCTAGATAGATGACCGTATGATAACAGAACCCGGCTTACAGATCTGCTCATATATGCCGTCGTCTGCGCAAAACGCAGGCGGCGGCCTTTCTTTTTCTACCGCTCCTCCATCCTTTGCTTCGCCGTTTCACTTCTGTGCCGCCCATTTACGCCTATTTCACAGGTTGCTTCTCCCCTCCGTTTGCTGCATATTTTCCCAATCCTTCGTCCAATTTGTATATATCCAACAATACGGCTCTCCAAATTTGTGCAGTATTTGTAATTTTTACTTCTTTACATTATCGCGCTAAAGTGGTAGTATGATAGTGCAATAAGAAATTGGCCGATGCAAATAACCGGCCGGAAAAAGGAGCAAACAGATATGAAGAATTTGAAGAAAACCCTGTGCCTGCTGCTGGCAGTGCTGATGACCGTTTCCCTGCTGGCCGGCTGCGGCAAGAAGGTCGATGACAACGCCGACAGCAAGAAGGTCTTTACGGTCGGCATCGATGCCGAGTATCCTCCCTTCAGCTACCTGGGCGATGACGGCAGCTACACCGGCTTTGACATTGAGATTGCCCAGGCGGCCTGCGATCAGCTGGGCTGGGAGATGAAGGTCTTCCCCGTCAACTGGGAGCAGAAGCTGACGCAGCTGGATGCTAAAGAGTGTGATTGCATTTGGTCCGGCATGACCATCCTCGACAGCATGAAGGAAGCCGGCTACACTCTCTCCGCCCCCTACTATGATAACACCCAGGTCATCATGGTCAAGGAAGGCAGCGACATCAAGTCCTCTGCTGATCTGGCCGGTAAGGTCGTAGCCGTGCAGCTGGGCACCTCCGGTGACAGCCTGCTCAGCGAGGACGGCGATCTGGAATCCCTGACCGCCACCTTCAAGTCCCTGGTCCGCAGCGACAGCTTCCTCAAGTGCTTCACTGAGCTGAGCGGCGGCGCCGTGGATGCTGTCATCGTAGATAAGCCTGTTGCTACCGCCTATGCCGATAAGAACGCCGGCTTCACCATTCTCTCCGAGGAGCTGGGCGCCGAGCAGTACGGCATCGCCTTCCGCGCCGATGACAAAGAGCTGTGCGCCTCCATCGAGGGCGCCGTCAAGACCCTGGTGGATAACGGCACCTATGCCAAGATCGCTGAGAAGTATCCTGACATCGTCAATAACCTCCTGTTCCTGAACTAAGCCATTCGCAGTATTAAATGTTACCAACGCACCTCCCGGAAGCCCCTCCCTGCGGGGCTTCCGGGCTCGTGTGCCTACTATAGAGTTGAGGAGAGACTATGACATTATCCACCATGATCCTGAAAATGAGCGAGGGCCTGGGCAATACCTGCGCCATTTTCTTCCTGACCCTGCTGTTTTCCCTGCCCCTTGGCATGCTGTTTGCCCTGCTGCGCATGAGCAAGAATAAGGTCGTGTCCTCTGTGATGCGCTTTATCATCTCCGTTCTGCGCGGCACTCCCCTGATGCTGCAGCTTTTGGCGGTTACCTATGGCCCGCACTATCTGTTTCCGGACCTGGGCGTAGCCCGGAATAAACTCATTCCCGTGGTCATCGCCTTTGCCATCAACTATGCCGCCTACTTCGCGGAAATCTACCGCGGCGGCATTGATTCCATGCCCGTGGGTCAATATGAGGCCGCCGGCGTCCTGGGCTATACCAAGCTCCAGACCTTCCTGCGCATCATTCTGCCCCAGGTGGTCAAGCGCATTATGCCCAGCATCACCAATGAGGTGGTCACCCTGGTGAAGGACACCTCCATCGCCTTCTGCGTGTCCTACGAGGAGCTGTTCACTATCGGTAAACAGATCGCCAATTCCCAGACCAGCTTCATGCCCTTCCTCATTGCGGGTATTTTCTACTTCGTATTCAACGGCATCGTGGATGTGGTCATGGGCCGCATCGAAAAGCGGATGGATTATTATCAATAAGGGGGCTGCGAGAAATGAACGTATTGGAAATCAAAAATGTAAAAAAGAGCTTCAACGACTCCCAGCTCCATGTTCTCAAGGACATCAGCCTCACTGTGGCCCAGGGCGAGGTGGTGGCCATCATCGGCCCCTCCGGCAGCGGAAAGTCCACCCTCCTGCGCTGCGCCACGTTGCTCACGGAGATGGACAGCGGCGATCTGCTTTATTCCGGCGACTATGCCGCCAAAACCAATGAGCAGGGCGTGGCCGTATACGCCGATAAGCAGCAGCTGAAAAAAATCCGCAGCCGCTTCGGTCTGGTGTTTCAAAATTTTAACCTTTTTCCCCACTTCTCGGTACTGAAGAATCTCACGGATGCGCCCATCCAGGTCCTGGGCCGCAGCAAGGAGGAGGCAGAGAAAAAGGCCATGGCCCTGCTGGAGAAAATGGGTCTTGCGGACAAGGCGGACGCCTATCCCTGTCAGCTCTCCGGCGGCCAGCAGCAGCGGGTGGCCATTGCCCGTGCTCTGGCTATGGAGCCGGAGATCCTGTTTTTCGATGAGCCTACCTCCGCTCTGGACCCGGAGCTCACGGGTGAGATTCTCAAGGTCATCCGCCAGCTGGCTGAGGAGCACATGACCATGGTCATCGTTACCCACGAGATGAGCTTCGCCCGGGATGTGGCCGACCGCGTTATCTTCATGGATGGCGGCGTCATTGTGGAGCAGGGCAACCCCAAGGATGTCATCTCCAACCCCAAGGAGGAGCGCACCCGGCAGTTTCTCTCCCGCTTTGCTCAGCACTAACAGTAAGCAGTAAACCCCGCCCGACGCTTTTGCTTCGGGCGGGGTTTGGCTTCCAAAAGTCTCGCAAAGTTCGCGTTCGCAGACGCAAAAAAATGAAATCATTTTCTCTCGCGACCTGTGCGTGAGAGAAAATACCGCTCAGGCTGCCAGTGTGGAATTCCGGCGTTTCACGCCGGAATTATGCGCGCAGCAGACTGCGATCCTTTTGTCCAAAAACTAGTTTTTGGACAATTCTCCGCCCGACGATTTCGTCGGGCGGGGTTTTTTATGCCTTCAGTACCGGAATGAGCAGCATCCCCTCCGGCAGCGTGTCATCCTCCAAATGGTTGCACTGACGGATGGCCTCCTCGCTGCTGCTGTGCTCCTTGGCGATGTTCCACAGGCACTCCCCTGGCCGGGGCCTGCGCAGCACAATGGATGGCCGAGGCTGCGGTTCTTCCTCTGTGACCTCCTCCACAGCGCATACGGTTTGCAGCTCCGTAGTTTCCCCTGTACATCCGTAAAAGCAAACCGGTATACGCACCTGGCACCTCCCGGCATTGCTCCGCAGCTCCGGCAGCCCGCTGCCAAGCCAAACGGTATCCGGGCAGCCCTCTATACCGGCTCTGATTTCTCGGCTGCGCTCTGCAGTGACAGGCGCTTCGTTCTCGTCTTGATATAGGATCTTCATCCGCACCGTGGTGGAGAGCTCCGCCCGCCCGCTATCGCAGCGTGTAATGGCGCTGCCGCAATCGAAGGAGGTGACGTAGGCAAACAGGGAGCCTCGGCCGGATTCCAACAGTTCCTCCGCCCATTCCCGGACGCATACAGGCCTGCCACGCTGGGTGACCGATACCGCTTCCACCTGAGTTTTCATTGTACAGCAGGTACTGTAAAGGTCTGTAATATAACAGACCTCCTGTCTCCGATAGGCAAACACCTGCAGCGTGATCCGGGCTGTAAGGCCCATGCGGCAGCCGCCCTCCCCGCGTAATAGCCGCAGATCCCACTCCATCGGCGCGGCCTCCACCTGGATGGTACTCTCGTCAGGCACTGTGATACCATCTAAAATCTGGGAGAACGGCACCGTCTGCACGATTCCATGGAGCTTGCGGTCTGACGTCCGAATCAGAGCAGAGATGTCAATTTCGCCCTTAATGACCAGCTTGCTGCCGATCTGCTGGCTGCTGGTGACCCGGGGCAGCACCTGGTTCAGCAGGATCTCCTCCGCGCCGTTGGGTCCGATGTCAAATTCCTGCGCCGTGGTGCAGGATCGCTCCTCCACCATACTCAGCAGCGAAAGCTGCTGCTTTTTCTGTCGGAGCTGCAGACCTTTTCCCTCTGCCCCGCAGCACAGGCGCATGGTCTTTCTGCCAAAGCCCAGCACCGTCAGCTCCGGGATCACTCGCAGATACAGTTTTCGCCCTGTGATGAGCTTTGCCTCGCACAGAAGTAGCCTGCTATGTACCTGCAGCATCTGGCACTCCCGCAGCTTGGGGTCGCTGAGTTCGCAGGAAAAAGGCACCATCACCGTGACGCTTTGCAGGCCCTCCGTCTCCTCGGAGAGGTACAGTATGCTCACTCGCACCTCGCCCCGTATCATTCCCTCTGCCGGCTGCTTTTCCCGCACCAGCAGCAGCCCGCTGGCATCAAGAATCCTGGAAGCCGTGGCGCAGTAGTCCGGCAGATTTGTTTCCGTAGTCTCCTCGTGGGTCGTAGCCGCCTTTGTCAGCAAATCATAGCATAGGATCTGCTCAAATTCCAGTTCTGTGTCCACTTCTATCACCCTCTCATATTGTATCCTGCCTCATTGTATGAGAGGGAGCCTTCTCCTATTCCTTTGAGCAGAATATGCATTTTAAAATCCCGCGCAAAAAAGCCGGAGCCTTCCAAACGATGATCTTCAATTCTCTCCCTCCTTTCATTGCCGCATACAGCATATGCCGCAGGCAATGAGCAGAAACGCCACAATAAACATCAGGCAGCCCACCGGGAATATGGCGGCGACAAGGATTCCCAAGCCCAATGCCAGCGCGCAGATCCCGATGCCGCGCCCGCAATTCCACCGTCTCATAATAACCCTCCTCTATTGGCAGTATACGCAATCCGGCTGCCATAGGTGCCCGAAAAAAATGCCGCCGCTTCCAAAGATGGAAGCAGCAGCATTTTTTTATTTTTTATCCCATGGCTTAAGGTCCTTGACCTCCTCCCACAGCCGCACGTAGCTCCTGTGGCGCTCCTTAGGGATGTCGCCGTCCCGCACAGCCTGCAGCACGGCGCAGCCCTTTTCCTTGATATGCCTGCACCCCACAAAGCGGCATTGCCCCAGATACGGCAGAAACTCCGGAAAAGTCTCCGGCAGGTGTGCCTGCAGCTCCAGGCTCAGCTCCTCCGTGTCAAAGGAGGAAAAGCCCGGTGTGTCGATGACCCAGGTGTTCTCCTCCACCGAGAACATCTCTACATGGCGGGTGGTGTGCCGTCCGCGGCCCAGGGCCTGGCTGACCTCGCCCACCTGCAGGGAGAGTCCCGGGCACAGGCAGTTCAAAATGCTGGACTTTCCCACACCGGAATTTCCCGTGAACACGCTGAGCTTGCCGCGAATCTGCTCTCGCAGCGCATCCATTCCCTCCCCCGTCTCTGCACTGACTCGCAGCGCAGGGATTGCCGATTGGCTATAGATGGCGAACAGCTCGTCTGCCGGATCCAGGTCTGTTTTGTTCAGGCACACCAGCACGCCGCATCCCTTCAGCGCAGCGATGGCGGCAATGCGGTCTATGAGGTAGGGGTCCGTCACCGGGATAGCGGCTGAGGCGATGATGACCAGCTGGTCAATGTTGGCCGCCGACGGCCGGGCAAAGCAGTTGGTACGCGGCTCGATCTCCTCCACAAAGCCCTCGCCGCCGCCCAATTCCCGCACCTGCACCCAATCCCCCACCAGGGGGCTGGTGCCTTCCCTGCGGAATTTTCCTCTGGCGCGGCACTGCAGCACCTGCTGTCCCACGTTCACATAGTAGAACCCGCTGAGTGCCTTCTCTATACGTCCTCTCATCAGTTACCCATGTCATCTGTGTGGTCAGATGTGCCGGGGCCTTGGGATGCAGTACCCAGGACGATAGTGACGGTGCTTCCGCTTTCCGCAGAGCCATTGGGCGAATAGCTCTTCACCACGGCGTTATCCACCTTTTCGCCATTCTCCCACTGCACCTCAACCTGGAAGCCATAGCTCTCCAGCAGCTTCCGTGCAGCATTCTCGCTGGCGCCCACCACATTGGGCACATCGATCTCTTTATTCTCCGGGCCCTTGCTGACGGTGAAGTAGATGTTATCGCCGGTCTTAGCCTCAGTACTCACAGAAATACTCTGGCGGATGACCGTGCCTGCAGGCTCATCGCTGTATTCGCTGGAGCTGGCGCCCACCACCAGGCCCAGCTTCTCGGCCTCGGTCATAGCCTTTTCCTCCGTCATACCCACAAAGTTGATGACGGTCACGGGCTTGATTTCCCGTCCGGTGCTGATATACAGGATCACGGTATTGCCCTTTTTGATCTGGCTGCCGGCCTCGGGAGAGGTGCTGATAACCAATCCCTTTTCCACTGTATCCGAGCTCTTGGGCTGCACCTGCACACTCAGATTCATGTTCATGTTGCTCAGCAGCTCCTTTGCATCCGATTCACTCGAGCCGGTCACGGTAGGCATAAAGGCTTTTTCTTCCTTGGCACACACATAGACCTGAATGGTCAGGTTATTTTTCCGCATTGTGCCCTCGGTGGGATCCTGGGAGATGATCTGTCCTTCGGTGTATTTGCTGCTCTCCTTGGTGCCCACCACTTCGATGCTGAAAATCCCCTTGATCTCAGACATATTCTCGGCCTGCTCCACGGTCATGCCAAGGATGTTCGGCACCTTGTAGCCATCCTTTTCCCCTCCGCCGCCGAATCCGTCAAAGATCAGCGTAAATATCAGGAATATCGCCAGCAGTGCGGCGGCAAAGGAGCCAATGAGAATGGCCATGCGTTTTTTCTCGTTCTTAGTGCCTGCAATGCCCGTCTTTTCCGGTTTCTCCTCCTTCACAGCGGCTTCCTTCTTGCCCTGCACAGCCTCGTGTATCTCCTTTTTGCTGATATACCGGGTGGGCTCGGTGTCCTCCTGCTCGGTCAGCTCCTCCCGGATATACTCCAGATCCAGGTTGGGGTTCTTGCGGAAGCTCTCCAGGTCCTCCAGCATCTCCGTGGCTGTGCTGTAGCGCTTGTTGATGTTGGCGCACATGGCCTTCATGCAGATCAGCTCCAGGGCCTTAGGTACATCCTCCCGGATGTCGCTGGGGGCCAGCGGCACAGAGCTTAGGTGCTGGATGGCAACAGATACCGCAGAATCCCCCTCAAAGGGCAGGCGGCCCGTCAGCATCTCATAGAGCACCACACCGGCGGAATAGATGTCCGAACGGGCGTCAATATGCTCTCCCCGGGCCTGCTCCGGAGAAATATAATGCACCGAGCCCAGGGCATCCTGGGTCATAGTCTGTGCGTTGTTCTGCAGGCAGGCAATGCCGAAATCGGCCACCTTCACGCTGCCGTCCCGCAGGACCATGATATTCTGGGGCTTGATGTCCCGGTGAATGATCCCGCGGCTGTGGGCGTGCTCCAGGGCGCGCATGATCTGAATGATGAAGTGCAGGGACTCCCGCCAATCCATTTCACCCCGGCGGGCCATATACTGCTTCAAGGTAATGCCGTCGATGAGCTCCATGACAATATACTCTGTGTCGCCGCTGGTGGAAACATCATAAATGGACACGATATTGGGGTGGGAAAGCTGCGCCACAGCCTGGCTCTCATCCCGGAAGCGGCGGCGTATCTCCTCATTTTCAGCCATATCAGCCTTCAGGATCTTGATGGCTACCATTCGGTTAAGCCGGTGGCACTTGGCCCGATATACATTAGCCATGCCGCCCGAGCCGATCAGCTCGATGATCTCATAGCGGTTATCCAGCATTTTTCCTATGTATTTATCCATAACGCAATCTCCTTTAAATGTTCTTGAGCAGGATCGCCGTAACATTATCCGGCGCGCCGCGGCTTGCGGACAGATCCACTAATCTTTTCAGGCAGTGCTCGGGCTCCTCCGTATGAACCACCTCGAACAGCAGCTCCTGGTCGCTGACCGTGTTCACCAATCCGTCCGTACATAAAAGCAGATAGTCTCCCTGCTTCCATTTATAGGTAAATTCATCATCCTGTACACTCTCCTCCGGCCCAAGAGCCCGGGTGATCAGATTCCGCCCCGGATGCTTTTTAGCCTGCTCTGCGGTCATATTTCCCTGCTCCACCATGGAGCCCACCAGGGAATGATCCCGGGAGATCTGCCGGATACCCGTTTCCGAGAGCAGATAGGCCCTGCTGTCGCCCACATTGCTGATGAGAATATCCTCGCCCCGAATGATGGCGGCCACCAGTGTGGTACCCATACCCTGCACGGAGGGTTCTTCCTGCCCCCGGCGGCGAATAGCGTCATTGGCTGCCGCAATGGCAAAGCCGGAAACCTCCTTCAGCTGGCCCATAGTCATGTGGCTTCGGAGATTTTCCTCCATCTGCCTTCGGTAGGTCTGCACCGCCAGCTGGCTGGCCACTGCCCCACCGGCCGCTCCGCCCATACCATCGCAGACCACCGCTGCGGTGTATTCGCCGATCAGCATCGTCTCATAGGCGTCCTGATTTTCATGGCGCACAAGACCAATGTCCGATATGCTCCAGATTCTCATGGTTCTCCGGCTCCCTCCTTTTCTTCCATGGCCTTGCGGCGCAGTTGGCCGCAGGATGCGTCAATATCTCCGCCCAAGCTCCGCCGCACCGTAGCGGTGACGCCGTGGGACTCCAACCGTTTTTGAAAAGCCGCCACCCTATGGCTGGGCTTAAAGGGGCTCTCCACCACATCGTTCAGCGGGATGAGATTCACATGGCCAGGCATGCCCACCAGCTTTCTGGCAATAAGGTCCGCCTGCCAATCGTGGTCATTCACGCCGTCGATCATGGCGTATTCAAAGGAAATTCGCCGCCCCGTGGCCTGAAAATATCGGTGGCAGGCGGCAAACAGCTCCTCCACATCATACTTTCGGTTTACCGGCATAATGCGGGATCTCGTCTCCGAATCCGGCGCATGGAGTGACACAGAAAGTGTCAGCTGCAGATGCTGCTGCGCTAAAAACTCGATGCCCGGAATCACGCCGCAGGTTGACAGGCTTATATGCCGCATGCCAATGTACATCCCGTCGGGATGGTTTACCAGCCCCAGAAATTTCAGCACGTTGTCCCGGTTATCCAGGGGCTCCCCGATGCCCATGAGCACGATGTTGGATATCTCCCTCCCGGAGTCCATCTGGGTAAACAGCACCTGATCCAGCATCTCAGATGGAGCCAAATCCCGCACCCGCCCGGCAATGGTGGATGCGCAGAAGGCGCAGCCCATGCGGCACCCCACCTGGGAGGAGATGCACACGGTGTTGCCGTGGTGGTATTGCATGAGTACGGTCTCGATGCAGTTTCCATCCTGCAGCTCCCATAGGTATTTGATGGTGCCATCCAGCCGGGATTCCTGTTTCCTCACCACGGTAGGGACCGTAATGCGGCAGGTGGCCGCCAGCTTGGCCCGAAGCGCCTTGGAGAGATTACTCATTTCGTCAAAGGATCGTGCCCCCTGATGCAGCCAGGAAAACACCTGCTTAGCCCGGAAGGTCGGCTCACCCAGCTGGCGAAGATATTCTCCCATTTCCTCCAGAGTCATAGATTTTATGTCAACCAAGTAAGTCTCCCTCCCGTTCTGCGTTTTTAGTCCTTCCTGCGCATGCGGCAGATGTAAAAGCCGTCCGTCCCGTTGCGCTGAGGCCACAGTGTCAGCCTGCCCCCACAGCGCCCGATGGGCAGCGGCAGAGCAAATGGCGTCATTTCAAATTCGGGATGTGCCTGCAAGAAATCGTCCGTCACGGCTTCGTTCTCCTCCGGCAGCACCGTGCAGGTGGAGTACACCAGTACGCCTCCCGGCCGCACATATTCGCATACATTGTCCAATATCGCCCGCTGGATACCGGGCAGCCGACCCAACTCCTTAGGATCCTTGTAACGGATGTCGGGCTTCTTGCGGATGATACCCAGGCCCGAGCAGGGCACATCTGCGATGACCACATCCGCCGCCCGATCCCAGGCCGCATGGTGCTCCCGAGCATCCGCCAGCATGGTGCGGATGCATCCGATACCCAGGCGCTGGGCTCCTCTGTCAATAAGCTTCAGCTTGTGCGGATGGATGTCGCAGGCGATGATCTCGCCCTCTCCCCCCATAGAAATGGCAGCGGCAAAGGACTTCCCTCCCGGTGCAGCGCATACATCCTGCACCCGGTCACCTTTTTTGGCCTCGGCCACCACCGATACCAGATGTGCGGCAGCGTCCTGCACCATAAAGCGCCCCTCCGCAAAGGCCGGCAATCGCTCCAGATTGCCCGTGCCGCTCACCGTGAAGCAGTGCTCCAGCCACGGATGGCGCTCCACCGCGATCCCCGCCTGCTTCAGCTCCTCCACCAGGGTTTCGTCATCTGTCTTGAGCAGGTTCGTGTGTATGGTAGTGGGAACGATCTCGTTGTTCCCCCGCAGGAACTGCTCCGCCTCCTCAGGCGGCAAAATCTCCAGCAGTCTTTTCACCAGCCACAGCGGGTGGCTGTATCGGATGGACAAATATTCCGCCGTACCGCTGCAGCGTATCTCCGGCATATTCATCCAGTTTGTCACAAATTTCCGCAGCACAGCGTTGACCATGCCGGCCGCCCTGGGCCGTCCGTTCCGCCGGCACATCTCCACCGCCTCATTTACGGCAGCCCGATGGGGGATCTTGTCCATGAACAGGATCTGATACCCGCCGATGCGCAGGATATTGCGGATCACCGGCTCCAGCTTATGGGCCTTTTGCACACAGTAGCAGGAGATATAGTAGTCCAGCAGTGTGCGATTTTGGATCACGCCATAGGCAAGTCTTGTGGTCAAGGCAGCCTCCCGGCCCTCCAGCCCATTTTTGGCAATGGTGCGCTTGAGGCTGCCGTCGGACCAGGCATTGGCCCGCTCCACCTGCATCAGTACCTCCAGCGCCGTGTCCCGGGCGGTCATTTTTCTATTCTCGCTCATTTTCCCGTCTCAATGGGATGGCCCCGGAGATAATCCGCTGCCATCATACGCTTGCCGCCCTCGGCCTGCATTTCCAGGATCCACAGGCTGCATCCGTCGCCGCAGGCAATCTCTAACCCCTGCTTCCCGGCGGTCAGGATCGTCCCGGCCTCGGCATTTGTTCCTCTGCCAAGCTTCGTTTTGAATACTTTCACTTTTTTTCCGCCAAGCTCTGTGCTGGCACAGGGCCAGGGGATCAGCCCCCGCACCTGGTCGTGCAGCTTTTGGGCCGGCTTGTTCCAATCCATGGGAGAAAGCTCCTTACTCAGCATGGGCGCATAGGTAAAAGCGCTGTGATCCTGGGGTGTGCGGGCCGCTGTACCGTTTGCCAGCTGCGTCACAGCCTCCTCCAGGGCGTCCGCACCCAACAGCGCCAGGCGATAGGTCAGCTCCTGGGCATTCTCGTCCGGGAGGATCTCCGTTTTCTTCACGCAGATAATATCCCCCGCGTCCAGCTCCTTGGCCATGTGCATAATGGTAACGCCGGTTTCCTTACAGCCGTCCAAAATAGCCCAGTTGATGGGCGCAGCCCCCCGGTATTGGGGCAGGATAGAGGAGTGTACGTTGATGGACCCCCGCGGCGGTACCGCCAAAATGTCTTCCGGCAGGATGCGGCCATAGGCTGCCACCACCGTCAGCTCCGGCTGCAGCTTTTCCACAATGGCCAGGGCCGTCCCATCTCGCATTTTGGTAGGCTGATAAACCTCCAACCCCTGTGTCAGGGCATATTCCTTTACAGGAGAGAAGGCCAATTTCATGCCCCTGTTCTTGGGCTTATCCGGCTGTGTAAACACGCCGCAGATCTCGTGGCCCATCTCCACAAGGCGCCTCAGCTGCTCCACAGCAAACTCCGGCGTTCCCATAAATAGAATTCGCATCCTTAGTCCTCACTTTCCTCCTGCTGGCGGATGAACTCCTGCAGCTCCTCCTCAGTCATCAGGCGGTCTGTGTGCTCAATAAACAGGTGTCCGTCCAAATGCTCGATCTCGTGGCAGAAGCATCGGGCTGTCAGGTCGGAATCCTCCACCTCAAAGAAATCACCGTTTCTATCCTGGGCTCGGACACGCACCACCTCCGGGCGGGTAACCACGCCGTATTTCCCCGGTACGCTCAGGCAGCCCTCCAGTCCCGTCTGCTCTCCGTCAGTGAAAATGATCTCGGGGTTCACCAGCTCAATGACCTCGTCGTCCTCATTCAGCACCACGCACACGCGGCGCAGGATACCCACCTGGGGTGCGGCCAATCCTACGCCTCCGGAATCCAGCAGCGTGTCCGTCATGTCGTCCAGCAGTGTGTGTAGACGGCCGTTAAAATCAGTAACCGGGCGGCAAACCTTAGTCAAACACTCGTCGCCCTGCAGAACGATCTTTCGCAGTGCCATAATTCATCCTCCATCTTGCGTTTAATTCATACGATTGCACTCTGCAAAAATATGCAGTGTACGGTTTTCCTTTCTCCTGGCAAATTCCTTCATGTAGGCCGCCAGCAGCCTCCGCACCGGCGCGGTGCATTTTCCAACCACCGTGATGCGGTAGCGGTAGCGGTTGTTCACCTTGACAACGCTGGCCGGTGCCGGGCCCAGCACCTCCAGGTCCATCCCGGCATAGGGCACCTGAGAAACGGCCCGGCGCAGACCGTCCCGCACCTGTGTACAAGCCCGGCGCACATTCGCCTCCTCCGGTCCGGTCACCGTCAGCACCACCTCGTCGGCAAAGGGCGGCTCCCGTCGGATCCGCCGCAGGTCGATCTCCCGTTGGTAGAAGCTGTCGTAATCCTGGGCAGCGGCGTTGCGAAGCACCTCATTTTCCGGTGTATAGGTCTGGATAATAGCCCGTCCCGCTTTGTTGCCGCGTCCGGCCCGTCCTACCACCTGCGTCAGCAGCACAAAGGTACGCTCCGCGGCCCGATAGTGGTCAACATAAAGTGATTGGTCCGCCGCCAAAACACCCACCAGCGTCACATTATCAAAATCCAATCCCTTGGCCACCATCTGTGTGCCCAAAAGAATAGGAATTCTTTCCTTTTCAAATTTCTGCAGCATTTTTTCATGCTGCGTTCCCACAGAATCCGCATCCATCCGCAGGATGGGCGTTTCCGGAAACAGCTCCCGTAGCTCCTGCTCCACCTTCTGCGTACCGGAGCCAATGGGCTTAAATGGCTCGCCGCATTGCGGGCAATCCGGCGCAAAGGGTTCTGAATATCCGCAGTAGTGGCACATCATCCGCCGGTTGGCAGAGTGATAGGTCAGATACACGCTGCACCGGGGACACTGGGGCACATAGCCGCAGCCGGGGCAGATCATCTGCCGGCTGTTGCCCCGCCGGTTCAGAAACAGGATCGTCTGCTGTCCCAGCTCCAGATTTTTTTGAATCTCCTCGTACAGGCGGCGGCTGATAGAGGTATAGTTTCCCTGCTTTAGCTCCTGGCGCATATCCACAAGGGACACCTGGGGCAGCGCGTTTTCATTGTACCGTTTTCGCAGCAGGGACAAATGGTAATCGCCCTCCCGGGCCAGGTAAGCCGTCTCCACTGTAGGCGTCGCCGATCCCAGCACCAGCCATGCCCCCTCCTTGGCGCAGCGATATTTGGCAATATCCCGGGCGTGGTAGCAGGGCGGCTTTTCCGATTCATAGGAGTTCTCCTGCTCCTCGTCAATCACGATCATACCCAACTCAGGCAGCGGAGCAAACACCGCTGACCGGGTACCCAGCACGATCTTTACCAAGCCTTGGCGGATACGCTTATACTGGTCATACCGTTCGGCAATGCCCAGCGCACTGTGCAGCAGCGCAACGTCCTCCCCGAAATACATGGAAAACCGCTGCATCATCTGTGGGGTCAGGGCAATCTCCGGCACCAGAATCATGGCCCGTTTTCCTTCCTCCAGCAATCGGCGGGCCAGGCAGATGTAAACCTCCGTTTTTCCACTTCCCGTAACGCCCTGCAATAGTGTCACTCCGGGCCTTCCCCCGTGGATGTGCCGCAGGATCTCCTCATAGGTAGCCTGCTGTTCCTCGTTCAGTCGGATCTCCGGTACCTGCTTATCAGACGGGCGCAGCTGCACCCGAAACACCTCCTGCTCCCGCAGGGACAGGATCTCCGTCTTTTCCATCTGCGTTACTGCCTGCCGGCTCACGCCGGTAAAATACAGCAGCTCATGCAGGGATGTCTCCCCGTTTTGCAGGAGAAATGACAGTGCTGCAGCCTGCCGGGGCGCTCTTTTCTTTTCCCGGATAAGCTCCGCCGCCTCGTCCGGTGCAATAGCCAGGGAAACGAGACTATCCGTCTTGTCACATGTGCGGCGGCTGGATTCCCTGCGACAGGCAACCAATCCCAGCCTTTCCATTTTCTGAAGCAATTCCCGTGCCCGGGGCTGCGCCGCCTGCAGGTTTGAGAAGGTTTGCTCCTTCTCCCGCAGCATATCCAGCAGCACCCGTTCCTTATCCGAGAGTGCTTCCTCCTCCGGCTCACGCTGCAGCGTCCAAATCTCTCGGTGCTGATACCACAAGCCAATGGGCAAAATCGCGTGAAGTGCGTCATAAAAGGTGCAGAAGTACCGCTGGCACATCCATAGTCCCAATCGGATCTGCTCCCGGGAGAGTTGTGGTGTTTCGTCCAGCAGTGCCTCCACCGCCTTCAGTGGCCGATCCTGCAGTCCGGGCTCCACAGCCAGCACCATCCCCTCCGAGCGCCGGTTTCCCCGGCCGAAGGGTACGATGACCCGCATCCCGGCTCGGACCTCCATGCCATCGGGCACCAAATAGTCATAAGGCTTATCAATGGCAAAGGTAGCCGCTTCTATTGCGATTTTGGCAATCTGCGCCATGATGTCAGCCTCCTGCAGCGGGTGATTACTTATCGGTGTCGATCACCGTGTTAATGGTAGATGCATCAAACAGGCCCTCCGCCACCTCATTGATGGCCATGGTTACGGGCTTTTCCTCCAGGATCTCCCCATTCATCTCCGCCTCCTGGGCGATCTGACGGGCGCGGCGTGCCACCACATTCACCATCATGTAGCGGTTGGGAATGTACTCAGTAAGTTTTGTCATAGCGGGATACAGCATCATAATAATCAACTTCCTATCTGCCTTTCGGCGAAAAATATAATTTACTCAACCAGGAGCTTTTCGATCCTGTCAACGGACTTGCAGTGCTCGGCACAGAGGATAGATTTCAACTGGAATACAGCGTTATCCACCGTGTCATTGACCACAAAGTAGTCATACCGGTCAGCCATTTTCAGCTCCACCTTGGCGCGCAGCAACCGCTTCTGTACCTTATCCTCATCGTCCGTTCCCCGGTCGGTGAGGCGCCGCTCCAGCTCGGCCCAGGACGGCGGCGCAATGAAAATGCGCACGGTCTCCGGCCGCTTGGCACACACCTGCTGCGCCCCCTGGATCTCAATGTCCAGAATCACATCCCGGCCCTGGTCCATAGCGGCATCCACAAACTTCTTGGGTGTACCGTAGAAATTACCCACATACTCGGCATACTCCAAAAAGGCGTCCTCCTCGATCATCTTGTGGAAATTTTCCGGCTCGATGAAATGATAATGTATGCCGTCCATTTCCCCTTCCCGGGGCTCCCGGGTCGTAGCGGAAACAGAAAAATACAGGTCCGGATATTCCTTGAGCAGCGCGTTCAAAACGGTGCTCTTGCCCACCCCGGATGGGCCCGAAATAATGAATGTTTTTCCCCTGATCAAAGCAATTCCTCCTGTGTAAAGTCTTCTACCTTCATCCCCAAACGGGGTGCCATTTTCTCTGTAGTCAGTGCGGAAAGCACCACATGGTCGCTGTCCATAATAAGCACCGCCGCTGTTTTTCGCCCATAGGTTGCATCAATAAGCATCCCGCTGTCCCGAGACTCCTGGATCAGTCGCTTCACCGGTGCCGAGTCGGGGCTGACGATGGCAATAAGCCGCTGGGCGGAGATCAGATTGCCAAATCCGATGTTAATAAGATCCATCCGTCGTCCCTCACTCAATGTTCTGCACCTGCTCGCGGATCTTCTCCACCTCAGCCTTCATGTTCACCACATCCCGGGCGATAGTCAGATCGTTGCATTTGGAGCCGATGGTGTTGCACTCCCGGTTCACCTCCTGGATGAGGAAGTCCAGCTTTCGCCCCACCGGCTCATCTCCTGATAGCATGGTGCGCAGCTGCGCCAAATGGCTCCGCAGCCGAACCGTTTCCTCGTCCACGGCGATCTTGTCAGCAAAAATAGCCGCCTCGGTCAGGACCCTGCTCTCATCAATGGTAGTAGATTGCAGCACCTCCCGCATTTTTGTCTCCAGCCTATCCCGGTACTCAGCCACAGTCTGGGGGGAGCGCTCCTCCACCTTGCCCACAACGGTTTCGATGGTGTCCGCCCTGCCCGCAATGTCCTGGCATAGCTTTTCGCCCTCCACGGAGCGCATCTGCCGGTGGGCGGCCAAGGCCTCCTCCAGCACGGCGCAAATGTCGGCAGAGATCATCTCCAAATCCTCCTCCGCCTTAGTTACCGTCAGCACATCAGGTAATTTCGCCAGTGCCACCGGTGACAGGTCATTGGACAGCACAAACATTTTCTGCAGCCGGGTTAGGGCCTCATAGTAGCTCCTTGCCAGCGGCTCATTGACCTGCACCACCGTCTGATCCGCCTCCACGGCATCCATGGTGACAAACACGTCCACCTTTCCCCGGGAAATGGACTTCTGCACCAGTGCTTTCATGGCATCCTCGGCGAAAATATAAGCTCTCGGCATTTTCACCGTGCAATCCAAATAGCGGTTATTCACAGAGCGCACCTCCACGGTAATACTCCGTCCGTTGCGCTCCTGCTTTGCGCGGCCATAGCCGGTCATACTTCTGACCATATTCACTCCTCCTCTATTATCTCAGCAGCAATAGATAAACCGTCCGCCAGCACCGGCCAGGCAGTTCACGCAAATCAGCGCGCCGCATATCCGGGTGCAGGTGTCGCCCCCGAATACGGCGGTGGACCGGTTTCCGTAGCCATTGGGCCGATAGGTAGTCCCCTGCCCCTCCAGAATGTCCAGCGCACGCCGATATTCCGGATTGTTGGGGTTCATCTGCACGGCAGTTTCATAGTATCGCTTGGCCTCGTCCATCCAACCCCTGCGGTAGCAAATAGCGCCCTTTAGGAAATTCCACTCGGCGTTGTGGTCACTCATGGCGTTGAGCAGCTCCTCGGCCAGGTTCAGCTCTCCCTGGGCGATGCTCATGCGCACCCGGGCAAAGGCCGGGTCGCCGCCGTAGCCGCCGCCATAGGCGCCATAGGGGTTCTGTCCATAAGGATTGCGCCCGTAGCCGCCATAAGAGCTCTGCCCTGCGCCGCCATTTTTGCGCATGGACTGCACTTCCTCGTAGGCCTCGTTGATCTCCTTCATCTTTTCCTGGGCCACATCGGCCAGGGGCGAGTCATGATAATTGTCCGGATGATACTTCCGGGCCAGGTTCCGGTAGGCCTTTTTCACTTCTTCATCTGTAGCGGAGCTGGGTACACCCAGCACCTCATAGGGGTCACGCATTATTGGGTCCTGCCTTTCCTTTGGCTTTTTCTGTTTCTTGTATACTTTTGAAAGGTCCCGTTAAGCACGGCGTTGCCCACCGCATACAGTCCCTCATAAACAACGCTTTCAATAATCCTCCTCCAGCAGCCAAAATCAGCCAGCTCGAAGGCCGCTGCCATGGTGCGGATGGACGCATCCAGCGTCGCCGCCACCCGCTCCCGGTCCTCTGGCCGCAAGGCCCCGTCCCGGGTCCCATAGCGCTGCAGCAGGGGGTTGTAGCTGCCGCTTCTGCTATCCTCCTTCAGGTCGTCCAGCGCATCCACCAGGTAGATCCATCGCCCCAAATGGTACAGCATTTCCTCCAGCACCCGACGCTTTGTACCCGGGGGTGACAAGGCTGCCATGTCCCGCAGCAGCAGTGCAAAGGTGTCCGCCGCCTCATCCGGAATGGCGCATTTTTCTCGCTCCAGAGCCGATAGCTTGTCCAGATTCGTTTGGATTCGTTTATCCAGCTCCGGCTGCCGCGCTTTTGCCTTTTGGTACGCCCGGTGCAGAAGCAGGGACAGAAATCTGTACTTCCATCCGCCCCAAAATCCATGATCTGCCACACCGTCCCGCAGCTGCCACCAGGTCAGCAGCACGCTCACATCTGCCGCCGCGTCCAGGGCCTGCGTCTCTTCACAGAAGCACCTGGGGTGAATCGGATGGATCAAACACCGTCTTCGGCCGCACCCCGGTGCCTCTCCGTCAGACAGGAGCATCGCCAGAAATACCAGGTCGTAATTCAAGATCATCCGGGCAAACACACCATAGCGCCTTCCGAGCGTGTGGCACAGGCCACAGTAGCACGCCCGATATAGCTGTTGCTCCTCTCCGTTTAGCTTATCCGGAGAGATGTGTACATATCCAAACATCAGAACAGGCGCACAATGGTATAAGTCAACACCTCATGCCGTTTGGCATATCGGTCATAGAATACGCTGGGCATGAAGCTGACAGCAGCAGCGGCAATGGCGATGATGTAGCGTGTGTCCTCCGCAAGCCCCGCCGACAGGAAGTATCCCAGCAGAAAGCCGATCACCGGCAGCAAATAAACCAGTGCCGCCACGCCCAGCAGCTTTTTTGTCTCGCTCTGGACCACCACCTTATCCCCCGTCTCCACGCCAATGGGGTCGCTGGCCCGGGCCTGAATAGCCGCCCCGGTCATGCCACAGCCGGCGCACTCCTCGCAATCATGTCCGCAGGCGGACTTGCGGGGCACGGAGATCTCCACAAAGCCCGGCTCCAGCTTTCTTTTTACAGTTGCAATCTGAGTCATGTATTGTCCCCTTCGCTTTCGCCGGCTCCGTCGGGATCCAGCCGCACATTCACCTGATAGTTGCCCTTGGCACTGATATGGTCATAGCCGTTCACCACGATGTTCACCGGCAGCGTGTATTCACCGGCTGTGCTCAGCTTGCTGAAATCCACTACCGCCACAACCTGTCCATCGGTGATAGCGGCGATTTCATCTGTCAGCCCCCGGATAGTCACCTGAATACTCTCTGTGGTGCACTGGCCTCTAAAGCCTTCCCGCACCCGCTCCACAATAAACTGATTCACGGTCACGGTTTTCTCCGTAACGCCCGTCACGGTGAATGTCACCGTAGCACTTTGATTGTCGCCAACCAGCTCCGTATTCTCCGGTGGGATAATCTCATAATACAGCGTCTGCGACTGGGAAATATCCTGCAGATACACAGTATCCAACGCAATGGAGTTGATAGCGTCCAATACGTCCTTTTCGCCCGCCAGGGTAACAGACTTAGGCGAGATGGTATAGCTGGTCTGCTCCAGCGTAGAGCCCGCCGACTCCTTCACCACAATCTCCAGCGGCACCTCCTTGGTGGTCTTCACCGGCACTTTCACCTGCACCAGCTTCACAGCCGGGCGAATAGCCGAATTATCCACAGCAATGTCATTGTAGTCATATAGGGTAAAGCCCACTGCGTTTTCATAGGATTTATCCGTGTCGCTTATATCCACCGTCAGCTTGGCGTAGCTGATGTTCACCAGATCGTCACGCTGGCCGTGAAGCAGGACCTTGTCTATATCCAGGATCGGCTCCTCGGCATAGAATCCCTTCTTGGGAGTGCCTACTACCTCGCACTGGATCGGCACCTCCGTGGAGTACAGTTCACCTACCGTCACCGTCACCCGGTATGCACTGGCCCAATCCACGGAGATAGAATTTTTCGATACGCCGTCCGGATAGACCACCTGGTAGGTCAGGCTTTGGGCGCCCACCTCAGTAATGGTACTGGTGTCCACCACAATGCGAATGTCATCCTTGTCAATCTGCCAAAGCTGACGGCGGGGACCCTTCAATGTCAGGTCGATGGTGGTGTCATAGCCCGACAGCAGCATTAAGCCCTTGTCTGCCAGGGTAGTGCTCTCCCCGGCAAATTCCACGGGAATGTCCTTCACCTTCATAGGCACGCTGGGTTGGCGCACGAGGTCCACATACAGCCAGATGGCGATGGCGGCCAAAATGGATAAGGCGATGCGCACCGCTTTGCGTTTCTTACTCATTCTCGTCGCCTCCCTTCTTTTGGTGGATACGCCGCAAGAGCCATGGTGAGTCTTTTCGGGTATCCGTCTCCTGCTCCGGGGCGGGCATCAGCTCGTTTTTCAGCAGCTTGGACAGGGTTTCGGGCATTAGATGCCGCTTGAGCATCCCGCCGATGGCCACGGAAATAGAGCCTGTCTCTTCGGAAACGATCACCACCACCGCGTCGGAGTTTTCGCTCATACCAATGCCCGCCCGGTGGCGCATGCCCAGATCCCGGCTTAGATTCACATTTTTCGACAGCGGCAGCATGCACCCGGCGCCTAAAATCCGCCCATTGCGGATGATAACGGCGCCGTCGTGCATAGGTGCCTTTACGAAGAAAATATTCTTCAGCAGCTCGCTGGATACCGCCGCATCAAGCGTTGTACCGCTGCGGAGCATATCGTTGAGCATCATGCTGCGCTCAAAAACGATCAAAACGCCCGTCCGGGTCTTTGACATCTCCATGCAGGCCAGCACGGTCTGGTCAATGGCTTTTTCCAGCTCTGTTGAGTGCTGCTCCGGGGACAGCAGCCGTACCAGACGGATATTCTTACTGCCCAACTGCTCCAGGCCACGCCGCAGCTCCGGCTGGAAAACAATGAACAGGGCCAAAACGCCCCACTCAACCACGTAACTGAGAATATAGTTGATGCCCCGCAAATTCAGCAGGGACGACAGCCACAGGGCCACAATGAAAATCACAATGCCCTTGAATATATTTTCGGCGCGTGTACTACGCACCAGGCTCAACAGCTTGTAGATTGCAAAGGACATGATAGCCACATCCAGCACATCCGTGATCCGGACCAGCATGATGTATCGCCATGCGCTTTGCAGCACAGAAATGATAGAATCCACAGTCTGCTCCTTTCCGGTACAATTAAATGCCATAGGTAATATTCATTATATATATATTCTCCGAAAAAAGCAACAGAAACTATACGGATTTCTTAGTATTTTCCCGCAGAATCTCCCTCATTTCCCGCAAAAAGAAGTTGATCTGTCCCTCCGTATTGAAAACCGATGGGCTGATGCGTATGGTTCCCGATTCCAGTGTTCCGGCAGTGCGATGAGCCAGGGGCGCACAGTGCAGCCCTGCCCGCACGGCGATCTGCCGCCGGGCCAGCTCCTCCCCGACCTGCTCACAATCCATCCCCTTTACGCAGAAGGACAGCACTCCCGTCTGACCCTGTCCTGTTTTATCCGCAAAGACCTCCACACCCGGCAGCCGTGCCAACCCTTCCTCTGCCCGCCGCGTCAGCCGCCTCTCCCATTGGGCAATCCGCTCCACCCCGGCATGGCTGACAAACCGGAGCCCCTCCAGTAGTCCCGCAATGCCCGGCATGTTGTGCGTCCCCGCCTCCAGCCGGTCCGGCAGATCGATAGGCATAGTTTGCCTGCGGGAGGCGCTCCCGGTGCCCCCGTAAAGCAGCGGACTTGCTTCCGCGCCGCAAAGCAGCAGGCCTGTACCCTGTGGGCCATAGAGCCCCTTGTGCCCGGGCATAGCCACAAAGGCCGCTCCCCAATCCGCCAGCAGCACCGGCAGGATGCCTGCCGATTGGGAGGCATCCACTATGAACGGTGTATGTGTCCGCCTGCACAGGCCCGCCAGTTCCTCCACCGGCTGCACACACCCGAATACATTGGACACATGGTTGCAGATCACCGCATCCACTCCCCGCCGCAGGGCTGTGTGAAACCCCTCCAGCGTCTGCTCCGGCCGGAACAGCGGGGCATCCGCCACCATGATCTCCACCCCCGGGATGCTGTGCAGCACCCGAGTCACAGCGTTATGCTCGTATCCGCTCACTGCCACCCGGCAGCCCGGGCGCACCAAAGTGCGGATAGCGATGTTCAATCCATGAGTGGCATTGCAGGTGAAGATCACCTGCTCCGGCGCCGGAACATGGAATAGCTCTGCCGCCGCTTCCCGGCAATCATAGGCCGTCCGGGCCGCCTTTTGGGAGGCCGGATAGTTTCCCCGTCCCGGAGAGGACATCTCCCCCACTGCCTGAGCCATGGCCCGGGCCACGGCCGGCGGTTTCTCCAGGGTAGTCGCCCCGCTGTCCAGATAGATCATGCCCTCACCTCGCGATAACCGCTTTCCGTTTTCTCGTGCACAGACAGCGGTGCCAGGCCGCCCTGCCGCAGGCAATCCATGGCCTGGCCGAGCTTATCTTTACGAATTTTCACCGCATAGCTGCAGCCGAACTCCGTCAGCCCCACCGGAGCCCGGAATATTTTTGCCCAGATCCCATACGCCTCCAGGGTGCGCATCATGCGCTGCGCCTGGGTCACGGAGCGGGCAATAAAGATCACATATTCCATGCTGCCATTCCTCCTCATGCCATATTTTATGTGCCGGGCAGAGGTGGTGACACCGCAAAAAGCGCAAAAAATCCGGCACCCAAACGGGTGCCGGATTCTTTTACAAATCCTGGATTATTCCTCGTCCTCGGCCTCGGCCTCATGGTCGCCCAGCAGGGCGCGGATGGACAGGGAGATTTTCTGCTTCTCCTCATCGATAGCGGTGATCTTAGCATCCACCATCTGGCCCTCGGACAGCACATCACCGGGCTTCTCGATGCGGCGGTCAGCGATCTGGGAAATGTGGATCAGGCCATCCACACCGGGAACGACCTCAGCGAAAGCGCCGAAGGTCATCAGCTTCACGATGCGCACGTTGGCCACGTCGCCCACATGATAGGTCTCCATAAACTTATCCCAAGGATTGCAGGAGCGATCCTTCACACCCAGGGAGATCTTGTGCTTCTCGGGATCGAAGGAAATGACGTACACATCCAGGGTATCGCCCACAGAAACCACCTCAGCGGGATTCTTAATGCGGGACCAGGACAGCTCAGAGATATGTACCATACCATCCACGCCGCCAATGTCCACAAACACGCCGTAGCTGGTCATGGATTTCACGGTGCCGGTATAGTGCTTACCCACCTCGATGCTCTCCCAAATGGCAGCCTGGGCAGCCTGACGGGCCTCAAACTGCACCGCACGGATGGAACCCACCACGCGGCGGCGGGCACGGTTGACCTCGGTGATACGCAGAGAAACGGTCTGCCCGATCATCTCACTGAGATCAGCGCCACGGGGCTGGCCGCTCTGGGAAGCGGGCACGAACACGCGCACGCCCTTGACATTGACGACAATGCCGCCCTTGTTCTCCTCGGTGACCTTACCCTCCAGGGTGGTCTTCTCCTCACGGGCCTTCTCGATATCCTCCCAAACCTTCACAGCGTCCAGACGCTTCTTTGAGAGCATAGCGTAGCCCTCCACGTCGTTAACGCGGATGATGTAGGTCTCGATCTCATCGCCGACCTTCACCACATCCTCGGGCTTGACGTTAGGATCAGCGCTCAGCTCATCCACGGCGATATAGCCAGCCTGCTTGCAGCCCAGGTCAACCTGGACCTCGGTGGGGCCGACTGCCGTCACAATACCGGTTACCTTCTCTCCTGTATTTAAAGTTTTAAAAGATTTTTCCAGCAGTTCCTCGAAGCTCTCCTCGGTGGATTCCATGTTCTTGATTTCTTCGCTCATCGTTGTATATACCTCCTTAATGATGCCCGCAGGCGTAGATGCACCGGCCGTTAGACCTGCCACAAGACATCCTTCAAAAAGGTCTGACGAGAGCTCACCGGCCCGTTCAATCTGAACAACCCGTCCGCATTTCTCCCTGCAAATCTCCGCTAAATGCTTGGTATTGGCACTTTTCCGGTCTCCAACAACGACCATAACGTCTACTTTGGCCGCCAGATCGGCCGCCTCCGCTTGACGCCTATGCGTAGCATTACATATTGTATCAAAGATTTTTGCATTTGTACACTGTTTTTTTAAAATTTCTTTAGAACTTTCCCAAATTGTTCGTACACAGGTAGTTTGTGCCGCCGCCGTTAGGGGTAAAGCCCGGCGGCTTTCGTCCTCCGCCAGCCATTTTTCCAGCTCTGCCGGTCCCGGCAGGATTACCGACCGCTCCGACCAGCTGGCCACACCCATGACCTCCGGGTGATGGGGCTCGCCGATGATAAGGGGCGTCCTCCCCTCCTCCTGGGCCTGGGCCACAAGCTGCTGGATACGCAGCACATTGGGGCAGGTAGCGTTGACGCACCGGGCGCCCAGCTCCTCCAGCTTTTCAAAAACCTCTTTTTTCTCCCCGTGGGAGCGGATGACCACCGTTTCGCCGGGCAGGACCTCCTGCCAGGATTCCGCCTTGCGCATCCCCAGTGCCTCCAACTCCGCCACCACGTTGGCATTGTGGATAATGCTGCCCAGCATCACGCAGGGCTCTCCCCGGTGCGCTGTGTCCCGAGCCATGTCCACCGCCCGCTTTACGCCGTAGCAGAATCCGGCGCTCTGCGCCACCATTACGTCCATGTCTCTCCCCCTAATTCATACGCCCGGCGTATCACCTCGTCGGCGTTGGCCTGGTATTCCTCAACAGTTCCCTTTCGCCCTGTGTATGCCGGTGTAAAGGGCTTGCCGAAAATAATAGGCACCTTGGCAAACAGCCGCTTTTTCGTCCCGATATAAATGGGCATCAGCTTGGCTCCGGCCCGGATGGCCATCATGGCTACGCCGCCCTTGGGCCGTGCCCCACGGTTCTTTTTGCGCACCCGGGTCCCTTCAGGAAACACCATCAGCATAAACCCATCCTTCAGGGCCTGGATGGACCTTTTTACCGCGCCGATGTCGGAGTGGTCCCGGTCCACGGGGAATACACCCATTTTCCGCAGGAACGTGCGCAGAATGGGGATCTTAAACAGCTGGTTCTTCCCCATGATCTGCAGGTTTGCCTCCCGTCCCAGGGCGCAAATAAGCAAAATAGGATCCCAGTTGCTGCTGTGGTTGGGGCACAGCAGCACAGGCCCTTCCTTGGGCACGTTCTCCAGCCCCTCCACCCGGATAGGGTGCAGGAAGGTGGCAATAGGCTTCACAATATCATATACGGTGGCAAAATACTTGCTGCTCATTATCTGACCCGCTTTCTGATCTCCTGTAAAATGGCGTCCATGCTCTGTTGAAAATCCATATGGGTTGTGTCCACTGTCACGGCGTCTGCGGCCGCCTGCAGCGGTGCTGCCGCCCGGTGGCTGTCCGCCCAATCCCGTGCCTTCATTTCCTCCAGCACCTGCTCATAGGGCTTTGGCGTCCCCCGCCGCTCCAGCTCCATAGTCCGGCGGCGGGCCCGCACCTCCACGTCGGCGCTGAGGAATATCTTCACCTGGGCCTGAGGCAGCACCACGGTGCCGATATCCCGGCCATCCATAATGACGCTGCTGCGCCGGGCCATATCCCGCTGCATTTCCAGTAAAAAAGTACGCACCGCCGGGATAGCGGATACAGCGGAGGCATACATGGAGATCTCCGGCAGCCGGATCTGCTCCGTTACATCCTCTCCATTGAGGAGCATATGCTGCAATCCATCATCGCTGTAGCGCATGTCCACCCGGATCTGCGGCAGCACGGCCACCACCGCCGCGGCGTCTTTGGGATCCATGCCGTTTTTGTAAATATAGTAGCCAATGCTGCGGTAAATGGCGCCGGTGTCCACATATACAATGCCCAGCTCCTTGGCCACAGCCTTGCTCAGCGTGCTTTTGCCTGCTCCGGACGGGCCGTCCACGGCCACGGAATATACGCTCATAGTTCTCCCTCTCCTTTTATTTCTGCGGCGGCGATCCCTGCCGCCCGGCCCGTAGACCAGGCGATCTGCAGGTTGAACCCGCCCGTGTAAGCATCCACATCCAAAATCTCTCCCGCGAAGAAAAGGCCGCGGACCTTTTTGGATTCCATGCTGTTGGGGTTTACCTCTCCCACCTTAACGCCGCCGGAGGTGACAATGGCCTCCGCCACCGGCCGGGGGCCGGTAATGGACAGCTTAAAATGCTTCAGCTCCTGCAGCAGTCCCCGGCGCTGCTCCTTCTTCAGTGAGTTGGCCTTCAGCTCCGGGGAAAGCCCCAGCCGCCGGCACATCACCGGCACCATGCTGTGGGGCAGCAGCGAGGATAGCACGTTTTCCATGTTCCGGTTGCTCTGCTCCCGCAGCTCCCGCAGCAGCCGCTCCTCCAGCTTTTCCTCTGAAAGAGCCGGCTTCAGGTCGATGGAAAGCCTATAGGTATGCTTGTCCCAATCCCGCAGATGCGCACTGGCCGACAGCACCAGCGGCCCCGATACGCCGAAATGGGTGAACAGCATCTCGCCAAACTCGCTGAACACAGTTTTTCCCTTTTCATTTTGGGCGGAAAGCAGCACGTTTTTTAGCGCCAGCCCCTGCATCTGTTCGCAGCAGGGATCATCGCTCACCAGCGGCACCAGGGAGCCGTGGGGCTCCACAATGGTGTGGCCCTGCTGGGCGGCCATCCGGTAGCCGTCACCGGTAGAGCCCGTCCCGGGATAGGACACGCCCCCCGTGGCTAAAATTACCGCTGCAGCCGGGTACTCCTTCTTTTCCCCCTGTACGGCACTGATTGCGCCCTCCTCCACCAATAGAGACACCGCCCGGTCATGCTCCCAGCGGACGCCCAGCTTCTCCATCCGCTTCTTCAGCGCCCCGGATACGTCAAACGCGCAGTCTGACACAGGAAACACCCGGTTTCCTCTCTCCGTTTTCAGCGGTACGCCGATCCCCTCCAAAAACGCCATAGCATCGGCGCTTGTGAAGCGAACTAAAGCGCTGTAAAGGAACTTGCCATTACGGGGAATATGCGCCAGCAGCTCCTCCACGGTGCAGTTGTTGGTCACGTTGCACCGGCCCTTGCCGGTGATATTCAATTTTTTGCCAAGCCGCTCGTTTGGCTCCAGCAGACGCACGGCAGCCCCCCGCTCTGCCGCAGCAATGGCTGCCATCATGCCGGCCGCACCACCACCGATAACCACGATCTCCTTATTCATCTTCTGCATCCCCAAAAACCCCATACTGGGACCACACACGCTCCAGCTCCGAGAACGACTCAGCGGTCTCCTCACTTTTCTGCTGTCCCACCGCCATAATGAGTGCGTTCAGCAGGCTCACAGGCGCTGCCATAGAATCCACAAACGAGATCATATCGCTGCTCACCAGCAGGGATGCGCTGGCCATCTTGTAAATAGGCGACATTTTGCTGTCCGTCACGGCAATCACATCCGCCCCTCTGTCCCTGGCGAAGCGCACGGCATTCACCGCAATTTGGGAGTACCTGGGGAAGCTGATGCCCACCAGCACATCCCCCGGACCGATGCGCAGCATCTGGTCGAATATCTCCCCTGCCGCGCTCTGCACCAGAGTCACATTCTTAAAGATAAGATGAAAATAAAAATTCAGATAGCCCGCCAAAAAAGCCGATGACCGCACACCCAGCAGATAGATGTGCTTGGCATCCACCAGCTTCTCCACTGCCAGGTCGAACTCCGTCCGGTCTATGCACTCAATGGTGCTGCGGATGGTCTCCATATCTCGCTGCATAACGCTGCCGGCGATGTCGCCGCCGTTGATCTGCTTTCCGGATGCCTCAATGCGCTGAATACTGGTGAGCTTGCCCCGGATCAGCTCCTGCAGCGCCTTCTGCATGGCCGGATAGCCGTCATACCCCAGTTGAGAGGCAAAGCGCACCACCGTGGACTCACTGACCTGGGCAATCTGGCCCAGGCGGCAGGCCGTCATAAAGGCAGCTTTGTCGTAGTTAGACAGTATGTAGTTGGCAATCCGCTTCTGTCCCTTGGAAAAATCATCCATCCCGGTGCGGATCAGATAGAGCACATTATGGCTCATAATTCATCGCTTCCCTTCAGCGTTTTGACTTCATCTTCTGTCAAGGCTCTCCACTTGCCACACGGCAAATTTCCTAATAAAATTCCGTGTTCCGCTATACGCTCCAGTCGCAGAACGGTCAATCCCGCCTGCCGGCACATGCGCCGGATCTGCCGGTTCTTCCCCTGGTGGATGGTCACCTGCAGAACAGCCTTTTCTCCCTGGCCGGACAGCACCTCCACCCGTGCCGGGGCAATGGGCTCTCCCTCCAGCAGGCGCATTTGCTGCAGCAGCTCCACGCCCTTATTCCAATTCCCACGCACCGTCACCCGATACAGCTTGTCCACCTCATATTTGGGGTGAATAAGCTGCTGCATAAGCTCGCCATCATTGGTAAACAGCAGCAGTCCCTCAGAATCCATATCAAGTCGTCCCACAGGAAACACCCGCGCGCCGCAGCTCTCTATTAGCTCCGCAGCTGTCCTGCGCCCAAACTCGTCTGAAAGGGTTGTCACATAGCCTCTCGGCTTGTGCAGCATCAGATAGACCTTCTCTTTACTGCCGGATAATGGCTTTCCGTCCACAGCGATGCAATCCGTATCCGGATCCGCCTGATCTCCGGGCCGGGCCGTATCGCCGTTCACCGTGACCCGGCCGCAGAGCATCCATTCCTCCGCTGTCCGCCTGGAGCATAACCCCGCCTGGGCAATGATCTTCTGTACACGCTGACGCACCGGTGTCACCTGCCTTTTTTAAAAATATTTTTTCTCTCCGGGTGCAATCGCCGTTTCCGCGCCGATTTCCCGACCAAATCCATATGCATACAGTGCCGCATGGTCGGCCCAATCGTTGCCATCCTGCAGCGTCACAGCCACCAGCATCCGCCCTTCCCGCTCCACGCAGGATACCAGCGTCCGCCCGGCTGCCTTGGTATAGCCCGTTTTCATCCCCACGCAGCCCACCAGCTCCCGCAGCAGCCGGTTGTGGTTTTTCATGCTGCGTCCGCCGGTTTGGGCGGCAATGGTGGAGCATATGCGCATCAGCGTAGGGTTTTTAGCCCCATAAACCGCCAGCTTCGCCATGTCCCGGGCCGTGGAGTAGTGTGTCTCTCCGTCCAGCCCATTGGGGTTTTCAAAGTGGCTGCTGTTCATGCCGATCCGTCCGGCCAGGTCGTTCATCCGCCGGATGCACTGCTTTTCGCCGCCGCAGGCGTCCGCCAGCGCCAGGGCCGCATCGTTGCCGGAGCATAGCAGTAGGCCGTATAGCAGGGTCTCCACCGTCACCCTTTCCCCGGGCTTTAGATACATGGAGGAGCCCTCGGCCATATGCCGCTGCATCACGGTGACCTCCTGCCGCAGCCCGCACTCCTCCAGCACCACCAGGGCCGTAAGGATTTTGGTGGTGCTGGCAATCCGCATCCGTTTGTCAGCATTCTTCTGGTAGAGGATCTGCCCCGTATCGCAATCCATGAGCACCGCCGCCGTGGCAGACAAGTCCACGGCCCACACCTGCTGTGTCAGCAGCAGCAATACCGCCAGCACGGCGGCAATCACCTGCGCAAATTTCACTCCCCATCACCTTTTTTACAGTTGATGGTAACAGTATACGCAGTTAGAATTCGGTAGTTTCCTTCTTTTTATCCAGGAAGCTCTCCACCCGGTCCATGACCTGGGGCACCATTTCGATGATGCGGTCTGCTGTTCCCATAGCAGGGATCGCCACCGGCATCACCCGTGTCACGCCATCCTTCACCACAAGAAACGCCACCGGATCCACCTTCACGGCAGAGGCGGTGCCGCCGGCAAAATTCTTGCCGTCCGCCTGCTTGCCGAAGTCGCTGCCGCCGCAGGTAAAGCCAAAGCTCAGCCGGGATACCGGCACCAATGTTACACCGTCCGGCGTGGTAATGGGCTGGCCGATGACTGTATCACTGCTGACCATTTCCCGCACCTTGCTCATGGAGGTCTCCATCATTTCGCTGAGGCTGGTCTTTTCCTTGTTTTCCATATTGTTCATCCTTTCCAGATTGCGTTTTAATATCGTTTTCCGCCTTAGGCGGCTGTTTGCGAAGTCGTAGGAGCCAGTGAATGAGCGGCACGCCGCAGGCAAAGCCGATGACCGTCAGGTCCCAGATTAAAAAGGACACGCCCACTTCTCCCGAAATCCTCGTCTCCCCTCCCTGCAGCTCCGGCTCCAGGTGGATATGCGGGTCCGGCATATGCACCAGCTCCTGCAGCATCGGCATCGCCGTATACATGGCCGCACTGAGCCGGCCGTAGAGCAGCGCCGTGTCCGCCGGGTCGTCCCCCCCTATGACCGCCGAGATATCCATGGGCGCAACACGAACCCGGTGAAAGGTCATCCGCAAACCCTTTTTCAGAATCTGCCACAACTCCGGCAGGCTATCCAGCACCGCCCGGGCCGTGATCTTCGGCATCTCCTTTTTGGGTTTTTCCTTTTTCTTCTTGGTTGCTTTATCTTTTTTCGGCTTCTTCTTTGCCGTTTCCTTCTTTGGCACCACCTGCATGCGTATGGGCCCCAGCCGCAGCATTACTCTGCACTCCTCGCCGAAGGCAAGGCGCACGCCCACACGGCTCAGCTGCACAACCAAAAAGATTGCCAGCAGTATTCCCACTATCCACAGTGCCGTCAAGCCGTGTCCGCCTCCTCTCAGATGCTTCTGTCAGGTGTTCATGTCCTCACTGATGGTCCCGTCGTTTTCCAGCCGCAGCTGCCCATCGTTCTCCAGCCCCGGCATTTCCGGCAGATCCTCCAGGGTGTTCAGATGGAATGCCCGGAGGAATTCCTTGGTAGTGCGGTACAGCCTGGGCCGTCCCGGCACCTGTAATGTACCACACTCCTCGATCATATGCCGATCCAGCAGCAGCCCCACAGTATACGAGCTGTCCACGCCCCGAATCTGATCGATATAGGCCCGGGTAGTGGGCTGGTAGTAGGCAATGATGGCCAGCACCTCCAGCGCCGGCTGGGAGAGCTTGGCCGGCTTGCGTATCTCAAAGGCTTTGCGGATATATTCCGCATATTCCGGTGCTGAGCACAGCTGCCAGGTGTCCGCCATACGCACCAGGCGTATGCCCCGCCGCTCAAAGCTGTAGTAGTCTCCCAGCTTCTGCAGCACCAGCTCCGCCGTGGGCCTGTCCAGATCCAGGGCCAGGCAGATGCGGTCGATGTGCACCGGCTCGCCGGAGGCAAAAAGGATGCCCTCCAGGGCCGCCTCAATCTCTTTCATTTCCAGTATTTCCATATTCTCTCCGATTACACCTCGTTTTCCTTACCGCAGGACACCATGCAATCCTCCGGCCCGCCGGCCAGACGCAGCACATGCTTTTTACACAGCTCCAGCACCGCCATAAAGGTAGCCACCAGCTCACTGCGGCTGCGGCTGCCCTTGAACAGGAGCAGAAACCGAGTAATGCCCGCCAGCTTTACACGCTGCACGATCTCTTCCGCTTTCTCCTCCACAGAGTACGGCTCCCGCTTCACGATGTCCTCAAACACCGTCAGCTGCGGATTCAGCGCCATATCCCGCCGGTCCAGCAGCTCCTGCATGGCGATGGCCAGCTCTCCCGGCTCGTGGTCGTATTCAAACACCTTGCCCCGCTTCACGGGCTCCGGATTTTTGGTGAAGATGTTGCGCCCGAATTCGCTCATAGGGCCCAGCTTTTCCGTCAGCTTGCGGATCTTTTGGTAGCATTCGCCCCGCTGCCGATCCTGCAGGGACTGAATGAGGGCGTCCATCTCGCTCTGGGCCTCCTCGTCCTCAATGGATAGGAGCATCCTCGTCTTAATGTACATAAGGTGGGAAGCCATGGTTACAAATTCGCTGGCCACCTCCAGATCCATCTGCTGCCGCTTTTCCAGATATTCCAAATATTGATCCAGAATCAGTGTAATAGGGATGTCCTGGATCTCAATTTTATTTTTACTCAGCAGGAACAGGATCAGATCCAGCGGCCCCTCGAAATCCTCCATTGACTCCGCCGCCCTGGTCTGCACCACCTTTTCCAATTTAAAAATGGGATTATCCAAAATGCTATCTCCCTTATAGGCCGACCATGCGGCAGAATAAATCAAATACCCATTGGATCGTCTTAGAAAGGGCGTTGCTGCCCACATCGAAGAAAACCAACGCAAAAAGCAGCAGCATGCCGTACCGTTCATTGCGCATAAGCCAATCATAGGCTCGGTCCGGCAGCACCGCAAACAGCACCTTAGACCCGTCCAGCGGCGGGATAGGCACCAGGTTAAAAAGGCCCAGGCCGATGGACAGCACCGCCACCATCAGCAGAAAATCCAAAATTCTTTGGTCCGTCTCCGAATAGGCCGCCATGTCGCAAAATATCCTGGCAGCAAGCAGCGTGAGCAGCGCCAGCAAAAAATTGCTCACGGGCCCTGCCAGCGCCGTAAGGGCCATTCCCTGCTTGGGTTTTTTGAAGTAGTTTGGATTCACCGGCACAGGCTTAGCCCAGCCGAAGCCCGCCGCAAACATCATCAGCAATCCGAACCAATCAATATGCCGCAGGGGGTTCAGGCTCAGCCTATGGGCCCGCCGCGCCGTGGGGTCGCCCAAGGCATAGGCCGCCAGACCGTGGCAGGTCTCATGCACCGTCAGGCACAGCAGAACCGCTGCCAAGCGCAGTACCATATCAAGCATTGACCCAAAGTCCAGCGCCGACCATAAGTTGCTCAAATAGTGCAAGTCGATACTCCCCCATCTTCACTCTTTTATAACATATGGATTATACCAAAAAAACAAGGTCAATTCAAGCGTAAAACAGGTTCTGAGGGGAAAGGTTACATTTTATACTTTTTAACTCATAAATGTTACTGTTTTGTAGTCGAATCATTATAGTATTGTAGCGGTGCTGTAATGAATGATCTCCTTGCGTATGCTATAGTAAGTACATAAACTAAGAACAGGAGGAATGTAACATGAAACAGATGAAAACCATTCGCAGCCTGATCGTACTGCTGACAGCTATTTGCTTCGGTTTGGCAGTTATTGCCTTCTTCCTGCCTCATGGCATCGGAACGGTATGTGCCATTGGGACCGTGGCGCTGGCAGCACTGGTGCTGATTCTGTGCCTGGTGTACGGCGCACTGTATTTTGGCCAGCGCCGCACCGCCGCCTAACAGATTTTTTCACCTATCCGCCTTTCTATCCTTTCAAGTAAAAGCTCCGCAGGTTTATCTGTGGGTCTCCGTAAAACAGTAAAAGCCAGGCTGTGAAATACAGCCCGGCTTTTATTTCTGATCGATTAGCTTTGTAAATCAGTGCATAATGGATCCCAACTCTTAATAAGCTCTATTTCAAAAATTAACTGCCTTATATTCCAGCAAAAGTCCTGGCAGAAACTGCTGTCCGGCGACAAATCACTGAGGTCATTTTCTCTTGCAACATATGCTTGAGAAAAATATGCAAATAAGCAGTAGTGGAATTTCGGCGCAAAGCACTAACGATAAAATTGTGTGCGCAGCAGACTATAATCTCCTTGAAAAAAGCCCTGCACCGAAAGGGTGCAGGGCTTGGTGTTCTGACAAATTACTTGTCCAGGCCGAAGCGCTTGTTGAACTTGGCCACACGGCCGCCGGTGTCCACCAGCTTTTGTCTGCCCGTAAAGAACGGGTGACACTTAGAGCAGACTTCTACGCGAATATCCTTCTTCGTAGAACCTGTCTCAATTACATTACCGCAGGCGCATTTAATAGTAGTCTGCTGATAATTGGGATGGATTCCTTCCTTCATTGCTCTGGTTCACCCCTTTCCGGTACACAAGTCCTCTGAAATCCCAAAGGCAGATTATATGATAACACATGTAGCCGCATAATGCAAGCATTTTTTTTGTGGAAGTTTCTCTGTTTTCACTCACAGATCCAACTGAACTCCAGTGGAGAAGAAATACAGTACCCGGCGGCATACCGGCTCCTCCAGTACCCGGCTCAATGCCAGGCTGTAAGCCTCCAATTGCGGCCGATATCGCTCCGCTCGTTCTATTTCCTCACCGGGCTGCAAACGGTCCGTCTTGAAGTCTGCCACCACAAGGCCCTCTGCCGTGCGGAAGCATGCATCCGCCACACCCTGCAGCATCATCTCCTCCCCCTGGACCCGAGGATCATATATAGATGCCGGCACCAGCAGCGCAAAGCGAAACTCTCGCCAGACCTGTACAGCCCCGCGCATCTGCCGGCAGAGGTCGGATGCCAGAAATTTTGCAATCTGTGAAGCATTTATGCTTTCTCCCTGCTCCATAGTCAGAAGCCGACGCTGCACCAGCGATTGCACATATTCCTTCACCGCATCGGGCCGGGCCGGGGTGTCAAAGGGCAGATACTGCATTACCAGGTGCATGGCAGTACCCCGCTCCGCCGGGGTGAGGCCCTGCTGCTCCTGCATAAATTTTGGCGCGGCAAATTCCGTCTGTACCGGCAGATGCTGTGCAGTTCCCTCGGCGATCTGCTGATCCAGCTCCCGCCCCTTGAGCTGGGTAGCTGTAATCTTAGTGGGGATACGGGCAGCCTCCAAATGGGTATATTCTCCTTGCAGCAGCTGGGGATAAAAGGCCGGTTCCCGGGCGCCCTCCCCTTCCTCCACCCGAGCGGCTGCGGGCGTGGCAGGGTTTTCGTGGAGATAAACCCGCCAGCCCGCAGCGCTCTCCCGCACAGGAGGCGCAATACCGGCCCAAGCATGGATCGCCCCGGCCTCGGTGCTGCACAAAAGCACCTGTAGTACCCAATCGCCCATGGTCTTGGCGCTGCGCACTACCTGGGGCGGCACCGGCAGCTCCGTGAGGGCTGAGAGCTTCTGCACATGGGAGCGGGCATTCTTCAGGCAATCCACTAAAATCAGTTTTTCCTTGGCGCGGGTCATAGCCACATAGAGCAGGCGCATCTCCTCGGAGAGCATTTCCTTTTCCATCTCCTGCGCCAGCGCGATCTTTGAAATGGTGGGGTAGCGCACCCGCCGGGCCGTGTCCACCCGTTCCGTGCCCAAGCCCAGCCGGGGATGCACCAGCACAGGGCTGGTCTGATCTGCGCCGTTAAACCTATGATTCAGGTCACATAGGATCACTACCGGAAACTCCAAGCCCTTGGACCGATGGATGCTCATGATCTGCACGCCCCCAGCGTTCTGCTCTGAGGCGATCTGCGGCTCCTTTTCCCGGGTCATGAGGCTGCGGAGATAGTCCGTCAGCTCAAAAACCGTGATTTTCCCCTGCCCGGCCAGGTCCGATGCGTACCGGCACAGGTTCAGCAGGCGGCTGCGCCGCAGCTCGCCGTCCTCCATAGCGCCAAAGACACCCAAAAGATGTAGTCTGTCATAAATCTGCCAGAGCAACTGGTCGGCTGGCAGCTCCGCTGCAAGGTCCCGCAGCTGCTGCAGCTGCGCCAGGAAATCCTGTACCGGCTCCTCCGGGCAGGCACAGCAGGCGTCATAGAAATCTCCTTTGCCGCAGCTGCGAATAGCGGCCAGCAGATCCGGCGTAAAGCCCAGCAGCGGTGAGCGCAGCACGGCAATGAGGGGAACATCCTGCCGTGGATTGTCGATAATCTGCAAAAGCGAATAGACCGTGGAAATCTCCAAGGTCTCGAAAAAGCTCTCCCTTTCGCCGCCGGAATACGGAATACCGCAGCGGCTCATAGCCGCCCCGAAGTCCGCCATGCGGCTCCTGGGTGAGCGCATGAGAATCACAATATCCTCCGGCTCCACAGGCCGCAGCGCGCCGTCCTCCCCCTGCACGGGATAGCCATCGTCCAGCATCCTGCGCACCATGCCCGCCACAAAGTCAGCCTCCACCCGGGTGCGGTCAAAGTCCTCGTCCTCAGTGTTCTCCACGCTGACAAGGTGCAGCTCCGTCTCCCGGTCCGGCGCGGCGGTAAATCGGGCGCCGGGATAGAGCTGCTCCTCCGGGCCGTAATCCATCTCCCCCATCTGCCGGGAGAGAATATGGCGGAAAATGAAGTTCGTAGCCTCCAGCACCTCCGGCCGGGACCGAAAATTGCGGGTGAGCAGTATCTTGCGGGCCTGGCCTGGGGCAGCAGTATCCGCGTGGCAATAGCTCTGGTATTTCTCCAGGAATATCTCCGGCTGTGCCAGGCGGAAGCGATAGATGCTCTGCTTGACGTCACCCACAGTAAAAAGGTTCCCCCCTTTACGGGAAATAGCGGAGAAAATGCAGTTCTGCACCTCGTTGGTGTCCTGGTACTCGTCCACCATAATCTCCACATAGCTCTCTGCGATTTGCCGGGCCAACTCCGTGGGGCTGCCGTCGGCGGTCAGGAGCAGCTCCACGGCGTAGTGCTCCTGGTCGGAGAAATCCGCTACGTTGCGGCGCACCTTCTCCTGCTGCAGGGCACGGATAAACTCCGCCGTCAGGTCCAGCAGCGCCAACATGGCCGGAGCCATGACGTGCAGGTCCATTAAATGCTCTGCCTGGGAGGTAGAAAACGGCTCCATAACCTCCTTCAGCTCCTTGCCAAAGCGCTCCTTTAGGGCCTTCATGCGGCTTTTCACTTCCTCATTCTCCGCCCCCCGGACTGCCTTGAGGCTGGGGAAAGAAAGGTCCGTTTTCCCGGCAGCGTCCCAGCCTGTGGCCGCAGCCCGGCGCAGGCGCTCCGCCGCATCGGCCATGGCGGCAAAGGCAGGGCCGTAGGCCGCCTCCACCTTGGGGCACTCGCCCATCTCCCCCCGGGCCCGGCGCAGACGGCGGCTCCAGAACTCCGCCCACTGGCCCAGGTCGGCCAGGAGCAGCTCGCCAAAGGGAGTATCCGTCAGCGTATTGGGGACGGATTGCCAAAATTTTCGTGTCTCCTGCAGCCATTGCAGGGGATGCGCCTGACTTTGAAGCTTTTCGTACAGCTCAAGAACCAGCTCCGTAAGGCGGCTGTCATCCCGGCCCGCACCCAAGGTCTGGGCCAGGAGGGCAGCATTTTCGTCCCCCTGCTCCAGCGCCTCATAAAACCGGTCCATGACCCGATCCAGCACGCGGCTGCGCAGTGCAGCGCCCTCCTGCTCATCCAGCAGGCGGTAATCCGGGGTGAGGCTACGGCCATTCACCGGCGGCAGCAGATGGATGTGCTCCCGGAGCAGACTGCCGCAGAAAGCATCCACTGTCTTAATATCTGCCTGGTAAACCCGGAACAGCTGGCGGCGCAGATGGACGTTTTCCGGCTGCTGTGCCACTCGCTGTGAAAGCTCCCGGGCGATCTTACCCCGCAGCTCTGCGGCTGCGGCCCGGGTATAGGTGATAATGAGGAAATCGTCTACGCTGCAATGCTCCTCCTCCACCCGGCGAAACAGGCGCTCCACCAGCACCTTCGTCTTACCTGAACCGGCTGCCGCGGATACCAGCAGGCTGCCGCCGCCATCAGTAACAGCTTGGCGCTGCTCGTCGGTCAGATTAGGATCGATCATGGCGCGCCTCCTTTCCCAGTTGTTCATCGATATTCTGCCATACCTCCGCCGGAGATGCCTTTTTCAGGATGCGGCGGCGGTCCGTGCCGCTGCCGGGACGGAAATAGCAGGCGGATGCATAGGCACACCACCGGCATGCGCCGTCCTGGGGTGTGCGGTAAGCCGGGTCGGCGTCCACGTTGCCCCGGGCCAGCTCCCCGGCAATCTGCTCCAGCAGATGCTCCGTGTACCGGCCCAAACGGCCCAGCTCGTGGGCCGTGGCCACGCCGTCGGTGATGGTACCGTCCTTTTTCAGGGTAATGGGCAGATACACCGGCTTTTCTAGGGCATCGTGCTCCATGGCCCGGAGCACCTGGGCATCCTCCAGCACCAGGCCGCTGCGGCGCAGCTCCTTCTGAATGTCGGATTCGATCTTAGCCGGAGACGCATCTCGCTTTTCCGAGACGATCACGTCCCGGGCGGGCAGATACAGCACCCCTGCCGGCACCACCGGCATCCCGAAGTGCTTCTCCCCCTCCCGCTCCAGCGCAAACAGGTACAGCAGCATTTGGATACCCAGACCGTACTGCACATCGGACAGGCTGAAGGACTTCCGCCCGGTCTTATAGTCCACCACCCGCAAATAGAGCTTGCCGTCCTTGACCCAGCCGTCCACCCGGTCCACCTTACCCACCAGGCGCAGGGAGATGTCCTCCCGCTCCACGGACACGGCAGGCAGGTCCGCCTCCCGGCCGCCAAAGCTCAGCTCAAACTCCATAAGCTTGAAATCCGAGCGGCGCATCTCATCGGCCACGTTGTTCACAATGGCGCAGGCCGTCCTCTGCAGTCGCTCAAACAGGTAGCGGAAGCGTGCGCTTTTCTCGCTGTAGCGGTCAATCCTTGTGTCGGCATATTCCCGGATGTACCGCTGCACCAGGGCGTCAAGCTCCGGCTGGGTGACGCTGTCGAATCCGCCCCGGTCCCGCACCGCCCGGAGGACATTCTCCAGCAGATAGTGGATGAACGTGCCGATCTCCGGAGCCTGGAACCCGGCAGCCTTGCGCTCCTTGGCCCGCAGGCCGTACTCCATGAAGTAGCCGAAGTGGCAGCTTTTCATGCGGTCCATACGAGAAGCGGACATCTGCACCTGGGTGCCGTATAGGGTGCGAACAGCCGCCGGAGAAAGGCGGCCCCGATCCAGCAGCTTGGCCCGGCCTATGGCCTCCAGCACAGGCTCCGTGCGGGGATCTGCCCGGAAATAAGCGGCCAGGGCGCTATCCGGGGAGCGTCCTGCGGCCTCCAGAGCCGTGGCGGGCACGGTGAGCCGGTATTCCCCGTCCTCACGCTCCAGGGCCACGTCCGGCAGCAGGCGACGGATACGCTCCACCACAAAAGCCGGGCGCAGAGCCGAGCCGTCCAGCGAGACGGTGGGATAGCTCACATGCAGCAGCTCCGTGGGCCGGGTAAGAGTGGAGTAAATATTCTGCAGCTCCTGATCCAGCTCGTCAAAGGTGGCGTCTGCCAGGGGCAGGTCATGCTCTCGGAGAAAGGCCCTGTCCCGGCGGTCCAGAATGCCCCCCGCCTGATCCACCCGGGGCAGCAGATGGTCGTTGCAGCCCAACAGGAACAGCGCCCGGACGGTGCGCCGGTCAGCCCGGGTCATCTCGCTGACCTTCACCTGATCCAGCGTGGCCGGAATGGTGCCCACGCTGTACTGGGTGAGTACCAGACGCAGCATCCGGCAGAACTCCTCCCCGGTCAGGGCGGTATCCCCCAAAATCTCGGCAAACTGATCCAGCACAGTGCAGAAGATCTCCCAAAGCTGGCGGTATTCCTCCGCCGTTTGCACCCGGCCGGATTGCATCAGCGCCTGTGCCTGCTGCCCCAGCAGCTGCGGCACACCTGCCTGCCGGGCAAACCGGTAGAGAGCTGCGGCCTTGTCCGCGGCGGCAGAGGGCGACTTCATGTTCTCATACAGGGGCAGCAGCGGCAGGCGCACCTTCTCCCGGATGGCGTTGATCTCCTCCAGCCGCTCTCGGCGCTCCGGGGTCATTTCTGCGCCGTAGCCGTCTGGGTTGGCCGTCCAGGGGACGTCACGCAGCCACATCTTGCCCCGAATCTCCCAGAGCACCACATAATTTTCCAGCTTATCGCACTCCGCCCGGTCGATGCCGGCCAGGCCGGTTTTCAGATAGCGAAACATATCCTCATACTCAAAACCGCCGGTAACGGCGTCCAGCGCTCCCAGCACCAGGAGCAGCGGCGGCTTCTGCAGAATATCACTGCGGCGGCTCATATACACCGGGATTCCGTCCCGGGCGAAAATATGCTCCAGCACAGGGGCGTACTCTGTCAGATCACGAGCCGTTACGGCAATATCCCGGCATCGGTACCCATTGCGCAGCATCTGCCGGATCTGGGCGGACACATATTCCACCTCGGCATAGGCGGTGGTGGCCTCATACAGCCGCACCTGATCGCCGCCGCCCTCTCGGGTGGGCGCCGCAGCACCGAAAAAGTATTTTTCCAAATGGGCCAGGGGCGTGTTCCCCGCCGGCTCCATAAACTCCATGGTGCAGCGGCATCCCGTCTGCTGCGCCATACGCACCAGGCGCTGCCGCTGCCGCAGTGCATTTTGGAAGATCTCCGTGGCAGACCGATCCCCCAACAAAGTGACAGTGACGCTCTCTGCCTGGGTAAGCGCCGTAAGGAGGATCCCCTCCTCCGTTTTGTTAAAATAGGAGAACCCGTCAAAATACACGTCCTTGCCCCGCAGATAAGACGCCTGCGGCAGTGCATCCCGGAGCTTCTGCACCCGGGAGCGGGCATCCCGCCCACCAGACCGGAGGCGAGCGTCATAGGCGGCGTACAGCAGCGCCACATCCCGCAGCTTGTCCCCCTCCTGCCCCGGGACATCCTGCACCTGGGCATAGAGCTCCTGGGGCGGTATCTCGTAGGCGTACAGCTCATCCACCAGGGCCACCAGCTGCTCCAAAAAGGCCGCCCGGCGGGAAGGATTGTTAAACACATGCAGGCTGCTGCCCACCTCCTGCAGCGCCATGCGCATGGTGAGAAGCTTACCTCCGCCGTCCAGGGTGAAGTCCGACAGGCCGCCCACCTCTCCCAGCACTCGGCCGGATAGGTTGCGCAGGCTCAGCACCTCCGCATTGCGGCTGGCCGTGTCCCCCAAAGCATGGCAAAGCGCAACCTCCGCCTCGTGGGACACATGCTCAGGCACGATCAGAATCTGGCCGTGCCGGGTGCGATTTTTCTTTATAGTCTCCAGTACCCGGGCCGTCTTTCCGGCGCCGGCCCGGCCGATCCACAGATGCAGCATGGACTTGCTCCTCCCCTATTTGCTTGCGTTATATTGATTATATCATAGGACTTCCCGTGGTGCAAATAGCCTCCATCGCATTTTTCTGCCCCGGGATCCGGCAAAACACTTGACATCCGGCAGAAAAATCCATATAATAAGTAAGCTGTGAAAAACGGGGTGTAGCGCAGCTGGTAGCGCGCTTGGTTCGGGACCAAGAGGCCGGGGGTTCAAGTCCCCCCACTCCGACCATATTATGACGTCACACTGATAGCGGTGCGGCGTGAGAAAAGTCCCCGATTTCTCGGGGATTTTTCTTTATTTGTGCACCAGTTTTAATCTTGTAATCGTAAAAGCACCATGAATTTGCCAAACATTCTAATTATTGGATGCGTGGCTTTTTCTATATGCACCAATTTTGAAAAATTGAGCGTGATAAAAAATGCAGAAATTGGTGCAGTTTAAGCATAAGCCACACGGCTTTTTATTATAGTATTATTCGACAGATGTCAACTCGGAATTGTATCCGTTAGTAACCACACCTCGCCGCTATAATGCGCTATGCTACCGCCAATGCGGTAGAAGTCGCTTCCCTTAAACATTTTTTTGGGCGCAACAACGGCGCAGTTTGCGATAGACTTATCGCTACGGAAAGTCAGGCGATGCGTCTATCTTATTGACGTGTATTTTATGCATGGCTCTCATTTACATTAACCGTTAATTATGATATAATTTTATAAATTGTGATATATGGAGGATGTAGCATGGAATTGACACTGGATATTCTAATACAAGAAGCTAAGCACTTTAGCGAGATTATTTCAACACAAAATCATACCTCTCTTATTGGCATTACCGACGGTAAAGCGGTTGGCACATATGTAGAACACCTTTTCCAAGAATATCTCCGCAGTAAATACGTAATGACCGTTGGGAGTAGCGCCTTGGGCATTGACCTTCCTTCAGTAAATACAGATATTAAGACTACAAGTTATACTCAACCTCAGAGTAGTTGCCCATTTAAGTCAGCAAGACAAAAAATTTTTGGATTGGGATATAACTTGCTCGTATTTGTTTACAATAAGCATGATACCGCCCATTCCTGCACTCTTAAAATTACGCATTGTACCTTTATTGAGGCAGATAGAACGGCAGATTATACTATCACTGCACTCATCAGAAAAATGCTTTCTGTTGATGCAAACAAAGAAGACATCATTGCTCTTTTGAATGACAAGAATGTTCCGGGCGATGATGTTACATATAATGATCTCGCAGATGAAATCTTAGAGAATCCTCCTGAACAGGGGTATTTGACCATAAGTAATGCACTGCAGTGGAGATTGCAATACAAGCGTGTAATTGGCCTCGATAATTCTGTTACGGGTGTTATTAACTATGTTTGGTGATGCAAAAAAAGAGTTTGGAGACTACCAAACTCCAATAGATTTTTGCTATAAAGTATGCGAATACATCAAGCGAGAAGAATTAGCATCAAATGCTAAGGTGATCCTTGAACCAACTTGCGGTCTTGGCAATTTTCTAAGTGCCGCATCTTCAGTATTAAAAAATAATGACATTATCGGTATTGAGATCAACGATAGTTATGCCAAAGCCGCAAAAAATGCTGTGCCTGCTGCAAATATCATTGTTGGAAATATTTTTGAGGTAAATACAAAAGAAATCTGCGGAACAGATGATGTGTTGGTTATTGGTAATCCCCCTTGGGTAACTAACGCTAATTTGTCTTATAACCTGCCGCAAAAGCTCAACTTCAAAGGTTTGCGAGGTATTGATGCCTTGACGGGCTCATCAAACTTTGACATTTGCGAATATATAATTTTACAGTTGCTTGATGAATATAAGGGAACAAATAGTACAATTTGTATGCTATGTAAAACTTCAGTAGCAAGAAACGTTATTCTTGAAATTGATCGAAAACATATTTCCTATGATAAACTAGAAATACTGAATTTTAATAGCAACAAAGTCTTTGGAATTTCTGCCGCCGCCTGTGTTTTTGTTATTAAATTGTCTCCGACAACAAAATGCACATCCGTTGCTTGTGATGTTAAGGACTTTGAAACCGGAACACAGCTCGATACATTGATTGCGAAAGACGGGACGCTCAGCCCCCTTAGCACAGAGATTGACCTTGAGGGAACGTGTCGGCTTACTTGGCGTTCTGGGGTAAAACATGACTGTAGTAAGGTGATGGAGCTTGATCTTAAAAACGGTAAACTAATAAACAAGCAGAAGAATATTGTTGATATTGAGAGCGAATTAGTGTTTCCACTTATCAAGTCCAGTGCATATAAAAAACCCATTCTGACCGAGTTCACAAAGTACGTTATTGTCACTCAAATAAGACCCAAGCAGAACACTGCATATATTCAGGATCTCTATCCTAAGACTTGGGTATATTTAAATAATAACATTGCTTTTTTTAATAATAGAAAAAGTGTTATCTACAAAAGTTCTGCGCCATTTTCTATGTTTGGAATCGGCGATTATAGCTTTGCTCCGTTTAAAGTTGGACTTTCTGGGTTCTACAAAAAACCATTGTTTTGCCTATTTCATTCTGATAAACCTGTCATGACAGATGATACGGCATATTTTTTGGCATTTGAAGACTATGATATTGCATACTCAATGATGTTGCTACTAAACAGCAAAAAGGTTCAAGGATTTCTATTGTCCATTGCGTTTTTAGACAATAAGCGTCCATATACTGCTAAGTTACTGTCTCGTCTTGACCTTAAAAAGTGTGTTAATGCGGTTTCATTTGATGAAATTATAGATACGGAAACAGAGTTGCGATTGCCAAGTTACATAACAAAAAAGAAGTATGTAAAATTTATGGATTTTATAATTTCTAAATACGAGTAGCTATTTTGCACCCTTTATCTACATAGTAAAAACTGTTGCAAAGCAAAAGTTCTCACGGCTTTTAGCTTAAGAGGCATATTATGAGTAAAGCCGTGAGGAATGCACATTTCGCTATCACGCTGACGTCCTAACACAAAAAAGCCCGATGGTTTTGATACGAGACCATCGGGCTTTTTTTAGTATGGAAATTAGTGCAAGGATGTGATACAACCAATTCAGCAAAGGAAAATTGTCAAGTCTGTAAATTTAGGAGGTACAACATGGAAAGAGAATACCCCCAGAAAATGTTTTGGCTATTTGTTCTAACGAATTTCCTATTTCACTTTTTCTACTTATCTGTTTCGGGGATCATCCTCTGCATCGTTGGGATTTGGATAAAGACCTGTCTTTACATTGGATGTGCGGTTCTTGGCCTGGATCTGATCCTTTCGATTGTTGAACAGTCACGCATCCGAAATGCTGCCGTGTCTCATAGCGAAAACCCCGAGTTCAACGAACTGATGGACGCATTTTGCAGCCCTGACGGGCTACAGGCAGTCGGGAAAGTACTGGATGAAAAGATCAAATCCACCCCTGATGATGAATCTGAAAAAGGAAAAGACCAATAAGGTATCTTTTGATTCATCTCTCGTCTCATTATGGTTTCACATTTCACCGCTATGGTTTCATTTTTGAGTGAAACCATTTGAAGCCAAATGAAACCGTATCATTTTTATCAACTGTTGCCAAAAAGCGGTAAGTTTTCACAGAAACTTACCGCTTTTTATTTTATTCAGTTGCTTCTTTCCACAGCTGCCCTTTGAAAAAACGACAGGTTTCCGCAAAGACCTGTCGTTTTTTTATTTCCCCATGAAATTACTCCGCAATGGTGCAAACGGCCTCTATGGCGGCGTCCACCTCCTGCTCCGTGTTGTAGCAAGAAAAGCTGAAGCGCACGGCGCCCCGCTCTGTTGTGCCCAGGGCCTGATGCATCCGGGGCGCACAGTGGGCGCCGGGTCGGGTTGCAATGCCGTAGGTCACGGCCAGTTCGTCGGACACAGCGGAGGAGTCATAGTCCCGGATGTTCAGGGCCACGATAGCGCAGCGCCGGTCGGCGGAGAAATCGCCGTACACCGTGACGCCGGGAATGTTGGATACGCCCTCATAAAACCGCCGCATCAGGGTGTGCTCCACCCGGTAAATGTCGTCCACCCCCCGCTCCAGGATCACATCCAGCGCCGCGGAAAGCCCCGCGATGCCGTGGCTGTTCAGCGTGCCGGCCTCTAAGCGGGTAGGATATTCCCGGGGCTGGTGTCGATCATAGGAGTGCACGCCGGAGCCGCCCACCTTCCACGGATCGATCTCCACCCCGGGCCGGACGCACAGGCCGCCGGTCCCCTGGGGGCCCATAAGCCCCTTGTGGCCGGTAAAGCACAGCACATCCACTCCCATCTCCTGCATATGGATAGGCACAGCGCCCGCCGTCTGCGATGCGTCCACGATCAGCAGCGCCCCGTGGCGGTGGGCGATGTCTGCAATGCGGGCAATATCCAAAAGGTTGCCTGTCAGGTTGGAGCCATGGGTGCAAATCACCGCCCGTGTATTGGGCCGCATGAGCCGCTCAAAATCCTCATAATCCACCAAGCCGCGCCTGTCCGCCGGCACAAAATCCAGACGCACATCCCGCTCCTCCTCCAACCGGTACAGTGGCCGCAGGACGGAGTTGTGCTCGCAATCCGTGGAGATGGCGTGGTCGCCCTTGCGGAGGAGCCCATTGATGGCAATATTCAGCGCCTCGGTGGAATTGGCCGCAAAGGCCACATGATCTGCCCGCGGACAAGCAAAAAGCCTGGCCAGCTTCTCCCGGGCGTCAAATACCGTCCGGGATGCCTCCAGCGCGCCGCTATGGGCGCCCCGGGCGGCGTTACCCATGGTCGTCATGGCGTGAAGCACCGCCTCCGGCACCTGGGGCGGCTTATGGATGGTTGTGGCAGCGTTATCCAAATAAATCATGGTCCCCATTCCCCCTGATCCTTTTTAAAAAAGTATAGCAAACCCCCCGCTGCAAGTAAAGGCGCTTTTTTCTCTGACCAGGCAGAATTATTCCGTTCATCCATGATTTATAGGCCAAAACAGGCGGGCAAAGCAGCCCGCCTTAGCACTCACATATTTTTCTTGATCTCCCCGATGGCGCCCTTTTCCAATCGGCTCACCTGGGCCTGGGAGATGCCGATTTCCCGGGAGACCTCCATCTGCGTCTTGCCCTCGCTGTAACGCAGAGCCAATATTTCCCGCTGGCGAGGCGTCAGCCGGGAGATGGCATCCTTCAAGGCCAGCTGCTGCAGCCAGCAGCTGTCTGAGCTGTTTTCATCCCCGATCTGGTCCATGACCCGCAGGGCGTCGCCGCCGGAATCATACAGCGGCTCATACAAGGATACAGGATCGGCCATGGCATCCATGGCAAAGACCACTTCCTCCCGGCGGATGCCCAGCTCTCGGGCGATTTGCTCCACCGTGGGCTCCCGCTGCTGCTGCACCAGCAGCCTTTCCCGGGCCTGCAGCACCCGATAGGCCGTATCCCGGACGCTGCGGCTGACCCGAATGGGGCTGTTGTCCCGGAGATAGCGGCGGATCTCCCCGATGATCATGGGCAGCGAGTAGCTGCTCAGCCGCACGTCATAGGACAGGTCGAAGGCGTCAATGGATTTCATCAGGCCGATGCAGCCCACCTGGAACAGGTCATCCACGTTCTCGCTGCGGCCCGCAAAGCGCTTCACCGCCGCCAGCACCAGGCGCAGATTGCCGCAAATCAGCTCCTGCCGGGCCTGCTCATCTCCCTGCTTCACGCGGCGCAGCAGGGCCATGTTTTCCTCGTGCTTCAAGACCGGCAGCTTTGCCGTGTTGATCCCGCAGATCTCGACTCTTCCCCGCATCCAAACCGCCTCCAACTGTCGTTGAAAACAGTATGGCCCGCCGGACGCGGCGCTATTCGCCCAGGTAAAATATGGCAATTCCCGACATAAAATTGGGGGCCGGCGCATAGCGCCGGCCCCCGATGGAAAAGCATGATTCAGTTTTTCACAGTTTCCTCCAGCGGTGTCAGCACACCGATGACGATGTACCGGGCGTCCTCAAACTCATAGCTGCAGGTGGACAGGGTCACAAGCTTTGCCTCCTCCCCGGGCAGATCCAGCTTGGTCTGGAAGGTGGAGCGCCGCATACAGGCGGCCAGGGCCTCCTCCGTGGGGTCGATGGAGTAGATGGGGTCATCGGGCTCCACCACCGCGCCGCACAGCAGCTCCAGCCGGTAGGTGACCTGGGGCGTCATGATGAACATGTGATCGTGCTGCTGATAGTAGCTGTCGCTTTTAAAGTTCACCAGCTTGCCGAACATATTTCCCGTGCGCATATGGTGGCCATAGATGATGGTGTTGCGGTCGGAAAAGTCCGATGCGTTGCGATAATCCATAAAAATGCTGCCGTTTTTATTATAAGAGCCATCAATCTGCCGGGTCAGATAGTAGTCGTTGTCCCCATGCTGCAGCACGGGATAGTTTATCACCGAATCCGGCAGATAGAGCCACGCCGTCACATCCTCGTTCTGCTGGCGCAGCTGGTCAAAATCCACCTCAAAGTACTCCTTAGCCTCGCCCGTTTTGCGGATGGTATACTCCCGGACGATCTCCTGGTTAAGACTTGTGCTGGCATTCTGCTCCGAGTAATAGCTGTAGATTTGGTAGCCTGAGAAGCAAAATACCCCCAATAGGATGGCCAGGATGGCATAATAGAGGACCTTTTTCCCGGTTTTATTCTTCATGCTGCCGCCCCCTTTTGATTAATTATACCGGATTTCGCATTATTTGGCAAGGCAAAAGAATTCTTCCATACAGGCTTTACAGGGCCAATCTTTTGCGATAAAATACAGCTAAGGTATAGAAAGGAGCAATCTCAGATGATCTATTTCAACAGCGACTATCTGGAGGGCGCACATCCCGCCATTATGGAGCGCCTGCTGCAGACCAATATGGAGCAGACCGTGGGCTATGGCGAGGATGAATACTGCGCCGCCGCCCGGGAAAAGATCAAGGCGGCCTGCCGGGCCCCGGAGGCCGATGTGCATTTCCTGGTAGGCGGCACACTGACCAATACCACGGTGATCGCCTCCGTTCTCCGGCCCTACCAGGGCGTTCTCACCGCTGCCAGCGGCCATATCAACTGTCATGAAACCGGCGCCATTGAGTCCTCCGGCCACAAGGTGCTGGCCCTGCCCACGAACAACGGCAAGATTACCGCCCAGCAGGTGGAGGATTACTATAACTGGCACCACTTCAACCCCGACTATGAGCATATGGTCATGCCCGGTATGGTGTATATCTCCTTTCCCACCGAGGGGGGCACCCTGTACTCTAAGGCGGAGCTGACGGCGCTGTACCAGGTGTGCCAGAAGTGCGGTCTGCCCCTCTTTATCGACGGGGCTCGGATGGGCTACGGCCTCACCTGCGACGATTGTGACCTGACCCTTCCGGAGCTGGCCCAGCTGTGTGACGTCTTCTATATCGGCGGCAATAAGGTGGGCGCCCTGTTCGGTGAGGCTGTGGTGATTATGAACCCGGCCCTGAAGCGGGACTTCCGCTTCATGATGAAGCAGCGAGGCGGTATGCTGGCCAAGGGACGGCTTTTGGGCCTGCAGTTTGATACCCTGTTTACCGATGACCTGTACTTCAAAATCTCCCGCCACGCCAATGTCATGGCCAAGAAGATTCACGCTATTTTTGAGGATTGCGGCTATAAGTTCCTCTTTGACTCCCCTACCAACCAGCAGTACCCTATTATGAGTGATGCGGAGCTGGCCATTTTGGGACAAAGCTTCGGCTATGAATATTGGGAGCGTATCGATGAGACTCATTCCGCCATTCGTTTTGCCTCCAGCTGGGCCACCACAGAAGATAACATATCCGCCCTGCGTCAGGCTGTAGAAGCGCTGAAAAAGTAATTTTTTCGTTTGATTAAAGATCCGGCCCACACGGGCCGGATCTTTTGGTTGAAGGGGCAAGAATCCCTATATGGTAGGACTGGGTGCCCTCACCCCGCCGCCGATTCTGCTCTAAACTGCCTGCAAAGCTCTGTCATTGCGCACCAGTGACCGATGTCACCGGTGCGGCAATCCGTATCCCCCTGCGCCGCACCAGCATTCCACGCATAAGGGCGGGGATAACCCCCGCCCTTATGTACAGTTGTAATTTCCCCCCATCAGAACCTTCTGGCAGTCAGGTCGCACAGCTGTACGCGGATACCCTTGTCGGCAGCGGCCTTTCTCCCCTTTTGCAGCAGCTTGTCCCGATTCTTGTTCAGCTGCTGCACCAGCAGCTCATCCCGTTTTTCCTGGCTCATGGTATGCAGCAATGTGCGTGCCATGGAGGTAAACACCTCCGGATTCCCGGCAAGGACGCCGCCCAGCACGCCTCCCTTCCGTTCTTTTGCCATGCTCTCGGCCAAGGCCGGAATCAGATAGTCTGCGATGGAGTCGTAGTCCAGATCATCAATAAGAACCTTCAGTTCAATCATGGTTTTCTCCTTAATACTATAAAAAGCGCCGGAATATGATCATTCCGGCGCTTTTCAGTTCGGTTGATTTACGCCTTGGGGCCGGCGGCCACCAGGGCCTTTCCGTGCTCGTTGGACTCATACTTGACAAAGTTCTTTACGAAGCGGCTGGCCAAATCCTTGGCCTTCTCCTCCCACTGGGAGGCATCGGCATAGGTATCCCGGGGGTCCAGAATGGCGGGATCTACACCGGGCAGAGCCGTAGGCACCTGGAAATTGAAGTGGGGAATGGTCTTGGTGGGAGCCTCGTTGATGGCACCACTGAGGATGGCATCAATAATGCCGCGAGTATCCTTGATGGAAATGCGCTTGCCGGTACCGTTCCAGCCGGTATTCACCAGGTAGGCCTTAGCACCGCTCATCTGCATACGCTTGACCAGCTCCTCGGCGTACTTGGTGGGATGCAGCTCCAGGAAGGCCTGGCCAAAGCATGCGGAGAAGGTGGGGGTGGGCTCGGTGATGCCCCGCTCGGTGCCGGCCAGCTTGGCGGTGAAACCGGAGAGGAAGTAATACTGGGTCTGCTCCGGAGTCAGGATGGACACAGGAGGCAGCACACCGAAGGCATCAGCGGACAGGAAGATCACATTCTTGGCAGCAGGCGCCGCAGAAACGGGACGGACAATGTTGTCAATATGATCAATGGGATAGCTGACGCGGGTATTCTCGGTGACGGACTTGTCGCTGAAGTCGATCTTACCGTTGGCGTCCACGGTAACGTTCTCCAGCAGAGCATCCCGGCGGATGGCGTTGTAGATGTCAGGCTCGGATTCCTTGTCCAGGTTGATGACCTTGGCATAGCAGCCACCCTCAAAGTTAAAGACACCGTTATCGTCCCAGCCGTGCTCATCATCGCCGATAAGCAGGCGCTTGGGGTCGGTGGACAGGGTGGTCTTGCCGGTGCCGGACAGGCCGAAGAAGATGGCGGTATTCTCGCCGTTCATGTCGGTGTTGGCAGAGCAGTGCATGGCGGCAATGCCCTTGAGGGGCAGGTAGTAGTTCATCATGGAGAACATACCCTTCTTCATCTCGCCGCCGTACCAGGTATTGATGATAACCTGCTCCCGGGAGGTAATGTTGAAGGCCACACAGGTCTCGGAATTGAGGCCCAGCTCCTTATAGTTTTCTACCTTGGCCTTGGAGGCGTTGTACACCACGAAGTCCGGCTCAAAGCTCTCCAGCTCCTCCTGGGAGGGCTGGATGAACATATTCTTAATAAAGTGTGCCTGCCAGGCCACCTCCACGATGAAGCGCACGGCCATACGGGTGTCCTTGTTGGCGCCGCAGAAGGCGTCCACCACGAACAGGCGCTTGTTGCACAGCTCGCTGACGGCCAGCTTCTTCACCTGGGCCCACACATCCTCGCTCATAGGATGGTTATCGTTTTTATATCCCTCGCTGGTCCACCAAACGGTGTCCTTGGAATTATCGTCCATGACAATATACTTGTCCTTGGGAGAGCGGCCGGTGTAGATGCCGGTCATCACGTTCACGGCGCCCAGCTCGGTGACCTGCCCAACCTCGTAGCCTGTCAGCTCCGCCTTGGTCTCCTCCGCAAACAGAGTCTCATAGGAAGGGTTGTGGACGATCTCGGTGGTGCCGGTAATACCGTACTTACTCAGATCAATGGCCATAGTGATTACTCCTTTTCGTGTAAATTAATATGGAAGTCGTTCAAGATAAACATCCTCCCATTATTCCATTATCCGCATTATAGCACAGATAAGCAAAAGAATCTACTGTTTATCTCCACTATTTTTTCATTTATTTTTAGCTATCCTAACAAAAAGTATGTCTGCGGAATAACATGATTCCCCCTCTCTTTCAATTCCAGCGCGGTTTTATGGCTAACGCCATTGACATTTCCGAGAATACTGGTACAATAAAAACATGAACAATAACATGTTTTTCAAAATGACCGTCCGCTTCTATGCGGCGGATCACAAGGTATTCGGGCCAGGGATTGCGCAGCTTCTGCACCGGGTCCAGGAGTATCATTCCCTGCGGGCGGCAGCGCTCTCCATGGATATGGCCTATTCCAAGGCCTGGACGGTGCTGCGAACCGCTGAGGAGCAGCTGGGCTTCAAGCTCCTTCATTCCTCCACCGGCGGAAAGGGTGGCGGCGGTGCGGTGCTCTCTCCGGAGGGTGAATTGCTGCTGGAGCGGTATGACGAGCTGTGCCGCCGGATGCAGGCATACGGCGCACAGCAGTATGCCGAGCTCTTCGGCAGTGGGTCCGAATCTGCAGAATAAAAATGAATGGGCTTTTTCTTTGGGAATAAGCCCATTCATTTTCGCATTTTTCCCTTTTGCTTTAAGAAAAAATCCTCGCAAGTATAAAAAAATCTAAGAAACGCCGTGGTTTTTGTGCATTTTCACTGTTGACTTTAGAGATTTAAAGTTCTATAGTATGTGCATCAAAAGAAATCGCCGCTCAGCGGCAGAAAGGAGCCCCACAATGCGTACCGTCATTCGTTCCAATTCCATTGCCTCCCGTCGGGGCTTCTATTACGGCTTTATGGCTCGCTTTTATGCGGGTTATTTTTGCTGCGAAAAATGCATAAAGCCGTCCGTTTACCAATAGAGTTTCGTACCTTTCCCGATTTGTTAAGAAAAGGCCGCTCTGTTCTCGGACAGAGCGGCCTCTTTTTATAAAAGCAACAACCAAACATATTAAACGCAAAGGAGAAAAATCATGAAAAAGCTCATCTCTCTCGTCCTTGCCGCGGTAATGGCCCTTTCCCTGGTGGCCTGCGGCTCCGGCAGCAAAGACAAAGACACCGACACAGGTGACAAGACCTATAAGGTAGGCGTTGTGCAGCTGGTGCAGCACGAGGCTCTGGACGCCGCCACCAAGGGCTTCACCGATGCCCTGAAGGAAGCCCTGGGCGACAAGGTAGAAGTAGTTGAAAAGAACGCCTCCGGCGATTCCAACAACTGCAGCACCATCGTCAACGGATTCATTTCCGACAAGGTTGACCTGATCATGGCCAACGCTACGCCGGCCCTCCAGGCTGCCGCCTCCGCCACCAGCACCATTCCCATCCTGGGCACCTCCGTTACCGACTACGCCACCGCTCTGGAGATCGCCGATTGGACCGGCACTGTGGGCGGCAACATCTCCGGCACCTCCGACCTGGCTCCTCTGGACAAGCAGGCCGCCATGCTCCAGGAGCTGTTCCCCAACGCCAAGAAGGTGGGTATGCTCTTCTGCTCCAGCGAGCCCAACAGCAAATACCAGGTCGATGAGGTGACCAAGCTGCTCTCCGCCGCCGGCATCACCTGCACAGAGTACACCTTCACCGACAGCAACGATGTTTCCTCCGTCACCCAGAAGGCTTGCGACGATTCCGATGTGCTCTACATCCCCACCGATAACACCGCCGCCTCCAACACCGAGGCCATTGCCAATGTGGTCCTGGCCGCCGGCACCCCCGTCATCGCAGGCGAGGCCGGCATCTGCAGGGGCTGCGGCGTGGCGACGCTCTCCATCGACTACTACGAGCTGGGCAAGATCACCGGTCAGATGGCTGCTAAGATCCTCACCGGTGAGGCCGACATTTCCACCATGCCTGTGGAATTCGCTCCTACTGCAACCAAGCAGGCCAACATGGCCAACTGTGAGAAGCTGGGCATCACCGTTCCCGCTGATTACACCGCACTGGCTACCGAGTAATTCCCCATAACATAAACCGCCGGGAGGGGGCGTTTGTCCCCTCCCCCGTTACACGAGACCGTCCTATGGCGGCAGATTGAGGAGAAAAGAAAATGGCATTCCTAACTTCACTTTTGAATTCGCTGCCCGGCGCGGCGGCACAGGGCCTTGTATGGGGCATCATGGCCATCGGTGTGTACATCACCTTCCGTGTGCTGGATGTGGCCGACCTGACCGTGGACGGCTCCATTGCCACCGGCGGCGCCGTAGCCGTGATGCTGATTCGAGGCGGCATGAACTGCTGGCTGGCTCTGCTGTGCGCCTTTGTTTCCGGCCTGCTGGCAGGCCTGGTTACGGGCCTGTTTCACACCAAGTGCGGTATTCCCGCCATCCTGGCCGGTATTCTCACGCAGCTCGCCCTGTACTCCGTGAACCTGCGGATCATGAGCGGCAAGGCCAACCAGCCCGTAGGCGTGGATAAGTACGATCTGGCTGTTTCCCAGCGGTATGTGCGGGATCTGTCTATCAGCAATCCCCTGCCGCTGCTGCTGGTCATCACCGTCGTGACGGTCGTCGCCCTGTACTGGTTCTTCGGCACAGAGCGGGGCTGCTCTGTCCGCGCTACTGGCGCCAATGCCAACATGGCCCGGGCCCAGGGCATCAACACCGGCGCCAATATCGTCCTGGGTCTGATGCTTTCCAACGGTTTGGTGGCCCTGTCCGGTGGTCTGCTGGCCCAGTTCCAGGGCTCTGCCGATGTGGGCATGGGGCGCGGCGCCATTGTTATCGGCCTGGCTGCCGTTATCATCAGTGAAGTGACCTTCGGCAAGATCTTCCAAAACTTCGGTCTGAAGATGTTTGCCGTATCCCTGGGTGCTGTGATCTACTACTTTGTGCTGCAGGTGGTCCTGCAGCTGGGTCTGAACACCAACGATCTGAAGCTGGTTTCCGCCCTGATCGTGGCTGTATTCCTGTCCGTCCCTTACTGGAAGGGCAAAGTGGCCCATAAGAAAGGAGGCCCTCGCCATGCTTGAGCTGAAAAACATTTCCAAAACCTTCTTCCCCGGCACCGTCCACGAAAAAACAGCGCTGGATAATCTGAGCCTGACCCTGCACGAGGGGGATTTTGTCACCGTAATCGGCGGCAACGGTGCGGGAAAATCCACTATGCTCAATGCCATTGCCGGCACCTTCTCCGTGGACAGCGGCTCCATTCTTATTGACGGTAAGGATGTTACCCGTCTGCCCGAATTCAAACGGGCCGCGCTCCTGGGCCGTGTGTTCCAGGACCCCATGATGGGCACTGCCCCCACCATGCAAATTCAGGAAAACCTGGCTCTGGCCGCCCGACGCGGCAAGCACCGGGGCCTGAAGTGGGGCATCACCCCCCAGGAGGAGCAGGAATACTATCAGAAGCTCAAGGACCTGGATCTGGGTCTGGAGGACCGCATGAAAGCAAAGGTTGGCTTGCTGTCCGGCGGCCAGCGTCAGGCGCTGACGCTGCTGATGGCAGCTCTGCAAAAGCCCAAGCTGCTCCTTTTGGACGAGCATACCGCCGCCCTTGATCCCCGCACCGCCGCCAAGGTTTTAGAGCTCAGCGACAAGATCGTAGAGGAAAACCACCTGACCACAATGATGATCACTCACAACATGAAGGACGCCATTGCCCATGGCAACCGCCTCATCATGATGGATGCGGGCCATGTGGTGCTGGACATCTCCGGCGAAGAAAAGAAAAAGCTCACCGTTTCCGACCTGCTGACCCTGTTTAGCAAGGCCAGCGGCACCGAGGCCAATGACGATAAGCTGCTCCTCTCTTAATATGCTTTTTTGATTTACCTTTCTCATACAGAAACCGGGCAGGCACTATAGTGCCTGCCCGGTTTCTGCGAGAATGTCAATATAGTGGCAAGTTTTGCGATAACGGTAAGGAAGGGTGTGTGAGGGAAACCCAAGAAGGGTGTCCCTCACCATTGAAATCAATAGTTTTTGAAACTTTGAAAAAGTTTCAAAAACTTAGGCAGCGTGGTGAGAAAGCTTTTTCGCCACGCTGCCCGGGCAGGCACTCTATAGTGCCTGCCCGGTTTCTGTTTTACGGATTCTCCCGCAGAAAAATCTCCAAATCGCTCTCTCCCAGCACCCGGATGCCGTTTTTCTCCAGCAGCTCTGCCGCCGCCCCGTAGCCGTCCACCAAGGTTTTTGTGAAAGAACCATCGTAGATTTGCCCGGAGCCGCAGGCAGGGCTGCGCTCTTTGAATAGGGCCACGGAACAGCTATAGAGCCGGGCCAGGCGCAGCGCCTCCCGGGCGCCCCGGTCATAGGCGGCGGTAACGTCCGCTCCCTCCCGGGTGAATACCCCGTCTCCCCGGCGCTCCGCCGGTGGCCGGGGTGTGGAAAGCCCTCCCAGTTGCTCCGGGCAAATGGGGATGACCGTGTGCTTTTGCAGCAGCTCCCCCATAAGGGGATGGCCCTTGCTCTGTCCATCATATCGGCAGGAAACCCCCAGCAGACACGCACTCACCAGTACCGTCATTGTGTCAGTTCCTTTCCATTCAGGGCCGCATAGGTCAGCCGGTCGCCCTCATAGCACAGCTTTAAGGAGAAGAACGGTGCCCCTTCCTCCAGCAGCCGCAGGAATATCTTGTCACCCTCCCACTGAGGCAGCATTTTCATTTTCTCCCGGCTGATCCATTCCAGTACGCCCTCGTCACACTCCTTCAGCTCACCCGTCCAGCCGGTGGCGGTGTAAAGGTGCATGTACTCTCCCTCCCACTCATCGGATACAAAGGTGACAATCCCTCGGTACTGATAGCCCGTGAGTGTGAGTCCCGTTTCCTCCCATGCCTCCCGGATCAGGCACTCCTCGGGGCTCTCTCCCTCCTCAAATTTTCCGCCGATGCCGATCCACTTGTCGTGGTTCAGATCATTTTCCTTCTTCACCCGGTGCAGCAGCAGTACATCATCTCCCCGCAGCAGGTAACACAGAGTCGTATTCTTCACGGAGCATTCCTCCTCGTATCGTTTGTGTTAGTATATCACAGTGCTTTGCATTTTTCCACCAGCTATGCTATACTTTTTGCCATCAGATGCTATACAAAGGAGCGATGCAGAATGGAGCCCATCCGCCCTGGTGTTTACCGCCATTTCAAAGGGAATCTATACCGCGTATTGTTCACCGCCCAGCACAGCGAGACCAGGGAAGAACTCGTGGTCTATCAGGCTCTCTACGGGGAGCAGGGCTACTGGGTCCGTCCGGCCGCCATGTGGCTGGAGACTATAAATCAAGATGGATATACAGGCCCCCGTTTCACCTGGGTGGAGCTATGAGGGAGTTCACCGTCATCCGCTCCCGGCGGCGCACCATGGCCCTACAGGTGACAAGGGAAGGTCAGGTGGTAGTCCGGGCCCCTATCTACGCCGCCCGAGGAGATATCCACCGCTTTGTGACTGAACACGAAGCATGGATCGCAGCCCAGCAGGCCCGGCAGAGCCAGCGCCTGGCAGAGCATCCCCCCCTCTCCCGGGAGGAACAGGAGGCCCTGCGGCAAAGGGCCCGACATGTGCTGCCGCCAATGGTGAAGCTTTGGGCGCAGCGGATGGGCGTCACCCCTACAGGGGTGAAGATTACCGCCGCCAAGACTCGGTTTGGCAGCTGCAGCGGAAAAGACAGCCTGTGCTTTTCCCTGCATCTCATGGAGTACCCCCTGGAGGCCGCCGAAGCGGTGGTAGTCCATGAGCTGGCCCACATCCGGCATAAAAACCACGGCCCGGACTTTTACGCCCTGGTCCGCCGGACCCTGCCAGACTACGATTCGCGGATAAAATTATTGAAATAAGCACAACATACAGCAGCGCTTTGAAGTGCCCCTCCAATGAAAAAACACCCCATTTGTCAGATAAGCTTTTTACCATACTTATCTAACAAATGGGGTGCAGTTCCTTCAACAGGGGCGGAGCTTTCTTATTCTGTATCAGCCGTTTGCGGCAGCGACCTGCCGCACCTCCTCGGCCTGGGCTGCCTGACGGTTCACTTCCTCCGGATCCCGGAAGGTGGGAACCGTCTTGCGGATAACATCCAACACCGCAGACTGACTCTCAGTATTAATGGCCTCACGCACAAGATCCAACTTGTGATCCACCTCCGCGCGGGTCAGCTTCTTGTCCCGCTCGATAAAAATCATATCGTTGTCGGTCTTATCCAGCTCCTCGGTCTTCATCAGCAGCTCCTCATAGAGCTTTTCGCCGGGACGCAGGCCTACCTCCACGATGTCAATATCTTTATATGGGGTATACCCGGACAGGCGGATCATATTTTCCGCCAAGCTCAAAATCTTTACCGGCTTGCCCATATCCAGCACATACAGCTCACCGTTGTGGGCCATGGCGCAGGTAAGCATGACCAGCTGCACCGCCTCGGGAATGGTCATAAAGTAGCGAATAATGCGCTTATCCGTCAAGGTCACAGGGCCGCCGGCCTCGATCTGCCGCTTAAAGAGGGGAATTACCGACCCATTGCTGCCCAGCACATTGCCGAACCGAACCGCCGTAAACTCCGTCTTGCTGTCCTCCCGGCACTGGATGACCATCTCGCACAGACGCTTGCTGGCGCCCATGACGTTGGTGGGATTCACTGCCTTATCCGTGGAAATAAGCAGGAATTTCTCCACGCCGTATTTTTCCGCCATCTCCGCCACATTATATGTACCCAGAACATTATTCTTCAGCGCTTCCACGCCGGAGTGCTCCATCAGCGGCACATGCTTGTGGGCGGCGGCGTGAAACACGATCTGCGGCCGCAGATCCCGGAAAATCTGATCTAAGCGATCCACATCCCGGACGGAGGCAATAATGACCTCCAGATTCAGCTTATCGCCGTACTTGCGGATTAGCTCCTGCTGGACATCGTAGGCATTATTTTCGTAAATATCCAAAATCGCCAGCTTTTTTGGGTGCAGCGCCGCAATCTGCCGGCACAGCTCCGAGCCGATGGAGCCGCCGCCGCCGGTGACCAGCACGGTCTTGCCCCCGTAAAAAGCCATGGTCTGGGAATTTTCCACCTGTATGGTATCCCGGAACAGCAGATCCTCAATCCGGAAGTCACGCAGGGCGCGCTTGGCCGTGGACTTTTCCTCCGTGCCGGAGGGATAATCGTACAACTTCACGGCACAGCCGGTATCCTGATAGCGTTCATAGAGCTTTTGCTTGCGCTCCACCGTCAGATCCGGCAGGGCAATGATAATTTCCCGGACCTTCATCCTTTTCAGCAGGTTGGCAGTGCTGTCATCCTCAGGATAGACCGGCACACCGTTGACCGTTTGCCCCACCTTCTCCGGGTCGGTATCTATAAAGCACACCGGCTCATACCGGGAGCGGGGATTGCGGAAGAATTCATCCGAAAGAGTAGCGCCCACATTACCGGCGCCCACGATGGCCACCTCCACCTTATACAGCTGGCTGAAGGCGTTGCCCTCAATATTCTTATCGGCATTTCTATTGCGATAGGCGTACAGCAGCTGGTAGCAATAGCGGGACAGCAGCGTCACCAGCAGGATGGCCATAGCCACGATCAGATGCACACCGATGCCCAGATTGACGGCAAACCATACCCGCCCCAGGAGCATCAGCAACACGTTGGACACGAAGTCAGAGACCATAATGGTCAGATAAGTCTGTATGTTGGCGTAGCGCCAAATGTTGCGGTATACGCCAAAGACGATGCGCCCGGCCATAATCGTGACCACCAGGGCCAGCATACGGGCCAAATTGATCTCCCCGTTGAGTACAATGGAGTGCAGCCGCAGCACCTTCACCAAATTGGTCATATAATACACGCAAATGATGACGGCAATATCTACCAGCATCAGCTCCATTTTTCTTCTGCTAAGCTTCATGACAAATCCATTCCTTTGCTTTTTCAGAGGAGCTTCTCTCCCCCTGTTCTCTATAGCAGGTTTTATTCCCATCGATTGACAAGGGCAAACATGGTTTTAATGGGCAAAAATGCACCCATGCCGCGTCTTGGTCATTAGCATTATGGACAATATCCCCTGCGAGCCTTTTCTATGTCTGAACACATTTCTGCGCGGCAAATCTGCTTTGCATCTGTCCGCAATGAATTTTCGAGGTATTATAGGCTTTCGAGCCGCAGGCGGGCTATCGCCCGCCAAGACGGGAAGGGCAAAGCGCGCTGAAAAGGCACGTTGACAGGCGCGTTTTCCCTTGTCAATCGATGGTATAATACCACAGAAAAGTGGATTTGTCATCCTTTCTTAACATATATTTAAAAATTTTTCATATTCCCCTTTCGTCACTTGTGCAGCCACTGGCGCAGCTGCTCCCACAGCTCCACGCAACGAAATCTGATTTGATACTCCTCACCCGCTTCCTGCATGAGCTTCAATTCTTCCTGCTCCATGCCGCAGGCAATGCCCGTCTCCTGCACATCTGCTGCCGCCGTCATGCACAGGGGCGGATATACCACGCACCACCAATTCTGCCCTGCTGCTTCGCCGATGAGCACCCGCAAAGCCATATATTCTCCCGCCGGTAGACGGAAGCCATTATATGCCTTCAGCGGAAACTCCGTTGGCTCCAGCCGTACCTCGACGCTGTCCCAGCAGCCGTTCTCCCGGAGAGTCTCCTCCGCCATCCGTTCAATGACCGGCAGATAGGTCTGCAGCGCCGCGTTGGCGGCCGCCCGGTCGGCGGAGGCACGCATAGTCCGCTCTGTAAAGGCCAGCACCTTGTCGCGCACCTGCAGCTTCAGGGCCTGGTCCCGGTCGCTGTCAGAATTGGCCACCACATGGAGGCGGATCATTTTCTGCTGCAGCTGATCCTGCTTTTTCAGGGCCGCCGCGCCTACCAGCAGGCATGCCGCCAGCATCGTCAGCAGGGCGCACTCCAGGGCGTTCCACTTGCTTGTATTTTGCATTTTTTTCATAAAAAACACCGTCCTATGTAGATTTTCCTATAGTATGGACGGTGTTTTTAATTTTTAAACGCTCTCGACAAACCAGGTTTGGGCGTAGACTTTTTGCAGCTCCTCCGCTGCGGCCCTGGCCTCTGACTCTTGGGTAAACAGGCCGTATACTGCCGAGCCGGAGCCACTCATGCAGGCGTTTCTAGCCCCCAGGGCCAGGAGCTTGCTTTTAATGGTGAAGATTTCGCTGCTTGGCTCCAGCACCGCCTCAAAGCAGTTGCCTAGGCGGTCGCTGATCTCCAGCATGTCCTGATATTCCAGGGCCTTGATAAGTCCCAGGCTGTCAATGGCGAAGGCGGGCTTCTTCTCATCAAGCTTCTCGTACATCTCCGCCGTGGAGAAGGAAAAATCCGGCTTACAGATAACAAACCAGCATAGGGGCAGCTTTGGCAGCTTCAAAAGCTGCTCGCCCCGGCCCCGCACCATGGTGGTAACGCTGCGAACGCAAAAGGGCACATCGCTGCCCAACTCCATAGCCATGCGCTCCAGCTCTTTTATCATCATCTCCGGGCGATAAAGCTTGCGCAGGCCCCGGAGAACCGCTGCCGCATCAGCGCTGCCGCCGCCCAAGCCCGCCTGCATGGGAATGCGCTTTTTCAGGCTGATATGCAGGCCGTCGCAGGCGGTGCCGGTCTTTTTAAAGAACAGCCTGGCCGCCCGAAGGCAGAGATTCGTTTCATCGCAGGGCAGGCCACTGCAATCGCAGGTCATGGTGATGTCCCCGCCTATGCCGCTCTCCAGAGCGATTTCGTCATATAGAGCTGCGCAGGTCATCACTGATTGTACCTTGTGGTATCCGTCGCTGCTCTTTTCGCCCACCTCCAGCGTCAGATTCAGCTTGGCGGGGGCCAATTCCGTCATTTTCATTGGTCATCCTCTTTTCCGTTCGGCAATGTATCGCCGTATTTTTCATACAAAGAGCGCTGCACCGCAGGCTCCACCAGCTTTGTGGACAGGATTTGCAGCACAATGGCAGCAGCCGTCATAAGCTCCTGGGGCAGCACATTCATCAGCCGCACCGAACGCATAACCATGAATGTCATGGCGGCCAAAGCCAGACCCACCTGCCACAATGTGCGGCTGAAGGTCTCCCGAGCCAGGCGCAGCTGCTCCGCCGTCAGGGCTTCTTTTCGGCGGTAGGGCAGCCGCTTTACGCATTTCCAGCCCAGGCCGCCCAGCACCATGCACACCGGCACCACAAAGCCCGGCCACCAGATCCAAAGCACTGTCTCTGCCTCCCATCGAGTAAAGCCGCCGGGAGAGGATCTCCCAGCGGCTCTATTTTAGCACAACTTTTCAGCAAATGCCACGATTATTTTACGATCTTGCGGGCCTCGATATAGTAACGCTTGTCCTGGGCGTGGCCCATAGAGAAGGTCTTGCGGGGCAGCACGCCATCGGCCATAACGGTTTTAAAGAGCTGCTCCTTGCCCATGGCGGGCAGCTTGATGCCAAAGTTGCCGGGCTTGCTGCCCAGCTCATCCACCACCTCGTCGCCGTGGATGTAGTCCACCTCGCCGCCGAATTCCTTGAGATACTGGTCCAGGAAGGTCTGCACGGAGGCAACACACAGCTGCTTTTCGGGATGGGGAATGGTGATGAAGCCGGACTTGCCCTCATAGTTATAGGCAAACACATGGCCCTCCCCCTGGCCCTCGTAGCAATCGGGATAGAGCTTCTTCAGCTCGGCCATCAGGTGCTCGGGCTTCACGCCAAAGAGCACCCGGTGGATGGGCTCAAACTGCAGGGCATCGTCGTGGTTATTCACCACCTCCACCAGGGCGTAGCGGGCAGGCAGAGCCAGGTACTCCTCGGGGGTCTTTCCCTTCTTCTGCTCCTCATAGCAGGCCTTGGCAGTGGCCAGGGAGTGGTTGCCATCGCCCACGGCGAACAGCAGGGGTGCCGCGCCGGAAAGGTTGTACTTGGCCATTTGGGCCTCGTCAGAGCACAGGCCGGCGAGTGCGTCGGCCACGGCATCGATCTGGGCATCGGAAAGCTTATAGCCCTTGATGTGTCCGCCGTTTTGCATCAGGTCGAAGTCATACACCACCTCCATGCTGTCAGCGGCAGCGGTAAGAGGCTCGATGACGGTCTTTTCGGGGTTGTCGATGAGCAGCATCACGTGGGGCAGCTCGATGGGAGCGTTGCGGCGCACCCGGGCGCGAGGCGGAATACGATCCTGGACGGTAGCCTCGGTGGCACGGATCAGTGCGCCGGAGCCAGGGGTGAAGTCATAAGCATCCAGGTCTACCATGCCCACCAGGCCATGGCGGATCTTGCCGTCGGATTGCTCCCGCTCCACATAGATCAGGGAGTCGGACAGGGTCTTGAACACGCCGTCATCCATGTATTTTTTCATGGAGGTGTTGATATTCTCGATGAGCTCATCCACATTGGGGGCCTTCAGATTGGCCTCGGGCAGAATGAGGCGCAGGGTAGATGGGGCATCGCCTACCTGCTTTTCCACCGCTTCCCAGTACTCCGGCTCGGACGTAAACTGGTCGCAGGCCACCACGGCCCACTTGGTCATGTCGCAATCCTTAGGCATCAGAATGTCGGCAGGATAGAAGCCCAGCTTCTCAAACTTCTTGTTCATGTTGTTCCTCCTATTCAAAAATACATTGCATCAAGCAGTTTTTGCTTCTATCCTGCATTATACATAAGTCCGCCGCCTATTTCAATCACTTTCCGCCAAATAACCCAAGATTTTTTAGGAGCCCTTACAATTTTTGCATCAGAATATTTTCCTCCGCCTTGGGCAGACTATCCACCGGCGGATTATTTCGAAAAAGGAGGGAATCCATCGTGAAGATTGTGGATCGCATTGCCTTGATTCTGGTCATTATCGGCGCACTGAACTGGGGCAGCGTGGGACTATTTGCCTTTGATTGTGTGGCGTTTATCTGCGGCGGACAGTTGTCTACCCTCAGCCGCATAATCTATGCGCTGGTGGGAATCGCCGGTCTATGGTGTATCACACTGCTATTCCGTGATTCTGAGGAGTGTACTTGATCCAAATCGTAAACCGGCGCCGTAGCTTCAGCGGCGCCGGTTTTTTTCTGTCCGATCCAGCCGTTCCTCCAGGCGCTGCAGCGGCTGTGCCAGGGGCAGCCCGATCAAGTACCCGCAGGCGCAGCCTGCGACATTGGTAATGAGATCTGTAATATCACAGGTGCGGTCAAAAAAAGGCTGCAGCAGCTCGATGGTGGCGCTGTATAGGGCCGCCTGAAAAAGCGTAATGAAAAATCCTCTGCCGGTACACCGGGGTAGGAGCACTCCAAAGGGCATGAACAGCAGTACATTCAGTAGGATCTGCCTTACACTATCACCCCAGCCGTGGAGCAGGTCCCGAAAGGGATAAAGATTTACCGAGAACCTGTGCACCGACACATAGGGCACCCTGCACAGCACCGGCAGCAACGTCAGATCCAGCACAATGCAGAAAAAGATATAAAGCGCTCCGGACAGCAGCCGGCGGCTGCGGCTGTATTTATGCCGGTGCGGCAGAAACAGCAGGCAAAAGATGCCGGCCTGAACAAGCAGGTCCGGCAGCGCAGACGCCACGGCAGGCCCCCCCTTCATCGGATATAGAACAGTATAGCACGGCGGGAGTGCGGAGGGCGTCGAACCGGGCGGCAGGGCGGGCAGTCCCTTTGGGACACACACGGCAAGGCGGCCCCGGGCGGCGCATTCAGCGCCGCCCGGGGCCGCCAAAGCTCTCCCATCCCGGGGAAAGATCATTGCATGCTGTCACTCTTATGCTCGCCGGTGACGGAAAACTCCACCCACTCGGCGATGTTTACGGCGTGATCGCCGATGCGCTCAAAATATTTGGCGATCATCAACAGATCCAGGGCGTATTCGCCATCGGCGGTATTCTGCGCGATCATAGCGATGAGCGTTCCCTTGACCCGGCAGAACGCCTCGTCTACCACGTCATCGTACTCGATCACCGCCCGGGCCAAGCTCAGATCCTGCCGCACATAGGCATCCACGCTGTCGGTGACCATTTTGATGGTGGCCTCCGCCATGACCCGGATGTCCCGGCACTCCGCGCCGGTCCGGCCACCCAGGGTGGTAATAATCTCGGCAATGTCCTCTGCCTGATCACCGATGCGCTCCATGTCGGTGATCATCTTCAGCGCCGCGGAGATCACCCGCAGATCCCGGGCCACGGGCTGCTGCTGCAGCAGGAGCTTGAGACAGATGGACTCAATCTCCCGCTCCAGCTGGTCAATACGGTGTCCCTGCTCCTGAGCCCGGCGGGCGTCCTCTGCGCTGCCCTGCAGCAGCGCCTTTCCGGCGGCGGCAATGATGCTCTCACACTCGCCGCCCATCTCGGTCATTTTCCGATTCAGCAGCTTCAGCTGCTCGTCAAATCTGCTTCTCATGGCATCACCCAAACCTTCCTGTAATGTAATCCTCTGTCCGCTTTTCCTTGGGCCGGGAGAACAGCTTCTCCGTCTGGCCGAACTCCACCAGCTCGCCCAGCAGGAAAAACGCTGTGTTATCCGAAATACGCACGGCCTGCTGCATATTGTGGGTCACCATGACTATTGTGTACCGCTCCTTCAGCTGCATGGCCAGCTCCTCAATACGGGAGGTGGAGATGGGGTCCAGGGCCGAGGTGGGCTCGTCCATCAGCAAGACCTGGGGCCGCACAGCCAGCGCCCGGGCAATGCACAGCCGCTGCTGCTGACCGCCGGAGAGCCCCAGGGCGCTCTTTTTCAGTCGGTCCTTCACCTCATCCCAGATGGCTGCGTCCCGCAGGGCCTGCTCTACGATCTCATCCAGCTCTTTTTTAGAGGTAGTCCCGTGGGTACGGGGACCGTAGGCAATGTTATCATAGATGCTCATGGGGAATGGATTCGGCTTTTGGAACACCATGCCGATGTCCCGCCGCAGGGCGCACACGTCCACGTCCTTATCGAAAATGCTGCGGCCGTTATAGCGCACCTCCCCGGTAATCCGCACCGAGGGGATCAGGTCGTTCATGCGGTTCAGGGTTTTCAGAAAGGTGGACTTTCCGCAGCCGGAGGGCCCGATAAGGGCCGTGATGTTCTTTTCGGGGATGGCCATGTCGATCCCCTTCAGGGCATGGGTTTCTCCGTACCAGAGCTGCAGATTTTCCGCCGTAATAATATCACTCATACGCTTCTCCTTTTGGCAAAGTATTTGCCCACCAGCGAGGCAGAAAAATTGATAATCAGCGTCAAAAACATCAAAATAGCGGCGATGGCAAAGGCGGCACCGAATTCACCCTCCTCCTTGGCATACACATAGAGGGCCACGGTCAGCGTGGCGCCGGGGCTGACAAGGCCGCTGAACAGGCCATTGACGGCGTGGGCGAAGCCCGCCGTGAACAGCAGCGCCGCCGACTCGCCTAAAATACGTCCCACGGAGAGGATGCACCCGGTGACTACGCCGTCCACGCAGCCGGGCAGCACTACCGTGCGGATAACCCGCCACTTCCCTGCTCCCAGGCCGAAGGCACCCTCCCGGTAGCTTTGGGGTACAGTTTTCAGACTCTCCTGGGTGGTCCGCATGACCGTGGGCAGATTCATGATCACCAGGGTCAGTGCGCCGGCCAGCAGGCAGGTGCCGAAGTTATTGGAAAACAGCAGCATACCCACCAGGCCATAGATGATGGACGGGATGCCGGACAGGGTCTCGGCGGCATACTCGATAGCCGCCACCACACGCTTATTCTGGGCATATTCCGTCAAGTAGATGGCGGCACCCACACCCAGCGGCAGCACGATCACCAATGTTGCCAGAACGATATACACCGTGTTGAGGATGTCCGGCAGGATGCCGATGCGCTCGGAGAGATGGCTGGGCTTGGTGGAGAGGAACTCCCAGCTGATATTGGGGATTCCCTTATATAGCACATACCCCAGCAGAAACAGCAGCAGCGCCGCCGTGAGGCCGCTGCAGACGTACATCACGCCGCGCATGAGGGCAATATAACTCTTTCTTTTTCTGCTCATATCACTTCTCCTTATCCCGCTTCAGAAAGAAATTCAGCGCCGCATTCAGAAGCATAATGAACAGGAACAGCACCAATGCAATGGAGAACAGGGCGTTGCGCTGCAGGCTGCCGGGGCTGGAATAGGACATCTCACTGGCCACCGCCGTAGTCAGGAAACGCACGCTTTGGAACAGGCTGGGCATATTGGCCACATTGCCCGCTACCATCATCACGGCCATGGCCTCGCCAATGGCGCGGCCCACGCCCAGCACCACCGCTGCGGCAATGCCGCTCTTTGCAGCGGGTACAGACACCCTGAAGAACGTCTCCACCGGAGACGCACCCAGGGCCAGGGAGGCGTCCTCATACTCCTTCGGCACGGCGTCCAGCGCCGTGACAGACACCTTGATGATGCTGGGCAGGATCATAATGGCCAGCTCAATGATGGCCGCCAGCAGGCTGGCTCCGTCCGGCACATGAAAGATGCTGCGCACCGCCGGCACCAGCACCAGCATGCCCACCAGGCCATATACCACCGACGGGATGCCCGCCAGCAGACTGACGGCGGTCTCCATGGCGGAGCGCACCTTTTTTCCGGCCACCTTGGACAGGAACACTGCGGTAAAAAAGCCCACTGGCACACCGATGAGGATAGCACCGGCTGTGCCATACACACTGGTGAGGATAAAGGGCAGGATGCCGAACTTGGGCTCGGCCGCCGTAGAGGCCCACTCCTTGCCGAACAGGAATTTCACCAGCCCGATCTCCTTGATGGCCGGGATGCCGGAAATAATCAGATACACCGTGATGAGCAGCACGCACCCCACGGTGATTAGTCCCAGCAGAAGGAAAATGCCGTGGACGACATTTTCAAATACTCTGTTTTTCTTCATATCTTACCTCAATGGAAGGAAGCGGCGGCACCGGAGTACCGCCGCTCCTATTCCTTACTTTACAGGCACTGCTCCTGCCTTGCTGATGATCTGGCTGGCTGCATCGGAAGTGATGTAGTCGAAGAACTTCTGTGCGCTGTCGGAGAGCTTGGTCCCATCCTTTGTCACCAGGACGAAGGGACGCTGCACCACATAGCTGCCGTCCTTCACAGTTGCCTCACTGGGAGCCACACCGCCCACGGCCAGGGCCTTTACGGTATCCTTCACAGAGGCCAGAGAGGCATAGCCGATGGCATCGGGATTGCTGCCCACGGTGGTAATAACGTCGCCGGTGGAGGTCAGCTCCTGGCGATACTGGCACTTATCCTTGGTGCCGCTGATGGATTCAAAGCCATCCCGGGTACCACTACCGGCCTCGCGGCCGATGAGCACGATCTCAGCGTCATTGCCGCCCACGTCCTTCCAGTTGGTGATCTCTCCGGTGTAGATCTTTGCGATGGTCTCCAGATCCAGCTCCTGGACAGGGTTGGCAGGGTTTACGATCATGGCGATGCCGTCGTAGGCCAGCACGGTCTCCTGCAGGCCCTTAGCCTTCTCCTCGTCCTTCAGGCTGCGGCTGGACAGGCCGATATCGCAGCGGCCCTCCTCAACGGCCTGGATACCGGAGCCAGAGCCAGTGGCGTTGTAAGTTACGGTGATACCGGTATCAGCCTCAAAGGTCTCGCTCAGGGCGCCGATGACCTTGCTCATAGAGGTGGAACCATCGGTAGACACCGGCTCCTTGGCGGCGTTGTTTCCGCAGCCCACCAGCGCAAATACCAGCAGCATAGCCGCTGCAATACATCCAATTCTCTTTTTCATCTTTGTTACCTCCTTGTACTTTTGTTTTCTTGATTCTCTTGACCACGGTTTTATCGTAATTCCTGCGAGTAAAATCCGAAAGCAAAGGCAAGTTAAATATAAGTAAATTATTTTTTCCTATGTAAAAGCTGCATGTCCGTATCCTTCTACCCGTCCCTTATAAAGATCACCTCCGCCCCCTTTGATAAAAACAAGCACATCACAGAGTAAGCAAATCAGCGAATTTCACGTCAGAGATAACCGTTTTTAGATGGTACCCCGGCCGGGCAAATAGCCGTCGTTTTTAGTTAGTCCACAGGTAATTTGGATGTATATTTTGCAGATTCAATTCAGAATCCTGCAGCACAATGAAGAAATAGATAACTCCGACGCCCTTTAAAAATATAGAAAGAGCCGGGAAACCATTGCGGTTTCCCGGCTCTGAGTCTGTCGATAAAGTGGTAAGATTTGTGATAACGGTAAGGAAGGGTGCGTGAGGGAAACCCAAGAAGGGTGTCCCTCACCATTGAAATCAGAAGTTTTTGATACTTTTTCAAAGTTTCAAAAACTTAGGCAGCGGGGCGAAAAGGCTTTTTCGACACGCTAAGAGCCGGGAAACCATTGCGGTTTCCCGGCTCTTGAAATTGGCACGCCGTGAGGGATTCGAACCCCCGGCCTTCTGGTCCGTAGGCAGTCTCAAGCACAAATTGGAGCCGTTTCGGCTTCGATTTGTGCTTTTTACCACCGTTCGCTCGGCGGATTTTCCGTTGTTTTCGTCCAGCCCTGCCTGCATTTTTCGTGTTCTGGGTCAAAAGTGGGTCAAAGACAGATGTATGGCAGGAGAATTCGAACAGTTAGTTCGCATTCATACCGAGAGGCTCATAGGTCAGCAGCTTTTTCTTCCAAAGGGTCTCCGTTTGGATCACTTCATCGGGCGTCACAGCCTTTGGCAGGAGCTGCAAAATCGAGAACTGGAAGTGCGTATACCTATCCGGATAGTCGCAGAGCAGCTCCTTCATCAGCTTGTTGTCGCCATGCAGTGACTTCACATAGTGTGTCCAGCGCCCCAATAAGCCGCC
>DPPB01000017.1:1511-25096 GCA_003539495.1 Oscillibacter sp. | reverse complement strand
TTGCCCCAGGCGTCGTAGCTGTACTTGGCCACAACTTGTCCGGTAGCAGCCCGGACAATGGCAATAACATCCCCCTGGACATTGTAGAGGTAGTAGAACAGCATGGTCCCGTTGGCAAAGCCCACGCGCTTGCCGGTGCTGTCGTAGAAGAACCGCATAACGCTGTCCCTGGTTTTTTGTGCCAGTATCTGGCTGCCGTTGAGGAAAAATTCCGTGGTGGTGCCGTTGACCGTTTCCGAAACGGCCGCAGGCGCGTCCGCGGCAGCTGCGGCCCAAGCCTGTGCGGGGATTCATTGGGCGAGAAGCAGCAATGCCAGGAAAAACGATAGCAGCTTCGCGCTTTTGTGCATGCTGTTTCCGCCTTCCTCACATTTTTTGTATTTCTTGTGCGCCGTGACAACAGTATAGCATACACTCCCGAAAAAAGACAGAATTATAATCGTGAAAAAACGAACTTTTGCCCGATATATGTGCGGCGGCAACCCCAAATGACAAAGGCTGACCGCAAAAAACAAGCACTTACCGAGCGAAAGCACGCAAAAAGGAAATGACTCAATTTGCGGGATTCCCGGTGGATCTCCACGTTCGTGGGACAGGCCCGCAGGCATGTGCCACGGCGGACACATTTGTTCTTGTCGCAGTGAACACGCAGCAGATAAAACAGGTTGCCTTTTGTTAAGCCACAGCGTAACCGCCACAGCTTCAAACAGCAAAAACAGCAGTGCCGAGGGGACGCGCTTGGAAAGCCCTCTGCTATTTTTCGTTCTTTCTTTCAGCCCTTGCCTCCGTCCTCTTTCCCCGCAGCTCCCCCGCTTCCAAACCACCGCACAGCCCCACGGCAACGCTCAACAGCCTGTGGAACCCGATATAGGGCAAGGCAGCCATCCACGATGACCGTCTTGGAGTATTTCTGTATGTATAATCTGTGATAGAGTCAAAATGCAGATTGTTCAACCCAAACTGCATAAAATAATAGCAAAGAAAAAAGGCGTGTTCCCGCCACCGATGGGATCGAGCGACTAAACCGTGGGATTGACCGTCTCAGAGACCTGTGTGGCAGAAGGCAATCAGCACTGCCGCCTGCTAAACAACATTGAAAAAACCGTAGGGAAAGCCCGTCTCAACAAGGAAAAAGACACGGCTGCATGCCGTGTCTTTTTCCGCAGGGGAATAAGGGGATAATAGGAAGTGGGAAAAGGGAGAAAACAATTTATTTTTCGCAGAGCTTTTGCAGCCGGGCGAAGCGGCGGTCGGTAAATTCCTGCAGCTCCTGAATGTCCTGCTCCGTCAGATGCTTGAATTTCTTAAAGCGGGTAGCGAAGTCCTTCACGGGCTTGGGATTCTTAATGTCAACAGACATCTTGAACTCGCCGTTTTCCACCTCGTACAGAGGGGCGATATTGGTCTCCACGGCCATACGGGCCAGCTCGATGCTCTCGTCGGATTTGCAGCCCCAGCCGGTGACGCAGGGATTAAACACATGGAGATATACCAGTCCGTTGTCCACGGTCAGGGCCTTCTCCAGCTTGCGTACCATATCGGGGATATAGGCCGGGCTCATGGTGGCCATATAGGGCACATCGTGCATGGCCATAATCATGGGGAAGTCCTTTTTGTTCTGCTTTTTACCGCCATGGCCGTTGATAACGGGGGTGGTGGAGGTCCAGGACCCCTTCGTGGTGGAGCCGCTGCGCTGGTAACCGGTATTCATATAGCCCTCGTTATCATAGCAGATGTAAATAATCTTGTCGCCGCGCTCGGCAGCACCGGATAAGCACTGCATACCGGCGTCCACGGAGGCGCCGTCGCCTGCAAAGGCCACCACATTGACCTTGCGGCCGATGCGCTCATAGTGCAGCTTGATGCCGGCCAGCATGGAGGCGACATTATCCAGTAGGGGGAAGAACACGGGGCACTTGGCGCCGGACTTCTTATCCCAGCCCACAACGCCGACACCGCCCATGCATCCGGGAGGCACCGCGAAAATGGTGTTGGGGCCCATGACCTTCATGCAGGTACGCAGGGTCAGCTCAACATTGCAGCCCACACAGGCAGAGACGCCCGGAGAAATCTGATCTTCATAGGTTGCGAGTTTTTCAATAACATTCATCTCAGTGCCCTCCTTACTTTCTCTGCACTTCGCGATTCAGCCAAACCGTGTCGTGCTTCTCGGCCTTGCCGTCCTGGGCAATGATCTTGTCGATGGCATAGTTAATATGCTCGGCCGTGATATCCTCGCCGCCCAGACCGGCGATGAAGGGGATATTGGGCACATAGGCACCGGCCCGGTTCATGGAGGCGCTGATCTCCTCGTAGATGATGCCGGTATTCCAGCCGAAGGAGACATTGCGGTCCACCACGCCGTAGACACGCTTGCCTGCGAGGACCTTGGCCACACGCTCGGAGGGGAACGGACGGACCATGCGCATCTTCAGCAGGCCCACCTTCTTGCCCTCTGCACGGGCCTTATCCACGCAGTCCTTGGCAACGCCGGTCATAGATCCCAAGGTCACGATGACATAATCGGCATCGTCGCAGCGGTATTCCTCAACGGCGCCGCCGTAGCTTCTGCCGAACTTCTTACCGTAGACCTTGTCCAGCTCCTCGATGAGCTTCAGCGCGTTCTGCTGGGCCATCATGTGCTTGAGACGGTACTCGGTGAGCAGGTTGCCGTTGGTCAGGGGGTCAACGGCCATGGGCCGCTGCGGATCCAAAATGATATGCTCGGGCACATACTTGGGCAGGAACTGGTCCACCTTGTCCTGCTCGGGGATCTCCACACGCTCGGACATATGGGACAGGTAGAAGCCGTCGAAGCAGACATTGATGGGCAGCAGGACATTCTTGTCCTCGGCCAGGCGATAAGCCATGATCATGGTATCCAGGATCTCCTGGTTATCCTCCACATAAATCTGCAGCCAGCCGGCGTCACGGACGGTCAGAGAATCCTGAGGGCCGCCCCACAGGGTCTGGGGGGAGATCATCTCACGGTTGGCAACAGCCATAACCACAGGCAGACGCAGGGTGGAGGCCCGGAAGTAGGGCTCATACATCAGAGACAGGCCCTGGGAGGCGCTGGCGGTGAATACGCGGGAGCCGGCCAGGGAAGCACCGGTGACAACGCTCATGGCAGACAGCTCACTCTCCACCTCGCTGATGCTGCTGTCCAGGGTGCCGCCGGTCACAAAATCCGCCAGATACTCCACAATGGGGGTCTGGGGTGTGATGGGATAGGCCGCAATGATATCGGGGCGGCACATAGCGGCGCCGATGGCGGCGGCCATATTGCCGTTGATTACCTTGATCTCACCCATTATTTTTCCTCCTTCACAGGCTGCATCTCGATGGCGCCCTTCTTGCACTCGTGTGCGCAGATGCCGCAGCCCTTGCAATAGTCATAGCAAATCTCAAAAGAACCGTCCTCATGGCGGCGGATGGAGTTGACCGGGCAATACATCAGGCACATGCCGCACTTGACGCACTTTTCAGTGTCCATGACAGGTTTTCTGGTTCTCCACTTGCCGGTCTGGATAATGTGCAGCCCTTCGGGCCCGATCGGCACAATGTAATCACTGATAAATTCCATAGTCCCTATCCTCCTGTTAGTCAAAATAGTGCAGCTTTACTTCGCCATAGCCGCGGCGGAAGGTCTCCACATTCTTAGCGCCGAAGAAACGCCCGATGACCTTCTCCAGCTCATCCTTGTCCACCCAGCCGGTGGCCTTGGTGAAGGCGCCCAGCATGATGGTGTTGGTGATGGGACGGCCCAGCATCTCCAGTGCGATGGAGGTGGCGTCCAGCCATGCGGCGCACTTGACATTGGGATTGGTCACCAGGTCGGCGCCGTTTTCCACCTTGGTATTGACGATGAAGAAGGAGTTCTCCGTCAGTCCCTCAAAAACAGGGGCGGAAATGAGCAGGCTGGGATCCAGCACCAGCGTGCAGTTGGGATGATAGACCTGGTTTTTAGGGCGGATCTTTTCATCGCCCAGGCGCACATAGGAGGTAACCGGGGCGCCCTGGCGCTCAAACCCGAAGAAGGGGATGGAATTGCCAAACTTTCCACTGGCGACAGCGGCATGGACCAGCATTTCGCCTGCCTTCACCGTGCCCAGGCCTCCGATACCGTGGAGTCTGATTTCTTTCATGTTATTTCGCTCCTTTTTTATAGGAATGTGATTTACTCTTGCTTCCATACGACCATGGCATCCACCGCCGTTGCCGGGCGGCCGTCGCCATACAGCATAAAGGGATTGATGTCCACCTCCACGATCCCGGGATGCTCCTGTACCAGCCGGGACAGGCTCAAAAGCGCCTGAACGATCTCCTCCCGGTCGTACTTCTGACCGCGCAGACCCTGGCAGGCCTTGGCAAGGGGGGTTTCATCGATCATATCCTCGGCGTCGGCCCGGGTAATGGGCAGCACCCGCAGAGAAACGGCGTGGAGCAGCTCCACCAGCACACCGCCCAGCCCCACCATGATGACGGGGCCGAACTGGGGATCAGTGCTGACGCCCACCAGAACCTCAAAGCCCTTGGGCAGCATCTTCTGGGCCAGGACGCCCTGAACCTTGGCACCGGGGGCATTCTTGGCGGCGTTATCCAGGATGGTGCGGTAGGCCTCGTGCATCTGCTGGATGCTGTTTACCCCCAGCACCACGCAGCCCACATCGGTTTTATGCAGAATGTCGTCGGACAGGACCTTCATGGCCATGGGGAAGCCCATGCTCTCGGCAGCGGCGGCAAAGGCCGCCTCGTCCTCCTTCTCCAGCAGAGCGCAGGGCACCATGTTCACGCCGCACTGCCGCAGCATGGCGGCACTGTCGCGCTCATTCAAGGCAATTGTTTTCTTATCGGCCATGGCTTCAACCCTCCTCCCTGATGCGCCTGCGGAAGGCCGCATAGCGGCACATATTTCTGGCGGCCAGCACTGCCTTGTCCGGCGCGTCGAATGTACACATGCCTGCGCGCTCCATGATGGCGCGGGCCGGAGCGGTATAGGCCCCTGCCATTACGCAGTAATAAACCGGCTTTTGCGCCGCCTCCTTGCACTCTTGTGCCATTTTTACCAGCTCCTTGGCCAGCTCCTTCTGGGGCAGGAAGGTGGGCACCACCGTAATAAAGACGGCGGCATCCACATTTTCATCCTCCAAAACGATTCGCAGTCCGTCAACATGGTTGCTCACGGAGGCAGAGGCTGTGATATCTGCATAGCCCTCCGGGTGGCAGATGTTGGCCATGGGCTGCTGGCTCTCACGCAGGCGCTGCTTGGTTTGCTCCGAGACCAGCGGTGTTTTCAGCTCCTTGCAGGCGCTGATGGCATCGGTACAGTAGATACCGGGTCCCCCTGCCTGGGAGTACAGGAACAGGCGTCCGCCGGCGGGCACAGGCAGGCGGTCAAAGGCCTGCATGGTGTCAATAAGCTCATCAATGGTATCCACGCGGATAACGCCTGTCTGCTTGAACATGGCGTCATACACCGCGTCGGCGCCGGCCATAGAGCCGGTATGGGAGTTAGCGGCGGCGCCGCCCTTTTCGCTGCGGCCCACCTTCAGCACCACCACGGGCTTCTTGGCGCTGACGCGTCTGAGAACGGCTTGCAGCTCCTTGCCGTTGCTGCAGCCTTCCATATAGATACCGATGACCCGGGTGGAGTCGTCCTTTTCAAAATAGGAGAGCAAATCCACAAAGTCCACATCGGCCATATTGCCGATGGAGATGAACTTGTTATAAAGGACCGGGACCACACGGCCGGCCCCCTCCATAAGGATGGTGCTGGCCAGAGCGCCGCTTTGGGATATGAAGGTAATGCCGCTGGGCTCGCCAAAGGACGAGAAGGGCACGCCGGTATCCACAAAGGTGGTATCTACCCGGCTGCGGTTGTCAATGACGCCAATGCAGTTGGGGCCCACCACACGGATGCCGTACTTCTCGGCAGTTTTCATCAAGCGCTCCTGCCGGTCGATCCCCTCGGGGGTCTTTGTCTCGGCGTAATCGGCGGCGGCGCAAACGATGAACTTCACATCGCCCTTTTCCTCCATGCGTCGATCCAGGTCGTCCATAATGCTGTAGATCATCTTAGAGGGCATGATCAGCACCACCAGATCCACATGGCCCTCAACCTCCCACAGGGAGGGGGTGCAGGGATAGCCCAGGATCTCTTTTTCCTTGGGATTCACCGGGTAGACCGCGCCGCCATATCCCTTTTCCCGCATATTGCGGATGGCCACGAAGCCGGCCTTGGCCGGATTGGACGATGCGCCCACCACCGCAATACCGTTGGGTTCAAATAGTTGCTTCATTCGTTCTTTCACCTCATATCCTGATCTGAAACAGGGCCCTCAGCAGATGCCGTGCTGCCCTCCGTCCAGAACGCCCACCACCGCCATGTCAATGGGAGCGTTCTCGCGCTTGCAGGCAAACCGGGCATTGCCGCCCCGGGTAACGAGCACATAGTTCCCTTCTCCGCAGCCGATGGTGTCAGCTGCCGCAAAGACCTGGTCGCCGGGAACAAAGGTGCCGTCAGGAGCCAAAGTTGTTGTGCGAACCAGAACAATGCTGTGGCCGATCAGTTTCTCGTTTTTCACGGTGGAAATGACCTTGCCGATTACTTTGCAGACATACACGGTTGTGTTCCTCCTCTTTTACGGTGTGTGTATGCAAAGGACTCTGCTGCTTTGCCTTAGCATCACACATTTTTTCGGAATTTTCTGTCAATTTTCTTACATTTTTGCTGCTTATCAGGATTTTTTTAGTGCTTCAAAATCCGGCCTCGTTGACTATCGCCGGTGAGCTTGCCCTCCCAGGCGGCGATATGGCCGTCCTTGATGGTGGCCACCGGCCAGCCCCGAAGCCTCTTGCCCTGGAAGATGGAGAAGTCGGAGCGGCTCAGCAGCGCGTCCGGCTGCACCACCTGCTCCTCCCGCAGGTCCACCAGCACGATGTCGGCATCACTGCCGGGCATGATGGTGCCCTTGCGGGGGTAGACGCCGAAGATCTTGGCGGGATTCATGGTCATCAGCGGAACCAGCTTTTCGATAGGCAGCTCCTGGCGGAAAATACCCTCATTCAGCACCGAGGGCAGATGGGTGCCCAGGGTGGGATACCCGGGACCTGCGCCCCGCATACCCTCGGCCACCTTTTTTTCTTCGGCGGTCATAACGGTATTGTCCGTGCCAATGGTGTCAATAATGCCGCTGCGAATGCCGTCCCACAGGGCCTTGCGGCTCTCCGGCTCCCGGATGGGCGGCAGCATCTTGCCATAGGGGCCGATGTCGCTTTTTGTATCCAGGCACAGGTAGGGAGAGGTGGTCTCCACATACAGGCTCGGATGCTTCAGGCGGCGCAGGGCCTCCATAGCCTCCTTGGTGGAGCTGTGGACCACATAGGTTCTGGCCCGGAGCTTCTGCGAGAAATAGGCGGCCCGGATCACGGCCTCCCCCTCGGCAATATTGGGATGGGTCCTGTTCCAGTCATCCAGAGTCTCCAGGCGGAGATCCTTCATGTCCTCAGTAGCATAGTCGCACACGGAGGTGTTTTCGCAGTGAATGCTCAGAATCGGATTCACCGTAGGCGGCAGCTGCTTCATCTTCTCCATGACCCGGAGAATGAAGCCGTCCTCCTGATGGGGATACAGGCCGGGCACACCGCACATATACACCTTATAGGAGTTCATGCCGCCCTGAGAGTACAGGGGCAGCTCGTCGATCTGCTGCTGCTCGCGCAGAGAAAAGTGGGGGATCACATCTACCCGGGATACCTGGGGAATAACCTGGGAGAGATGCTCTATATAGGGCAGATAACTGCCTGTCCTGTTAAAATATGTACCGATGGTGGTCACGCCGCCCAAAATGGCCGAGCGGGACTCCGTCTCCAGCTCCTGCTCGAAGGGCACCATAAGGCCTATATGGGTATGGGGATCGATGATGCCGGGCAGCACATACAGGCCCCGGGCATCGATCTGCTGCCTGCCCCGGACGGCCTCTGTGGTCAAGGCCACCACCTTGCCGCCGCTGACGCACACATTCAGCTCTGCGCAGCCCATTTCCGGGATGACGCAGGTGCCGCCGGTGATGACCAGGTCATAGTCGGCGCCGGCCGCCGGCGAAGCAGGCCGCCACGGAAGGGGAGCCGTCACAGGTGCCGGTGCCGGTATTGGTGTCGGTATTGGTGCCGGCGCCTGCGTCGCCGGCGCAGGGATGGCGGAGGCATCCACCAGACGGATATTGCGGCGATTGACCATTTCCCGGGCCAGATCCGTAAGCCGGTCGCCGGGGTTCATCACCAGTTCCGTCTTTCCCTCCTTGCTCAGAGCGAGAACATCATCGGTGGTGATGATCTTTTTCACTTCATTTCCTCCAATGTGCCCCGGAGCTTATCCAGCTCGCCAACCACCGCGGAGCTGAGCAGAGCCAGCTCGGAGTTGACAATGCACATATCAAAGCCCTTGGCATACCAGTTTTTCGCTGCCTCAAAGCTCCCGGCGAAGATGCCCAGGCGCTTGCCCGCCTTGGCGGTCTTTTCCCGGAGCAGCATAATAGTGTCCGTGAGCTTGGGGTTGGTGAACTGGGCGAAAATGCCCATATCCATGGACAGGTCGCCGGGGCCGATGAAGAACATATCAATAAAATCACTCTGAACGATCTCGTCAATATGCTCCACGGCCTGCACCGTTTCCAGCTGCACCACAACATTGGTCGTGCGGTTCATATCCCGTCCGGCGGCCAGCTGTGTAATGCTGTCGCCATAGTCCCACAGGCGGGAGGGGCCGCTGCCCCGGCGGCCAATGGGCGGATATTGGCTGTACTCCTTCAGGCGGCGGATGTCATCCATGGTACGGATCTGGGGAATCAGCAGGGCGTCCGCACCGGCATCCAGGGCGCCGGCTACATTCTCATACGACAGGGTTGGGATACGCACCATGCCGTAGGTGGGAGTTGCCTTCAGGCTTTGCAGCATTTTCTGAACCGTCTCCAGGTGGATAGCGTTGTGCTCGGCATCAATGCAGACAAAGTCGAAGCCGAAATGGCCCACGAACTCCGTAATGACCGGATGGGGCGTGCCGATGAAGGTGCCCACCAGCTTCTTATCGGAGCAGATCAGATCCCGGAAAGCGGGCTTATTCAGGTTAGGCGCTGTGAGCTTCTGGCCCACGACCTCGCCGCCGGCGTCCGGTGTAAAGGCGGAGGAGCCGTAGCCGCCGCCCATAGGGTGACCGGTAGCCGGGCCGGGCCGCTCCGCCGCTTTTCCCGGGCCCCGGGGCGCCGGGGCAGCGGCGCCGGTGACGATCTCCATGCCGAAGGTTTGGAGGGCTTCCCGGGCCAGGTCCGTCAGGATGGGCATTTGATCCACGCGAATGGTCTTAATGCCTTTTTGCTGGTAGGCCAGCACATCCTCTCTGGTAAAAAAGTTTTGCATAATTCAAGCCTCCCTCGTCCATCAATAGAGGGCAGTCAGGCTTTCGTCCGGGCGGGCAATGACATTGGTGTTGACCACGGTGCCGATGCGGCTGACCTCAGCCTCAGCGGCGTCAATGGCGGCACGCACCGCGCCGATCTCGCCCTTGATGATCACGGCGATCATGGCCTTGCCTGTGTTTTCGCGGCCAACGACCTCCACATTAGCAGCCTTCAGTGCCGCGTCTGCCGCAGCGATTGCCGGAACCAAGCCGACAACTTCAATGTATCCGTAAGAATCCATTTCCCTTCCTCCTTACTCCTTCTCGTCTGCCGACAGATCGAGCCCGATGACCTTTGCCGCGCCTTCGGCGGGACGGGCGATCACATGGGCGCAGTGCAGCTGGCCTGCCTGCTTGGCAGCGGCGGCACCGGCGTCTACGGCTGTGCGGATGGCGCCGATCTCACCGGCCACGGCCACGGTCACATAGCCTCCGCCGATCACCTCGCAGCCAACCAGCTTTACATCGGCGGCCTTGACCATAGAATCGGCGGCCGCAACGGCGGGAATATATCCCACTACTTCAATAAAACCCCAAGATTGCATTGTTTTTACCTCCTATCAGCACTGCAGCATATTGACCAGCTCCTCGGTGGGCCGGGCAATGGTATAGCAGCTGAGCAGCGCGTCCATTTTGTTGGCGGCGGCGGCACCGGCATCTACGGCCGTGCGCACAGCGCCTACTTCCCCGCGAACGATAATGGTGACCATAGCGGCGCCGATCCAGACCTTTTTCACAATCTCAACATTGGCGGCCTTCACCATTGCGTCCGCCACTGCGAACGCAGGGACATAGCCCTGGGTCTCTACAAAGCCTAAAGACTGCATAACTGTCTCCTCCTGTGTTTTGGCGCGGGCTCTCCGCGCAAATTTGTTTTTGGAAAAGCAGCGCTTCCCCGGCCCGGAACCGCCGGGGCGGCCAGGGGCTCCGGGGAAGTGCGCTGCGCTCTTACTTCTTTGCCTCCGCCATGATCTCACGCATAGCCTTGCAGACAAAGCGGTCCTCCTCCGGGGTGCCGATGGAGATACGGTTGGCGTTGAAGTTGCCCCGAATGATAATGCCGTAGTCCAGCAGGCGGTCTGCGAACCACTTCACATCCACACCGGGATCGAAATAGATGAAGTTGGTGTGAGAGGGCCACACACGGAAGCCCAGCTCCTTCATGCAGCTGACCAGGATCTCACGGCCTTCCTTGTTGCCCTTCTTGGTCATTTCCTGGAACTCCACATCGTCCAGGGCGGCCTCGGCGGCGTGCAGGCCCATACGGCTGCAGCAGAAGCCGGTGGAGTCGCGCTGCAGGTACTCGATGATCTCGTTGTTGCTCATGAGATAACCCATACGGGCACCGGCCATGCCGTACAGCTTGGAGAAGGTGCGCACAACGATGAGGTTGGCGTCATCGCTGATGGCGTCCACCATGGTGCGGTAGTCAGGGTCCTCCACGAAGTCGATGTAAGCCTCGTCCACCACCAGCAGCACATGCTCGGGCAGCTTCTTTTGGAAAGCGTGCAGCTCCTCGGCATCGATGAGGGTGGCGGTGGGGTTGTTGGGGTTGCAGAGGAAGATGGCCTTGGTCTTATCGGTGATAGCGGCCAGGACCTTATTAAAGTCGGGCAGCAGGGTGTCCTCCTCCAGGGGGGCCTCCACCAGCTTGCCGCAGCAGCGCTTAACATAGTTATAGTAGCTGGGATAAGTGGGAGGCGTGAGAATGATCTCATCTCCCTGGCGGATAAACACCTCGGCGATGAAGCCCAGGCCGGCGGTAGCGCCCTCGGTGACCATGATCTGCTCGGGAGTCAGGCCGTGCTTCACGGCCAGCTTCTTGCGCAGGTCCTGTGCCCGGACATCGGGATAGCGGTTGGCCAGGGGGGCCTGCTGGCAAATAGCCTCAGCCGCCTTGGGGGAGGTACCAAAGGGGTTTTCGTTGGTGGCAAGCTGCAGCAGCTTGGTCACCCCGGGACGCATACTCTTGGACTGCTCATCAGCGCCAACCACATAAGGGGGTGCTTCTTTTACAAAATCGCTGACCAAATTCTTGACAGACATGTCTATTACCTCCATATACTTTGCATTTTACTGATTTCCGGTAGGAATAAGCCGCTAACAGTATAACGCCTTTTACGCGGTCATACTGTTAACGGCGTTACCCTTTTGTGTTATTCATCCCCTATGCCGGAGATATTGATCCTTCCCTGGAGCTTATCCATCTGCACCACGGAATACATACCGTCCTTTTTGGTAAGAATACTGTCCTTGACAAGACCGGAGATGATGTTGGACACGCACACGCGGCTCAACCCGGTGATCTCGGCAATGTCCTGATGCGTATAGCGCAGGTACATCTCCTTTTTACCGTTCTTCTCCTCGGAATACTGGTCTGCCAGATGCAGCAGGTAAAAGCATACACGGCCCTCACTGTGGCGGAAGCTCATAAGCTCCACCTGGGTAATGAGCATACGGTTGATGCGGTTGCTCTGCAGCAGCATATTGTAGGCAAGCCTGGGGTCGTGGCGCAGCTTTTCCTCCACCGCTTGCTTGGAGAGAACGAATATCTCCGCATTGTCGCTGACCACCTCCGCCTGGCAGGAGTTGGGGTTTCCATCCAAAATAGACTGGTTTCCGAAAATGCAGCCCTTGTCCAAGACCATGGTAATGCGAAGATTGCCCTCGGGGGTGCAGAGACACATGGCTACCCGCCCGCGCTTGATGACAAAAACATTGTCACAATACTCCTGCTGGTCATAAAAGATATGGCCGCGATCGTAGTGGGTGGTGCTGCGGTCTGCCGTGAGCGGCGACCAGTCCAGCTGCGGCATTTTGATCCACGGAGAATCCTCGTGATAATACTTTCGCTCGCTCATAGTATCCCTCCTTATAAGAGCTGTGTACCACTGCACAGCGTGTCAAAAAGCCTCGCAGAGTTTGCCACCCGCAGACTGCAATCCTTTTGTCGGAAAAACCCGGAGTTTTTTTCGACAGCCTCAGCTGTGTACCACTGCGGGCAGGTGATATTCCGGGGGAAAACTACGCCTTACTTTTCGTCGTAAGCCTCTGCCAGGATCTTAACAGGCTCGCCGTTGGGCCCCTCGTACTTGCGGCCCCAGCCGGACAGCACGGAGAACACCAGCACCACGAACAGGAACCAGCAGTGCAGGCTGGCGACGGCCAGGCTCACGGGGCTGATTTTCTGAACGAAGGTATAGCTGTCCATCAGGCCCTGGACGCAGGACAGAGCGATAAAGATGAATGCGCTGGTTACAGGGATGACACACGGCAGCGTGCTGCCGAAGCCGTCCATCAGGTTGGCGCGGCGATAGGGGTGCAGCTTCTTGGACTTGCCCAGATCGTCGGCAATGGGGCCCCACATGATGATGGCGGGACCGTTGGCGGAGCCCAGGCAGATGGAGGAAACCATCAGTCCCGCGGAGATGATGATCTCGGTGCCCACCACGCTCTGATTCAGCTTGCTGTTGATCAGGGCGTCAATGGTGCGCTGCAGCAGACCGCTGGCGTTGAGGATGCCGATGATACCGGCGATGGCGTACAGATAGCCCACGGTGCCGATCATGTTGTTCACGCCGTCAATGAGGAAGCCACCCAGGGTGCCGTCCTGCAGGCCCATGACGTCAGAGGGAACCAGGATGCCGCTGACCAGGCCGATGACGGTACCGGAGATGAGACCCCAGGTGCAGGCGATGTAGATATTACGCTTGATAAAGGCCACCACCAGCAGGATCACCACGGGGATCAGCATAATCAGGCCCTTGGGGTTGCTGTACTGCGCCAGAATGGCCTCTGCCTCGGCGGCGTTGGTCTCGGCGCCGGAGCCGCCGAAGATCGCAAAGCAGACGGTGGCAGCCAGGGCGGCAACCAGTGCATACCTCATCCGGCTGGCCACTGCGCCGGCCACATCGGCGGTGCCTTCTTTTCTGGTGTAGGTCTGGGTGGATACGGAGGCGATGGTGGTGTCGGAGATGGGGCCCACATTGTCGCCGAAGATGGCGCCGCTGAGGATGGCGCCGGCCAGGAATACAGGGTTAGCGCCCAGCAGCAGACCGGAGGGGTACAAAATGGGGAAGGCGGTGAACATGGTACCGATGGAGGTACCGGTGGCCGTTGCGATAATGCAGGTGGCGACAAAGGTAAATGCAGTGAAGCCGCCGCCGGAGAGGCCGATCATGTCGCCCAGCCACACAAAGCCCTGGGCCACGCCGCCGCGGGTCATCAGCTTGCCGAACATACCGACAATCAGAAGGATCAGCGCCAGCTCATTCATGATCTTGGAGGACATACCGACTGCAACCGCATCCCAGTACTTACCCCAGTTCTTGGAGAGCAGAGAGCCGATAATTAAGGCCACATAACCACCCATGCACAGGTGCATCATGTCAAAGGTCTTGAATACCACGAAGAACAAAATACAAAAAACTACAAATAGCAGCAGGGGAACCAGAGCAAAGAAGCTTGTGCCGTGAAATTCGACATCATATTTTTTCTTTTCCATTGCTTATCTCTCCTTTACGATTTATTACACTTTATTACACTGTATTTTCATACACTCCCGGGCAGAGGTTGATCAGGTCTCTCCCTTTATGAAAATAATACCAAACACTCTTTACTTCGGTATGTAAAACAAATTACATTTTCCATTTTTCTCCATCTTAGTGAGAACTATCCCCCTTATTTTGTAAAAAGAATACAATTTTCGCGTGAAAGTTTTCTTCACAGTAGACTCCTTGTACAGCTGATTTCTTCGGGTAAGGCAGCTCATCCGTGCCGTACAGATGCGGCGGCGGCCTGCACGGCACGGCGTCGGCGGCAGAAAAAATACCCCCATCGAGAAAATGAGCAGGGATATTTCGAGCGAAAAAAAGCAATCGATTTTGCAGAGGCAGTAAAGGGACATCTTGGATTAAATGCTGCCTATACCGATGTATTGCTCCAACTGCGGAGAATTACTATACGGTTATAGAAATGATGAGGGGAAAATCAAGTATGAGTGCAAAAGGTGCGGAACCATAGCGGTTTGAGTCCAAAAAAGACGCCGACACAATAAGATTGAACTTTATGCCCTGGAGGGGCTAAATCACGGATGAACCATGCTGCATAAAAAAAGAGCTGCAACTCACATCTGTGAGTGCAGCTCGTCTGCGGGATCGCCGCGCGCTTTTTTAAGCGGGCGGCTTTTCGGTGCTTATATTTTTTACATTGTTTTCCAAATATAAGCCCAAGATGTCGGGAACATCAGCCTCTGTTAGTTTTCGCGCTTTGTACGGTGTAAAAATGTTTTCAAAATTCATAATGTGTTTATCCTGTTCATGTGCTCTTGAAGCCTTTCAAGAAACCGCACTGCGTGTGCACCGTCCATCTGAGTATGGTGGAATTGGAGCGACAGCTTCAGCGTCGTCCTGAAAAGCCCCTTATGATATTTGCCCCAGATGATAAACGGATTGTTGAAAATGCCGCTGTTCATGCCGACAGCGCCGTCGATCTCGGTATCCACGATGGCGGAGGTGCCGATGACCATGCTGTCCGGCAGGTCGTGATTTTCACAGCTTTCCGCAACTGTGCGCGTCAGTTGCAGGTAGTCGGCGCTGAACTGCGCAAGATCGGTTGAAAACGGCACGTCGCAGGAGCCGACCTCGCCGGTTTTGTTTTTTACGATAGTGTTCACCGCAATGCTGTCATATTGCAGCAGCTCGCGTCCAACAGGGAGAGTATAAAACTCCTTGATCTCGCTGGCCGCCTTGCCGATACACCAGCAGAGAAGCATATTGAATTTCAGCCCGCGCTTGCGGCTGAATCTCACAAGCGGTGTGACATCCAGCGTTTTGAAAAAAGTCACCATAGGGTTCGGCGCACTCATCCAAAGGTCAAACGCCGCCGCGCGGGTGGTCGTTTTCGGGTCGATAACGGTTGGTTTCATTCTGTACACTCCAATGCAATATCCTCCACTCATCTCGCTACAATCAGCTTTATAAGCCCGCCAGCGCCAGGAATTTTTTATCCGACTGAATACTCTGTGTCAGAAACTGACCGTCCCGGAACAGGGCATAGGTCGTGACCGGTGCGGGTACATTCTGCGCAGATTCTTTGTCAGTGATATGGATGACCTTGAACGGGATACCATGTTCCTTCGCCGCCTCCTGCACCCTTGGTACCCAATAATAGGTGTAGGGACACTGATCGGTGTAATACAGGACAAAACCGGTTTCCTCAATCGCCGGATGCTTCGCACATTCCCGGAACTTTGGCATCTGTGCGGACGGTTCCATGGGAAGGTACATGAGATTGATCCCGCAGTCGGATATATCTGCCACACGGAATCCCTTGTGAGTAAGGAATTTCGGGTCAGCGAGAAATTCCCGCTTCCGACCTTCTGCGCACAGAATACAAATGCCTTCCTTCCCCTGCGCCTTGGCATCACGGATGCACGCCTCCAGCAGATCATTTGAGTATCCGTGTCCCTTCAAGGAACCGGATACCCAGAGGCAGTTAATGTAGAGATAGCCGTCTGCCTCAATAGGCACCCATGCGCTTTCAGCCGGAATGTATTCGATAAAGCATTTACCGCGTTCCTCACTGCGATAGAAAACAAGTCCATCATCAAAGCGCTGCCGCAGCCATTCCTTTTTTGCGACGCTCTGCTTGCCGGACATGGCGCAGCAGATATGCTCCTTGTCAATATTTTCTTTTGTGATCCGAATATAGTTCATCGGTTATTCCTCCAATGCCGTTGTTCTTTCGTTTTCGTGACGGCAATTCATCGTACATGGCCTCAAACAGTTTTGTAAGAAACCCTTTGCTGTCCACCTCATCCACCAGCAGCATTTCTTTCGCTCCCTCATACGGCAGCTCACAAATTGCCGCAGGCATAAGTTCCAGCGCGGATCTTGTTTTCTTTACAAGCAACCGATCATCATAGATCCCGCCGACGATTTTACCTCGGTAATAGAGGATAAATTCTCCCATCATAGGACGGTAAGAAACATCGTCCAAATCGGATAGCTGTTCCAGAATGAAATGAAGATACTCTTTACTGGATGCCATTTTTTCCTCCTGTTCAAAACAGCTGCCCCGGCAGCTTCAACTTTTCCTTCTTCGGGAAGGTCGCTTCAAACTGTTCAAACGCTTCCGGATTCTTCTCACAGGCAAAATAGCCCTCTGGGTCTTTGTAGGTGCCGGAGATGCCGTCCAAAAAGCCGGGCGTCAGCTCCTTGATGATGAGGTAGTCTGCCTCCGGGTCGTCGGCATAGCGGATACCCTTGGTCTTGGCAGGCACAAAGCCGGCCTTTCCATAAAAGTCAATATTGCCGGTGATGGCAAGCGCCCCTGCACCCATTTCCTTGGCTTTTTCCATGGAATAGTCGAGCAACTTCTTTCCGTAGCCTTTCCGCTTGTATGCGGGCGCAATGCCGATGGGGCCGAAGGTCATGATCGGCACCTTCCGTCCATCATCGCAGTCGATTTCCGACCGCACATAGATGACCTGTCCGATCAGCTCGCCGTTCAGTTCCATAACGAAGTCCAGTTCCGGCACAAATGCCGGGTCATCCCGATAGCAGTGCAGCACATAGTGCTCCATGCAGCCAGGGCGGTAGACATTCCAGAAGGCCTCGCGGGTCAGGTTTTCCACGGCGCTGTAATCGTCTTTTGTTTCCAGACGAATGATAATCTTCTTTTCTGACATGGTGTTTCTCCTTATTATGATTTTTGCTTTGTACAAAACAGGTGAATGCCCAGCGCGGCATTGAAGCCTGTTGCCGCAAACACGCTGAAACGCTCGACCACGCCGAAGTATTCGACAGGGACGATTTTCATACCCATTGCGCCCACAAGCATCATAGCCAATGCGACAGCGGCGCAGACACCATAGGAACGACAGTTTTTGCTCTTGGCTCCTGCGACGATGATCATAGTCAGCGATACGATGGACAGCAGCACCACCAAAGCGGTTGTGACCATGTGCATCACATCCTGAAAGGCCCCGGCATAGCCGCTGCTACTGAGCGGGAACATCCGATACCCGACCGCCGAGATCCACTCCATGATGGCGAACAGATAAATGCCGGTACGCAGCAGCTTGGTTTTCTGTCCCTGAATCCCAATGCAGACGACGGTCGCACATACGACCTCGCACGCATTGTAAAGGGCGCTGAGCTGATTCCATAGCGCCAGCGACGGCGCATTGGCGGCGGAAAGGTCGCTGACAGCCTGCGCCAACCAGTTGTATCCGGGATAGGCCAGCGGTGCAAATACCACCGCCGTCGCGTACGAAAGAAAGCTGACAACGCCCAGCAGCCCAAGCTTTTGTATCAAAGATTTCTTCATGTTTTTCTCCTAAAAAAGATGCAGTGCATGACCACAGAAATTGCGGTCAGCACTGCGTCTTTGCGTCTGGCTGATCCATGAGCGCTATTTGAAAATTCCGTGCGTTGATGATGCGCTCCTGCCTGCACTTGGGGCAAAAGAGAGGGAAGTCCTTCAGCACCGTCCTTTGCAGAAGCCTCAGCCGTGTTTTTGCACCACAAACAGGACAGAGCACCCATTTTTTATCCGGTTCATGCATGACGTTCATCGCCTTTTGGATTGCCGCCATGAACCATGCGAAAAAAGAGCTGCACATGGTTTTGAAGCTTCTCAAGACACTCCCTTTCCCGTTCCGGCTGGCGGTCGCAAATGCCGATAAGCATCAATACCGGCGAAACATACAGCATCGCCAGCGTGTCCGGATCCTCCGCTATGATTTCGCCCGCCGCAATCAAAGCCCGGAAGATACCAGCATGATAATCCAGCACCCGCTCCACATATCGCCCCGAATAGAGTGCTGCCAGCTCCGGTGAGCGAAACTGCTCGATGGTCATCATGCGACGGAACCGGCTGATGGTTTCATTATGGAGCGAATACTCAAAGATATGCCGCACCTTTTCAAAGAGCACGTCGGCGGTGATCTCTGTAAAAACAGGAATATCTTGCGCTGCATTTTGTACATGAATGTTGATCTGATCGGTATCTGCTTCATACTGTGCCGCCGTAGCTTCCATAATGGCGTCAAAAATCGCCTGCTTGCTGGGGAAGTGGTTGTATAGCGAAGGCGCTTTAATGCCCACCGCCTTTGCAATCTCTCCCACGCTGACGGAATCATAGCCCTGCGTGGAAAACAACTCCAAGGCCTTGTCCAAAATCCTCTGCTTCGTATCTTCCTGTTTCATCATCACGCCTCGCTAACTAATATTAGTTAGTCACATTATAAACGCTTTTGAGAGAAAGTCAAGAGGATACCGTTTCGCTATATTTCGTTTTTCGGCATTTTTTGATCCAATGATCCAGAAACTGCATCTGCTCGCCGGTATGGAACCAATGCTCGCCACCGGGCATGACGGTCAGATCAGCGTGGTACCGCTTGGCAAATGCCGATACTGTTTCAATCGATGTCAGATTGTCATGCTCACCGTAGAGAATACAGGTGGGGACATTCCAGATGATCGGATGCCTGCGCACATAACAAAGATACTCCCATGACAGCGCTTCTCCGAAATTTGTGGCGATTTCTCGCTTCTCGGCAAGCTCCTGTTCGGTCACATTCGACCATTGCATCATATTGTAAATCAGGTTCTCCATATCCACGATTGGGGAGATGAAATAAGCCCGGTCCACCAGCGTTTCATCCAGCGAGGACAGCGCAAAGAAAGCCCCGATGCTGTTGGCAACCAAGGTGAGGTGCTCACACCGGCCTCTCTGCTCGGTAAAAAACGCAAAAAACTCTTTCTTTGCTTGCCATGGCGTTTGAGAACAGTAATCGAAACCAATTACTTCGTCCTTCGGAAATAGCGATTTATAGTGCTCGGCTTCCTGCGCCGAGCCGCCTTTTCCATGAACATATACAACTAAATTCTTCATTTTATCTTTGCCTCAGAAAATGATCCGTGCGATCTCCATCGTCACGATCTTCAGAACTGCACCGCCGGACATCACATAGAACCAAACCTCGCGCATCTTTTGCGTTTTTGCAATCGGCGTGGCAATGGCGGCAATGATGATCAGCAGCGCACCGACACAGCCGACGATAGTGGGAATGCTGACCAGCTGGAACAGACCCGGCGCACAGCTTCCGTCGATGGCGTGCTGAATGGTCTTATCCAAACCGTCCCGCGCCGCTGCGAAGCAGCAGACCACCAGTCCGAAAACCAGCAGAATTGCACTTCTGCGTCCCCAATACTGAATAACTGCGCGGCCCCAAACCGACCAGCCGATAAAGCCCAGCAGGGCAAGAATCATCAAGGTTGTCGCCGTAGTGACGGCGTTTCCAAAATAGAGCCTCATTCTCACTGCACCTCTCAATACTGGATCATGATCGTTCTGCACGCATCACAGCAGCAGGCCTCTACGCTGGTGCGGCCGCCGACCTTCAACCCCGTGAGCTTTACAAATCCTTCCGTGTTTTTGGCGTTTTCCAAGGCACTCGGCACTTCGTTTGCAAAGCTGAACGCGCCATCCTTACTGCTGAACAGATAGCCGTTTCTCATTTCTTTTCCGCATTTCGGACACATCATCATCATTTCCTCCCATTCTTATCGCTGCGCACTGTACCAATCGAGAACAGCGCCGAGATTTCCCTCCTTAACCCGCTCGCCGCCGCACCGCATCATATCCAGCATATCGTCCTCATCCGGCGTGCGGTCTTTCTTTTCGGCAAGAGCTTTGCCCGCTGTTTTGACCATGATCTCCATCATGAGGCGGTAGATGCCGTGCAGCTTTTTCACATCAAAGTTCCCTTGCAGGGTGAACAGCGGAATATCGGCCGGGACAGCCGATTTTTTCCGTACGCTGTCCGCCTGCGTTCCAGTTTGTCCCATGCCGACAGCGCAGACGGCGTGTACCCGATAGCGCTTTGCGGCCTCGGCATAGCCCTTGACAGAGCCTGCCATGATCCAGCCAAGGTAAATAACCTCCGCTCCGGCAAAGACCCGTTTCTTCGCTTCCGCAAGGGAATACACCGGAAGTCCGGTTTTCTGCACCAGCAGCTTGGCATAATGCTCTGTGCTGCCGGTATTGGTGGTGTAAATAATTGCGTTCATAGAAACATTCCTCTCAAAAAAGTGAGACGCAGCGCATGATCGGCTTTGCGATCAGCACTGCGTCTTAGCGTCTGGCTTCTTTCGTCTCAATCGTGAAATTCTTTGCGTTGATGATACTTTCGTGTCTGCACTTTGGGCAGAACAAAGGGAAGTCTTTCAACTCAGTTTCCCGAAATATTTGCAGCCGCGTTTTCGAGCCGCACCAAGGGCATAAGACCCATTGCTTTTCTTTTGCAGCGTCTTTCATCATGATGTTCCTGACTTTCTGTAACCGGATTCAATCTTGGCAATGAACCGCTCGATATGTGCGTCCAGCAGGGGAGCAACGGAATCTTTATCCTGCGCACCGTCGTAGACGCTGTAGAGCAGGTACATTGGCCCGTAGAACTCCAGCGCCAGCTGCATGGCGGCTTCGTCAGTATCTGTCAGCTTACGAAAAATTGCGGCCATGTACTCCAGAGGCCCGCCCGCCAGATAGTCGTGATGGAGCCGCGCCAGCTTGGGGTCACGGTATTGCTCCAGCGTCAGCATCTTACGGAAATTAGAGGAAAACGGCTCCTTCGTCCAATGGTCAAACTGCGCCATACTGTATGCGCGGATCTTTTGGATCGGCGTGTTCAGGTAGGCCTCCGCAAAGCCGTCCGGCTCCGTCTCCGGCATTTCATAGCTTTCCGCGCGTTCATAGTCCATCTCATTCATGCGCTCCACGATCCTGTCCAAAATTTCCTGTTTGCTGGTGTAGTGCTTATACAAGGCGGCTTTTGTGAATCCTAATTGCTTGGCAATATCATTCATAGATGTCCCAAGATAGCCATTCTCAGCAAACAATTCCAGCGCTGTTTCCAAAATTCGTTCTTTCGTATCTCCAGACATAATATCCTCCTCGACAAGTAACCACTCGGTAACTTCTATTATAGTTACCGAGTGGTTACTTGTCAAGACCTGGTGAAAAATTTTTTAGAGCGTAGCGCACAACAAATGTCAGCGAAAGGATTGGAGTGACACAGAGAGACGCGCCGCAGCATCCTCTGCCCATGCGCGTTCTATGACAAACAAGCTGTTATTCATCTTTAGGACTTCCTTCCTTCGTATTGGCTGCCTGCATCATCCGCGCAGCCCCGCCTCCTGCACTGCCAGCAGCGAAGAACCGGCGGTTCCGATGGTCACATTCCGGTCGATCTCGTCCGGAATGGGCAGCGTCAGCACCGGCGGCACATCTGCCGGAGCATCGGGCGCCTCGGAGGTGGAGCAGGTCACGCCGTCGGCAGAGATCGTGACATACAGCTTTTCTTGTGCCGCATCGTATCGAAATACATATCCATGGCCGCAGCCTTTTCGACCTTCATAAAACCGACAATGACTCCCTCGACGATACTTTCGGCCACTGCACAGCCTGTGGGAATGGTAATCGTCAGAATGCCAAGCCGCAGCAATTCCTTCGCACCGGCAAGCGTGAAGGGCGTTTCGGCTTGCAGCTCATTTTGGAAGTAGACTTCCGCAAACTTTGCAAGTACTGCTTCACCGGCACAGACAACCAACCAGAGAGTGATGCGGTAATACCTTTGATGTTGTAGCCGTATTCCTCGGAGATCAGTTGGTGCAGGGTAACACCGCCAAGCTTGATCAGGCTGCCGTTACCAAAGCTCAGGCCCAAAAGCCCTGCGATACAGCCGCAAAAGCCTATGACCGAAAAAATAAACGCTATTCTGCTGAGTATTTTTCCAATTTTGAAAAGCTTCTGAATAGTTTGAAGTGATTTCATATTGTTTCTCCTTTTTATCATTCCTGCACGGCTTCTCTGCTGGTGATCCGGATGTAGCTCATAGATTGTCAGCCTTTCTCCTTCTTGATAAAAACCACCGTCTGATTCTTCATTAAGATTTTCCCAACCTCATACCCAAAATCAAAGAGTTCCATCTTGTATTTCAGAAAGGAATGATCCAACGGTACTTCTGCGATTTTTCCGATCTCATCAAAATTCAGTGTTAACGTCTGCCTGTTGCTCCTTTGTATGTACGCCCAAAGCGCATGGTATTTGCTCATATTGCCCTCCATTCCTCGCTATTTCTTATGGCAGCCTTTCATTACTATTATGCCGTTCTCAGCTATCAGGACGCAGCAGGAAAACGCCATCAAAAATGGGTATCGACAGGATTGTCCCAAAAAGGTAATAAGCGCCGGGCAGAACAGGAGCTTATTCGTATTCGCAGCGAATTTGAGGTTCCTCGGGTTGCCGGAGAACTAAGCTCGAATATGCTCTTTGCAGACTATTTGGATCAATGGCTTGAGGTTGTCAGAGCGAGAATCAAGCCCGCAACATTCGGCTCGTATCAAGGAATGGTCAAAAGCACGATTGGCCCGTATTTCCGCAAAAAGGAGCTAACCTTGAAAGAACTGGAGGCTCGGCACATCCAACAGTTTTATACGGAGAAGCTGAAAACCGTTACGCCGAATTCCGTTATCCACTATCATGCGGTGATTTACCAGGCTTTGAAGTATGCGATGAAAACCGACATGGTGCCGCAGAATGTTGCTATGAAGGTGGATAGGCCGAGGAAGAACTCGTTTCAGCCGACATTCCTTGATGCGGAGCAAATGCAGAAGTTGTTCGAGATTGTCAAGGGAACGCGGCTGGAGCTTCCGGTTTTGGTTGCTGCGTTTTATGGACTGCGCCGTGGCGAGGTGCTCGGGCTAAAGTGGGATGCGATCGATTTCAATCGCGGAACGCTGACCATCAAACGAACAGTCACTGAAGCAACGATCGACGGCACCATGAAGATCATCGAGCAGGATTCTGCTAAAACCAAATCGAGCCTGAGAACGCTTCCCCTGGTGGGGAGCTTCCGCGACTACTTTCAAAAGGTAAAAGAGGCCCAGGAGCTAAACAAGAAGGTTTGCGGCAATTGCTATAACTACGAGTACGACGGTTATGTCTTTGTGAATGAACTGGGAGAGCGCATGCGCCCGAACTATTTGACGGAGTACTTTCCTAAGTACATAGCAAAACACGGGATGCCGAAGATGCGGTTTCATGATCTTCGCCATAGCTG
>DPPB01000017.1:0-1232 GCA_003539495.1 Oscillibacter sp. | reverse complement strand
CACTCGGATTTCAGCACGACCGCCAATATTTATGCCCATCTCGACTACAGATCCAAAATATCCTCGGCGCAGGCCATGGAGCAGGGAATGCTTCTTCCGAGGTCAGATGATTTCGGGAGCCGCTGGGAAAATGTAACCGAGCAGGGCAAAATAACAGAACCGGATTCGAACCCGGGCTTTTGACTAAAAAAACACGCTGTTCTAACGCAAAAAACAGGCCGTTCTAACACGAGAAATCGGCAAATTTAAGAAGCTGGGCAAAAAAGAAAAGTCCAGCAAACCCTTGAGTTTACTGGACTTTTTTGGCAAATGACTCTAATTTTGATAGGAACCCGTTAAGGGGGTGCAGTTCTTTGCCAAAGGAAGAGGAGCGCCTTCATGAAATAATGTGTTAAGGGAAAATAATTTTTTGTTAAAATGCGTATGTTTTTCTCTACACCCCTTGCAAAACAGAAAGAGTCATGATATAATATGACTAGAAGAACCGAAATGGTCATTTGGGTGGTGAACGAGCTTGGCTTTTACCGACTATGAAACAGAACAACTTCACAAGGCGCTGCTGAAGGAAACAAGACGCTGCGCCGTCACACTGGGGATGAAGAAAACCTCAGTGGATCAACTGACAAAGGCTGTCGGTATCGCAAAAGGCTCGTTTTATAAATTCTACGAATCCAAGGAGATGGCCTTCTTCGCGGTTCTGGAAAGTATCCACTCCGAGCTTTACGGGGTGGCTGACCAGGCGTTGCACAGAAATGGCGGCCTGCCAACATCGGAGCGCGCGGCAGAGGCGGTTCTGGCCGTCTGTCGGAGGCTGTCTGATACCGGCGACATGGTTTTCATTGAACATGACGCCAAGTTGCTTTTACAGAGATTGCCGGAGGGCGTCAAAAAGGAACATTACCACGATGACGAAACGCATATTCGTCTGCTCCTGGAAAAATATGGTCTTGTTCCTAAACGGGGGATTTCACTTGCCGCCTCGACAGTACGCGGATTGATTCTGACCGTCTCACACAAGGAGCAAATCGGAGAATTGTACCCGCAGGTGCTGGAAACGCTGGTGTACGGCGCTTGCAGGGAGTTATTTAAATAAGCGGAAGGCCGCAGAGATGCGGCTTTTCCAAGGCACAACGGTTAGTTCCATCTAACCGCCCGGATGCACACGTCGGTTAGGTTAATCTAACATTGAAAGGAATGATAGTGATGCAGGAACACAAGAACTTTTGGGACAA
>DPPB01000026.1:20619-22232 GCA_003539495.1 Oscillibacter sp. | reverse complement strand
GGAGGTGGCCTCCACCCATGGCAATATCTCTTTTCGGGATGTGCTGCTGTTCCATCGGGAGGAGTAAGCGGTGCAAAATCTGCCACGCCGTAAGCAAAGAAAAGGGAAAACTTTCAGTAGCTTTCCCCCGCAGCTTGTGGTGTATGAAGCAAATTTCCCGCCTTCCTATTATTTCTTATCACAAGCCAAGCAACTGCTTTTTCTTCGCGTCAAACTCTGTTTGAGTAATTACCCCACCATCAAGAAGTTCTTTGAATTTAACTATTTCATCTGCAGCAGAATTACCTTGAGTAATAGCGGATGGAGCATTATCCGACTTTTTTTGAACAACAATATCTAGCAAAGACATTGTCTCTTGGGCACTAGAATAAAGTTGCTTATATAATAATCCGTCTTTTTTTGTTTCCACCTCGATAAAATTAATATAGATAGTCGGGTATGACATATTATTCATTGTAATTTTCACTTGAAGTTTGGAGCATATTGATTTTTGCTTGTGTCCTGTACTTCCTCCAACTATTGCACCAATTCCACCGAATAGTGCTCCACCAACAATCGCTCTGCCAACGCCACCTTTTGAAATCGAGTTGCCATCTTCAATTAATTCATAGTCCAAAATATCAGAGTAATCATAAATTGCTAAATCTTTAATTTTGCCAATTAAATTTGTTTTAGGAATGGCAAACTTACGATTTCTATCGTCAAACTGAATGAAATTTCCAACCGCTTTTGTAGCCTTAAACGACGCGATTTTTGAAGCATGCTCTTCGGCGTTTCTTGCAGAAATTCCAACAATTTCTCTTAATTCTTCAATCCCGTATTTGCTAATTTTTAACAATGAAATTCCACTCGCTGCCAGCTTCTTCGTACAGTCTTGGCACACAAAAAGTTTATTATACCTTACTGATGACTTTTTCAATGCATCTGTAGGCGTATTACATATAGGACAATTTTCCGTTTTCAATATGCTCATATCTGTTTCTCCTTAATAATTTGATAAATCCATTATATCTTGAAATACAAAAAAGGCAACATTACTTTTCTTGTTGATACACCAATTATCCGTAGCAGCTACAATACAATAACAACAGCTATCCCAAGACGAAAAATGTTCTCGCTAAAACCAAGAAGGAGTGCGTCGAGAAGCTTCAAAAGCTCAAGGAGGAATGCGGCAGGCTGAAGCCTGAAAAAGTGCGGTCTGAGATGCCCTTCGGGGACTGGCTGACATACTGGTACGAGAATCACTCCAAGACCAAGATCCGTCCCACCACGCAGGAAACCTACGAGAGCCGCATCCGCCTGCACATCATCCCGGAGATCGGGGACATCCCGCTGAACAAGCTGACACAGAACGACCTGCAGCAGTTCTACGGTCGGCTCAAGAAAAGTGGCCGGAAGCGGTTCACCGACAAGTATGGCGAAGGGCTGTCCGACCGAATGGTGCGTATGTGTCACGCCACCTGCCGCTCCGCATTGGAGAAGGCGGTGCAGGGTGGGCTGATCCGTGTGAACCCGGCCATCGGCTGCAAGCTGCCGCCGAAAAAGGCACGGGAGATGCAGGTACTGACGAGGGAGGAACTGCAGCGGTTTCTCATTCAGGCGAAGTTCGAGGG
>DPPB01000026.1:15362-20426 GCA_003539495.1 Oscillibacter sp. | reverse complement strand
TACGAAGTCTTCCTTCTGGACTTGGCCACCGGCCTGCGCCGAGGCGAGCTCATGGCGCTGCAGTGGGATGACCTGAACTTCAAAACCGGTGTGCTGAATGTGAACAAGCAGGTCTACGATGTGCGGGGCCAGCTTCAGATCAGCACACCCAAGACGAAGAACTCCGTCCGCAAGATCGTCCTGCCGCCTGTTGTGGTGGCGGTGCTGCGGGAGTACAAAAAGACGGTGGACTCCCGCTGGATGTTCCCGTCTCCGGTAAAGGAGGACTGTCCCATTATGCCCGGCGTGGTACGGCGTAGATTGCAGCTCATCCTGGAACACGCAGGGTGCAAGCATGTGCGCTTCCATGATCTGCGCCACACCTTCGCAACGCTGGCGCTGGAAAACGGCATGGATGTGAAAACGCTCTCTGCCATACTGGGTCATGTGTCGGCGGCCACCACACTGGACATCTACACCCACATCACCGGCGATATGCAGCGCGCAGCCGCCGCCAACATCGACCGCGGCATCGGCAAGGCAGCGCCACAGGAGGACGCTTCAGAGCCGGGGCAGGAAACCGCCCCGGTCCAGGCGGAAAAGCCGAGAATGACCGACTTCAAGCCCTATGTGGGCCGCAAGCGCAGATCCGGTACCGGCTGCATCAGCGAGATCAGCGACCATCTCTTTGAAGGCCGCTATTCCCCCAAATGGCCCGACAGCAAAAAGCACGCCCGTAATGTCTACGCCCATACCCGCGAGGAGTGCGAGGAAAAGCTAAAGGTGCTGATCGTAGAGATGAAGGCAGAGATTGCGGAAGCGCAGCGGCTGAAGAATCTGGGCGAGGACGATGGGCGACCGCCCGAGGAGAAGAAGGGTAAGCGGGTTGGAAAGTAAACTTATCCCCGACATGGGTGTCAATTCATTGGTACCTATGTCGGGGATAATTCGATATAAAATCTGAGCTTTTACCTTAGACGTTTGATCGCGTCTTCCAACTGGAAACGATCAATAGATATCATCTTAATTACTGGTTGACCATGCTCGGTATAATAAACTACCATGTTGGAAAGCAAATTGGCTTTACAGTTAATAGCCTCACGTTTCATTTCAAGCTCATCTGTCGATTTATTTAACCATTCTTTTAGTATGCTTTCTGGTAACTGAAATAGATATTCTTCGTGGCCAGACCTTAAAATCCAAGGCTTTTGGGGATCCACCCAATGTAACGAATAGTATTCGTTAAAATTGATGCGTCCATCTGTTACATGGTACAAAAATAGCATTTGCCCAGAATTTGTAATTGCCACCGCCATACGCTGACCGATTCTATCTGCTAATTCAAGTAACTGATTTTCAGTATCAATCATATCAAAATTAACTCTTCTGGAATTGAAATTAAAATTATCATATCCGATTGCCTGACAAAAAGCGCTCCAAAACGGAAGTTTGTTGAATTCAATCAGGGGAATTCGATATGTAGCAGCAAACTCTTGCGCTTGCGTCGTAAATCCGGCTAATGCCGCAATTGCGACTTGGTAGGAATATCTATCAAAAACCGGTGGATTTGCTCGACGATTTTGGCGGCGGCGAGTTGCCAATTCGGCCATATCGACAATATTGAAATTGTTGATATCTTCTCGCAAACCGAGAGCACTCCTTACTACATTAAGGCTAATCTTTTTCCTATAATCTTTGCACTCGATAAGAAGTCTTGTCTTTGAATAGAAGGGGGTTTGGACTGGCGGCTCCAGTAATACATCTGCATTATGGGCCTCACCCAGTCCCTGAATCATTTGACCGGGAGCCCCATCATAGATATACAAACCGTCAGATACTACTTCGGAAAATCCAATATGAATAAGGATACGCTTAACAAATAATTCGAATGCTTTTCCAGGTCCCATAGATGATATATCCCTCCTAATGTAATTTTCCGCTCTGTTATAGCAGTGAATTGATAGTCTTAAGTTAAATACGACACCCTCCATCCAACTAAAAATCTTCAAGATAGAAGTAACGCCCTATTTCACTCTTTGTTTCTCAATCGCATTATATTGCAAAAAGTATGAAATTTGAAAAACGGAAAACAGATTAATCTTAGTATCTAAGGCAACACAGTCCAAGCATCAATGCTCTGTCTCTTTGTCCTATTTAAATTGCTGGATTTCAATGCAGCAGAATTTGTACTTCTTTCCGCTTCCGCATGGGCAGTAGTCGTTTCGCCCTATTTTCCCATGGACCATTTTGTATTGCAAAACCCAGTCCTGCGCCTTCACACATCCTATACGCCGGATGCGTTCTATATCGTCCCCCTTCAGGTCTGAAAAGAATCACTTCTTTCCTTCTGCGGAAACTAATTTGTTTTTTTCATCGTACTCCAGTGAAATCCACATAACAGGGATTTTTTCGTTTCTGGATGCAGCAGCATAAGCATAATCAATCTGTTCCTGAATTGGATACTGAATTATACCAGGCATAGATATAAAGGCGCAATATTTGATTTCCCCGAACGCCGTCAACGGCACAGCGCGCTTCAGTTCTCTTTGGCGTCTAAATGCATATTCAATTTTATCAGCTAATTCTTCTCTTGCATCTGATGCTAGATGCACAGCACCTCGGCGGGATCACAGTCCAGAATATTCATCATTTGCACAAGCAGCTTTGTGCTGGGAATCGTCATGCCGGTTTCAATATGGCTGATATGTGTAGACCCCACATCAGTCATTGCAGCCAGCTGCTCCTGCGTCAGGTTTTTCCGTATGCGCGCTTCCTTGAGCCGCGCGCCTATAAATGCGTAGTCTATCATACAAACAAGTCTCCTGCAGATGAAGTGTTCTTAACTTGTATTGTATGTGCATTTTGCTCATGTTTTAATATCCTAAATGTGTAACCGCCTATATACTTATAGTCACAGGGAAATTTATGCCGTTTTTTGGTACATCAGAGTATTATTTGCCTAATTAAGCCAAATTTTTTCGTTGAAAGGTCAACAAATCTCAAAAAGCCGGTTCGCAGCACACTTATAGCGCACACGCCGACAAAAGCGAACCATCCTACCACGCTGCACGCTTCCCTGTTTCACCGCTGCCCTAACTGCTCCGTCACGGCAAAGTGGTTTTTCTCATACCGGATCAGCCCGTCCCGCTGCATGAGGGACAGCTCGTTGCTCAGCGCGCTGCGCTCCACGTTCAGGTAGTCCGCCAGCTGCTGGCGGTTGTAGGGTATGTCGAATTCATAGCTGCCGGTGCGCTTGATGCACTCCGAGAAATAGGACAGCAGCCGCTTGCGGATGGACTTGGGCGAGGTGTGAAGCACCCGGCGGGAGAGCTGCAAATTCTTCCCGGCGGAGAGTGTCAGCAGGTTCCGCAGCAGCCGGAGGTGGCGGGGACACACCTTGGCGCAGGGCTCCAGTACCTGCCCGATGTGCAATAGCAGCACCTCCGTGTCCTCGGCGGCGGTGACGTTGACCATGAGAGGCTCACCCGGCACGCAGGCATACGCCTCCGCAAAGATGCCGCCCGCGCCCACGCTGCTGAGAACGCTGTTGTTGCCCCACACGTCCCCCATCTCGATGATGACCCGGCCGGACAGCACCACACCCAGCTGCTCCGTAGGCGTCCCCTCCGGCAGGATGACCGCGCCCTTTTTATAGGTGCGCTCTGCGGCGCGCAGGCAGCGCAGCATTTCTTCGATGTCCGGCACCGTCATGCCGCGAAAAAGCGGGGTGTTCCCCAAATTGATCCGCATATTTTTCTCCTTTTCGTTGGCGTGCCAACAGACTTTCATAAATTATGATAGTAAAATAAAGCCACAAAGTCAAGAAGAACCGCAAGGAGGACAAAAATATGGTACGGAGAATCATTGAGATCGACAGGGACAAGTGCAACGGCTGCGGCGCCTGCGCCGAGGCGTGTCACGAGGGCGCCATCGCCATGGTGGACGGCAAGGCGCAGCTGATGCGGGACGACTACTGCGACGGGTTGGGGGACTGCCTGCCCACCTGTCCCACGGGGGCGATTACCTTTGTGGAGCGGGAGGCCGCCGCCTACGACGAAAAAGCCGTCATGGAGAACAAGCAGCGGAAAATGCAGGAGCAGGGCATGACGCTGCCCTGCGGCTGCCCCGGCAGCCAGTCCCGGAACATTCAGCGCGAGACCGCGCCCGCTGCGGAAGCACCCCGCGCTGAGCAGGCGAGCCGCCTGTCCCAGTGGCCGGTGCAGATCAAGCTGGTGCCGGTGAACGCGCCATATTTTGACGGCGCGCGGCTCCTCATCGCCGCCGACTGCACCGCCTACGCCTACGCCGCCTTTCACGAGCGGTTCATCAAGGGGCACATCACCCTCGTGGGCTGCCCCAAACTGGACAGCGTGGACTATTCCGAAAAGCTGACGGAGATCATCCGGGAGAACGACATTAAGAGCGTCACCGTCGTCCGCATGGAGGTACCCTGCTGCGGCGGGCTGGAGCTGGCGGCGAAAAAGGCACTCCAGCAGAGCGAAAAGTTCATCCCGTGGCAGGTGGTCACCGTTACGGTGGACGGCCGGCTGGTGGAGGAGTAAAACACAGGAGAATATGAAAGGAGAAGTATTATGAAATACGTTTGCACCGTTTGCGGCTGGGAGTACGACGAGAGCGCGGGGTATCCCGAGGGCGGCATCGCGCCGGGAACGCCCTGGAGCGAGGTACCGGAGGACTTTGAATGTCCCCTGTGCGGCGTGGGCAAGGACAGCTTCGAGGAGGCGTGAGCTTTCTGCAAAAGGAGTAAAGACGATGAGTTATGAAAACTGGAAGGACAAAATCGGCACATTTGAAGTGATGGACGTGCGGGGCAAAAAGATGGACTTCTTCCCCGCATTGAAGGCAAAGGCTGCCGCGCTGAAAAATGGCGAAGGACTGCATATCATCCAGACCTTCGAGCCTGTCCCCCTGTACCCGGTGTTGGCCCTTATGGGCTTTGAGCGTCACACGGAGAAGGTGAGCAGCAGCGAATACCACGTCTGGTTTTATCGAGTGAGGAAAGGAGAATAACTGCATGAGTTACGAAAACTGGAAGGACAAAGCGCAGGGGTTTCAGACCGTGGA
>DPPB01000026.1:0-15122 GCA_003539495.1 Oscillibacter sp. | reverse complement strand
GTGCGCCATATACAGGGCAGCTTTTTTGAAGGGCTGAAGAAACGAGCTAAGGCGTTGGAGGTGGGCGAAGGGTTACACATCATCCAGACCTTTGAGCCGCATCCACTGTATGCTGTCATGGAGGGCTTGGGCTACGAGCACCACACCGAGCAGCGGGGTGAGGCGGAGTTCCATGTCTGGTTCTGCCGCACAGAGAAGAAGGAAGGCGACAGCTCCGCCCCCTTCAAGCCACTGGCTCTTTTGAACTATCCCATGATCGACGAAAAGCTGGGGCAGATCGCCGTGGATTTCTGGGAAACCACATGGCAGAGCGAGAAGCGCGTACTGCCCTACGAAACGCGGCTGCTGCTGTCTCTGACCAACGCTGTCGGTGCGGGCCGGATGAGGCAGGCGGCGCGGGAGCTGGTAAAGGCATATATCCACGGTGTGGAGAGCGCCGCGCTGGACGACGTGTTCGAGCTGCTGGCATGGAATCAAGGTATCGGCTTTTTCAGCAGTGAGATCGGCCCCTCGGCACTGTTTCAGGCGTACAAGCTCATTAAAAAAGGCGAAAAGCAGGGCAAGTCCCGGGAGGACATCTGCAGCGCGCTGCGGGAGAAATTCGGGGAGAAGAACCCGGAGATGCAGGTCTTGCATTAAAAGCAGAGAACTTTACAAACGGCTGCGCGGCTGCGAGGAGAACGCTCTTCGCAGCCGCGCGGCTTTTGGGCTTGGTTCTTTTTCGCAGAGGCTTTCTTCTTGCTGCCCCTGCCTTTTTGCCCCAATCGCTTTATTTTCAGCGAATTTAAGATATATTTCCATTAAATCCCCGTTCTTAACAAGGATTTTAACCCATTCACTTTATTATGGTAATGGAATGCAGCGTGTCTGTCCCACCAGCGCCGCCCTCTTCCGCTGCGGCTGTGGAGACAGTAAAAATAAACAGTCCTTGCGGCAGAAACGCCGCAGAAGAACGACGGCAAAGATCAAGGAGGAGCGAACATGAACACGAAGAAACTAATGACATTGCTGTTGGCAGTCGTGCTGGTGCTCTCTCTGGCCGCCTGCGGCGCAAAGGGCGGCAATCACATGGGCGGCATGGACAACGAGCCTAAGAACGCTGAGGAGGCAGCCGCCATGCACAAGGAACTGACAGCGCAGGAGGCTGCTATTCTGGCGGAGAACACAGCACTTTGGGAAAAGGTCTTTATGGCAGCGGACAAGGGTAAGATCACGATGGAGGACGGCAAAAACTATGGCGACTTCCTGCTGGAAACCATCAACGGCGCCAAGGATCATTTTTCGGCAGACGAGCTGAAGCTGCTTCAGAGTGAGGCGGAGAATATCCGCGACATAGGAAACAAGCTGGCCGCACTGGAGGAAAAGTATCCCGAGATCATGCAAAAATCTCTGGACAGCGATATGAATATGCCGACGGACAAGGATATGGACACGATGCCCGACAGCGGCAATAAGGACAATAAAACCGACGGCGACAACACAGGCAATAAAACCGATAGCGGCAGCACGGGCAACACCCCCGACAATGGCAGTACGGGCAACAAGACTGATAGCGGCAGCACGAGCAAGACGATGGATGACAGCAGCCTGCCGAAGTTTCCTGCCTTTGAGGGCAAGGATCTGGACGGGAATACGGTAAAGAGCAGCGATCTGTTCTCCGGCAACGCCGTCACCGTGGTGAATTTCTGGTTCACCACCTGCGGTCCCTGTGTGGGCGAGTTGGGCGATCTGGACGCGCTGAACAAGGAGCTTTCCGGCAAGGGCGGTGCGTTGATCGGCATCAATGCCTTTACGCTGGACGGCAACGAGGCGGCCATCTCTGACGCCAAGGATGTACTGGCCCAAAGCGGTGCTACCTATCAGAACGTGTACTTCGATTCCGGCAGCGAGGCGGGCAAGTTCGTGGAGAGCATCTACGCCTATCCCACCACCTATGTGGTCAACCACAGCGGCCGCATCGTGGGTGATCCCATTGTGGGAGCTATCACCAGCAAGGCACAGGCCGATGCACTGCAAGCCCAGATCGACAAGGCACTGGCTGCCGATATGGGCTGATCCAATATCTTCAAAGGGAGGCTATTATGAAGAAAAAGAACTGTAAGCTGACGAGCATTCTGCGCGTCATTGCCCTGCCTCTGGTGGGCAGTGCCGGAGGGTGGCTGTACTACCGCTATGTGGGCTGCGCCACAGGCACCTGCGCCGTTACGTCCAGCCCGTGGCTCTCCACCGGCTTCGGCTGCGTCCTTGGGTCGCTGCTGTATACCGTCCTGCGGCCCGGCCGCGGCAAAGGGCAGGATGGCGACGGGGCGGAGTGACCCTTGCTCCCCTTGAAAGGAGGAAACGTCATGTATCGAAGCGTATTGGCTCTTCTTTTCGCCTCGGTACTGCTGCTCAGCGGCTGCGCCGCAGGACGGCAGCATATACTGCGGGAAAAGGACACGCAGGGAACGGACATGGCCGGACAGTCCTCGGATATGTCCGGCGAGGAGGGTATGTATATGGACACCACGGAAAATGTCATCTATCTGGCAGGCGGCTGCTTCTGGGGCATGGAGCAGCTCATGCAATCTATCCCCGGCGTCATCGACGCCCAGAGCGGCTACGCCAACGGCACCTGCGAGGCGGATGCTACCTACCAGACCGTCTGCAAGGGCGACACCGGCTTCCGGGAGACTGTGCGGGTGGAGTATGACCCTGAGCAGGTGAGTCTCGACGCGCTGCTGCTGGCTTACTTCTACGTCATCGACCCCACGGTGCAGAACCGGCAGGGCAACGACCGGGGCAGCCAGTACCAGACCGGCGTGTACTACACCAACGACAAAGCCAGGGAAACGGTGAAGCGCATCGCGGACATCGAGCGGGGCCGCAGTGAGAAATTCTTCGTGGAGATCGGCCCGCTCAAGAACTATTATCCTGCCGAGGAGTACCACCAGAACTACCTGGAAAAGAACCCCAACGGCTACTGCCACATCCCCCGGGCGGAGATGGAGCTGTTCTCCAGGCTTCGCATCGATCCGGGCGACTACCGGAAGCCCGCGGCGGAGACCATCCGGGACACGCTGACGGCGGAGCAGTACCGCGTCACACAGGAGAGCGGCACGGAGCGCGCCTTCACCGGTGAGCTCTGGGACAAGTTTGAAAAGGGCATCTATGTGGACATCGTCACCGGCGAGCCGCTGTTTTCCTCTACGGATAAGTTTGAAAGCGGCTGCGGCTGGCCTGCCTTTACAAAGCCTATCGAGGGTCCTGCTGTGGTGGAACGGGAGGACTTGAGCCACGGCATGCGCCGCACAGAGGTGCGCAGCCGCGCCGGCGACTCCCATCTGGGTCATGTGTTCACCGGCGATCCGGAGTCGCCCAACGGTGTGCGCTACTGCATCAACAGCGCCGCCCTCCGCTTCGTGCCTTACGCGAAAATGGAGGCCGAGGGCTACGGATACCTCCTGAGTTTGTTTGAGAAATAGGCCGGGCACGGATATGTTGACGCATCAGAAAAGAAAGCCCCCGCTCGACTGAGCAGGCCGCACAAGCCAGCTGACCCTCCGTATGTACTGAAGCATACGGAGGGTCAGCTGCTGTTCGTAATGAAATCCTTTTGCTCTGAAAGAGCTTTTCTGGTTTGATACGCAGGAAGCGGCTCGATTAGTTTCCCGTTTGCGTTCCGTGGGTATGTTCCTGCTGTGCTGTCATTTTCGCAGCTGCAAGCACCATCAGATGCCGCTCACCCTCGATCTCGCTGGGATAGGGATAGGATTTTGCGCATTGACGAAACTGCGCCATGAGCTTCTCAGCCTTCTTCGGGTTTTGCTCAGCCAGCAGTGCATACACATATTCCGTGCGCAGCACCGACGGGTATTTTTTCATGGCCTTCATGACCCTCAGCTGATCCCTTGTCCGCATTTCGTCCAGGATTTCCTTTCGGTTTTCCGAGATCATTTCCACATACATCTGGTCGCATACCATCAGATTACGATATAAGCCAATGATCCCATTTTGCTGGGCGAGGAGCCGTTTCATCAGCGCGTCTGCTTCATCAAACCGCTGCTGGTCCATCAACCGGTTGCATGCCAGCACGCCAGTCGTGGCTACGATCCCGTTTTTCATCGACTCGTCAGAGGGGACTTTGAACCACTCATCGGGCATATCCTTTAAGCGAAGTCCCTTTGCGATTTGTTCATTTACCTTCATCTGGATCCAGAACGCCCGGGTTGCCTCTTCACTGCGGGAAAGCTCCAGTGCGTTCCTTCCATCATTGTTTACCGGCCCCATTTTAATGGGCAGACCGTTTATCAGGGCGAAGGCCAGCCCGATAACCGCAAAGATCATCAGGATCGTCCAGCCCAGCGAACGGGCGGAGCAGAGGAAAGACAGTCCCACACAAAGCACGGCTGTGGCCAGGTTTATGATCGCACCGCCGAAGTTATACAGCATTACCGGCATTTTCCCATCCTTCAAGTCGGGTGGTATCATCAAGCATTGGCCGCCGGTTCCGGCGATATGCAGCTTCCTACATCGTATGCGGCCGCCGAGCTTTACCCACATCAGATTTGCGACCCGAAAAGAGCTGAAGCGGTAGCCGGTCATCAGGCCAAAGATCAAATGCCCTGCCTCATGGATAATGAGCTGAATCAGCATGGCGGCGTATGTACCGATGAGCATCAGCACAAAGGGCATAATATCCGAGAATAATCCTTTTTCAGACTGACCCGCCATACCTATATGCAGCGGGACGAATATGCCGCAGGCAGCACCGGTCAGTATGAAAACCACGTAAGTAATCCATTGTCCCTTGTTCTGTGCCGTTTTCTCTTTTTTCTTTTTTGTCATGAGACCTCCATTATTGGTTCTTCTGCATCTCCAATCATACCGGAATTATGAAAACAAATTGACAGCTACTGTTCATAAGACAAATCTAAGCTTGTCCATTGACTAACTATTTTTAAGTTTAGCATATCTTTTTAGGTTTTTCTACCGCTTTTTCACCTGGCATTTGCCGCTGCCTTTTTGCCGCCGAAAACGGAGCGCGGATTATTCCGCTCTGCCGCAGTCCATTTCAGCGGAGCGGGAGCTATCCGCGTTGACGGCTAATTTGCGACGAATTTGCATATTGACATCGAGGCGGCATCATGTTATGCTGAATTGCGAATGAATTGCAAATTGGAGGCGTGGTGACTTGTCCAGTTACAGCACGCAGCAGAGGAAGGCTCTGCTTGCCTATTTGAGCCGGCACCCGGATGAGCTGCTGTCCGCACGGCAAATTGCGGACGCACTGGCGGATGAAAAAATCAGCCTCAGCGCCGTATATCGGAACCTTGCACAGTTAGAGGCGGAAGAAAAAGTGCGGCGCAGCAGCAAGAGCGGCACGCGGGAGGTCTACTTTCAGTACCTTGACGCCGAAAGCTGCAAGGGTGCGCTGCACATGAGCTGTGTAAAATGCGGCAGGACCTTTCACATGGCAAGCGGCAACGCCGCCCTGTTTGCAAAGCACCTGGCGCAGAGTGAGCAATTCACGCTGGACGCCGCCAACACGGTTCTCTATGGCACCTGCGCGGATTGCAGGGAAGAATAACATTCGGAAGGAGGACAGGCTATGACCAAAAAATCTCGTTTAATCACAGGCTTGCTGGCAGCCGTGCTGGCTGCTGTCATGCTGTCCTCCGCTGTCTATATTGCGGTCGAAGCCAACCATAACTGCTCCGGCGAGGACTGCGCCATCTGCCACCAGCTGCAGGCCTGTGAAACTCTGCTCAAGAGCATTGGGCTTGCCGGTGCTGCCGCGGTTTTCGCCGCGGCGGTCAGGTATGCCCCGTGCAGAGTCATTTCCTCCTGCGCGGAGGTTGTCCGCACGTTTACTCTGGTTTCACTCAAGGTCAAGCTTTCAGATTAAATAAGAACTATTTACAAGGGTGTAGTCTATCCGTTTTCGGATAGGCTCTTGCGGCGTTGCCGTTGCCCTTGTATTTTTGCGCCCAATTTTACGTTCTTATCATAATTTGGAGGTACATATAGTCTATGAAAAAGATAACTGCGCTGCTGCTTGCGCTTATGATGCTGGCCGGCGTCCTTGCCGGCTGCGGAAAGCCGAAGGATACCGGAAAAGCCGGCAAATTGAAGGTCGTCACGACCATCTTCCCCGAATACGATTGGGTCAGGGCGATCCTGGGCGACAAGGCGGATAACGCCGAGATCACCATGCTGCTGGATAACGGCGTTGACCTGCACAGCTATCAGCCCACCGCCGATGATATTGTCAAGATCTCCGATTGCGACCTGTTTGTCTATGTGGGCGGCGAGTCCGACGGCTGGGTGGAAAACGCTCTGAAAAACGTCGCCAACAAGAACATGAAGGTCATCAATCTGCTGGAGGTGCTGGGTGATTCCGTGAAAACGGAGGAGACCGTTGAGGGCATGCAGGAGGACGGTCACGACCACGGTCACAGCCACGATGAACAGCTCACGGAGAATGACATCAAGGATCGCACCCTCTCGGATTTCGCCGGTGCGTGGAAGTCCCTGCACCCCTATCTGCTGAACGGCGACCTGGACAAATTCTGCCAACACAGGGCGGAGGAGGACGAGGACAGCTCGACCACAAAGGACACCTATTTGGAAAAGTATAAGGCTTCGTGGCAATGCGACGCCGAGAAGATCTCTATCAACGGGAACACGATCACCTTCACTTACGGAGACGGAAAAACCGTTTCCGCTGAATACACCTATGCCGGTTATCAGCCGAAGCTGGATGACGAAGGTAAGATCCGCAGCGTCCGCTATCAGTTTGAAACCACCAGTGCCGATGCGCCCAAATATGTGCAGTTCAACGACCACGGTCACGAGCCGGGCGAGGCGGAGCATTTCCATACCTACTTCGGCAACGACGGCTTCGATGCGCTGATGAGCGGCAAGACCAATCCGTTTTTTGCGAAGGATGCGCTTTCCGTAGAGGACATCCTTGACGAGCTGATGGGGCATGACCATGGGGAGGAAGCTGACGAGCACGTCTGGCTGTCCCTGAAGAACGCCCAGACACTCTGCGTGACGCTTGCGGACGCGCTGTGTGCCATCGACCCCGACAACAAGAACACCTATATCGCCAACGCCGCGGCGTATAGGGACAAGCTGGCTTCTCTTGACGCAGACTATAAGGCGGCCGTGGACGGTGCGGCCCATAAGACCGTTTTGTTTGGCGACCGTTTCCCGTTCCGTTATCTGGTGGACGATTACGGTCTGCGCTACTATGCCGCCTTTGCGGGCTGCTCTGCCGAGACCGAGGCCAGCTTTGAAACCGTTTCGTTCCTTGCAAAGAAGGTGGATGAGCTGGGACTTCCCTGCGTGCTGACCATCGAGGGCGCACAGCACAGGATCGCGGAAACCATCGTTCAGAACACCGCCGGGAAGAATCAGACGGTGCTGACCATGGATTCCATGCAGTCCACCACCTCCAAGGATGTGGCAAACGGCACCACCTACCTTTCCGTTATGGAGAAGAATCTCTCCGTGCTGAAGGAAGCGTTGGGGTAAGGAGGTAGGTCTATGGCTCAGCTCACTTGTCAAAATCTCTGTGTCGGCTACGATGGGCAGTCCGTTCTCCAAGACCTCAGCTTTGAGCTCCTGGCAGGCGACTATCTCTGCATCGTAGGGGAAAACGGCTCCGGCAAGAGTACTCTTATGAAAACGATCCTCGGCTTGCAGACGCCCATCAGCGGCAGAATTTTGACGGGCGATGGGCTGAGGAAAAACGAGATCGGCTATCTGCCGCAGCAGACAGTGGTACAAAAGGACTTCCCGGCAGCCGTGAGAGAGATCGTTCTCTCCGGGTGCCAGGGACGCTGCGGCAGCCGCCCTTTTTATAACAAAGAAGAAAAGCAGCTTGCAGCGGAGGCTATGGATAAGATGCAGATCACCCGGCTTGCAAGGCGGTGCTATCGCGAGCTGTCCGGCGGACAGCAGCAGCGGGTGCTGCTTGCCCGCGCACTGTGCGCCACGCAAAAAATGCTGCTTCTTGATGAGCCTGTTTCGGGACTTGACCCCAAGGTGACGGCGGAAATGTATACGCTCATCGAAAAGCTCAACCGTGAGGACGGCATCACCGTGATCATGATCTCTCACGATGTGGCTGCCGCCGTCCGATACGCCAGCCATATTCTGCATATTGGAGACACCGTTTTCTTTGGGACAAGGGCGGACTATCTCCAAAGCCCGCAAGGGCGGCTGTTTGACGTGAAGAAGGGCGGTGACAGCCAATGACTGCTATCTTGGAAAAGCTGACTCTCTATTGGGCATATCCCTTTGTCCGCTATGCGCTGGTGGTGGGCGTGCTGATCGCGCTCTGCTCCTCTCTGCTGGGCGTAACGCTGGTGCTGAAACGATTTTCCTTCATCGGTGATGGACTGTCCCATGTGGCGTTCGGTGCAATGGCGATTGCCGCCGTGCTGCAGATCACCAACAAAATGCCCCTTGTAATGATCATTACCATCCTCAGTGCCGTGCTGCTCCTGCGCACCGGACAGAACACGAAAATCAAGGGCGATGCCGCCATCGCCATGATCTCGGTGGGAGCACTGGCTATCGGGTATCTTCTGATGAACATTTTCTCCACCTCGTCCAATCTTTCGGGCGATGTGTGCAGCACGCTGTTCGGCTCCACCTCCATTCTGACACTGTCCCCCGCAGAGGTATGGCTGTGCGTGGGAATGTCGGTGCTGGTGGTGGCGGTGTTCATCCTGTTTTACAATAAGATCTTCGCCGTGACTTTTGACGAGAGTTTCGCAAGGGCGACCGGCACGAAGGCGGGACTTTACAATCTGCTGATCGCCGTCGTTGTTGCCGTTATCATCGTGCTGGCCATGAATCTGGTCGGCTCCCTGCTGATCTCCGCACTGGTGATCTTCCCGGCGCTGTCCGCTATGCGGATGTTCAAGAGCTTCCGCAGCGTGACGATCTGCGCGGCAGTCCTTTCGGTTTTCTGTGCGCTGATCGGCATTCTGGCGTCCATTCTCGCTGGTACGCCGGTGGGCTCAACCATCGTCGCCGTTCAGATCGCCGCATTCGCCCTGTCATGGTTGGCGGGAACCGTTATTGGAGGTGCTAGAAAATGAAAAAGCTGTTTTGCGCGCTGCTGGCGGCTCTGCTGCTCTGCTCCCTTGCCGCCTGCGGAACGAAGGACAACAACGGCGCCGATGGCGCGGCGGACACACCGCCTGCATCACAAAGCCAGGGCACCGGCGGCATAGATGTGGATCTGACCGTCCTCAGCAGCACCATGGTCTATTCTGAGGTGTACAGCATGATGTCCTTCCCGGATGACTACATCGGGAAAACTGTTAAAATGAAGGGACAATTTGCCATTGGATATGTATACAATACAGATGGCACGTCCGATGAATCCACAGCTCGATTTGCCTGCGTGATCGCCGATGCCACCGCCTGCTGCTCACAGGGGCTTGAATTTATCCTAACTGGCGAACATACCTATCCTGATGAGTATCCGGAGCTGGGGGCAGAGATCACCGTGGTGGGTACGTTTGAATGGTACGAGGAGGATGGTTGCCGGTACTACCGGCTGGGAAACGCATCGTTTGTAAACTGAGGCAGCGTGGGTCGTATCAACCGGAAATTCCGTGCCACGCTTCGATCACGAGATAAGCAGCAGCACCCCGGACAATGAAACGTCCGGGGTGCTGCTGCTTGTCGTTAGATGTCCATTGCCAAGAGGTATGCGGCGTCTGTCGCCCAATCATATACGCATAGGGAAACATTTGTGTATGCGCTCGTTCCTGGGTTTCGATCCACCATTTTCCAGTAGCCGTCCGCGATCAAGGGCAGCTCCATATAGGTGGAAAGGCTCGTATAAGCAGCAACAACACCGTTGCGGCAAGCAACGCAAAGTAACATTCATGCATTTGACCCGCGTTGGCTCAATGGCAAAAGGTGTTCACTGTACCTCGCTGGGCTTTGTACCGACCTCCACAACGTTATCGCAGCAGCTCTCGATCAGCTCCCTGTCGTGGGTGATCACGAGAATGGTTCTGCCGTTCCGCGCTTCGCTTCTCAGCCTTTCCGCAATCAGGCGCATATTCTGTCCGTCAAGTCCGCTGGTGGGCTCATCAAGAATCAGTATCCTGCGACCAGAAAAGATGGCGCAGGCAATGGCAAGCCGCTGCTTCTGTCCACCGGACAGGGCGGACGGGTGCGCGTCCCTGTACTCGTAAAGGCCAAGCTCGTTGAGCAGATTCCTTGCATGGCTTTTGCTTTCTTCCGTCAATCTGGTATTCAGCAGCAGCTCCTCCGCCACGCTTGCCGTAAAGAACTGCGTTGACGTGTCATTGCCGCAGTAATAGATATCCCTGCGCCGGACGGCCGCTCTTACTTTTTTTCCATCTATCAGGATATGTCCCCTTGTCTGCCTTGCCAGCCCGCAGAGGATCTGCGCAAGGGTGGTTTTCCCCGCGCCGTTTTGCCCCGTTATGGCGGTCACGCTGCCCTCTGGAACGGACAGCGAAATATCCTCAAAAATAACTTCGTTGCGTATTCTTTTCGAGAGCCCTGCTGTCTTCAAGACGGCAGGGCTTTCGTCCAATACGGAGCGAACGGGAAGGCTCTTTCCCTCATGCGGAGAGCGCAGACCCATGCCTAAGACGTCTGTTTCCGGAAGAAGAAGTAAGTCCCGTGGCGCATACTCAGCCGCTATTCTGCCGTCCCGCAGATATAAAAACCGGTCTGCGATCCCCATCAGCCAGTCGATCCGATGCTCCGCGAGGAGCAGGGTAAAGCCCTGCTCCTTGATCTGCCGGAGGGTCTGCGCAAGCTGCCTTGTCCCGGCGGCGTCGAGGTTAGCCGTCGGCTCATCGCACACAAAGGCCTTTGGCTTCATGGCATATACGGACGCAATGGCCGCCCGCTGCTTTTCTCCGCTTGAGAGGACGTCAACTGCCCTGTCCCTCAAACGGGACAGCTTCAATGCCTCTATGGCGGCGTCCGTCCTCTCCCGTATCTCCCGGGCGGACAGGCCGTAATTCTCGCAGGGAAAGGCCACCTCTCCGGCAAGCTCAGAGGAAAAGAACTGGCTTTTGGGGTCCTGAAAAACGCTTCCCACCAAACACCCGATCTCCCATGTGGAAAGCCTTGATATGTCCTTGCCGTCTATCCTCACGCTTCCGCTGAAGGCTCCGGGGTAATAGGACGGCGCAAGCCCGTTGACAAGCCTTGTCACGGTGGTCTTGCCGCAGCCGGAGAGCCCCGTCAGCACGACGCATTCGCCGCGTTTTACCGAAAGGGAAATGTCCTGTACGCCTCTGTCCGAGTTTTCGTATTGAAAGGAAGCGTGTGTAAGCTCGATCATGCCATGCTCCTTTCCAAAACCAAATAGGAAGCCGTGACTATCGCACATACTGCTGCCGCGATGTGATCCCGCGTCCCGGCCCTTTTTTCATAATAGCTGCCGCGCACGCCCGGACGCTCCGCGCCTCTTGCAACAGCGGAAACGGAAAGCTGATCGGCGAGCTGCAATACCCGAAGAAGAAACGGAACCAGCACATGCTCCATGCTCTGCACGGGATGTGCGAGCAGCTGTCCCGCTGCGGTCAGCCCTCGGTTTTTCATGGACCTGCCTACGCCTTTCAGCTCCGTCCGCATAGTAGGGAAGAAGCGAAAAACCACAAGAAGCCCGAGAATGAACGGGGTGGGCATACGGAGGCGGGATAAAAACGCGGAGAGCATCCCCGGCGGCGTGGTGATCAGATCCCATGACACCAGAAAGATCGGTGACAGATTCCAGAACATCAGAACATAAAATTCCGAAAAAACCGGCATGCGCAGCCCGTGGAAGCGGATGCCGTACAGCAGCAGCGCCAGCAGCAGATAAAAGCAGCCATAGGACGCGGCAAGGCGGAAGTTCCGCTGCAGGACGAGATAAAGAAGCGCCCCGCCGGTCAGGATGCAGGTGAGCAGCACATTCCCGCCGATGGTTACTCCGGCAAAGACGCACAGCAGCGCCCACAGCTTGACCGGCACCGCAAAGGATGCGTCCGCTCTCATAGAACGCCGGCCTTCTGAAAATGCCTGCGGATCAGCCGGCTTCCCACCATGCAGCCTAAAAAGCCCATCAGCGTCGTGAACAGCAGGATAAGGGCCAGCCAGCCGGGAGAGGTGTAGTAACGCACATAGGAATCGATGTAGCTCTGCTCCATGCCGCTTGCCAGCGCAAAATCGTAGTAGGTATCCCAGAAGAACCAGATGGGCAGCAGATTGACCCCGTTGTACAGCAGGCTTGCCGCCGTCCAGGCGGCGGTCAGCCGTTTCGGCTTTTGGCAGGAGCCTTCCTTCCAGAGAATCGCCTCGCAGAGGATCCCCACAAGAACATAATAAGGAAGCAAGAACCAGTTTCCCATCAGCAGGAAAATCACGCCGAGGATCGTCATATAGATCAGCGTCACAAAACGCTTTCCGATCCGGCTGACCATGAGCATATAGACCGGCGCGCAGAAGAACATGGTGATCCCCACCGACAGCACCATACTGACAAAGTCGTTGGCCATGCAGACCATATTGACGACGAGCTGGATCACGATCAGCACTGCGGAGAGCAGCACCGTGGTGATCACATCCCTGACAGACCATTTATTTATTTTTTTCATAAACTCCTCCTTGTTTTCGACACTTTGTTTTCCAATATTGTACTCAGGATCCTGTTTTCCTCGGGGTTTTCTACGCCGTCCACTCCATGCTCTCGCTCTGAAGCTGCGCCATATGGCGGAACAGGCCGTTCTTTTTCAGCAGCTCGGCCGGAGAACCCATCTCCACCACGCGGCCGCCGGAGAGCAGGACGATCTGATCGGCGTTCATGACGGTACGCATGCGGTGCGCGATGATGAGCACTGTCTTATCCTTGATCAATCCGGACAGCGCCGCCTGCACCGCCGTTTCATTTTCCACGTCCAGCGAGGCCGTGGCCTCATCCAGCAAAATCACCGGCGCGTCCTTCAAGATGGCGCGGGCAATGGAGATGCGCTGCCGCTCACCGCCGGAGAGCCGGGAGCCGTTTTCCCCGATCAGGGTATGGTAGCCGTCCGGCAGCTTGGATACAAAGGCGTCACACTGCGCCGCCTTCGCCGCCGCCAGCACCTCCTCGTCGGTGGCGTCCCACTTGCCGAGACGGATGTTTTCCATCACGGTATCCGCAAACAACACCACATCCTGAAATACGATGGCGTAGTTTTTCAGCAGTGCCTCGCCGTCCATCGTGGACACATCCACGCCGCCCAGCCGCACCGTTCCCTCCGTCGGATCCCAGAAGCGGGCTGCCAGCTTGGCTGCCGTGGATTTGCCGCCGCCGGAGGGGCCCACCAGTGCCGTCACCTGTCCCTGCTTCGCCGTAAAGGAGACGTCTCTTAGCACATCCTCTTTTTCCCGGTAGGCAAAGGTCACGTGCTCAAAGCGGATGTCGTAGCCATCGGGATCATATTCGGTCAGGCCGGTCATGCGCTTTTCGCTCTCGATCTCCTGCATACGCTCGATGCGCACCTCGCAGGCGAAAACTGCGGCCATGTTGGCAAACATGGAGCCGATGGGGTCATATACCCGGGTGGCGGCGATAAGGAACATCAGAAACGGGATCAGCGCCAGGTCGCCGCGGCTCATCAGCGTTACCCCCGCGAGGACGGTTGTGGCGATGCCCAGCTTTAGAAAGGACTGTGCCGCCGTGACCACGGAGCCTGTGAACAGCTCGCCCCGGATGGTGTCCTGCTCCGCCTCGTCCAGCCTGCGGTTCAGGTCAGCGATATACCGCGCCTTTTGGTTGCACGCCTTGATCTCCGGCGCACACTCCAGCACCTCCTGCATGGCGTCGGTGGCCGCGCGGCGAGTGACGAGACCCCTTTTTATATGCCGCTTTTCCATGCGCCGGGAGAGATAGACCATCAGCAGCGACGCGGGCACCACCCACAAAAGAGCCAGTGCCATCCGCCAGTCGTAAAGCAGCATACCTGCGGAAATCAGCGCCGTGGAGATGAGCGCGCCGTGCATGGCGGGGTAAAAGTGGGAGAATGCCTTTTCCAGCGTCTCCGTATCCCCCATGATGGTGGTGGTCAGGTCGGTCAGGTCACGTTTTCCGAAGAAGGACAGCGGGAGCTGGCGCAGCACCTCCGCCAGCCGGATGCGGCGGTTGGCACTCTCCCGGTAGGTGGCTTCGTATAGGGCCTTGTACTGGATCAGGAAGGTCACAAAGAGCGCGGCGAGGGCAAGAACGCCCGCGGCCAGAAAGCGCGTAAGCCCCGCCCTTGGGTCGGTGCCGTTTGTCAGCGCCTCTACGATGCCGGAGAGTGCCGTGGCCAGCACGCCCACCGGCAGCATTTTGCTGATGTTGACCAGTACGGACCAGAACACGGCGGCCACATAGTCTTTTGCGCCCTTCTCCGTCATGGCGTATTTTTTGCGGATGCGTTCGATCATGCGGCACCTCCTACCTTCCACTGCGCGGCCTTTTGGTATTCCTCCCACATGGCGGCGTATACGCCGCCCCTTTCAAGAAGCTCGTCGTGCTTTCCTTCCTCGGCGATCTCGCCGTCCCGGATGACGAGGATGCGATCCATGTTCCGCACCGTGGACAGGCGGTGGGCGATCATCAGCACGGTTTTGCCCTTCATCAGCGCCTCGAAGGCCTTTTGTATCTTCGCCTCGTTCTCCGGGTCTGCAAAGGAGCTGGCCTCATCCAGCACCACGATGGGCGCGTCCTTTAAGATCGCCCGGGCCAGCGCGATGCGCTGCATCTCGCCGCCGGAGAGGTACACGCCCTTGGCGCCGATCACGGCGTCCAGCCCGCCCGGTGTCTTTTCCAGAATATCGCCGCACTGGGCCAGCTGTGCCGCTTGTAATATCTCCGCCTCGGTGGCGTCCGGCCTCGCGGCGCGGATGTTGTCTCGGATGCTCTTCTTAAACAGGCGCACCTCCTGAAAGACAAAGGATATCTGCTCCATCAGCTCCGCGGTGGGGATGCTGCGCACATCCCGTCCGCCCAAGAGCACCGCCCCTGCCTGCACATCGAAAAAGCGCGGGATCAGCCGGGCGATGGTGGTCTTGCCGCCGCCGGAGGGGCCCACCAGTGCCCACGCCTCCCCCTGCGGCAG
>DPPB01000034.1:61849-81968 GCA_003539495.1 Oscillibacter sp. | reverse complement strand
GGAAAAATAGGTAGCGCCAACACAGAGAAGGCACCCAATAGGGTGTCTTTTCTTTTTGCCTGCATTTGATTGCGGAATGAAAAAACTTTTCGACACGCTGGTTCGCCGCCAACAGACGGCGGCTTTTCTTATTTTGGGTGTAATCTGAAGGTCATATTACATATTTTGCGGGAGCAATTCCGCCGTTTGATACACAGCAGTAGATTATTTTGAACTTATATGGTATATATTTAGCCTTGGAGTCAAAATGGGGGGTGAATATTATGGAGCGGAATATTAATTCGCCGGTATATTACAAAGACCGTTATGGCATCGACAATGCGGTGTATAGATTTACCCAAAGAGCGCAGTTGTTTTTCAAGGAGAAAGAGTACAGTGACACCTTGCAGATTTTAGGAATCGTTCCAATCATAGCTCCGCAGGAAGTATATGCTGCCGGGAACTATAAGGAGAGAGTCAGATTTCTGTGCGGCAAGGGCGTTGCCTCTGTAGAAGTCAAAATAGATTTTGATGCATATCACTACGCTGATAGTGCAGGTAAAATTACGCTGAACAAAGATATGCTTTTAACAGCGGCAAAACGAATAAAGGCCAAAGTGGATTTTGATTACAACAGGTTCAGAGATGATTTGGAAAGTCTGCAATGAATCAATGAGGATTTGGAATGGGCGAACTGACTATAAATGAAAAGCGGAAAATCATCCGGAGAGAATTCAAACAATTCAATCAGGAAAACGGATTTAGATTTGTCAGGCCCAATACACTTCTTCGGGAGCAAAAAGATATTCTGCAATATCTACAATTCAAGATAAAAGCGGGATATATGAAGCTGCGAAATCGCATGATTTCCCTTTCACAATGGAAATGCTCGGCAGAAATACTGCGGCTTGAATAGCTTTTTAGCGGATTTTTTGATCCGCTTATTTGTCATATTTTTTGCAGAATGAGTGCATCCCACTGAGGGATACACTCATTCATTCTTATAGGGATAACTCATACTGCCTTTGCCGCTAACTGAATGACAATGGCTGTTATTGTACCTTATCGAGCTGCGCGCCATGAAACTGAAGGAGGCCGCCAAGAAGGTCGAGGACGGCTTTGAGGAGACCCTGACCTACTGTGATTTTCCCAGTGAGCACTGGACGCGCATCCGCACCAACAACGTGATTGAGCGGCTGAATCGGGATATCCGCCGACGGACGCGGGTGGTGGGGACATTCCCGGATGGCAACTCCGCCCTGATGCTGGTCTGCGCGAGGCTGCGCCATGTGGCGGGCACCCAGTGGAGCTGCAAGAAATGCATGAACATGAAGCATTTGGAGGCGGCTCTGGACGACGCCTCTATTGCCGGCTGACTTCACTCAGCCGGAGCCTGCAAACAATTTTGCGCATAAATCTTGACGGGACCTTCCTCTTTTTACTTCTGTGCCGGATTTTGTTTCCGATAAGGCGCTATGTAATGCCTCTGCGCCGGTATGGTCATAGATTTTGACCAACATTTACAGGTCGCTGTGATCCAATAAACACACCACCGCGTATCCGGCAGCTTTGTAACAATAGCTACAAAGTAAATTGCGTACAATGTAATTTTTGTAATTGTCAACACATTTTCTGTGAAGTACAATGTGAAAAACTGGAGATTTTACTCAGACTTTGAAGAAAAAGAGGAGAGCAAAATGGCGCAACTAACAGAAGCAAAAGCGTTAACAGATCGTATTCTTGCAGGAATATCTGTAGAAAACGTAAAAGAAACGGCGTTTTTCTTCAGTAAACTCAAGCGTGCGACCGCATCGCCGGATGCCGAATGTCAACACCGTGGTCACCCCCGGTGAGGTGGTGGATGTGGTGGTGACGGAGCAGGGCATTGCCGTAAACCCCCGTCGCCCCGATCTGAAGGAGAAGATCGAGGCCGCCGGATTGCACGTGTTTACCATCGAACAGCTGCAGCAGCGGGCCGAGGTGCTGGTGGGCGTACCCGAGCCCATCCGCTACAAGGATCGCATCGTGGGCGTGGTCATGTACCGCGACAACACTATCATCGACGTGGTGCACGAGATTGACGAGGATGCGTGAACTACTGCTATGCAAGGCCGTCCCTCCCCGGTGGGGGACGGCCTATGCCGCTCTACTGGCCGAAGGCGGTCTGCGTGACGAGGGGCGCGCTGATATTACCACCCTGCTGACGGAGGGCGGTATCCTGCTGGGCTGCGGCTCACTGGGCGGCAAGGTTATCCGTCAGGTAGCCGTCTCGCCCAACGCCGAGGGACAGGATATATGCGCCCGCATCGTCTCCGCGCTGGTGCAGGAGTCGGTAAAGCGGGGCGTTCTCTATCCGTTTCTGTTCACCAAGCCCCAAAACGCACGGTTGTTCCGCTCGCTTGGGTTCTATCCGGTGGCGGAGACGGCGGACATGGTGATGCTGTGCCGCCAGCGTGACGCGCTGGCGCGGTTTCTGGCGCCCCTGCCCCGTTGGCAGGAGGGTGTTATCGGCTGCGTGGTGTGCCATGCGAACCCCTTCACCAGAGGGCATCTGCATCTCATCGCCACGGCATCGGCACAGTGTGACCATATGCTGGTGTTCGTGGTAGCGGAGGAAGGCGGCCCCTTTCCTGCTGCTGACCGGCTGGCGCTGGTGCGGGAGGGGACGGCACATCTTCCTAACGTGACCGTATGCTCCGGCGGCGATTTTATAGTGAGCCGCTCTACCTTCCCCGCCTACTTTCTGCGGGACGAGCAGTCGGAGGATGCCCGGTGCGACCTGGATCTGACGCTGTTTGCCCGGCACATTGCCCCGGCCCTCCACATCGCCCGCCGCTTCGTCGGCGAGGAGCCCTTCTCTCCCACCACTGCTGCCTATAACCGCCGGATGAAGGAAATACTCCCCACTTACGGTGTTTCCGTCACGGAGATCCCCCGTCTGGAGAACATCTCCGCCACCGCCGTCCGCCGCCTTCTGGCGGAAGGACGGCTTGCCGACATCCAACCACTTGTACCGGAGACTACCTATGCCTATTGTCAACGTCACTTTGGAGGACGTCCTCCGCGCCCATGACACACGGGCGGATGCTCAGCGTCGGCTTTTGCGGACCTATCGCCTGCCGCTGGTATCCTTCACTATGAATATCGCCGGACCGGTGAAGTCCTCTCCGCTGATCACGCTGGCCTTCGACACGGGGCTGGAGGCCCTGTATGGTGCATTGGGGCAGCCGATGGCAGCTGAGATCATCCGCCCCGCCACCGGCTGTGAGGCCCTGCTGGTGTATGATCGGCCGGCAGCGGAACTGAAAGCCGCCTGTCTGGCGCTGGAGACCGCCACGCCTGTTGGGCGGCTGTATGATCTGGATGTGCTGGACACAGATGGCGACAAGCTGTCCCGCCTTGTGCAGCGCACCTGCCTTATCTGCGGCGGGCCGGTGACGGTCTGTTCCCGCAGCCGCGCCCATGGGCTGGACGCCATTGTGAACCGCACCCGTGAAATTCTGGTGGACTTCGCCGCCGGATATCTGGCCGGCCTGGCGGCAAAGGCACTGACGGAGGAGGTGCGACTGACCCCGAAGCCGGGACTGATAGACGAACGCAATAACGGTGCACACAGCGACATGGATCTTCCCCTGTTCCTGCGCAGCATCGACGCATTGACACCCTGGCTGCGCCGGATCACGGCGCTGAGCCTGTCTGGCGCGGATGCTGCCGCCTTACAGGCGGCAGGGCTGGAGGCTGAGGCGGCCATGTTCCGGGCCACCGGCGGTGTCAATACCCACAAAGGGGCGCTGTTCTCCTTTTCGGTGCTGCTGGCGGCGCTGGGCCGGCATCTAACGGAGGGCGGCGATGTGTTCGCCCATGCCGCCGCGTTGGCTGCGGAGCTGACGCCGCCCCGGGATACCCACGGTGCGGAGGTGGCGCGGCGCCATCAGGTGGGCGGCGCACGAGCGGAAGCGCTGGCAGGCTTCCCAACCGCCCGGAAGGCCGCCGAACTGCTGCAAACCCACGATCCCCTGACGGCGCTCCTCTGGCTGATGGCCCACACGGAGGATACCAATCTTTATCATCGAGGCGGTGCCGAGGGCGCGGCCTTTGTAAAGGAGCAGGCCGCCGCCATTCTGGCCGCGCCGCCGGAGCAGCGCGCCGCGCTGACACAGGCGCTGGACGATGCCCTCATTGATTGCCGGCTCAGCCCCGGCGGCAGTGCCGATCTGCTGGCGCTGGCGCTGCTTTTGAACAGCTCATCCACCGTCTTTCCCTCTTTTGATCGGTAAAAATCACAATTGAATCCCTGCACTAATACCGCGCTTCTTTCGCGGCCAATCCTGCCGCAAACCATCTTGTGACGGAATTATGGCGCAGGGTATGGGCGATTAGCGCACTCCTTTTCTCACTGCACCTATTTTCAAGCCCCATTGGATGTATTATGCTTCTATCATCAAAACATGTGCGTCAAAATATCTATGTCGGGATGTAATCGAGATGTATATATAGAAAGAAGTTTTTATTCTGACAGATCGGACTCTTGACATCTGCAGATGCTGTGCTATAATACTTCAATAATGAAATATTCAAAATAGAAGCAAATGAGGGATGAGCTTTGAATTCTCGATTGGAAACCGTCAAAAAGTTTACGCTGGCGTATCGGAAAATGTGCAAGCCCCTGTGTAAAGAACTGGAACTGCCGCAGACGGCCCTTGACATCCTGCTGTTTTTGGGGAATAATCCCGCCTACAGGACGGCCCGTGATATTGTCGAGATCCGCTGCATTAAGGCAAATCTGGTCTCGGTGCATGTGGATCGGCTGGTGCGGGAAGGATACCTGGAGCGGCAACAGGTACCGGGAGACCGGCGAAAAACCCAGCTGCGCTGTACGGACAAGGCCCAGCCTGTCATTGCAAAGGGGCGGCAGCTGCAAGAATATTTTTTCGATAGATTGTACAATGGCATGGATCAGAAGGAGCGGGACGCACTTTCTGGGGCGCTTCACCGGATCGAGGAAAATTTGGATGCGATCCTGGAGGAGGATTATAACTGATGGAGATTCTACTGACGGTCGTTGTGACTTTTTTTGCCGGTATGGGTGCGGGGCTGGGCACCGGCTTTGCCGGAATGAGCGCCGCTGCAGTCATCAGCCCTATGCTGATTACCTTTTTGCATATGGACCCCTATATGGCGGTGGGTATTGCCCTATCGTCGGATGTGCTGGCCAGCGCTATTTCTGCCTATACCTATCATAAAAACAAAAACCTGGACATTAAAAACGGATTGATCATGATGGCCAGTGTCCTGGCCTTTACCGTTGTGGGAAGCTATGTGGCCAAGCTGGTGCCGAGTACGACCATGGGTGGATTTTCGGTGTTCATGACGTTCCTGCTGGGTATTAAATTCATTGTGCGGCCGGTTATGACCACAAAGGAGGCCATGACGGGGGTATCCGCCGGGAAACGGGCGGTTCAATCGGTGGCCTGCGGTGTTTTGATCGGATTTATATGCGGGTTTATCGGCGCAGGCGGCGGCATGATGATGCTGCTGATCCTGACCAGCGTGATGGGCTATGAGCTGAAAACCGCTGTGGGAACAAGCGTATTCATCATGACCTTCACGGCCCTGACCGGGGCGGTGTCGCACTTCATCATCGGCGGTTTACCGAATATCCTGGTGTGGGTGCTGTGTGTGATCTTCACACTGGTTTGGGCACGCATTGCTGCCGTGGTTGCCAACAAGGCAGAACCAAAGACCCTGAACCGGGCCACAGGCGTTGTGCTGGTGGTGCTGGGCGCAGTGATTATGGGATTCAAGCTGTTACAATAATCGACTGCGGCACAGAGCAATATAATAGAGGGCTGCGCGAATGGTTTCGCGCAGCCCTCTGCTTTGGCAGATGAGATTTGTTTTTCAGCAGAGCGCCACCGCCAGACCTATCATCGCCGGCATGGTCAGGGCACTGAGCAGGGTCTCAAGGGCCACCAGGCTGGAGGCCAAGGACTTGTCCCCCTCGTAGCGGGTAGCAAAAATGCTCAGCAGGGCAGCGCAGGGGGCTGCTGCCGCGCACAGCACCGCCACGGAAACAGCGTGGTCGGCGTGAAGCAACAGACACAGGCCCAGGGACATTAGGGGCATGGCAATAAGCCGCAGGAAGATGGCCAACCAAATGTCCCGACCCCGGAGAGCCGAGAGAAGATTGGCCTGGGAAAGCTGGTAGCCTACAATGACCATGGGCAGGGGCGTATTCAGCTGAGACAGGTAGGTCACAGGGGCGAGAATTACCTCGGGCAGGGATATGCTGGCGAAGTACAGAGCCATGGCCACCACTACACTGATGACGCCGGGATTGAGCAAAAGGGCCTTGGCCGATGCCTTTACCCGCCCGCCGGACATCTGCATCAGGCCATAGGTCCAGGAGCAGAGCGTGAACACGGTGACATAGGCGGAGCCGTAGAAAATACCGATGGTGCCCAGAAGGGCCGTCTGCAGGGGATAGCCCATAAAGCCGCTGTTGGAGAGAACTACACTGAAGCGCAGGGCCGCGGCCCTTTCTGTTTTCTTCCGCAGGAAAAGCTGAGCTACGGTGATGCTCAGCAGATGGATCAGCAGCGACAGCAAAAGAGCCATGCAAAAGTTGTGAAACACCTCATTTTCAAAGCTGCGCTGAAAGGCCACTACCATCATGCACGGGGACACCACATACATCACCAGCTGGCTGGCATCCCGGCTGAACTTATCGCCGATCATTTTCGCCTTGCCCAGCGCGAAACCGACGCCGGACAGTATGAATAATATGAGGACCTGCTCGCCCACAGTCCAAATTGATTCCAGCAAAAAAAGCCCTCCCTTCGAGCCAACAAGAGAAAGTGTAGCACAATTCGGGGAGGTGTCAAGAGTTTTGGTTGTTTTGGGCGGGAAAATAGCGTATAATTGAGGCTGTCGAGAAAACTTCGTTTTCTCGACAAAGAGTTTGCAGGCTGCTGCGCGCATAATTTTGAGCCAAGGGCTCAAAATTGCACACTGGCAGCCTGAGCGGTATTTTCTCTCACGCACATGTCGCGAGAGAAAATGATCTCATCTCTTTGCCGCCTGCGGGCGGCAAACTCTGCGAGGCTTTTTGCACACCGAGAAGTTTTAGCTGTTTTAAGCGAGAAAATAGCGTATAATTATAATATCTGTTTTTTCACGGAGGGTTACCCATGAAGCTGATGGTTATTGACGGAAACAGCATCATCAACCGTTCCTTTTACGGCATCCGGCCGCTGAGTACCCGGGAGGGACTTTTTACCCACGCGGTGTACGGCTTTGTGACCACGATGCAGCGGCTGCTGGACGAGGAGCAGCCGGAAGCCCTGTGTGTGGCCTTTGACCGGCGGGAGCCTACCTTTCGCCACCAGGCAGACGAAAATTATAAGGCTACCCGCCACGCCATGCCCGAGGAGCTGGCCATGCAGATGCCGGTGCTAAAAGAGGTCCTGGACGCCATGGATATTCCCCGCTATGAGCTGGTGGGCTGGGAGGCGGATGACCTTATCGGGACTATCAGCCGCAGGTGTGAGGCGGTGGGTTGGGACTGCGTGGCTGTGACCGGAGATAAGGATAGCCTGCAGCTTATCACCGACCACACCAAGGTAAAGCTGGTGTCTACCCGCATGGGGCAGACCACCACTAAGGACATGACTCCGGAGACCTTCCGGGCGGCCTACGGCTTTGACCCCATTCACATGATCGACCTGAAGGCCCTGATGGGCGACTCCTCTGACAACATCCCGGGTGTGCCGGGAGTGGGGGAGAAAACCGCCATGGCCTTGGTACAGGAGTATGGCTCCATCGACGAGATCTATCGGCGCCTGCCGGATATAAATGCCAAGCCTGCGGCCATCCGCCGTCTGACCGAGGGGGAGGAGAGTGCTCGCCATAGCTACTGGCTGGCCACCATCGTCACGGATGTGCCCCTGGAATTTGCACCGGAGGACAATCTGCGCCGACCCTTTAAACAGGAGCTTTACGATCTGTTTTTAAAGCTGGAGTTTTCCAAGCTCATTGAAAAATACGGCTTGTCCCCGACCCGCCAGACGGAGAAAAAAGCAGAATGTACTGTGACGGTGGAGCCGATCACTGGTGAAGCGCAGGCGGCGCAGCTGCTGGAAATGTGGCGGCAGGCGGACCATGTGACGGTTTATGCTCTGCCGGATCTGGCGGCTCTATCCGTCCAGTGGGACACGGGAGCGGACACCGCCCGGGCGGCGGAGCTGCAGGAGAACACCTATGGCGGCGACTGGCAGGCGCTGCTGACGGCGCTGTTTGCTGCGGATATCCGTAAGGTGGGCCACCACATTAAGGACACCATGCGCGCCCTGCTGGAGCGGGGAGTGGACCCGAAGGGGTATATATTCGACACGGCCCTGGCGGCCTATCTGCTGGACGCAACAGCTGGGAGCTACGACCTGCAGCGGCTGTTTGTGGCGTATTTTAACGAGGAGCTGCCAAAGCCCGCACAGCTGGAAAAGGACGCCTTCGCGCCCCTGGGAGACACCTCCGCCGCTTGGGCAGCTATGCATAGATACAGCTCCGCTGTGGCTGCGCTGTATGACATTCTGCCGGGAAGGCTGCGGGAGATGGACATGACGGAGCTTTACGAGACCGTGGAGCTGCCACTGTGCGCCGTGCTGGCCCGGATGGAGCAGCGGGGCTTTTTGGTGGACGGAAAGGCCTTGGCGGCCTTTGGCCTGGACATGGCCGACAGGATCGCGGACCTGGAGGAACGCATCTACGACCGGGCCGGGGAGAGCTTCAACATCAACTCCCCCAAGCAGCTGGGGACGGTGCTGTTTGAAAAAATGCAGCTGCCCCACGGGAAAAAGACCAAAACCGGGTGGTCCACCAACGCGGACGTGCTGGAAAAGCTTCGCTGGCAGGCCCCCATTGTGGCGGATGTGCTAGAGTACCGGCAGTATGCCAAGCTGAAAAGCACCTATGCCGACGGCCTGCTGAAGGTGGTGGACCCGGATGGCCGCATCCGCACCAGCTTTCAGATGACGGTGACGGCCACAGGCCGCCTGTCCTCCACGGAGCCGAATCTGCAGAACATCCCCGCCCGCACAGAGGTGGGCAGCCGCATAAGGGGCATGTTTGTGGCCGCCCCGGGGAACGTACTGGTGGACGCGGACTACTCCCAGGTGGAGCTGCGGCTCCTGGCTCATATCTCCGGGGACGAGGCTATGCAGCAGGCGTTCCTGTCCGGCCAGGATTTCCATACCCTCACGGCGGCCAAGGTGTTCCATGTGGCTCCGGAGGAGGTAACGAGCCGGATGCGCTCCTCGGCCAAGGCGGTGAACTTCGGCATTGTGTACGGCATCTCCGCCTTTTCCCTGGCCCAGGACATCGGCGTGTCCGTAGCAGAGGCCAAGGAGTATATGGAGCGGTATTTTGACACTTACCGGGGCGTGAAGCGCTACATGGAGCAGGTGGTGGAGATGGCCCGGGAAAAGGGCTATGTGGAGACACTCATGCATCGGCGCCGGGCACTGCCGGAGCTGAAAAGCTCCAATTTCAACATGCGCTCCTTCGGTGAGCGGGTGGCGCTGAATATGCCCATCCAGGGCACGGCAGCAGACATTATGAAGCTGGCTATGGTCCGGGTGGAGCATCGCCTAAAGGGGGAGGGCCTGGCGGCAAAGCTCATCATGCAGGTGCACGACGAGCTGATCGTGGAGTGCCCGGAGGAAGAGAAGGAGACTGTGGAGCGGCTGCTGGAGGAGGAAATGAGCGGCGTGGTGCGCCTGTCCGTGCCTCTGCCTGCCCAGGCCCACAGCGGCAAAACCTGGCTGGAAGCGAAAGGATAAGAAAATGCATATAAAGATCGTACCCATGAACGCAAATCACCTGGAGGAGCTGGAAAAGCTGGAGAGACTCTGCTTTTCCCGGCCCTGGAGCCGCAAAATGCTGGCGGAGGAGCTGGAAAATCAGTGCGCTGCCTTTTTGGTGGCCCAGGACGGAGAAACGGGCCAAGTGATTGGCTATGCGGGCCTTTTAGTAGTGGCCGACGAGGGCTATATCACTAATGTGGCGGTGTTCCCGGAGTATCGCCGACAGGGTGTGGCAGCAAAGCTTCTGGCCGTGTTTGAAAACTTCGCTCGGGGCAATCATCTGGCCTTTCTCACCCTGGAGGTGCGGCCCTCCAACGCAGCGGCCATTGCCCTGTACGAGAGCTTTGGCTTTAGGCAGGCGGGCCGGCGGAAGAACTACTACGACCTGCCCAAGGAGGATGCGCTGATCCTGACGAAAACCTATGGGGAGGCGGAAGCATGAATATTTTGGCCTTTGAATCCTCCTGCGATGAGACCGCCGTGGCGGTGGTGCGGGACGGGCGCACGGTGCTGTCCGACGCCATCCTCTCCCAGGCGGACATGCACGCCCTCTACGGCGGCGTGGTGCCGGAGATCGCCTCACGCAAGCACGTGGAGGCCATTTCCGGCCTGACGGATCAGGCCCTCTGCGATGCGGGCCTGACCAAAAGGGATATTGACGCGGTGGCCGTGACCTACGCCCCGGGGCTTATCGGGGCGGTGCTGGTGGCAGTGAGCTTTGCCAAAAGTGTGGCCTACAGCCTGGGGGTGCCGCTGATCCCGGTGCATCACATCCGGGGGCACATCGCCGCCAATTACCTGGCATTTCCGGCCTTGGAGCCGCCGTTTTTGGCACTGGCCATCTCCGGGGGCAACACCCTTATCGTGGATGTGAAGGATTATACGGACATGGAAATTCTCGGGGCCACCCGGGACGACGCCGCCGGGGAGTGCTTTGACAAGGCCGCCCGGGTCCTGGGCCTGCCCTATCCCGGCGGCAAGCCCATGGATGAGCTGGCCCGGCAGTCCCAGGGGGGCGTATACGACCTGCCCCGGGCCCATGTAGACGGCGCGGACCTAGACATGAGCTTCTCGGGCCTGAAAACCGCCGTGGTGAACCTGGCTCACAACGCCCAGCAGAAGGATGAACCCTTGGACCGGGCTGCCCTGGCCCGGGACTTCACCCGGGCCGTCAGCGACGAGCTGGTGCCCCGAGCTATAGAGGCCGCCCGGCGCTGCGGACGCAGGACCATCGTGGCCGCCGGGGGCGTGGCCGCCAACTCCATCATCCGGGCAGACCTGAAGGCTGCCTGCGAAAAGGAAGGCTGCACCCTGTATGTGCCGCCCCTGCGCCTATGCGGCGACAACGGCGCCATGATCGGCGCCCAGGGCTACTATGAATACCTGGCCGGAAGGCGGGGCGGGCTGGACCTGAACGCCTACGCCACCATGGACCTGGATGAAAAGGAATAAAGGGCGCATAGCAAAATAGCGCGCAGAAAAAAGCGGGGAGACGCTCCCACAAGGGGCTGCTTTCTCGCCTTTTTTCTTATGATTCAGGCAGCGGAGGGTTCATTTGGTATGCTGTGCCGGAAAAGCCGGGCGCAAATGCGGAAAAGGTCCTGACATGGCAGGCGGCAAGCTCTGAGCGGCCCTGTTTTTGGCAAATTAAAATCCATGCTGTTCAGAAACCGTTTTGTATGATATAATACTTGTAAAATGGTTGTATGCCTGCCCTATGTCATATTTTCCCCGGTGCTGCTGGAAAGTGAAAATATGGCTGCAGGATAAAGACCATTAAAGGCCGGCGAGGCACAGATTGTCGGCCGCCGAAAAAACGGGAAGGAAATTTTTATAACATGCTGGGTGTTTACAATTATACGGTGTTACTGACCTACATAGGGATGCTCACGGGCCTCACAGGCATCGGCTGCGCCATGGGCGGACGGATCCCATGGGCGCTGCTGTGCCTGCTTTTGGCGGGCCTATGCGATATGTTCGATGGGAAGATTGCCTCCACAAAAAAAGACCGGACTCCACAGGAGAAACGCTTCGGCGTGCAGATCGATTCTCTCAGCGACCTCATCTGCTTCGGCGTACTGCCCGGTGTCACGGTTTACGCTGCGGCTCGCGGCGCACTTTATGCCGCCCTTGCAGCGGGACTATATGTACTGGCGGCGCTGATTCGCCTGGCTTGGTTCAATGTAGATGAGGAGGAACGGCAGGATGCCGACAACGGCCAGCGGGAGATGTATTTGGGACTACCCGTTACCACCGCCGCGCTGTTTTTGCCCACGGTTCTGGGCCTGGCCCGGCTGCTGCATGGCTCCCTGCCCATCCTCGGCACCGCGCTGCTGGTGGTGATGGCTTTGGCCTTTCTGGTTCCCTTTAAGCTGGCGAAGCCTCGCCTGCCGGGCATGATCCTCATGATCCTCATGGGCTGCGCCGAGCTGGTCATCGTGTTTCTGGGGGTGAAGCCGTGAGCGGAAATTCCGGCTTCGTCCACTTCCTGTACGGGACCGCGCCGGGCCGACTGCTGCTCAAGGGTATTCTTGCCACCCATGCTGACCGCCTGGCAGTGGCGTTCCTTTGCTCCCGCCTGTCCCGGCCCCTGATCGGCCCCTATGCCCGGCGCAATGGAATCCAGCTGACAGAGACGCAGAAAAAGGACTTCCGGACCTATCGGGATCTCTTTCTCCGTACCCGGACACCTGCGGACTTTGACACCGAGCCCTCTCACCTCATTAGTCCCTGTGACGGCTGGCTCAGTGCCTATCCCATTCGAGAAGACAGCAGCTTTGCCATCAAGGGCTCCCACTACAGCCTCCACGATCTGCTCCAGGATGCGGACCTGGCCGCCCGCTACACCGGCGGGGATTGCCTGGTGCTGCGCCTGTGCCCGTCGGATTACCATCACTACTGCTATATTGACGATGGATTTCAGGGAGAAAATCACTTTATCCCCGGTGTGCTGCACAGCGTGCAGCCCATCGCCTGTGAGAAATACCCCGTCTTCTTCCTCAACCGCCGCAGCTGGACGCTGCTCCATACGAATCACTTTGGCCCTGTGGTGCAAACGGAGATCGGCGCCCTGGTGGTGGGAGGTATTGTGAATCTCCGGGAAAATCAACCCATGCGCCGGGGCCAGGAAAAGGGCTACTTTGAGCTGGCCGGCTCTACCATTACCCTGCTGTTTCAAAAGGACTGTATTCGGCTAAAGCCGGAGCTTTTGACCGCCCTGGAGCGTGGGGAGGTACAGGTGCGCCAGGGCCAGTGGATTGCCACTGCACCGGGGGAAAACTGAATTTGGATCATCTCCAGCCCCGCACCCGGTGCGGGGCTGCGTATTTCTGCTCTGTCTGTTGACATCCCAAGCCGATTCTTATAGAATGAGGGCAGAAAAAACAGACCCGGAGGAGGTTATTTTATGAACATTGGATTGTTGGGCTGCGGCGTGGTAGGCGGCGGCATTTTGGACTTCTGCGCGGAGCGGGCGGACCTCACCGTCGCCAAGGTGCTGGTGCGCCGTCCCCGGCCAGAGTTGGGCACTCTTGCGGTGACGGATATTGCCGACATCACGGGCGATCCCACCATTGGCATCGTCATCGAGGTTATGGGCGGCCTGCACCCGGCCTATGAGTATATCTGCGCCGCTCTGCGCTCGGGTAAGCATGTGGTGACGGCTAATAAGGCGGTCATCAGCGCCTTTTACAGCCAGTTGACGCAGCTGGCGGCAGAAAACGGCGTGTCCCTGCGCTGCACCGCCGCCGTGGGCGGCGGCATTCCCTGGCTTGTAAATTTGGAGCGCTGTAAGCGGCTGGATGCCATTTCCGAGCTGGGCGGCATCATGAACGGCACCACCAATTTCATCATGGACGCCATGCACACCGCCCCTGTGTCCTTCCCGGAGATTTTAAAGCAGGCCCAGGAGCTGGGCTACGCCGAGGCAGATCCATCCGCCGACATCGATGGCGATGATGTGCGCCGTAAGCTGACTATCTCCGCCAACATCGCCTTTGATACCCTCCTCCGGGAGGAGGATATCCCCATGTTCGGGATTCGCACCGTCACGGATGAGGATATCCGGACATTCCAGGCCCACGGCTTTGTATGCAAGCTCCTGGCCACCGCTAAGGCGGCCGAGGGCGGCGTCTGCGCCTTCATCGAGCCCACCCTGATTGCCAGCCATGACCTGGAGGCTGCCGTGCCCAAAAACTTCAACCTCATCACCTACTATGGGGAGAAAATCGGCCGGCACAGCTTCTTTGGCCAAGGCGCCGGGCGCTACCCTACAGCCTTCAACGCTGTGGAGGATTGCCTGGACATCCTGGCGGGCAAGCGCGGCTTTTACACGGATGCCATGCGCCCTACCGCTGTTACCAACACGGAGGAGGCCCACCCCTACTATGTCCGCACCGCTTGCCCGGACGAATTCTTACAATCCGTTACGGCGGAACGCTGGGAAAGCGGCATCGTCACCGCCTGCGTAAGCGTAGCGGATATGCTCCGCTGGGGCCGGGAGCAGCTGAAAAAAGACCCCACCTGCTTCCTGGCAGGCATCCGCTGATGGATCACCTCAGCCGCAGCAGGCAAAATGCCTGCTGCGGTTTTTTTACAAATAACACAAATTATTCATACATTTGTCCCTTGGTTATGGTATAATATGCTTCGAGGATAGAATTTTGCCCGCAGGGCAAGGAGGAGCAACAGCCATGATGGTCGAAAAACCCAACCGCCCGTCCCTGAAAAACGTACATTTGCCCAACTCTACCCCGCAGCAGGAGATGGAGCTGGCTCAAGGCATGGTGCGGGTGAACCACCTGTACCGCAGCGCATTAAAGGTGGCTGTGGCACAGATGGAGATCCTGGACGAGGAGTTTGCCACGCTCAATGATCGCTCTCCCATCCATCACATCGAGTACCGCATCAAGACCCTGGACTCTATTGTGGAGAAGCTTCAGCGCCGGGGACATGCCGTTACCATAGACAATATCTACGCCTATGTCCAAGACGTGGCAGGCATCCGCATTATCTGCAACTATTTGGATGACATCTATTATCTGCGCAGCCTGCTCACCCGGAACGAGTCCTTTCAGGTGATCCAGGAGGTGGATTACATAAAGACACCCAAGCCCTCCGGCTATCGCAGTCTGCATCTGATCGTGGAGGTTCCCATTGTTATCTCTGAGGGGACATTGCACCTGCCGGTGGAGATCCAGCTGCGCACCATCGCCATGGATATGTGGGCCAGCCTGGAGCACGAGCTGCGGTATAAATCCACCCGGGCCTTCTCCCAGGAGGACGCCAACCGGCTGCGCCTGTGCTCCGAGGCGGTATTCGAGGTGGACCGGGAGATGCAGAACATCTATAAGGGAAAGCCCGCAGAATACGAAGAGGGCGAAGCGGAATCCGCCCCCTGATTAATAAGCAGAAAAATCACGCACCCGATGTATAATCCGGTGCGTGATTTCATTATAGGCAGAGACTGTTTATCCGCCGGACGCATGCGCTGGTGTACGTCCGTGACATTGCCGCGCCTTAGGCCCGGCTGCGCCGCAGCTTTAGCTGCAGCCGGTCTGCAATCATGGCAATAAATTCCGAATTTGTAGGCTTCCCCTTCGCCGAGTTCACGGTGTATCCGAAATACTTCTGCAGGGTCTCCAGATCCCCGCGGTCCCACGCCACTTCAATGGCATGGCGGATCGCCCGCTCCACTCGGGATGGCGTGGTAGAGAATCGGCTGGCTACCTCAGGATACAGCACCTTGGTCACTGCGTTGATGACATCCATGTCCTGCACGGCAATCAGAATGGCCTCCCGCAGGTACTGATAGCCCTTAATATGCGCCGGCACACCGATCTCATGGATGATCGCTGTCACCTGCCCTTCCAGAGCTGGAGAAAAATCCCCCATTTCCTGCTGGGATTGGGCTGCCTGACGCATCAGCTCCAGTAAGGATTCTTCGCTGCAGGGCTTGGATAAAAAGTACCACACGCCCATTTGCACCGCTTGGCTCACGGTGCGCTGCACACAGAACGCAGACACCACGATAATTTTCGGTGCCCGGTCTCCCATGCTTTGCAGCTGCTTGAGCAGGCCGAATCCGTCCAGCTCCGGTAAAACCAGGTCCATAATCAGCAGCTGCGGATACAGCTGCTGCACCAACCGCAGCGCCTCCACCCCGGAGCCGGCGCTTCCGACCACCTGGAATTCCCCTGTACTCTCCATGGTCTTCTTCAGTATCGTTCGATACTCCTCGCTTGCGTCTGCTATAACAACGCTTGCCTTGATTTCCATATTCTCCCTCGTCCTTACATATTAAATTTTCAGCGCATAATCCATTCTTCCTCAACAGCCCTCCCTTGCCTTGCGGATAATATACCATATTTCAGTGTCGTTTTCAAGTAAATTTTAGCGATTTCATACGATTATGTGTGGGATTTTCCGACAGAATTCGACAAATATCTCTACCGGCGGCTGAAAACCTCGGGAGTATCCTTTGGAAAAAAGCTGAATATGTATGTTGTTTTTCTGAATTTTTTTCTTTTTCTGCAAGGAATTCCCAAAACTTTTTTCCGGTGATTTTCTGTGTATTCTAATAAAAAAAATACATATTAAGAACTTCTTTGAATTAATTGACATTCCCGTCGGTTTGTGCCATTCTAATATCATATCATCAGAAAAGGAGTTGATCGCGAATGAGCAGATTGGATATCAAGTCTCCCAGCAAGGCCGAGACTGTGGTGGAGAATCTCTATCGTGATGTAGAACGGCGGATTGCCGCCAGCCCTCCGGGGCTTTGCCCGGTAGATATGTCGCTGAGCTTCCTGCGGCTCTGCCATGCCCAGAGCTGCGGCAAGTGTGTGCCCTGCCGCATCGGCCTGGGGCAGCTGGCCCTGCTCCTGGAGCAGGTTCTTTCCGGCACAGCCACCATGAACACCCTGGTTACCATTGAGAAGACAGCTCGAACCATTGTCAACACGGCAGATTGTGCCATCGGCCGGGACGCGGCACGCCTGGTGGTGGACGGGCTGGAGGGCTTCCGGGATGATTATGAGGAGCACATCCTTCACCAGCGCTGCCTGGCAGGGCTGAAGAACCCCGTTCCCTGTGTGGCCTTGTGCCCCGCCGGGGTGGATATTCCCGGCTACATGGCCCTGGTAGGTGAGGATCGCTGCGCCGACGCCGTGCGCCTGATCCGCAAGGATAACCCCTTCCCCGTTGCCTGCGCCTATATATGCGAGCATCCCTGCGAGGCTCGCTGCCGCCGAAATATGATCGACGATGCCATCAATATCCGCGGGCTCAAGCGCTATGCCGTGGATCATGCCGGGGATGTGCCCCAGCCTGCGTGCGCCCCGGCCACGGGTAAGACCGTTGCCATTGTGGGCGGCGGCCCCAGCGGCCTTAGCTGTGCCTACTATTTGGCCCTCATGGGCCACAAGGTCACCGTTTTTGAGGAGGCCAAGCAGCTGGGCGGGATGCTCCGTTACGGCATCCCCAGCTACCGCTTCCCCCGGCACCTGTTGGATGCCGAGATCGCATCCATCCTGTCTCTGGGGATCGAGGTACATACCGGCGTCACTGTGGGCAAGGATATCTGGATGGAGGACCTGCAAAAGCAGTATGACTGCCTGTATATTGCCATCGGTGCCCACCAGGATAAAAAGACCGGCATTCCCGGGGAGGACAGTGAAAACGTCATGTCTGCCGTGGAGATGCTCCGCGCCATTGGTGATGATATCATGCCTGATTTCACCGGCAAGAAGGTGGTGGTCATCGGTGGCGGCAACGTGGCCATGGATGTTACCCGCAGCTCTATCCGCTTGGGGGCCGAAAAGGTTACCTGCGTGTATCGCCGCCGTATCGAGGATATGACGGCCCTGCCCGATGAGGTTACCGGCGCCATGGCTGAGGGGGCCGAGATCATGGCGCTGGCCGCTCCGGTCCGCATCGAGGCGGACGAGGACGGCGTGGCCAAGGCTCTCTGGGTCCAACCCCAGCTCATTGGTGAGGCGGATAAGGCCGGTCGGCCCCGGCCCCACAACGCTGATTTGGACGAGGTCCGCATCGAGGCGGACATTGTCGTGGTGGCCATTGGCCAGGGCGTTGAAATCAGCGGCTTTGACTCCGCCGGCGTGCCCATTAAGCGCGGCGCCTTTGTGGCCGGCCTTTCCGGCCAGGTGGGTGACATGGATAACGTCTTTGCCGGGGGCGATTGCGTTACCGGCCCCGCCACTGCCATCCGCGCCATTGCCGCCGGCAAGGTGGCCGCCGCCAATATTGACGAGCACCTGGGCTATCGCCATGAGATCACCGTGGACATTGACATCCCCAGCCCCATGCTGAATAACCGTCCGCCCCACGGCCGTATCAACACCACGGAGCGGGAAGCCTGCCAGCGCAAGTGCGATTTTGAGGACATCGAGTGCGGTCTGACCCACGAGGGCGCCGTTACCGAGGCCTCTCGCTGCCTGCGGTGCGATCATTACGGCTATGGTATCTTCAAAGGAGGTCGAGTTGACAGATGGTAAAGCTTATCATTGACAGAAAGCCGGTCTCCGTGCCGGAGGGTACCACCATTTTGGAGGCGGCCCGCTCTGTGAACATCGAAATCCCCACCCTCTGCTACCTCAAGGGCGTCAACGAAATTGCTGCTTGCCGGCTGTGCATGGTGGAGATCGAGGGGTATCCGCGCCTGGTCCCCTCCTGCGATAACGTGGTGGCCGAGGGCATGGTGGTGCATACCAATTCTCCCCGGGCCCGGGAGGCCCGGCGGGTGAATATGCGCCTGCTGCTCAGCCAGCACGACACCCACTGCACCAAGTGTACCCGCAGCGGCAATTGCAAGCTGCAAAAGCTTACCAACGACTATAACCTCCTGGGTGACCACTACATCAAGGATCTGAAAACGACGGAGGACGATTTTTCCAACCCCGTGGTGCGCATTGAGAATCGCTGCGTGCGCTGTATGCGCTGCGTGCAGGTGTGCGACAAGATCCAGAGCATGAACATCTGGGATCTGATGGGCACCGGCTCCCGCACCACCATCGGCGTGGGCAAGACCCGCCGCCTGGGGGATTCCGATTGCACCTTCTGCGGACAGTGCATCATCCACTGCCCGGTGGGCGCCCTGCAGGAGCGGGACGACACCGGCAGGGTTTTCGACGCCCTGGCCGATCCCAAGAAGATCACCGTGGTGCAGATTGCCCCGGCGGTTCGGGCTGCCTGGGCGGAGTATTATCACCTGGACCCCAAATTTGCCACGGCCCAGCGCATGGTTACGGCCTTGAAGCAGATCGGCTTTGACTATGTGTTTGATACAGATTTTACCGCAGACCTGACCATTATGGAGGAGGGCACCGAGTTTATCGACCGCTTCACCCATCGGGATCGCTACACCTGGCCCATGTTCACCTCCTGCTGCCCCGGATGGGTGCGGTTTGTGAAGAGCCAGTTCCCGCGGTTTGTGAACAACCTCTCCACGGCCAAGAGTCCCCAGCAAATGTTCGGCGCTGTAGCCAAGAGCTACTTTGCCCAAAGCATCGGTGCAGACCCACACGACATTTTCGTGGTGTCCATCATGCCCTGTGTATCCAAAAAGAGCGAGTGCGCCCTGCCCAATATGACGGATGCCTGCGGTGATCCGGATGTGGATGTGGTGCTTACTACCCGGGAGATGGTGCGCATGTTCCGGGGCGAGCAGATCGTCCCCGCCACCTTGGAGGAGACGCCCTTTGACAGCCCCTTGGGTACCGGCACCGGCGCAGCCGTAGTTTTCGGCTCCACCGGAGGCGTGATGGATGCCGCCCTGCGCACGGCCTACCGCATGGTCACGGGCAGCAATCCGGACCCCGATGCGTTCCACGCTATCCGCGGTATGGACGGCTGGAAGGAGGCTGTATTCGAGATTCCCGGCGCCGGTGCCGTTCGCATTGCGGTGGTCAGCGGCCTGGGCAATACCCGCAAGCTTATGCGGGCCCTGGAGCAGGGCGATGTTTCCTATGACTTTGTAGAGGTTATGGCTTGCCCCGGCGGCTGTGCCGGCGGCGGCGGTCAGCCTATTCACGACGGCGTTGAGATGGCTGAGAGCCGCGGCAGCGTACTGTGGGCCCTGGATCGGGCGGAGCCCGTCCGCTTCTCCCATGAGAACCCGGATGTCATGGCCCTGTATCGGGATTTCCTGGGCGCACCCATGAGCGCCAAATCGCACCACCTGCTTCACACGGATCATCATGCCTGGAAAATGCCCTCCGGTAACTGATCTCCCCTCTGACAGCTTAAAAGTGATCCCCGCCGCC
>DPPB01000034.1:0-61623 GCA_003539495.1 Oscillibacter sp. | reverse complement strand
GGCGGCGGGGATCACTTTTAAGCACTGCTGTTTCTACGCCTATTGCTCAGGCTGCCTGGACGCGAGTCCCGCCCTAACTTTACTTCGCTACCGGCGCGTCCGGCCAGTAGATCACATAGCATTCCTGCATCTCCCCCATGAAGAAGAAAATATTCTCCCCCATCTCGATGTGCTCACCAAAGGTCAGATCCGGCACAAACAGCCGTCCGCTGGTGCGCCTGGGCCCCTTGATGGTAAAGCCCTCCGCCGTGGGATGCTGCCGCAGCTCGTTGGCCGCCTCCTCCAGGCCGGGAAAATGCAGCGCCTTTTCCAGCTCCGCCAGCTGGGTGGCGCCGTTGATGTATACCAGGTGATTTTCGTCCTTGAACCAGTTGATGCGCATTGTGTGCTCCTCCTTTTCTGTCTGCGTTTTTTGCTGTCCTTACTGCCGCCCGGAGCCCTTTGCCTCCCTGTAGAAAGATGCCGCCCGCTGCAGCTCTGCAAACCGGCGGCATAAAAGGACCGGATTTTTCTATTGCGAAAAAATTCGGCCCTTGACTTCTCTCGTGGGTATCATGACGTAGCGAAGAAAGCGCCCGCTGCGGTGGTGTCCTCCGCTGTGCAATTCTCCTGACTGGCGCCCCGGAGCCTCCGCTCCCCGTTTGCAGCGTACCTTCTCGGAAACCTGATTTCCAATGGCGGACTTTCGTCCCGGCGGCCTTCGCCGCTTCCGTGCATCCTTGCGCCTACAGTGCCGTTCGCGTGGGTTTTAACCCTTTCCTTTTAAACTGTCTCCTGCCCGCATGCGGGCGTTACGGCAGACAGCCGCACAGCATCCCTGGACCTATTTACTTTTTATAGTACCGCATATATTATACCTGCGGCTTTTCCCCTTGTCAATGCGCAAAAAAACTCCTCGCAGATAGTGCAAGGAGTTTGGAGCTTGTGGCCGGACTCGAACCGGCGACCTGCTCATTACGAGTGAGCTGCTCTACCAACTGAGCCACACAAGCATATCCTTTACGGACGGTAGGTATTATACCATCTTTTTTTCTTGCCGTCAACTCTCATTTTCGGCTCAAGTGGAATACAATCTGTATTCGACCCTGCGGTTTTCCCCATATTCCCCCACGGTCTCCGGGAGTCACGCCGCTTTTCTATCTGTATTCGTCAAAATCACCAGGGGGAAAACCGCCCTTTTCCGCCGTTTTCTGTTTCCGGGCGGCGCGCCCAACTCCCTTCAAGTGATTAACATAATATTTATTCTTTTTCGACTTTACAAATTGTTATCCACATTATCCACAGAGTTTTCCACATGTGGTTTTCCTTTATTTTCAAGACTTTTTAAACTGATTTGCCAGGTTTCCCTCTTCGTGGCCTCGCCTTGAAAAAATAATGTCGATTTACATAATACAATTATACTTCCAAATATTTCCTATTTCCGTTTTTCTCCCATTTTCCCCTCTTGACAAGGCAATAGAGAGAAGCAGGCGCTTCTCTCTATTGTATACGCTTATATGGATGTTCACTACCGGGGGCTATGGTGGGGCGATAGCCGGATGAAGATCGTATAGAGCCCCATGCGTGCTGCAGTGCTGCCTGCCAGGACCGGATACATCTGCCGCCTGAATGAAAAAGGCCAACTATCCATCCTGACAAGGGCCCGCACCGCTTATTCCCCCAAAGGGCGAACAGTTTCCCTTATTTCACGCGAAGGCTTAGGCCTTGTACAGCCTACGCGGCACCGAATGCCTTGCGCAGACGGCGAATTTTTATGAACGTATCCGCATGGTACCTTCTTCACAGATTTGCAAACACGGTGCAGCCCTTCGTCTTGAGCCAGCGGAGCAGCAGCACACACGCTGCCAGCGTCACCACGGCAAAGGCGGCCATGAATGCCATATATCCCATGCGCCAGCCGATCAGGAAGAAGCCGGCCGCCAGCAGGGCCGCATACACCACGCCGCCCAGCAAGGCCAGGGCCACAGCGCCGCCCTGCTTGATGGGGGTGATCTCACTGGTCCAGTGGAGATTGGGCATTTTCAGGCCTAAGAACAGGCATAGGAGGGCCGACAGCACCGTAAACAGTGCCGCCACCACCAGGGCCAGGGCCGTCTGCGCCGCCCCGGCGGGGCTCACAACGGCCACGCATATGCCGCACAGCGCCGCCGGAACGGCCGTAAGCAGCAGGTGCATCCTGAGCTTAGCACGCAGCACCTGCCACGATGTCACCGGCAGGGATTGAGCCAGCCACAGGCTCTTCCCCTCCAGAGACACGGAGGGCGCCGCCATATCATTCATGCCCACCAGAGTACACAATGCCGCACACAGCAGCACCGACAGGGCTCCGGGTCTGTCGGCAAACACGGGGTCCAGCATCGGAAGGAGGCTGCCGCCCTTCCACACCAGCGCCGCCGCGCCAATGACCAGGCCCAGGATGCCCATGCCGCAGTTGAGCATATAGTTGGCGCTGGCGGTGAACCGGCTCAGCTCCCGGCCCAGCAGGGCCCGGTCGATGCTTTGCGGGCGAGCGGCCTTTTCACGGTACTTAACCTTGGCTACGGCCCCGGTGGAGGTGGCCAGCTTCAAAAAGCTCCGGGCGATAAGATACCACACCAGGGCAAACAGACTCAGCACTGCCGCCGACACAATGGCTATGGCTGAGCCATTGCCCATGGCCACCCGGCCCACCAGGTATAGCGGGTAGGCCGCAGTGCGGATGCTCGCGCCGTAGTAGGCGGCGTTGGCCAGCAGCTCTGTCAGAAGGCTCTGGGCTTTGGCATAGAAGAAGTAGTACGCCCCGATGAACACCAGGGACACCAGCACCGTGATAAAGCTCTTGTTCTTCAGCTTCTGACTGATTTTAGCGACGACCCATCCCAAGGCGCAGGACAGGGTCAGCACGAAAACGGACAGAAGGAGCAGCTGGATCATGCAGCCTACTACCACAGGAACCGTGATGCCTACTACCACCCAGTACACGATGATGGCCGGGAGCAGCACAACGGCGGAATACATCAGACCCATGAGATACACGCTCATCAGCCGGGCCGCCATAATGGTGCGCACGGGGATAGGCAGCGACAGCAGCAGGTCATTATCCTTGGCCATGTAGAGGGTGGAATAGGTATTGAAAACGCTGCCGAATATGCCTAAAAACGCCGCCAGCAGTGTCATGATCGTGAAATACAGCCAAGACATACCCACCTGGGCCATGCTCTCGCACATAGCCAGGGACAGAAGGGTAAACAAGCCGCCCAGTACGCCCACCATCAGCACCACGAAAAGCACGGTGAAGCCGATGGTTGCCTCCTTGGATCGGGCCCGGTTCTTCTTGGCGTCGTAGGTATAGCTGCGGAAAATATCTCCCAGCTGTTTTTTCACCAGGATCTTCAGCATGATTCATCCTCCAGCTCCAGGAATACCGACTCCAGAGAGGCATCCCCCTTCACTTCCTCCATAGTGCCGGAGCGGATGAGCTTGCCTCCTTTGATAATGGCCACCTTGTCACACAGCTTTTCGGCCACCTCCAGCACATGGGTGGAGAAGAAGATGGCACCGCCCGCACTGCACAGCTCCCGCATCATCCCCTTGAGGATGTGGGCTGCCTTGGGGTCCAGGCCCACGAAGGGCTCATCCATGATGATGAGCTTGGGCTCGTGGAGCCAAGCGGAGATAATGGCCAGCTTCTGCTTCATGCCGTGGGAGTAGGCGGCAATGGGCTGGGCCAGGTCCGCTGTCAGTTCAAATAGATCGGCGTACTTGCGGACGCGCTCTTGACGGGCCTGGGCGCTCACGCCGAAGATGTCGGCGATGAAGTTCAGGTACTTGATGCCCGTCATGTATTCATACAGGTCCGGGTTATCGGGGATGTAGGCAATCATCTTTTTACATTCCAGGGGCTGGGTGCGCACGGACTTGCCGTCCACCAGAATCTCCCCGCCGTCAAACTGCAAAATTCCCGCCACGGATTTAAGGGTGGTGGTCTTGCCGGCGCCGTTGTGGCCGATAAAGCCATAGATTTCCCCCGCATGAATGTGCAGGCTCAGGTCATCCACCGCCTTTTTCTCCCCATAGGTCTTTGTCAGATGTTCGATTTTCAGCATTCTGATTTCCTCCGTGTTCTTTTCTTAAAACTCCATGACCAGGCCCACCTGCAGCGGGTGCAGCTTCTCACCCAGCTCCCGGTGCAGCAGCTGATAGGCCTGCTCCCCGGTGCAGTGCCCGGTACACACATAGGCGATGCCGGTTTGCTGAATTTCCTTTGCCAGCGCCAGCACCTCCGGCTTGGATTTGTTATATAGATGAAAGCCGCCGATGATGGCATATACCGTCTTGCCCGGGAACATCTCCGCCACCTCTCGGATGATGTCGGCCGCCCCGCCGTGGGAGCAGCTGTTGAAGATCACAAGCCCCTTCTCCGTGTCCAGCACCAGGCTCTGCTCGTGGGAAAAGTCGTCCGGGACCCACCGGCCATTCGTCCGGCGGTACATATTCTCCCGCCGACCTACCCGGGCCAAGCCCGCCGTCTTGTGCGGAGCCAGATATACCCCCGGCAGGATCTCCGTGGGCTCCTTCCCGGCATACACGATCCGATCCCGAAAGTCCTGCAGCACGGTCTTCGGCACACCGATGTACCGCCGCAAAAACAGCTTCTTGTAGTAGCAATCCGCCCCGCAGGTGTGCCCCACATAGAACTTTGCCCTGCTGTTGCAGCGAAAGAATGCCTCCATACCATTTGCGTGATCGTAATGCGCGTGGGATAGCACCGCCGCGTCCACTGCCGTCAGATCAAGGCCCAGCTTCTCTGCGTTTTGCACGAACAGATCAGATGCTCCTGTGTCCAGCAGAATGTGTTTTTCACCATACTCAATATAAATGCACAGGCCCCATTCTCCCGAAAGGATTCCGTTTCCCCGGTTGTCCACGACTACTGTAGCTTTCATACGCTCACCTCTTATAATTCATCGATATATAGCATACAATATACATTATAAACGCTGCCCGCCCGGCCTGTCAATAAGGCGCCGCGCCGCTGCCGCCGGCAGCTGAATTGCACTGTTTAATAAAAATAGCAGCTGGATGTTTCACTCTTTTGCGGTATACTGACTTTAATTTAGATATTGAGTTTCGCCTGAATTATAAAAAAGACGAGTAAGCACTGCTTACTCGTCTTTTTTTAGTCGCTATTTTGCAATGCGCCCCTGCCTGCCGTTATAGGAGAGGGGCAGAGATAGGAATCAGAACAGCTCCTTCCTCCGGGCAACGAATACGCCGCCGGTCAAGGCCAGAAGGGCCAGGCCCACATACAGCACCACGCCGGTATCGCCGGTGGCGGGCGCCTTGTAGCCCAGGTTGGTCATCAGAGAGGTGATCTCCGCATCCGTCAGGCCGATGGCCTTCATATAGTCCTTGGCGCCCTTCTGCAGGTCGGCCTTGGACAGATCCTCCACACCGAAGGCGGTCTGAAGGGTCTTGATGATGTTGCTCTCGGCGATGGCGGTATACTTATCGGTGCCCGGCTCCACGCCGTAGTAGTTATAATAGGTGGTCATATAGTCCTCCACCACCTCATTGAAGGTGGCGCCCATGAGGCACTCCAGCAGGGCGTTGGCGAAGCCGGCGCGGTCCTTGCCCTCGGTGCAGTGGACATAGTATACGCCCTTGTTAGCGGCAAAGAAGCGCAGACCATCCGCCAGGCCGGCCTGGAACTCGGGAGCGGTGAAGTCCACACCCAGATTCAGGTAAATGACCTTCTGGCCGCCATAATAGGTGTCGGCAAAGCCCTCATATGCCTTGGCATCCGCCTCGCTGTCCGCCAGGTTCATGATGACGGTGACGCCGGCCTTCTTCAGTGCGGCATCGGCATAGCCGCTGCGGCCCAGCTCGGGATTGATGGGGGAGGAGCCGCGGTAGAGCAGATTCTTGCCCATGCCGGTGGTGGCCACATTGCGGAAGTTGGCAAACTCCTCATCCGTCAGGTCGGGATAGTCCGCCCGGTCGTTGGTGCGCTGCAGCTCGTGGAGGATATACTCCGCCCGGTAGCCGTCCTTCTCTGCCATGGTGAAGGTGACCTCCACGGGGTAGGTCACGCCCTCCCAGGCGGTCCAGTACCAGTTCTTATCCTCGTCCGTATGCTTTACGGCCAGCTCATAGGTCTCGGCAAAGTTGCCCATGTTGATGGCCATGCTCACATAGCCCGTGGGATTGCCATCCTCGCCCTTTTCCACGATGATGGCAGGCTTGCCGGAATCCACATAGGAATAGGTGGGGATCACGGGCAGGGTCAGGGTCTTGCCCAGGAACTCCACGGTGACCAGGTCACCCCAGTTAAAGCCCATGTCGCCCATGAACTTTTCGGCCTTGCAGTCGGTATACACATTGCCGTACTTGGTCATCCAGATGTTGGCGTCCAGGCCGCCGATGGTGATCTTGCCGTCGCCCTCATCAGGGGGCAGGATGATGGTCATGCGGCCATCGGGTTCGGCATACTCCTGGCCCACAACGCCGCCCAAGACGGTGGTGATATACTCCATCACGATCTCGTCCAGGGGCAGGCCGGTGTCGAACTGGCTGGAGGCAGCCGCAAAGGCGTAATAGGTGTCGCCGCCGGCTGCAGTGAAGTTGTTGGTGATTACGGCGTAGGTTTGATCGGGATCAAAGGGCTGGCCGTTGATGCTTTCGATAGTGACGCGGTTGATGCTCTTGGGGCCGTAGTAGGTGGAGCCGGGATAGGTGTCATCCGCCTTGTCGTAGGGCTTGGTGCAGTCCACGGTGAGCTTCATGCCCGCCGTCTGGGGGAAGCCGCCCAGAGAGATGGGCGTGCAGAAGGTGGATGCCTCCAGCGCCTCCAGCAGCTCGCTGCCCTTGACGTGTACCACGGCCAGGGTGTTGCCGAAGGGCAGAACGGTGGTCACGTCCGCCTTGGAAATATCCCCTGCGTGGATCCACGCGCGGATGCCGCCGCCGTTGGTGATGGCCACGGCATTGGTCATGTCAACGCCGGGGGCCTTGGTCTTGATGGCCCACATCATGGCATCGGTGATAAGGTTGCCCAGGTTGGTCTCCTGAGTGCGGTTGCCCGGCTCCTTGTCGCCGTTGAGCTCTACCTCAGACTTGGCAAACACCGCACTGTATTCCGCGTCAATGGGCTCCATAATGGCCTTGGCGGCTGCGGTCACCTTGGCATCCTCGTACTCATACTGGCCCAGGTCCAGCATCTCCAGACCCTCGGGCAGCTTGGTCTTGTTGTCAATGATCAGGACACCCACATAGGCCAGCTTGGTGCCGGTGGACTGGATGGGCAGCTCATAATGGGGGTTGTCGATATAAGTGGGGTTGCCGTCCTTATCCACGCCGGTTTGGAGCTTCGCTGCGCCGGCCAGCATCACGGAATGGGAGTGGCCGTCAATGACGAAGTCGATATCGGGGACGTTTTTCAGCAGGTCATAGGAGGTATTGGGCTCAGAGCTGCTGTCCACACCCAGGTGGGCCAGGCAGATCACCGCATCCGCACCCCGGGCCTTCAGATCATCCACCTGAGCCTGGGCGGCAGCGTACATATCCTCCGCACCCAGGAAGGTCAGGCCCTGGATCAGGGCGGGGTTGGCCTTGGTCTGCGCCTCGGGGGTCTCTAAGCCGAAGAAGCCGATCTTCATGCCGCCCTTTTCGATGATGGTGTTTGCGCCAAAAATGGACTTGCCATCCTTGCTGACGTTGGCGCACAGCACCTGGAAGTTTGCTTTGGCCATGTTCAGCATTAGCTGCTCGTAGCCGTAGTCAAACTCGTGGTTGCCGATGGTGGCCAGATCGTAGCCGGCGGCATTCATCATGGTTACGGCGTCGGCGCCCTTGTTGACGCTGACATAGATGGTGCCCTAGCTGTAGTCGCCGGCATCCACCAGGATGACGTCGGCGCCCCGAGCCACAAGCTCGGCCTTCAGCGCGGCCACCTTGGCGTATCTGGCGATTTCGCCGTGCACATCATTGGTGTGCAGGATGACGGTTTTGCCGGCCAGATCCTGCTCCACCGGGTCTGCCCAGGCCGTGGTCACCATCAGAGACAGCGCCATGACTACAGACAGAAGCAGTGCTAAAACTTTCCGCATGGTTCTTTTCCTCCTTTAAAATTTAGAAACGTATATACGTTCCTCTGTACCCTTTATCATACAGGATTTTTCAAAAAAAGGGAATCCTTTTAAAAAAATGCTACGCCAAAAAAAGGGGGAAGAAATTGTGCAATATACACAAGAAACGAGAAAAAATAAACGGGAAAATTCAGCAAATTTTGATCGGCGGGTTCATACTCCCAGGAAAAAATCGCACCGCTCCGCCAGAGAACAGGCTCGGAAATACTGCTCCTCCAGGGGGATCCAGCGGTCTATAAACTGCCGGAGCTTTTCCGGGCCGCTGCGCGCCTCTATGCGGCGCAGCTGCTCCCGGGGATCCACTGAGAGGAAGATGCGCAGGTGATAGTAGGGCCACAGGGTCTGGTGGCAGGCATAGGAGCCCTCTACAATAGTCAGCCGGGCCGGTGGGACAAAAACGGCCGGCCCCAGGACCTCACGGGCACAGAGATAGGGGCGGTAAACCACGGCCTCGCCCCGGGCGGCGGGCAGCAGCACCTCCTGCAGGAAGCGCTCGTGATCCACATTTTCCCCGGGGGCCTGCAGCCGCTCCGGCGTGCGCTGATAGGGCTGGAGGAAGAAGTCATCCATGTGGAACACCCGGCAGGGCAGCTCCGCCTGTAATCGGGCGGCCAGGGTGGTTTTTCCGGCACCGCAGCGGCCGTCAATGGCTACAAGCACCCGTTCCTGCCGGCTCAGCAGCGACCGGATGGCGTCCAGCACCGGGTCAAGAACGGGGGAGAGGCGGTTAGATGTGGGGGGCTGAGGTAAATGGGGTTTCGTCATGGTCAAGTCCTCCGGAAGTGGAATGGTATGGGAATGGGGCCTGCGTATTCAGTATACCCTGGCCCGGCGGTACCGTCAACCGGGGGATACCCTCCTGTCATTCCGAGGAGCGAAGCGACGTGGGAATCCGTTGTGTTTATGCTGCCAATCTCCGCGGAATGTGTAACGCATGCGCGTTAGAAACGGATTGCCACACCAGTCTGCAGATTGGCTCGCAATGACAGGACTTTCTGACAACAGGAGAGGAGAGGCTCTGTAGAGCCTCTCCTCTGTGGGGGTTTCTTTTGCCGGGGATATGCCGATCAGACGCGGCGCTTTTTGGAACGAATCAATGCAGCGCCGGCCAGAGCCGTGATGCTCATGACAGATACCCAAAGCACCATGGCGCTATTGTCGCCGGTGGCGGGCTTGTCGGGTGTGTCGGGCGTAGGCTTATCGGGATTATCCGGCGTGGGGTTATCGGGATCGCCGGGGTTCACGGGTGTGAGGACCGTCTGGCAGACATCACACTTGCCGTCATTGTCGGCGTCCACATGGCCGGTAGCGGGGATAGCCCGGGTCTCGGTTTCGCCGCAGGCGGAGCAGGTGCGGGACTCCACACCGTCTGTGGTGCAGGTGGCGGGAGTGGTGACGGTCCACTCGCCGAAGGAATGTCCGGTGGCGGGGATAGCCCGGGTCTCGGTTTCGCCGCAGGCGCAGGAGCGGGTCTCCACGCCGTCCTTGGTGCAGGTGGCAGGCGTGGTGACCGTCCACTCGCCGAAGGAATGGCCGGTGGCGGGGATCGTCTGGGTCTCAGTCTCGCCGCAGGCGCAGGTGCGGGTCTTTACGCCGTCCTTGGTGCAGGTGGCAGGAGTGGTTTCCTCCCAGTCGCCGAAAGCGTGGGTGTGAGCGGTGCAGATGATGTCCGCCCGGTTCCGGGTGCGGATACGGGGCGCCATGGGAGTGCCGTCCTCCAGGACGAAGGTGTTGTCATAGGAGGCAAGACCGGTAGCCTCGATCTCGCAGCCCACGGCGGCGTTTGCAACATCCTGGGAGGTGGTGATATAGCCGTCGATGAACACCCGGGCCACATTGCCCTGGGCGTCGCGGACCAGGATGGTCTGGATCAGGCCGTTGGCCATCTCAATGCCGGTGACATAGCCCTTGAGGGTGATGAGCTGGCCCAGGACGGAGCCGTCATTCACCTGGGCGGCGGTGACCACCTTGGGCTCTACGGGGGTATCCGCGCCCAGCTTCCGGATCTTGGTCACAGCCAGCTGGCGCTCGCCCTGGTAGGAGCTGGTGGAGCCGCTGATGCGGAGCTTATCGCCGATCTGATAGTCGCCGGCCACGGGGAAGCAGTTGATGCCGCCGGTCTCGTCCTGGATATAGATGCAGTCAAAGAAGGCGGTATTCTTATCATAGCCGGAGGCGTTGGAGGTGACGATGCCCTCCACGGTGTACTTGATGCCCTCATCGGGGTCCGCATGGACTTCGGCGATGGTGCTGATCTTGGGGGGATTGAGATAGTTGATCAGGTTCTCGCAGATTCTGTAGTTGGAGTAGTTCTTCTCCAGGGTGTTGTCCAGGTCGGACTGGACCTCGAAATTAGAGAGGAAGGCCGCACCGGAGACGATGACCATGCCCTTGCCCTCCAGCTGCTCGGTGGCCATGATCAGCAGGCGGGGATCGTTCTCGGCGTAGGTGTACTTGGGGATGCCTGCGCCGCCTCTGCCGTCCTTATCCACGTCCACGGAGTAGGTGGTGGCGTGGCCGTAGACCACAGGGGAGACGGTGGAGGGGAGAGCGGAGGCGGGATTGCCATCTGCATCCACGGCATAGATGGAGGCGCCGCCGTAGTGACTGAAGCGCTCGGTGTACATCTTGTCGTAGGGATGGTTGGTGTCTACGATCACACCGTCCGTGAGGAAGTTATCCATGTTGTAGTCGCTGAAGTACAGTCTCCACTTATCCACGCCGTCGGCGGCGCTGCGAACATCATCGTAGGTAGCATCGTCGCTGATGCGGAGACTGGAGCCCAGGGCCTCCAGGACATCGTTCTGGGTCTCGGCCATGTGCTTGATGGCGGGATTGCCCTGAATGACAGGGAAGTTCTCGTAGTTGTCGCTCCAGCCGGCCAGGATGACCGTTCCCCCGGCGGCGTTAAAGGCTGTCAGGGCTGCGAGCTCCTCCTGGCTGTAGGTCTTGGGATTGGTCTGGGCCTCAGCCAGGCGGCGGCTGGGGGCGGTGAGGACGATGGCCTTATACTTGGGGTTGGAGCAGGCGGCGATGAGGTCCGCGCTGGTGTTCAGCTGGACGGTGCGCACGCTGTACTCTGCGGCCAGATTGCCGAAGTTGCCCATGCTGTCCTTATAGTTGCCGGACACATACTCATTATAATGAGAGGCATCGATGCCGATGTAGACCAGCTTGCTGGCATCCAGCACATCCAGGCTGATGGTCTTGGTGAAGGTGTAGTCCTTGTTGTTCTGATTTACCACGGCGGTGACCAGGACGGTGGCAACACGGGCCTGGTCGGGGGTCCACTTAAAGGGGATGTCCAGAGTGCTGCCGGCGGCGATGGTGTAGCCGGCCGTGTCGGTGCCGATGACCTTGCCGCCAATGCTGTAGATTAGGGAGGTGACGGTGGCGTCGGCATTCTCGCTGTTAAAGAGAGTGGTGGTCAGGGTCAGTTCCTCGTCGGTGACGGGGGTGGCGGTGCCGCAGACCAGGTTGGAGATGCCCAGCTTCAGGCTCTCGCCCACCCACACGGGGGCGGTGACAGCCAGGTCGCCGTCCTTCTGGGTGACGCGGATGAAGTAGTAGCTGTACTCCGGAGCCAGGGTCACGGAGAGAGTGCCGTTCTTCAGCTGGGCGGCATCGTCCCAAACATGGGCCACCTTGCCGGAGTTGACCACCACCTCCACCTTGGCGATGGAATCCGTGCGGTCGGGATCGTAAACGCTGACCTCGATGTCCAGCTTGCCGGGTACTGTCTTAATGCTGGAGCCCATCATGAGGCCGTTGACGGTGTAGCCCAGTTCCAGGTTCTTATCCTCGGTGGCGTACATGCGCAGGGCGCGGATGGCGTCGTAGATGCCCTCCTCGGTAAAGTTATCGGTGAGGATAACGTCGCGGGCGTCATTGGCGTTGCCCCACTTGCCCTGATGGTTGTCCTGGTTGTTGGTAGGGGCCAGGTGCCAGCCCTTATCCAGCGCCATGATGTACTGCTCATAGCTGGGATAGTAGCCGCCGGCGCCGATCTGGCCCTCGCCGTTACCCACCTCCACCATGTACATGCGGCTGTCGATGACGGGATCCCAATAGCTGAAATCCTTGAAGTTGCCGAAGGTGGTGCCGGGGTGGTTAAACTGGCTGATGGAGTTTGCGCCCTCGGTCTGGCTCAGCAGGGCGTAATAGGCCTTCATGCCCGCGTCGTCGGTCTTGTTGTTCAGGGTGCTGTTGTTGCGGGAGACGATGCCGGGGGTATTGAAGGTGTTGATATGGCCGGGGCCGCCGGACCAGGTCATCTCGAAGCCGCCGATGGCCACCATGTCGCCGGCGTTGTCCTCGTTGAACTGGGCGATGGTGTCCTTGTAGGTCTTCCAGCTGTGGTTGGCATCGGAATCCTTAACCAAGGAGGTGTCATAGAGGGCGGCCTCCACATTGGGGGCATTCTTGGAATCGAAATAGTTGGAGTGGTCGGTGAAGGCCACGAACTGGACGTTGGCGCTGTCGGGCAGGTTCTTGATATAGCTCAGGGCGCTGTCCAGAGAGCCGGCGCCGTCGGAATACTGGGTGTGGCCGTGGAGCTGGCCGAAGTAGAGCTGGTAGGTGGTCTTGCCCACGGTGAAGAACCAGCTGAACTCGGCAGACTTGCCGTCGGCCCGGGTAGCGGTGACCTTCACCTCGGTGCGGCCGTCAGCCATGTCAGCGGCGGGGGTGTAGGTGACACGGCCACCAGCATACACCGGAGTGACGGCGGTGCCGTTCACGGTCATGGTGACGGTGGGGTTCTGGCCGGCATTGGCCAGGGCCACGGAAATGGCGGGACGCTTATCCTTGCCGGTCTGGCTGCCCCGGGCAGGGGTGGGATCGGAGAAGACGGGCTCGTCCTTAACGGTGATCTCAGCGGCGGCGGAGATGGGAATATGCTTATTGTCCGTGCCACTGATGTTCACGGTGAGCTTATCACCCGTGACGGAGGCGGCGGGGATGGTGACGGTGTAGGTGCCGTCCTCGCCCAAAGTGACGCTGAGGGATGTGCCATTGAGCTTGGCGGTCATGTCACCCTGCACGCCGAAGGGGGCGTCCACGGTGAAGGTGAAGGAATAGTCCGTGCCCACATAGGCATAGGGCAGGTCGCCCAGGACCACGGCGGGGTTATTCACGACACCGTCCACAGTCTTAGTGCCCTCCGCTACGGGGTAGAAGAAGAAGGAGTAGATGGTGTAGTCGGTGACATTATACATGGAATAGACCTTGAAGCTGTCACTGTAATACTCCAGCCACTGACTATGGCCCTTGTACTTGGCGGTGCGGCTCTCCATCTCGTAGCCGCCTACGCCGCCGGAGCAGGTGCGCACCAGCCAGTCGGCGTCCTCGCTGACGGGCTGGGAGTAGAAGGCGTTGTTGCCGGTGCCGCCTGCGCAGAGGTAGCCGTAGGTCTTGTTGTAGAAGCGGTAGTAGTCGCCGTTTTTCTGCACCTCAAACACCACGGCGCCGTTGGCGCAGGTAGCCTTGCCATCCTGAATGGTGGCGGCGGCCTTGTTGATGGCGGGGCTGGTTGCATTATCGTTCTGCGCAGCCAGGACAGCCTGGGCATTCTGATTGTAGATGACCACCTGGTCGCCCACGGTGGGGAGACCGCCGGGGGTGGGAGGCGTTGCGCTGGAAACATAATCGGCGCTGCTGCCGTTGCGGAGCTGATAGGTGGTCTTATATGCCGAGCAGCAGCCGTACACGCCGGTCACATCGGCCTCTTTCGTGCCGCTGGGCAGCGGCACGCCCTTATACAGGTTCACCGTGCCGGTGGCATCCTTGACGGTGGTGTTTCCACTGGCGTTATAGGTGCCCAGCGTTACATCCTTGATATAAACATACTCGCTGAGATAGTCCTTGCCCATTTGGGAAACGGTGATCTCCTGGGCGGGGATAGGCTCCAGCCCGGCTTGGATGACCTCCATGGTGGGGGATTTCATCTGCGGCACGCCGCCGTAAGGCTCCACGGTGCCGGTGATCTTCACCACATCGCCCACTTTATACTTGGCGTAATTGGTGTAGTCATAGACCTGGAAGCCGTAGATCTCGCCGTCAATAACATCCTCCAAAATGATGGAGTTGATGCTGGCTTTATTGTTATAGGCGTTGCCGTAGTGATACACTACCTGGCCGACCACCGAGACATTAGAGGTGGAGGAGGTAATGGCTCCGGCCTCCTTTACGGTAATGGCCCCGGCGGGGATCATATCATCGGAGATGGGATCAACGATGGTTCCGGCGGCGCGGATCTCATCGGCCAGGGTGTTGCGCAGCTGGAGCGTACCATTGAAGGTACTCACGGCGGCGGTGACATCCACCATGTCTCCCACGGCGAAGGCCCACTTGCCGTCCTTCTTCTCCATGACGGCCTTGTAGAGCTGGATGGTCTTGCCGTCGGCGTCCTTCAGGGTGACATTGGGGCTGGTATATTTGCCGTTGTTGTCGTAGATCTCGGTGATCTCCAGACCCTTCAGCTTCACATAGCCGCACACATCCTTGTCCGTAAGAGCGCCGATGGTGGTGGCCTTAGCGGTCAGGGTCAGTCCGGAGGACTTTTTGAAGGTGCCGCTGCCCAGCTGGGGCAGCTTGTTGTATTCGGCGCGCTTACCGGTGCCGTAAATGGTGTCGCCCAAGGCGATCTCACTGGTCTTGGAGCCAAGACGCAGGCAGATGCCGCCGGTGGCGTCCTGCAGGTAGATGTTCTGCCCATCCACCAGGGTCACAACGCCCTGAACGGTGAAGTCCTTGCCGTTTTCACCGGCCAGTGCCTCGCTGATGGGCACGAGACCGGGGATAGGCTCGGAGGGCGTGGGATCGCCCGGCTCTGCAGCCCCTGCCAGCTTGTAAATACTGGGCAGCAGCATGCTCACGTTGGTGGCCGAGGTGTAGTTCAGGAACCGATGCGAATTGACGTTGTACAGGATGCGGCCGCAGTCCGAATCCGTGCTGGCCACAGTGGCCAGTCCGCTGTCGTCAATGGCGATGGTCCATGTACCGGTTCCCTTGCCGGTGTTGTTCAGCGCCTTGGCATCAGCGGTATAGATCTGCTTGCCGTCGGACGCGGTGAGCGTCCACTTACCGGCCTCGCCGCCCAGCGTGAAGATTTCCACGGTATCTGCCGGGTCAGTGGGGTCGGTTTCGATACTTGTGAAAAATTTGCCGGATAGGCTGCCCGCAGCGTAGGTCTTGCCGCTGGCAGACGCCGCGAGAATGATCTGGTCGCCGGCCTTCAGCGTGGAGGCGTCCGTTACCAGCGCTGCTTTCGGCGTCGGATCTGCCGCGAACACCGCTGTGGGCAGCAGCGACAGCAGCATCACCAGCGCCAGCAGAACAGACAGAAGCCGTCTGCTATGTCCTCTCTTTTTCAAAATCTGATCCCTCCTGTTCATTTTGCACGGTAGCTTGCCCCCGGGGCCCGGGTAGGCGGGTCCGTTCTTTCATCATAAATCCATTATGAAAAATCCGAAACCGCGCCTCTGTTAAACCTGGGTGAAATCTGCAGAGACAGAAAAAGCCGCCTGCCCCAACTGCGTGGGGAGACGACCCTGCACAACCGCTGTAAGAAATGCTACTTGGAATTCCGTCGACCAGGACAGCAGGCTGTGAAGGATGTCGGGAAACGAGAGCAAACTTTTTGTGTTGATGGAGATATTTTACCACATTCCGATACAGATTGCTACCGGGTTTTTTATTTTAGTGAAAAACAGCGGAAAAAATATGCTTATCTTATGAAAAATGCCTAAACTGCTTCGCCGGAACCTGCCTCTTGACATCGGGTGGAGAAATTGCTATGCTGAAAAAAATGAGGACACGGAGGTTGCTCCTATGAAAAAATCCAAGGGGAAAAGCACAAGGCCGGACGCAAGAGCCTGGTGGGGCAAAAATCGTCTCAGCTGCATCATCCTGGCAGCGGCGGTGGTGGTGTTTATTATCGTGCGGGCCCTGGCGGCGACCCATGAGCAGCCCCAGCCCCGGGGCGAGGATTACGCCGAGTATGAGACCGCCGTCATCACCGATATCCTGTCGGACAACACCGAGCAGGATCCCGTGTCCGACAATGGCTATCGGGGCGAACAGCTGCTGCTGGCTGAGATCCGCACGGGCCAGTACAAGGGCGAGACCATGCAGGTCAGCAACTATGTGGGTCCCTTGTACGGCCAGGCCCTGAAGGAGGGACAGCGGGCGGTGGTGCTGATCTCCACTTATTCTGACGGCAACCACACCGCCACGGTATATGAGTATGACCGGGCCGTGGGCCTGGCGGTGATCGTGGGCCTGTTTTTGCTGGCCACGGTGGCCGTGGGCGGTAAGGTGGGCGCAAAATCCCTGGTGGCCCTGGCCATTACGCTGGTGTGCCTGTTCTTTATTATGATTCCGCTGCTGATGAAGGGCGCGCCTACGCTGCTGACGGTATTTTTGGTGTGCGCATACATCACCGTCGTGACCATGGTGATCCTGGGCGGCGTGACCAGCAAGACCATCTGCGCGGCGCTGGGCACCATCGCCGGTACGGCTCTGGCCCTGCTGTTCGGCCTGCTGGCACAGGGGCTTCTGCACGTTGATGGGCTGCGGCTGGCGGAGGTGGAGCCGCTGCTGCAGCTGCGGCAGACGGGCACCCCTTTGGGCCTGCGGGGTCTGCTGGTGGCGGGGGTGGTCATCAGCGCCCTGGGTGCGGTGATGGATGTGGCCATGAGCATTTCCTCGGCATTGACGGAGGTGCATACCGTGGCTCCGGATCGCAGCGGCAAGGAGCTTTTCCGCTCGGGCATGAACATCGGCCGGGACATGGTGGGCACCATGACCAACACGCTGATCCTGGCATTTTTGGGCAGCGGATTGGTGTTTATCATCTACCTGTGCTCCCTGGGGCTGGATCCCCGGCAGCTCGTCAGCTCCCCCTATATGGCGACGGAGGTCATCAGCGGCATCGCCAGCAGCATTGGCGTAATTTTGGCCGTGCCGCTGACAGCGCTCATCACATCGTTGCTTTTGGGCAGCAAGAAAACCGCCCCGCTGGCAAAATAATAGCTTCCCAATAACTATAAAGCCCCCGGCCAACCGGCCGAGGGCTTTATAGCTTGCCAAAAAAGCCTCGCAGAGTTCGCGTCCGCAGACGCGAAAAGTTTCAATCATTTTTCACCGCGACATGCGCGTGGGGAAAAATACTGCTCAGGCTGCCAGTGTGGAATTTTGCCGCTTGCGGCAAAATTATGCGCGCAGCAGACTGCGATCCTTTTGTCGGAAAATTCCAAAGGAATTTCCGACAGTGTTAAAAGCCCTCGGCCAACCGGCCGAGGGCTGCTTTTATTGGTTATTGTTCGCCCTTGCGGCTTTTGAACACGGTTTCCGGGGCGTGAATCACCACCCGGGTGTCCTTCTGCACGGAGCTGGTGAGGAAGGCGTTGCCGCCCACCACGCTGCCCCGGCCGATGGTGGTATTGCCGCCCAGAATGGTCGCACCGGAGTAGATGGTCACATCGTCCTCTACGGTAGGGTGGCGCTTACCGGGCTGAGAATGGTGCCCATCCCGGGTGGACAGGGCGCCCAGAGTCACGCCCTGGTAGAGCTTTACCCGGTCGCCGATGATCGTGGTCTCACCCACCACGATGCCCGTGCCGTGGTCGATGAAGAAGTGATCGCCAATCTGCGCGCCGGGATGGATGTCGATGCCCGTGTGGCTGTGGGCGTACTCGGCCATCATCCGGGGCAGGATGGGGATCTTCATTTCGTAGAGCTCGTGGGCTACCCGATATACCAGGATGGCAAACAGGCCGGGATAGGAAAACAGGATTTCTTCTCGGGAGCCGGCGGCGGGATCGCCGTCAAAGGTGGCCTCCAGGTCCAGCTGTACCATGCGGGCAATTTTGGGCAGACGAGTCACCATTTCGGCGGCCAGCTCCGCGGCCCGGTCCTCCTGCTCCTCCGGCAGGGTCAAGGCGATCTGCCGGAAAAGCTGCTTTTCGATGCGCTCCAAGAGCAGCGCGGCATAGTCCTCCGGGGCCAGGCTCATGAGAGCCGCCTCCCCGTAGTAGGCGGGAAAGATCAGCCGCCGGATGTCCTTTATGAGCAGGATCACAGCCTGCCGGTCCGGGAGGCGCAGCTTCTTGCCGTACAGCGGTACGGAGCCGGTGGTATAGGTTTGCGCCATGGCTTTGGCTGCGGCGCAGATATGGTTTTCACTCATCATAAATCACTCCTGAAACAGTGGTGTGGAAAGGTAACGGTCACCGGTGTCGGGCAGCAGGGCCACGATGGCCTTGCCGGCATTCTCGGGGCGGCGGGCCAGCTGGCCTGCGGCGTGCAAAGCGGCGCCGGAGCTGATGCCCACCAGCACGCCCTCGGTACCGGCCAGCAGCCGGGCGGCGGCATAGGCATCCTTCTCCCACACGGGGATCACCTCGTCCACCACGCTGCGGTCAAGGTTCTCCGGCACAAAGTTGGCGCCGATGCCTTGGAGCCCGTGGCTCCCGGCCTTGCCGCCGGAGAGCAGGGGAGAGGCGGCGGGCTCCACGGCCACAATCCGCACGTGGGGGTCCTTCTCCTTCAGGTAGCGGCCCACGCCTGTAACGGTGCCGCCGGTACCTACGCCGGCCACGAAGATGTCCACCTGGCCGTCGGTATCGTGCCAGATCTCGGGGCCGGTGGTGCGGTAGTGGGCCCGGGGATTGGCGGGGTTATCAAATTGACCGGCCAGGAAGCTGCCCGGGATCGCGGCGGCGATCTCCTTGGCCTTTTCCACGGCGCCCGCCATACCGCCCTTGGCAGGGGTCAGCACCAGCTGCGCACCGTAGGCAGCCAGCAACTGCCGGCGCTCCAGGCTCATGGACTCGGGCATGGTGAGGATGACTTGATAGCCACGGGCCAGGCCCATGGCCGCGAGACCTATGCCGGTGTTGCCGGAGGTGGGCTCCACGATGGTGCCGCCGGGCAGGAGCTTGCCCTCTTTTTCGGCGTCTTCAATCATTTCCAGGGCTACACGATCCTTTACGGAGCCGGCGGGGTTGAAGGATTCCAGCTTGACCAGCACGGTGGCGGGCAGGCGGAGCTGCTCCATGTAGCGCACAGGCTGCAGCAGGGGGGTGTGGCCGACCAGTTGGGATGCAGAGCGATAGATGTTCACAATGATCTTCCTTTCTGTGTGGGGCGGGAGATGCCGATGCATTCAATACAAAAGGCAGAGGATGCATCATGCACCCTCTGCCGATCGATAAACAAATAATAAATCCGAAAAAATCAGTTTTTCGGCGAACCAGCAGAACATACATGACCAAAATGCCCACAACAACAACAGACCATACAGATGGCCTTGCTGCAGCTGTTCATAGCAAAATGGGTCATGTCCGTCCCTCTGCTTTCTTATGATGGTTTAGTATACGAAATCCAACGGGGAAATGCAACTGGCAAACTGCACAAAATATACCATAGGCTTTTTATAGGGTATCCGCATACTTCGCGAGGATGGCATCATAGATGCCGTTGGCGCGGATGTTGGCCAGGCCCTGGTTGAACAGCTCCAGAAACGGCCGGTCCTTTTCGTCGCAAATAGCCACACAGTAATCGGAGGCTGCCCCCTCGCTGCCGGGGACCAGCTCCAGGGCTACGCCGCCGGCGATGCTGTCCCGCAGGGCAGGGGTATCCTCAAAGCAGGCGGCCGCCCGACCCTCCAGCACCGCCGCGTACATGGAGTGGGAATCGCTGAAGGTGGCGATGGAGAAGCCATATTTATCCTTCACGCTTTCGGCGTAGGCGGCACCCAGAGTGCCGGAGACCACTGCCACGGCCTTGCCGGCCAGGTCCTCCAGAGTATTGGTGTCGCTGCTGGGCTCCATGGCCATGCTCTGGGTCACGCCGTCATAAAAGCTATGGGAAAAGAACCAGCCACCGTCGATCCGCTCCTGAGAGCTGGCGATACTGCCCATGAGAACCTGAGCCTGGTGGGAGGTGAACACACTCATGGCGGTGTCCCAATCCGAGGGGCGCAGCTCATACCGGAAGTTCTGATCCCGGGCGATGGCGTCCAGGAGCTCCACATCCAGGCCCACAGCCTTGCCGTTCGCATCGGCGTACACAAAGGGGCTGAAATCCCCGTCTACGGCGATGATCCAGGTGGTGCGCTGCTTTCTATCGCCGCAGCCGGCCAGCAGGGCCGCCGTCATCAGCACACACAGAAAAAATGAGATGATCCTTTTCATAGAGTATTCCTCCAAAAGCGCGGCTGCGTTTTTCATATTCCGGACGGTTTCCGCTTCTCCAGGCTATCCCATACCCGGCGGGAGAGCAGCAGCCCCAGCTCTGCCACGGCGATGCCCGCAAAAATATCTACGAATACATGCTGCTTTACCAGCACAGTGGAGGCGCACACCAGCAGCGAGAATACAAAGTTCACCCATTTATACCACCGGGGCACTTTTTTACACTTCACTAAAAACCGCCAGCACAGCCAGGAATCCAGGCAGTGGATGGATGGGAACAGAGTCACAGGCGTGTCCGCCATGTAAATGATGCGAGTGAGCCAGCCGATAAAGCCGCTGCCATCCGCCTCAGGCCGGGCGATGGTGGTGGGCAGCAGCAGGAAGATCACAAAGCACAGGGCCTTGGCGATCATGTCGGCGGTAATGCAGCGGCGGCAGTGGTCCCGATTTTCTCGGGCGGCCAGGATATAGTTTATTCCCCAGGAGAAGTACGCCCCCCAATAGATCAGCATGAAAAAGGGAACAAAGGGGATTTTATCATCCAGTGAAATGGACAGATCGTAATGGAAGCGGCCATCCGTCAGCAGCTTGGCTAAAAAATACAGGCCCAGCTGCCACACCAGGGCACTCAACAGCCAAGGAACAGCGTACCGGGGGACCAGCTTCCCCGGCTGCATTTTTTCTTTCATAGTATGACCTCCCAATAGGTATTTCTATACTATACACGACTTCAACACGTTTTGCAACCGGGAAGTGGAAGGATCTGCCGCCGGGGGGAGGGAGCTCAATTCCGGTCAGTCGGGGACAGCGTCACGGTAAAGGTGGAGCCCTTGCCGGGCTGAGAGAACACCTCAATCTCTCCGCCGCACAGCTCTACCGCCCTCCGCACGATGGATAGGCCAAGGCCGTTGCCGCGGCTGTCCGGATATGGCTCCGCCCGGTAAAACTTATCGAAAATGTGCCGCTGGGTCTCCTCATCCATGCCGATGCCGGTGTCGGAGACAGACACGGTGATCTCCGCATCTTCCTTGCGCAGAACTACGGTGATTTGTCCGCCGGCAGGGGTGAAGCGGATGGCGTTGGAGATGAGGTTGGACCAGATGTGCTCTACCAGCTCCTCATTTCCGTAGTAATCCGTGGGATCCAGGTCCCCCTCCACGGTCAGCCCCTTCTGCAGCCAGCTCCGCTCCTGCTGGTGGATGCACCGGCGCAGCTGCTCGTCCAGGCTATATAGGGTCTTGCCGGACACGATCTCCGTATTTTCAAACTGGGTCAGCTCCAAAATATGCGTGCTCATAGCCGCCAATCGTTCTGATTCCCGGGCGATGGTCCCGGCATAGATGGCCCGCTGCTGCCCGGAGATGTCCGGGTTCTGCAGGAGCTTGGCAAACCCCCGGATGGAGATAAGGGGCGTCTTAAACTCATGGGAAAAGGTGTTCACGAAGTCTGATTGCAGCATCTCCACGCTGCCCAGCTCCTCAGCCATTTTGTTGAAGCTGCGGATATACTCCGCCACCTCGCCCCGGGCCCCCCGCAGCTCCACCCGCACGGAGTAGTCCCCGGCGGCCACCGCCTGGGTGGCCTGCATCAGCCGGGACAGCGGCGCTAAATATCCCCGAAAAATGAAGATGGCCAGCGCCACGCCTAAAATGGCGCTCACCGTCAAAAAGAGAATAGGCCACACCAGGGTGTAGTTGCTCTCGTCCAGCCGCACCAGGCGCTGGACCAGGGCGAAGATACCCAGCACCAGGGTCCCGTATACAATCACCATTCCCAGCACCAGCAAAAACATGGTCCATAGGAGCCGGGCCGGAGGATTCTCTTTTTTGACCTTATTTTTTTTCATCCTCGTCCTCCCTGGGCATCCCCATGTACCCAAAGCCCCGGATGGTCCGCAGCTCAAAGTCCGGATTGCCCCGGAATTTGTCCCGAAGCCGGGAAATGTAGACCTCCACGGTATGCTCATCTACCTCGCTGTCCAGGTCCCAGATGTCATCAATAAGCTGGCGCTTGGTGAAAAGAGTCCGGGGATAGCTCAGCAGCTTCAGAAGCAGCATAAACTCCTTGGCGGTGAGCTGCTGAGTGCCCTGGGGAGTAATGACCTGCAGGGCGCTCCGGTCCAAAACCGTGCTGCCCACCGTCAGCCGCCGCTCCGCTGTACTGCGATAGCGCCGCAGCAGCGCCTCCACACGCCAGAGCATCTCCTCCTCGTCCACAGGCTTGACCATATAGTCATCCGTTCCTGCCCGGAAGCCCCGGCGCTTATCCTCCTGGGTCACCCGGGCCGTCACCATGAGCACCGGCAGGTCACAGTTGCCCTCCCGCAGGGTTTGGGTGAAGGCGATGCCATCCATCCGGGGCATGGTAATGTCCACGATGGCCAGGTCGCACTGGAAATGATCCATAACCTCCAGGGCCTCCACACCGTCTCGGGCGGGACAGGGCTCATAGCCTGCCTGGCGCAGCACCTCGCACATGAGCAGGCGGGTGCTCTCATCATCCTCGGCTACCAAAATTCGAAACATGCGAGCCCTCCTTAGCTTTTTTATGATTTTATCACATCCCGCCTGAAAAATCGAGCTTTTTTGAGCCTGTGTTGAGGTTGGCCGGGTATACTAAAATAGAAAAGAAGAAAATAGGAGGAATCGCTTCATGCCCAGACCTGTTTGCATCACCTATGACAGCACCTGCGACCTGACCCCGGCACTGCTGGAACGCTTTCAGATCCGCACTGTGCCCTTGACCATCCAGACCGGAGAGCGTATTTTCCCCGATGATGGCCACTATACCTCCGAGGATCTCTACGCCGACTTCCATAGGGACGGCACCCTGCCCAAGACGGCGGCAGTGAGTCCGGAGCAGTTCAAGGAGTTTTTTGGCGCCATCCTGGCGGAGGGCTTTGACATCGTCCACATCGACATCAGTGCAGACCTGTCCGGCACCTGCCAGAACGCCCTTATAGCCGCGGCGGAGCTGGAGACGGGACGCATCCATGTGGTGGATAGCCGCCAGCTCTCCACCGGCGGCGGTTTGCTGGCCCTGCAGGGAGCCAAGCTGCGGGATGAAGGCATGGCGGCCGGGGATATTGCCGATGAGCTGCGCCGCCTGGCACCTCACAGCGACACCAGCTTTGTGCTGGACACCCTGGAATACATGTGGAAGGGCGGCCGCTGCAGCGGCGTGGCGGCCCTGGGTGCCAACGTGCTGAAGCTGAAGCCCTGCCTGGAGATGCGGGAGGGCAAGCTGGTGGTTTGCAAGAAGTATCGGGGTACCATGGAACGGGTCTACCGGCAGTACATCACCGAGCGGCTGGCGGGCAAGACCGTGGTGGAGGATTGGGCCTTCATTACCCACTCCGGCGGCGTCGCAGAGGATACCCTGGCCCAGCTGACGGAGCTGGTGAAGTCCCTGGCCCCCTTCCGGGAGGTATTCTTGACCCAGGCAGGCTGCACCGTGTCCTCCCACTGCGGGCCGGGCACACTGGGTGTGCTGTTTTTGCGGCAGGAATAAAAGAACTAATAGATAATATGCGCAAGCCCCACCGGGAACACCGGTGGGGCTTACATGCGAAAACAGACATTCACCATGGCGGCTGCCCGCACGGAACATATTGGTAGATTATTCCGTGATTTGGAGGTATAATCAGAATCAGAAAAGCGGAGCTTTCCGACGCGCTATAACACGAAGCTGCAGAGAGTATATTTTTTTTAAGCCCATGCAATAAACCGCCCGCTTCGCGCATTACCCGGATGACAGGAGATGCAAGCCCATGCTCAGTATGCTGATGACAACTGAATATGCCCCGGCGGAGGAGCGGCACCAGCTGCAGCAGCTGCTTCTCAGCATTGCCGGAGGGGAGAGCGAGGCGCTGACGGAGCTGTATCAGCGGACAAAAACGGCTGTGTACGGCCTGGCGCTGTCGTACCTCAAAAACGCGCACGATGCCCAGGATCTGACCCAGGATGTCTATGTGCAGGTGTGGGACTGCGCGGAGCAGTACCGGCCCGCCGGGTCACCCATGGGCTGGCTGCTGACCGTGTGCCGCAACCTATGCCTGATGCGTCTGCGGCGGGAAAAGAAAAATGCCGCGCTCAGTGAGGAGGAATGGGACGCCATTCCCGCACAGGAGTGCGGGCTGGATGCCGATGAGCGCATTGTGCTGCAGCAGGTGTTGGCTGCTCTCTGTGATGAGGAGCGGCGCATTGTGCTGCTCCATGCGGTCACAGGCATGAAGCATCGAGAGATTGCGGCTTTGCTGGAGCTGACGCTTCCTACCGTCCTGTCAAAATATCACAGAGCATTGAAAAAGATGCGAAGTACTCTGGAAGGAGATGACGCCCGATGACTAACGAAAAAATGGAGCAGAGGCTGGCCTCGGCCCTTGAAAAAACTGCGCCGGACGATGTGAGCGGCGTTCTCTCCCGCTGTGAAGTGCGGAAAGGAACGGTGATCAATATGACAACAAGAAAACCGGCAAGGAAAAAATGGCCGGCACTCGTCGCTGCCTGCCTTGCGGTGATGCTGCTGGGCGGCGGAGGTGTATTCTATCAGCAGGCAAATGCGGTGGCGTCCGTGGTGTCGCTGGATGTAAACCCCAGCATCGAGCTGAAGGTCAGCAGGAGCGAAAAGGTACTGGTCTGCGCGCCGCTCAATGACGATGCAAAGACGATCCTTGCGGATATGGGAGACGGGGCCGATCTCAAGGGCGCCAAGCTGGATGTGGCGGTGAACGCCATTGTAGGCAGCCTTGTGCGCAACGGCTATCTCAGCAGCATTTCCTCCGCTATTATGATCTCGGTGGAGGACAAGGATACCGCCCGTGCGGAAAAGCTCCAGCGTGAGCTGACTGACGCCGTGGACGGCGTTTTGCAGACCAGTGAAGCGAAGGCATCCGTCCTGACGCAGACCCTGACGCAGGATGCGGCGAGAGACCAGCAGGCACAGGAAAACAACATTTCCACAGGGAAGGCGGCACTGGTGAATCGCGTCCTTGCCATCAACCCGGAGCTGCAGTTTGATGCGCTGGCAAAGCTCTCCGTGGAGGAGCTGAAGGACCTGGCGGAGGCAGGTGCGCCCGCTATGCCCATCGGTAAAGACAAGGCGATGGACATTGCTGTGGCGGAGTTTGGCAAGGCGTCTGTAGCGGAGATATTGCACAGTGAGGTCGACCCGGAGCTGGACGAATCCCCGGCACATTATGAGGTGGAGATCACAGGCCGGAACGGCGAGGAGATAGAGTATAAGATCGACGCCTACTCCGGCGCCGTTATAGAGACCAAGCGGGAGGCGGCGGATGACGACGAAGCATCTGAGACTCAGCCTGCAAAGCCCACACAGCCCGGAACGACGCAGGACATTGGCCACGCTAAGGCAAAATCCATTGCTCTGAATCACGCCGGTGTGGATGCGAACACGGTCTATGACATGAACATTCAGCTGGATGTAGAGGACGGAACAATTATTTATGAAGTAGAGTTCAAGTCCGGTAATAGGGAGTACGACTATGAAATTGACGCGGCCACCGGCGCAATTCTTCATCACGAGACGGAGATAGATGATCGATAAAAAGATAGTCCGCCCGTCCGCAAAGGGAAAATCCCCAGTTATCAACTGAACATGGTATGACATGGTATAGCGGCTTGGTTTTCTTTTGAGAACCAGGCCGCTTTTTCTGCCGTGCGGTCAAAACAGCCGCGACATTTCCGTATTGTAAAATAATCTCCGGGCGGAATAACAGAAAACAGATGGGATAGTCAGCTTATAGCTGCCCCCACTTTTTTGCGGCCCCTTTTAAAGGCTGCTCTTGAAATAGTCTCAACTCTATGCTACACTAATACTAAACGAACGTTCACATCAATTAGGGGGCGCAATTTACATGAAAACAACAGAGCAACAGCACAATGAGCGGAAGCGTGAAATCATGGAAAAATGCTTTGAGTGTTATGCGGAAAACGGGCTGACGGGTACGGGGATCAAAGCCCTGGCCGATGCCTGCGGCTGCACAAAGGCAAATCTTTATTCGTATTTCAAAAACCTTGACGAGCTGATTATTGAGTCAACGGCATACTGTATGGAAAAGGTCGAGGACGACTTTATGGAGATGGCCCCCACCGACCCCAAGGATGTTGTCCGATTTGTGAAGGAGATCCCCTACTGGACGGCCCAAAAGCACGGCAAAAAATATCGGCTGATGTATCAGATCTATACGCACCCGAAGTATATCGAGCACGGCAAGAAATTCTTCGAGGGCGTGAACGAGCGCTATACCGAGTATGCCAAGCGGCTGGAGCCGAAGATCGGCATTCCCTATACGGTCATCACGCCGCTGATCTTTATCTTCGTCCGCGCCTGCGTGCACTACGCCATGTTCGAGGACGAATATTATCTTCAAACCCAGATGGAGGTCTTAAAGCAGGGGGTCGCCCTGTTTGTGGATAAGTACAAAGCAAACCAAGCATAAGGCTGTCTGCCGCCGCCTGTTCACGGCGTGGGCGTCGGTGCAAAACTCCGCCGTAATAATTCCGAACGGAGGAAAGAAGATGAGAACAGAAAGGAAACTACTCACAGGCACACTTTTGGCGCTTTGCGGGGCTCTTTTGGCGCTTTGTATCGTGCTTGCCGCAGGATGGAGCAAGGCGGCAAAAACCGACGCCGCACTGCCGGAGGTGCGGAATAACGGCACGGCGATCCAATGGAGATACCCCGCTGAAGAAGAATGGCGCGACCTTGTGGCACTTACCGAGCTGCGAGGTGCTGCCGGAGAAAACGGCAAGGACGGAGCAGACGGAAAGAACGGTGTCGACGGAAAAAATGGAACAAACGGAAAAGATGGCATTAACGGCGTTGACGGTAAAGACGGAGCCGATGGAAAAAACGGCAAGGACGGAATTGACGGTGCCAACGGTAAAGACGGCATTGACGGCATGAATGCCAAAAACATAGAGGTACAACGAACAACAGAATACATACAGTGGCGATATGAGGACGGCGAGTGGCAGAACCTTGTTGCGATCGCCGATATCACAGGCCCCGCCGGACAGAACGGTAAGGACGGCTCTGACGGAAAAACGCCGGAGTTCCGTGTAAATGAAAACACCCTGCAGTGGCGCTATGCCGGCGACGAAGTATGGCTGAACCTGTACGACCTTAGCGCATTGAAAGGTGCCGACGGCATAGACGGCGCTGACGGTGCGGACGGAACAAACGGCATAGACGGCGCTGACGGTGCGGACGGAACAAACGGCATAAACGGGCAAGACGGTAGGGACGGTGCGGACGGCAATACCCCCTTCATCGGTGAGAACGGCAACTGGTGGATCGGAGAAACCGACACCGGCGTGAAGGCTGCCGGAACAGACGGTGTTGACGGCACAGATGGTGAAAAGGGGGACAAGGGCGACAAAGGCGACCCCGGCGAAAAAGGCGACAAGGGGGATAAGGGAGATAAAGGTGACAAAGGCGATGCCGGTCAAGACGGCAGCAGCCCGGGCTGGTTTTACGGCGTTGGGGTGGTACAATCGGTCAATCTTCAAATGGAATCGGCACCGCTCTATTTTCAGGGAAAAATGAGCAGCGGCGGGCTTGTCTCCTGTGACGGGGATACCGTTCGATTGTCACGTGGACATCATTATCAGGTGAGCGTAAACGGGGCGGTCTATGCCATGTCAAATGATGACAAAGGCTTCTATTCCGTTCGGATGACGGACGGCTATGATAACCAGCTGTGCAGGGATCTTACGAGCATAAAGGTGGACAAAGGCAAAAAGCTGAACGAGACGAGAAGAGAGCAGCATACCCTGAGCTTCAACCGGGTATACGATGCCAATGGCGGCGATATCGTCCTGCGGCTTGCACTTGAGCAGGCCGAGTATGCTACCTATCTTCTTTCGTTCAGAGGCACCATTACGGTAACCGCGCTTGACTGAGCCGACCCATACGAAAACGGAGGCAGCAGAATGGGGAGCTCTTTTCTCAGAGCATTCCCGCCGCTGCATAACCAGAAATAGCCGGGAAGCACCTGTCAGGCAGGCGCTTCCCGGTTGCTTTTTGCCGCATTATGCGTTGTTATCTTTTTCCAGCAGGTCGGTCATATTCCGCAGGCTGATGCCCAGGGTGGACCCGTTGTGCAGCAGTGCCGAGGTGGTGGGAGGCAGGATCCCCGCCACGCCCAGCGCGATCAGCGACAGGTTAAAGCCCACGATGAAGCGGTAGCTGCCGTGGATACGCTCCATCAGTGCCTGGCTGATCTTTCGCAGCGTTACCAGCGCAAACAGATCCTCCGAGGCAACGGTGATGTCGGCGATCTCCCGGGCGATGGCCGCACCGGTGGAGATGGCGATGCCCGCATCCGCCTCGGAGAGGGCGGGAGAATCATTGACGCCGTCGCCCACCATGATAACGGTGTGGCCCTTGGCCTTTTCCTGCCGGATAAATGCGGCCTTATCCTCCGGCAGCACCTCGGCGTACACAGCGTCCACGCCCACCTCGGCGGCCACGGCCTCCGCCGTGCGGCGGTTGTCGCCGGTCATCATCACCACGTTGGCAAAGCCGCTTTCGTGCAGCGCCCTTACCGCCTCCCGTGCCTCCCGGCGCAGGGGATCGTGGATGCAGATCACCGCCGCCAGCTCCCCGTCTATGCAGAGGTACAGGTGGGAATACGCGGCGGGCAGGGTGTCAAATTTTGCCTGTTCTCCCTCCGGGATGCGGCAGCCCTCGTCCTCAAAGACAAAGTGGGCGCTGCCGATGATGACCTTCTTGCCTTCCACCATGCTGGAGATGCCGTGGGCCACCACATACTGCACCTGCGAATGATATTCCTCGTGGGTGAGCCCGTGCCGCTTTGCCTCCGCTACCACGGCGTTTGCCATGGAATGGGGGTAATGCTCCTCCAGACAGGCGGCAAGGCGGAGCATTTCCGTCTCGTCGTGTCCGCCGAAGGGAACGACCGCCGCCACGGTGGGCGTCGCATAGGTCAGCGTGCCGGTCTTGTCGAACACAATGGTGTCCGCCTTGGCCACCGCCTCCAAAAAGCGTCCGCCCTTGACGGAGATGTGATAGCCGCTGCTCTCCCGCATGGCGGACAGCACCGCAATGGGGATGGATAGCTTCAGGGCGCAGGAGAAGTCTACCATCAGCACCGAGAGCATTTTCGTCACGTTCCGGGTCAGCAGATACGTCAGCGCCGTGCCGCCCAGGGTATAGGGCACCAGCCTGTCCGCCATCCGGGAGGCCTTGTCCTCGGCGGTGGATTTCAGCTTCTCCGACTCCTCGATCATCCGGACCACCCGGTCATACCGCCCACTGCCGGAGGATTTCTCCACGGAGATGACACACGCGCCCTCCTCTACCACGGTCCCGGCGTAGATTGGGCTGCCGGGCCGCTTGGCCACGGGCATGGACTCGCCGGTGAGGGAGGACTGGTTCACCATGGCCTCCCCCTCCACCACTCGGCCGTCCAGGGGGATCATGCCGCCGGTGCGGATCACGATACGGTCCCCCGGCTTCACATCGGTGATCTTCGTCAGCACCTCGGCGCCGTTTACCTGCTGCCAGACGCTGTCCACCCGCAGGCTCATGGCGGAGGCAAGGTCGGCAACGGACTTTTTGTGGGTCCACTCCTCCAGAATCTCGCCCAGCCGCAGCATGAACATCACGGAGCCGGCGGTGGCGAAATCACCCCGCGCCATGGACACCGTGACGGCGGCGGCATCCAGCACGGCGACGGACAGTTTGCCGTGCCACAGTGCCGAAAGCCCCTCCCGGATGTACTTTACGGAGCGGAACAGTGCCAGCGCCGTGGTGATGGGTACAGGCAGGAACAGCTTGGAGATGCACCGCCGCATGACGGTGACCGCCAGCTTGTCCTCAAACTCCCGGTTCAGGGCCCGGGAGGTATGCTCCGGCACCAGCTCCATAGCCTTCGCCTTGGTGAAGGAGAAGGCCCCCAGCACACGGATCAGCTCTGAGCGCCGGCCGGCATAGACCACCACGGCGTCCCGTGTCCGATCGTAAACCTTCACCGATTGCACGCCGTCTACCGCCCGCAGATAGTACTCCAGCACATCCGCCTGCTCCAGCGTCATGCGCCTACAGCACAGGCGTACCCGCATGCGACCTCGAGTTTCATGTAGGATCGTGCATTTCATGGGTCACTCCGCCTTGCTTTCCTCCGCGGAAGTGTCCTCCACCACAGCGGCGGCCTCGGCCTCTGCGCGGCGCTCATTAATGGCTTTGGCGTCGGCGTAGACGTCCTCGGCACCCTCGCGCAGAGCGGTAACAGTGGTCATCACGCTGTCCTTGGCGCGCAGCGCAGCAGCGGTTGTGTGCGCATAGACCTTCTTGGCATCCTTGCTGCCGAGAACCTTCAGACCCGCCGTGCCGAACAGCACGCCGGCGGCAAATAAACCGAGTTTTTTCATTGTCATAGCATTTGTCCTCCTAAACAGATATTTAGATGCAGCCAACGACCGGATATATAGGTCGTTGGATTGATCTTTTCATAAATGGGCCACGGCCGCAGCCGGTCGGTAAATGGCCCGGGTATAAACCGGTTGCAGCACGGCCTCCGACACCCTGATAAAATAAATGGCTCCACAAATAGCCTTGGTATGCCCCTCGACGGTTAGAACTGACTAACTGTGCTGCATAAAAAAACAACCATCAAGCGTGCCTATATTAGCAGATTTCGTCCGATCTGTCAAGATGGCCCCGAGTCGGAAAAACTGTTTTTTCAGGAGTACAATACATTCTGGACAAATGAATAAAGGGATATGGAAAATAGCCGCTCATGAGTGAAGCTGAGCTGCCGACCACAAACACGAGGAAATGCTTTGCCTGTATTAAAGGATGGCCTTAAAATGCGGCGATTTGTATTGACGATATAGAGCTTTTTTGCAGCAGGTCTGCTAAAGATGTGATGAAGGACAGTAAGCTGCCTTTTCAAAATGCTTTTTCCGGCAATGACAATCCCTGCCAATATTTCTGCAGCGGACAGCCCCATCAGAAGACCGGATACGAAGTCCTGCACCTCTGAGCCGCTGGCCGTGGCCGACATGGCGCTGCAGGCAAGGCCGAGAACCATGAGAATGATACCATACAGAATATTTTTTGCCGCTCCAGGTCCTGTGTGCGGCGCAGCAGGTCAAGGATCTGCTCATCGTCATAAACCCGCATGCTGCTCTCCACCGCATCCTCGCCGTTCATCAGCTCGGAAAGCGTAACGGAAAGCTCCCTGCAGACCTGTTCAATAATGCTGTGATCGGGCATACACTTGCCGTTTTCCCATTTGGAAATCGTCTTATTGGACACGCCGAGTTTTTCCGCCAGCTGTTCCTGTGTCAGATTTTTCTCCCTGCGTTTCTTGGAAATGTAACTGCCGATGGCTGTTTGATTCGTTGAATTTTCCTCCTGTGTTTAAGATGCTTTGAGTATACGGCGAAAGGCTACGCGGATACATCCCTCGGCGGTAGAATATCGGCGGAATACAGAGAAATCATGCTCGTTTTCAACCCTATCAGTCCCAGATGGTAAAGCAGCGGGCTGCCGCTTTACCCTCCGGGGCTAAGATTTTTACTCTTGCGATTTTTTCTCGTGATGGATGCAATAGTTCATTTTTTTGATTCTCGCCTTCCAGCATAAATACTGAGAAAGCCAAACGGCCATGAAGATACCGATAAAAATTCCGACATAAGACAGGAGCCCCACTACAGAATGCCGCATCCAATTTGTCACATAAGCGATGGGAAGCAGGATGGCCCCTATAACGATAAAGTACACGCCGCTTTGCTTGGCAAGGCTCCACGAATCTATCTCCCAGATCACGGATGCCGCCGCAAAGCCGCTCCCCAGAACGCCGCACAGAGCTGTCTGCAAAATAACGGCGCTCAGTTCAGTGCCCATCTTTTGGACAAACTCCGGCGTGGCCGAGTAAAGGGTTCCATCCCCAATGCAGGCGGAGATAACCAGGGTAATGATATACCCCATGGCAATGCCTACAGGAAACCCGATCCAAATGCGTTTTACAATTTTTTTCTTCATTTTAACCACCTCATAGCCCTAACAGCTGCTTGATTTTGGAGACATACCGCCTGGAAACATAAGAAACAGCTCCGTTTGAGAGCGAAACACAGATTGTTCCGACAAGGCTCAAATCAAAACTTCTGACCTTTTTCAGGTTGATGAGTTCACTGTTCGATATGCGCACGAAGGAGCGGCTTGTGAGCCGCTGCTCCACTTCATACAGCCGCAGCCGGAGAGAATAGGTGCCATTTCCCGTTTCGGCATACACCTTGCCATCCGAGGCATAGATTCGGTAGAGCTGCTCCGGCTCCAGCACGGCTGCCTGTCCATCCTTGAATCCGGCAAGTATTTGAGACGGCTTATCCGAAAGCCTTGTTACGATTTCATTGATTGCATCGGTTACCTTGTCCGTTACGACGATGACCTTCGGTTCGTCACAATTCTTGTCGATCCTGATCTCAATCTTCATCCGGTCTCCTCCTTTCCACGGCTTTATCATAGACGATGGGGAAAACAGATACTACTGTTTTTCGATAGGTGGTCGTTTCCTGGTAACAGGTGGCTAATTCCTGCATAGTATTCGAGATGGATATAAGGATTACGCTGGCAGAAGCCTGAACGGTGCCGGGAGAATATTTCCGCTTAGCTCCGTTAATGCAGCGCCTTGGTGGGGCAGACCTTTGTGCATTCGTAGCAGAGGATACATTCCGTCCCGTTTTTCCGCTTGCGGGATTCTTTGTTGACCTCCACGTTCATGGGGCAGACCCGCAGGCATTTGCCGCAGCGGACACATTTACTCTCGTCGCAGTGAACGCGCAGCAGGGAAAAATAGCTCATGGGCTTGAGAAGCACCGTGATGGGACACAGATATTTGCAGAATGCCCGGTTATCCTTGAAGGCAAAGGCCAGTGCGATGCCGGCGATGTAATAGAGCACATTTCCGGCGAGGAACAGCCAGAACATTATTTTTTCGAGATTTGCGACCTTAACCAAAAACAGGCCGGACACAAGCACCAACGACAACACAAACATCACATAGCGCAGAGCGCCCAGTTTTTCCTTTCGGGGCTTCTGCGGCTGCTTATAGGGCAGAAAATCCAGCACCATGGCCGTCCAGCAGGCATAGCCGCACCAGCCGCGCCCGAACAGCAGCGGGCCGAAAATCTTTGCCACGGCATAGTGAATGGTCGCCGCTTCAAAAACGCCGAGAAACAGATAGTACCAGAAGCCCTCAAGCTGCATATTCTCATGAGAAATCACGCCAAGGTACAGCAGCATATAGCTTCCCACCGCCAGCTGCACAAAATGCCGGGCATAGCGTTTCCCGGCAGTAAACAGCGCCGTTCCCAGTGCGAGGCAGCCGCCTATGTAGCTGAAATTCAGCAGATAGAACAGGTTGTCCTTTGTGAGCCACAGCGTGACCGCTACTGCTTCAAACAACAGAAACAGCAGGATCGACATAAGATATTTTGAAAATCCCCTGCTATTTTTCGCCGTTTTCCTTTTTTTCATCGCTTGTCTCCTTCTTCTTTCCCTTCAGCGCACCGGCAGCCGAACCGCCGCACAGACCTACGGCAACGCCGATCATCATGCCGAGAGCGAGATTGTCTGTTACGATCCCGAATAGCGTACCGAGGCTCAAGCCGATGGCAAGGCCAAGGGAGCTGTCGGCGGGGATGCTTGAGCCTTTTGACTTGATTTTATCATTTTTAGTCATCATAATCTACTCTTTCTTTTTTGAATCATCAATTTCTGTACCGCTCCGTGTGCTGTGTTTCCCGGCACACGGAACACAGGGATGCCTTGCGGGAATTGATCACGGAGAGGGGGACAGCTGCGTTGCCGCTGTGATATGATGTAGGTTGCCGCTGTGATACACAAGCAGGGAAATGTACCGGGTGTGTGATATAATAAGATTAAGAAATCGGTATTTGCGGAGGGGAACAGAATGGATACAACGATACAGGACACTTTGTTTTTCTTTGACCGGCATCAGGCTGTCTATCCGCTGTATGCGTGCTTTCAGGAAAAGCTCCTTGCAAGATTCCCTGAAAGCCGAATCAAGGTGCAAAAATCCCAAATCTCATACTACAATCGGCACCTTTATGCCTGTGTATCCTTCTTGAAGGTAAAAAAGAAAGCGGAGCTGCCGGAGGACTATTTTGTGCTGACGCTGGGGCTGTCCGCACCGCTGGAATCCGACCGGGTGGCGGCAAAAACCGAGCCGTATCCGGGTCGGTGGACAACGCATTTTGTCATCAGCAATCCGTCCGATTTGGACGAAGATTTATTTGATTGGATCGAGCAGGCTTATCTATTTGCGCAGGCAAAATAACGGAGGAAACAGATGCAAGTCAACGAATATCAGAAAGCGGCAATGGCAACGCTGGATCCGGCGTTTTCCCAATGGCTTTGACACCGGAGCTTCGGTGAATCGCAAGGAGGGGGATCTGTAAATGCAGGATTTAGGTGTATTTCGCAGCCTCGGCGCACTTCTATTTGCGCGACAGAGAAAAGGTGCTGGCAATTATAGAGAAAGAACGATGAGCGCAACGGCCGTATAACGAAAGCACGGCTTCCGGTTTGACGGACTCATCATATTGAAAACACAGGAGTTCTTTTGAACTGCGAGTGCAGAATAAAGGGATTGGAGACAAAGACCAAAAGGCAATCAATGTGATGCAGACCTGCCAAAAATGTGTATAGAATCGTCTTTTTGCCGCAGACATTGTGTCTGCGGCAAAAAATTTTCTTGACATCGCAAAAAAATACTGCTTTATTATATAGGTATATGACACCCTGTGTATGCCCGAAAGGAGGCCGGCACTTATGGAGCGCATCACGTCCCGCACAAATCCGCTGCTCACGCATATTCGCCGCCTGGCCGCCTCCGGCAGCTACCGCCGTCAGTGCGGAGAGTACCTGGGCGACAGCCCCAAGCTGCTGCAGGAGGCGCTGCTGTGGAAGGCGGAGCTTGTGTGCGTGGTGCACACCGGAGCTGCTGAGCTGCCGCCGCTGCCTGCCGATGTTCGGGTGGTGGAGGTCCCGGCAGACATAATGACCTCCGTTTCGCCCATGAAAACGCCCCAGGGCGTTTTATTTACCTGCCGCATTCCGGCCCGCGCCCTGCCGGAAAAGCTCACCGGCCAGCGCTATGCGGTGCTGGAGGGAGTGCAGGATCCCGGCAACGTGGGCACTGTCCTGCGTACTTTGGATGCCTTTGATGCTGACGGATTGTTCCTGCTGCCCGGCTGCGCCGATGTATACAGCCCCAAGACCATGCGCGCGTCCATGGGGGCGGTGTTCCGCCGCCCGGTGTGGATCTGCACGGGGCAGGAGCTGCACACGCTGCTGTGCCGCAGCGGCATTCCCCTCTACGGTGCCGCCCTCCGGGCGGACACCATGGATGCCCGGGCGGTGGAGCTTTCCCGGGCCGCCGTGGCCATCGGCAGCGAGGGGCGGGGCCTTACGGAGGAGCTTTTAGCCCTGTGCGACGGCACAGTTCGCATTCCTATGTCGCCCCGGTGTGAGTCGCTCAACGCTGCTGTGGCTGCCTCTGTGCTGCTGTGGGAGGCATACCGCGGAGAGGAGATGGACGCATGTCAGCACTGAAATTCTGGGTGTGGCTGACGGAGCAGAACCGACTGGGCGGCCCGGCCCGTCAGGCGCTGCTGGAGCATTTCGGTTCACCTGAGGAGGTCTACTATGCCGAGCCCGGAGATCTGCTGCAGGTGGAGGGGATCACCGCCGACCAGGCGCAGGCTTTGGAAAACAAGTCCTTGGACCGGGCGCAGAGCATCCTGGAGGAGTGCGCCCGGAAGGACATTTTCCTTCTGACAGCGCAGGATGCCCTCTATCCCCAGCGGCTGAAGAATATCTATGACCCACCTCTACTGCTCTACGGCAGAGGCTCCATGCCCCTGTTTGACGAGGAGGCCGCCGTGGCGGTGGTGGGCACCCGGAGCTGTTCGCCCTACGGCATCCGCACGGCGGAGCGCTTCGGCTTTGAAATGAGCAAGCAGGGCGGCTTGGTGGTCTCGGGTCTGGCCCGGGGCATTGATGCGGCGTCGCAGCTGGGGGCACTGCGCGCCGGCGGATTGACGGCCGCCGTGCTGGGCTGCGGCGTGGACGTGGTATATCCGCCGGAGAATGACAGACTCTATGAGGACGTGGCCGCCTCCGGCGTGCTTTTGTCGGAGTATCCGCCGGGGGCGGAGCCCTTTGGCTGGCATTTTCCCGCCCGGAACCGGATTCTCAGCGGCTTGTGCCTGGCCACCCTGGTGGTGGAAGCGCCGGAAAAGAGCGGCGCGCTCATCACCGCCGCCACGGCCCTGGAGCAGGGACGGGATGTATTTGCTATCCCCGGCCCGCTGGACGCCGAGGGCAGTGTGGGCTGTAACCGCCTCATCCGGGACGGCGCGGGCCTGGCTACGGAGAGCTGGGATATCCTCCGGGAATATCAGAGCCGCTATCCCCATAAACTGCATCCGGACGGGGAGAAGCTGCCGCCGCTGCCCAAAAAGAGCGAAATTTTCTATCCCGAGCGCAGCAAAAAGCCCAAGGTGGCTCCCTCGGGCCTGCCGGTCATCAATGTCCGGCGCAACGCCGAGGGCCTGACGGACGACCAGATCAAGGTGCTGCGGATCCTGGACGATAAGGAACCCATGCTGACGGATGACATCGCCCTGCGGGCCAATGTGCCGGTGCGGCGGATCCTGTCGGCGGTGACAATGTTGGAAATTGACGGCTACACCCGCCAGGAGGGACTGCGCAAGTTCGTCCGCACAGTGGAAGTCGAAGACACAAAGGAGTAACAGAGCATTATGGCAAAAAAGGCTGCAAAAAACCTGGTGATCGTGGAGTCCCCGGCCAAGGCCAAGACCATTGGCAAATACCTGGGCCCGGATTACGAGGTCATGGCAAGCATGGGCCATCTGCGGGATCTGCCCAAGAGCAAGATCGGTGTGGATGTGGACAAGGATTTTGAACTGGATTATAAGCCCATTAAGGGCAAGGAGGAGATCATCCGGGAGCTGAAGAAGGCGGCGGACAAGGCTGACATGGTCTATCTTGCCACCGACCCGGACCGGGAGGGAGAGGCCATCAGCTGGCATCTGAAATACCTGCTGGATCTGGACGACGCCAAGACCCGCCGGGTCACCTTTAATGAGATCACCAAAAAGGTGGTGCAGGAGAGCATCGCCGCTCCCCGGCACATCGACCAGGACCTGGTGGACGCCCAGCAGGCCCGGCGCGTGCTGGACCGCATCGTGGGCTATCGCCTCTCGCCGCTGCTGTGGAAGAAGATTCGCAGGGGCCTCTCCGCGGGCCGGGTGCAATCGGTGGCCATGCGCCTGGTGGCCCAGCGGGAAAAGGAAATAGAGGAGTTCATCCCCAAGGAGTACTGGACACTGGACGCACACCTGGCGAAGCAGGGCGAAAAGGCCGTGTTCAAGGCCCATTATTACGGAAAAAACGGAAAGAAGTATGAGCCTGCCTCCGAGGCCGAGACCCAGGAGATCTGCCGGGAGGTGCAGGCCCAGCCCTTTACGGTCAAGAGCGTGAAGCGGGCGGATAAGCAGCGCTCGCCATCGCCCCCCTTCACCACCTCCACCCTACAGCAGGAGGCATCCCGCAAGCTGAACATGACCCCTCGGCGCACCATGGCCATCGCTCAGCAGCTATATGAGGGCGTGGAGATTACCGGCGAGGGCGCCGTGGGTCTCATCACCTACATGCGTACCGACTCCCTGCGCATTTCCCGCGAGGCCCAGGTGGCCGCCCGGGAGCTGATCGACAGCCGCTACGGCAGCAATTACCGCCCCAACACCTTCCGCCAGTATAAGGCCAAGGCCGGGGCTCAGGACGCCCACGAGGCCATCCGTCCCAGCAATGTGGCGCTGACTCCTGAGCAGGTGAAGAGCGATCTCACCGGAGAGCAGTATCGGCTGTACCGGCTGATTTGGAGCCGCTTTTTGGCCAGCCAGATGGCAAACGCCGTGTATGACAGCGTTTCCGCCGAGTTGGAGGCCGGGACACATAGCTTCCGCGCCAGCGCCAGCAGCCTGAAATTTGCCGGCTATGCCGCCGTGTACGAGGAGAGCCGGGATGAGGAAAAAGAGGACAAGGAGCCGGCCCTGCCGCCCCTGGAGCAGGGGGAAGCGGTGGATTTGAAAAAGATGGAGCCCGCCCAGCATTTCACCCAGCCCCCGGCGCATTTTACGGATGCGTCCCTTATCCGCGCCCTGGAGGAAAACGGCATCGGCCGCCCCTCCACCTACGCCCCCACGGTATCCACCATTCTGGACCGGGAGTATGTGGTCAAGGAGGGTAAGTATTTGCGCATGACCCCCCTGGGATCGGTGGTCAATGACCTCATGTGCCAGCGATTTCCCAAGATCGTGGATGTGAAATTCACCGCCAACATGGAAAAGGAGCTGGACGAGGTGGAGTCCGGCGACAAGAATTGGAAGGCTCTGCTGAGAGAATTCTACGGCGATTTCGATCAGAATCTCAACCAAGTGGAGAAGGACATGGAGGGCGTGTATATTAAGGTGCCCGACGAGGTCAGCGAGGAGAAGTGCGACATCTGCGGGCGCAACATGGTGGTCAAGACCGGCCGCTTCGGCCGCTTTTTGGCCTGCCCTGGATACCCGGAGTGCACCTTTACCAAGCCCTTGGTTGTCCAGATGCCGGGCCGCTGCCCCAAGTGTGGCGGGCGGCTCATGAAGCGCACCGGCGTCAGCCAAAAGACCGGCAAGCAATATACCTACTACTGCTGCGACCGCTCTACTGCCGCCGACGAGAGCCAGCGCTGCGACTTCCGCACCTGGGATGTACCCACCAAGGAGGATTGCCCTGTGTGCGGCCAAACCATGTTCAAAAAGTCCGGCCGGGGCTTTAACAAGCCCTTCTGCATCAATCCGGAGTGCTCCAACTTCCTGCCGGAGGATAAGCGGGGCTACCACAAAAAGGCGGAGGATACCGCCGAAAAGAAAACCGCAAAAACCGCGAAGAAGGCCGGGACCAAGACCACCAAGGCAGCGGCGAAATCCGCCGCCAAGGCTCCGGCGAAAACAGCAAAGAAGGCGGCGAGTAAATCCGCCGCCAAGACGAAGAAAACCGCCGAGAAGGAGTAAGCCATGGAAGTAACGGTGATCGGCGCGGGCCTGGCGGGCAGCGAGGCCGCCTGGCAGCTGGCCCAGCGAGGTATCCGGGTGACGCTGCGGGAGATGAAGCCGGAGAAAAAGACCCCTGCCCATGAAACCGAATATTATGCGGAGCTGTGCTGCAGCAACTCCCTGCGCTCGGATCAGCTGGAAAACGCCGTGGGATTGCTGAAGGAGGAGCTGCGGCGGCTGGACAGCCTGATCCTGCGCTGTGCAGACGCCACTCGGGTTCCCGCCGGGGGCGCCCTGGCAGTGGACCGCCACGGCTTTGCCCGAATGGTTACGGAGGCCATCCGCAGCCACCCCAATATCACAATCATCGATGGAGAGGTAACGGACATTCCCGAGGGAGAAGTGCTGGTGGCCACCGGGCCCTTGACCAGCGATGCCTTTGCCGAGACGCTGCTGAAGCTGCTGGGCCGGGAGAATACGACGCTGAGCTTTTTTGACGCCGCCGCGCCTCTGGTGAGCTTTGAGAGCGTGGACATGGAGTCGGCGTATTTCGCCTCCCGCTATGATAAGGGGACCCCGGACTACATCAACTGTCCCATGGAAAAGGACGAATATCTGGCCTTTTGGAAGGCCCTGACGGAGGCCCGGGAGGCCCCGGTCCACGGGTTTGAGGATGGGCAGGTTTTTGAGGGATGCATGCCTGTGGAGGTCATGGCTCGGCGGGGGGAGGACACCCTGCGCTATGGACCCCTGAAGCCACGGGGACTAAAAGACCCCAAGACCGGCCGGGAGCCCTACGCTGTGGTGCAGCTGCGCAAGGACAACGCTCAGGGCAGCATCTATAATCTGGTGGGCTTTCAGACCCACCTGAGATGGCCGGAGCAGAAGCGGGTATTCACCATGATCCCGGCCCTGAAGGACGCTCAGTTCCTGCGATACGGGGTGATGCACCGGAATACCTATCTGGATTCCCCCCGGCTTTTAGACCGCTATTACCGGCTGAGAAAGCAGCCCCGCATTGCCTTTGCCGGACAGATGACCGGGGTGGAGGGCTATGTGGAGTCCTGCGCCAGCGGCTTTTTGGCCGGAGTGGAGCTGGCTCGCCGGCTCAAGGGACAGGCGCCCCTGGACTTTCCCCGGGAGACGGCCATCGGCGCCCTAAGCCTGTATGTGAGCAATGAAAGCGTGGGCGTTTTCCAGCCTATGAATATCAATTTCGGTATCATTCCGCCCCTTGACCACAGGGTAAAGGGGAAGCGAAATAAGAATGCGGAGCTTTCTGCCCGTTCTTTGCAGATTATTGACCAAATGCGCGAGGAGGTGCTGAGCTGATGAAGATCATTGTAGACGCTATGGGCGGTGACAATGCGCCCCTGGAGATCGTAAAGGGCGCCCTGGCCGGACAGAAGCACTGGGGCGTGGACATTGCCCTCACCGGGGACGAGAGCGCCATCCGGGATGCCCTGGCCCAGTGCGGCCAAGGGGAGCTGCCCCAGGGGGTGGAGATCGTCCCCACCTCCCAGACAGTGGATATGTGCGATGACCCGGCCACGGTGTTCCGCCGGAAGAAGGACACCTCCATGGGTGTGGGATTGACTATGCTCCGAGAGGGGAAGGCGGATGCGCTGGTCTCCGCCGGGTCCACCGGGGCCCTGCTCACCGGAGCGACTCTTATCACCAAGCGCATCCACGGCATCCGCCGGGCCGCTATGGCCCCGGTGATCCCCACCACCACGGGACAGGCTGTTTTGATCGACTGCGGCGCCAACGCCGAGTGTACGCCGGAGTACCTGGTGCAGTTTGCCTATTTGGGCAGCTTTTATGCCCAGCAGGTGCTGGGCCTGGCGAGGCCCCGGGTGGGCCTGCTGAACATCGGCGCCGAGGACAGCAAGGGTACAGACCTGCAGAAGCAGACCCTGGCCCGGCTGAAGGAGGCCGATGCCGCCGGACACCTGCATTTCATCGGCAATATCGAGGCCAAGGAGGCCATCAAGGGCGGCTGCGACGTCATCGTGACGGATGGCTTTTCCGGAAACATCCTGCTCAAGACCATGGAGGGTGTGGGCTCCTTTGCCGGGTCGGCCCTGAAGAGCATGTTCAAAAAAAACCTGCTGACAAAGCTGGCCGCTCTGGCGGTGATGCCGGGCCTTAACGCCTTCAAGGACAAGCTGGACCCCAATAAGGTGGGCGGCACCGCCTTCATCGGCATCTCCAAGGCCGTCATCAAGGCCCACGGGGCCTCCAACGCCGAGGCCGTTGAAAATGCCGTCGGTCAGGCGGCGGCCTTCGCCCGCAGCGGCCTTATTGAAAAAATTGAGGAAAATGTGAATTTGATGAAAATTGAGCAGTAAATGCCTATTTGACTATTGACATACATACGCCGATGCCGTATTATTTTTCAAGACATATCCGAAAGGAGAAAAACTCGATATGACAGCAGAGGAAATTTTCAAAACGATGCAGGACCTCATCGCCGAGCAGTTTGCCATCGATGCGGAGGAGATCACCCTGGACAGCTCTTTCGTGGATGACCTGGGCGCCGACTCCGTGGATCTGGTGGAGCTGGTGATGGCCATGGAGGAGGAGTTTGACGTAGGCGAGATCGACGAGGAGGATCTGGCCGGGCTCAAGACCGTCCGGGACTGCGTGCAGTATTTGAACCATAAAATCAACGGTTGAAAAAAGAGACCCCACCGTTCAAAAGACCTCGCAGAGTTCGCGTCCGCAGACGCGAGAAATGAGATCATTTTCGCCCGCGACATGTGCGTGGGCGAAAATTCTTGTTCGGCTGCGAGGCCTTTTGCCGGACAGGCTGCTGTAAAAGCGGGAATTTACAGCCGCGGTAAGGAAGGGTGTGTGCGGGAAACCCAAGAAGGGTGTCCTGCGCCATTCAGATCCATAGATTTTGCATCTTCTTCAAAGATGCAAAATCTTATGCGGCGGGCGAAAAGGCATTTTCGGCACGCCGGGGTTTCCTTTTTCAGCTGTGGAGAGGAGTTTTTTATGTTCACACTGGAGGAAAAGCTGGGCTATCGGTTCAAAAACCGCGCCCTGCTGGAAAACGCTCTGCAGCATAGCTCTTATGCCAACGAGCACCGCGGCGCGGGCATGCGCAGCAATGAACGGCTGGAGTTTTTGGGTGACGCCGTACTGGGTGTGGTGACGGCAGACTACCTGTACAAAAAGCATCCGGACCTGCCGGAGGGGGACCTGACCCGCATCCGGGCGGCGCTGGTGTGCGAGGAGAGCCTGCACGAGGTGGCCCAAGGCCTGGATTTAGGCCGGCATCTGAAGTTGGGCCGGGGCGAGGAACAGGGCGGCGGCCGGGAGCGGCCGTCTATCCTGGCGGATGCCACGGAGTCCGTGTTTGCCGCGGTTTATCTGGATGGCGGCATGGAGGCCGCTGCGGCACTGATTCACCGGGTGCTGCTGGATAAGGAGCGGGAGGAAGCCGTGGAGGAGCGCCGCCGGGACTACAAGACCGAGCTGCAGGAGCTGGTGCAGCGCAAGAGCGGCTCTACTCTGAACTACCGGATGGTGGGCTCTGACGGGCCGGACCATGCCAAGGTCTTTGAGGCGGCGGCTCTGCTGAATGGGGAGGAGTTTTCTACCGGCACCGGTCACAGCAAGAAGGAGGCGGAGCAATCCGCCGCCCGGGCAGCCCTGGAGAAGCTGAAGGGACAGAACTGAAGCATAAAAGCAGGTCTGCGGCCAACCGGCCGCAGACCTGCTTTTATTGGAAGCTCCTTCGTATTCCGCTAATTACTCTTTTAAATTGAGCTCCTCGCGATATTTTTTTGCATCCTTTAAGAAGCTGGCTGCGATCATCACAATGACGATGGCGATGGGGAATGCCGCAACGATACTCACCGATTGCAGGTTTGTCATGGAGCTTTCGGCGAACAGCAGCGCGATGGGCAGCAGAATCAGCAGGATACACCACATGAACTGGATCAGCTTGTGGGGCTGCTGGCCCTCCTCCAGCCGATGGTAGCTGTAGCAGGAGGCCGTGAGGGCAATGGAGTCAAAGGAGGTGGCGTAAAAGGCGATCATGGTCAGCAGCACCACCACCATGATCACCGGCGCGCCTGGCAGGGTCTTGATGATCTCTACGATCATGCCATAGATGTCATTGGTGCGCAGAAAGTGAGCGATGAAGTCGGCCTTCCCGGTCACTTGCATCCCCATGGAATAGTTGCCCAGCACGATGAAGCTGACGATGGTGGAGCCCACGCCGAAGCCGTAGCCGCCCAGAATCGTCTGGCGCACCGTCCGGCCCCGGGAGATATTGCCGATGAAGAACGGCGCCGCCACGCACCACACCATCCAGTAGGCCCAGTAATAGATGGTCCAGGTCTGTGGGAAATGGGAGGTGCGGAGGGGGTCTGTGAAGGTGGATAGGCCAATGAAATTTTGAACCATTGTGCCCAGGGAGGACAGGCCCGTTTCGATAATATACCGGGTCTCGCCGCCGAACAGGAGTACAAAGGCCAGCAGCCCGAAGAACAAGTAGATGCAGACATTGGCCAGCTTGCTGATGCCCTTGAACCCATGCAGAAGGGAGTATGTATATACAAAGCAGGTAATGAAAAGGATGATGATATCGATGGTTACCCGGCCTATTTCCACATGGAACAGCTCCCAAATCAGAGAGCCCATCAGCGGCGTTGCTACGCTGAAGGTGGTGGCGGTTCCGGCCAGCAGGGCAAATACCGCCAGCAGGTCGATGATCCGCCCAGGCCAGCCGTCGGTGTGCTTGCCCAGGATGGGACGGCAGGCCTCGGAATACTTCTGCCGGTTCTGCTTGCGGACATGGAGCATGAACCCGAAGGCTACCGCCAGCACCAAGTAAAAGCCCCAGGGGATAAAGCTCCAGTGAAAGAGCGGATACACTCCGGCCCACTCCTGGACTTTGCCCATTTCAGCCAGGTGGGGGTCGGTGGCGTACAGGACCCACTCAGAAAAAGAGTAAAACAGGATGTCCGCCGCCAGGCCGCAGGTGAACATCATGGCTCCCCAAGCGAAGAAGGGATATTTCGGCTTTTCATTGGGCTCGCCCAGAACAATACTTCCATATTTGGACCCGGCGATGAACAGCGACAGCAGGAAGATGCCCAGGCCGATGACCAGATAATATACGCCGAAGGTATCACCGAAGAAAAAGCGCACCTGGCTCAATACGGCGTTGGATTGCTCCGGTGCAAAAAAGAACACGATGCACAGGGCCAAAATGAGCCCCAGGGGGACCAGGGTAATCATCCAATCTATCTGACCTCGCTTATGAGAGGCGGTCTTATCCATTTCCATTATTTTTCTCCTTTTCATATTTCCTGTAGCTGGCGTCCAGAGCGGCCAGCTCGCTTAAATCATCCACCTCAATCACGTCCCCCTTATGCATGGGGCGTATTCCCAAACGGTATTCCTCCGGATAGCAGAACAGGGCGATGTCGTCCCAATAGATCTGCCGGTTTTGCTTTTCCTCAAACTCGATCTCCAGGTGCCGGCGCAGGCGCCGGCCATCCTCCGGCGACCAGCGGGAGATGCTGTACAGCTGCCAGCCGCCGCTGCCGCCGGTCCGGCTGCAGGCGGTCACAATGCCGTTTTCCACCGTTTGCAGCCACTCGCCTGTGGGCTCGTCCGTCCACACGCTGTTGTAGCCGGAGCGGCTGAACTCCGGGGCCAGGATATCCGGGTTATAGATGATCTGGTCACCGTCCAGAATGATGGCGTTTTCGATGTGATCCCGGGCCACATACAGGGAGGAGATGTTGTTGCAGGTGCTGTAATAGGGGTTTTCGATGAGCTGCAGGCCGGGGTATTCCCGCTCCAGCCCGGCAAACTGCGCCTTCAGATACCCCACCACCACATAGATATCCCTAATCCCGTTGCGGTGTAAGCCCTGTATCACGGTGTCGATCATCCGCACACCGTTGACCGTTACCAGGGGCTTGGGCCGAACCAGTGTCACAGGCTTCATCCGATTGCCGAAGCCTGCCGCCATGATGATGGCCCTTTCAGCCTTGAACATGCTTATTTTCCCTCGCTTTCCCACTGCTCCAGGGTATCCCGGACGATGCGGTAATACTCCTTTGCGTAACGGTACTGCCGCAGGGAGTATTCGCCGAATTCCACGCCCAGCGTCCATTTGTACTCGCACCAGTTGCTCCACAGCAGGCCGCAGGCCGCAATGTAGCAGTAAATTTTCAATCGGACCGCTTCGCTGCAGCCGCCCGGGAAGTAGGCCGCGATGGTCTCGTCCACCTGTCGGCGGTCATAAAGGGCATAGATGCAGAACATGGCAATGTCCACATGGGGATCCTGCATGCCCGCGTACTCCCAATCGATGAGGCGAATCTCCTCGCTGCCGTCATCCCTTTTCACAAAAAGGAAATTATCCGGCACGGCATCGATGTGCGTCAGCACCCGCTCCTGCACATGTGCGTCAATGTATCCCCGGAGGGAGAAAACGTTTTCCTTGGTCTGCTGGTAGTCCTTATAAATGGAGGGCGCACCGTTCCAGAGAGACTCATAAAACTCGATCTGCCCAAAGATATCAAATGTATGGGCCACGGTGAGGCGCAGCTCATGAAATTCGCGCAGCCGCTGCATGCACCGGCGCACATCCTCGGCCTTTTCCGGGTTGCACACCCGGGCATCGGCGAGATATTCCGTAATTTTATAGCCGTTGTCGGGGCTGATGTAGGCGATGTCATCGCAGATGTTTTTCTCCCGGATTGCCTGGTATACGGCGGCCTCGTGGCGGCGATCCACCAGCTGAGCTGTACCCTCTCCGGGGATGCGCATGATGTAGCGCTTACCCTTGCAGGAAAACAGGAACGAGCGATTGGTCATGCCTTTTTTCAGAACGGTGACCTGGGTGATCTCCGCCATGTCCGCGTGCAGCGCATCGCAGATGGTTCGGATGGCCTCGCTTTTTAGGTGGTCGGATTGGCTGTCCAGCTCCCTGAGCTGCTCAAAGGTTTTGATGCTCACGGCCTCTCCGGCGTCCATCAGCCGAGCGGAAACGATCATGCGGCCCTTATCCCGCAGGGTCTCCTCCCAAAAGACATCGTCATACCGCGGCTCGGCATCCATGGCCTCCAGCCGGGTGCAGACGGTGTCGGAATCCGGCTGCGTCAGATAGCAGATGCCGATCATGGAATTCCCGGCCGTGCCCTTGGACACGGCCATCAGCTCCCCCTTGTGACTAACACGGACGCTGCTGTCATGGTCGAACCGGTCTGTGACCATGTACCAGGAGTACAGCTCCTCCCGGGAAAAGGGATTGTGGCTGCACCAGCTGTCGCAGGGGATTACATAGGCATTTGTCAGGTGTTCCCGGGCCAGATACAGGGAGTGAAGGTTGTTTTTCAACGCATATTCCGGGTTGACGATCAGTTCCACACCGTATGCGTCCATTAGGTATTCGTATTTTTCCTTCATGAATCCGACAACCACATAAATCTCTCGGATACCGACCTCCTGCAGCTGGCGGATCAGCCGCTCAATGAGCACTTCACCGTTGACCTCCAGCAGACCCTTGGATACCTCCATATTTAGGGGGATCATTCGCATGCCGGCCCCGGCCGCCAGGATAACCGCCTGCCGCGGCTGCCGGGCCCGGAATTCCGCCGCGGCCTTCTCTGTGGGGCGGCAGCCATCATCTGTATAACCGGCTTCGTGCAGGGCCTTTAGGGAGCGGTTCACCACTCCCAGGGAATGGCCCACCGCCCGCGCCAGGGCGCGCTGGGACGTGGAGCCGCTGCGCTGCAGCTCCATCAGAATGTTGCACTCTGCTATGTTCACAATTTACGCACCTCCCTCTTTTGTGAACATTGTAACGCGCATTTGTGTGTTTGTCAAGAACACCCTGCTTTTCCGGTGTAAAGAGAGCATGATGAACTATAATGCGATTGGATCGGACAAGAAAAAAGTGCGGGGCTACAAATGCATGATGAATATTTATTCATATTCCTCTTGACAAATGCATTTCCTGTGCTATAATACAAAGCAAGCTGAATAGGAAATGCTTCCCTTGGCACCGGCTGAGGGGCTCACAGGCATCCGTGACCGAATCGTAGGTATTCCGGCATCTGCTGGATAAGATTTGGCCATGGATGCCTATATTTTTTACAAGAAAAGGAGAAAATGCTATGTACATCAAACCCTTTGCCGTGGAAGAATGGATGAATGAATATGAAGTGGGCGCACGCTTTAATATCGCAGAGACCTGCGTGGACTCCGTGTCCCTGGACCGGCTGTTTGCCCTGGCGGGGGAGGATAAGGCCCGGTTCCTGGCGGATTTCTGTGCCAAGCGGCTGACCTATGGCGATATACTGGGCAGCCCCGCCCTGCGCAGCGGCATCTGCGGGCTGTATAAGACCGTGCAGCCGGACCAGGTGGTGCCCACCCACGGTGCGGCGGGGGCCAATCACCATGTGTTCTGCTCCCTTATTTCCGCCGGGGATCGGGTGGTCAGCATCATGCCCACCTACCAGCAGCTCTACTCCATCCCGGAGGCTCTCGGCGCGGATGTGGCCATTATGCATCTCAAACAGGAGAACGGCTACCTGCCGGATCTGGCGGAGCTGAAGGCCCTGGTAACGCCGGAGACAAAGATGATCTGCCTGAATAATCCCAACAACCCCACCGGCGCGCTGATGAGCGAGGCGCAGCTGCAGCAGATCGTGGACATTGCCCGCAGTATGGATGCCTACATCCTCTGCGACGAGGTGTACCGCCACCTGACCCAGACCGATGATTGGTGCCCCTCCATAGCGGATCTGTATGAAAAGGGGATCTCTGTCAGCAGCATGTCCAAGGTTTTCTCTCTGGCGGGACTTCGCCTGGGCTGGATCGCCACCCGGGACGCGGCGGCGCTGAAGGCATTCCTGTCCCACCGGGATTATAACCTCATCAGCTGCGGCCTGTTCGACGATGCGGCGGCCTCCGTTGCCCTGGCCCACAGGGATGTGATGCTGAGGCGGAATCAGACCATCGTCCGGGAAAACCTGGCAATTTTGGATGCCTGGGTGGACGAGCACGAGCATTTCTATTACACCAAGCCCAAGGCGGGCACCACAGCCTTGGTATACTATGATTATGACATCCCATCCTACGAGTTCTGCAAGAAGATGTATCATAAAACCGGGGCCTTTGTCACCCCCGGCGACTGCTTCGAGCAGCCCCACAGCATGCGCATTGGCTATGCCTGTGATCAGCAGACCCTAAAGGATGGCCTGGCGGCCATAGCGGCCTTTGCGGACACACTGGAATAAAGAAGGAACAGATTCAGGGATAACAACATGCAGCGGGAGCGACCTTTGGGTCGCTCCCGCTGCGCAGTTTATTTATTTGAAATGCGACACATTTTTTTCGCTCGGCAAACTGCTCACCGGAGAATTGCACGCCATATCACTGAACCGGCAGCTCTACCGAAATGGTGGTGCCCCTGTCCGAGCTCTTCGTCACCCGGACGGAGCCGCCGTGGAGCTCGGCAATCTCCCACACCAGCGAGAGCCCCAACCCCGCACCGCCGTACTCCCGGCTGCGGGACTTATCCACCCGGAAGAAGGGCTGGAAGATGCTGCGCTGAAATTCCTCCGGAATGCCGCGGCCGGTGTCTGAGACGCGGATCAGGAGCTTTTCCGACTCCTGTGAGACAGTGACTCGCACCGAGCCGCCGTGACGATTATACTTGACGGCGTTCTCTGTCAGGTTAAAGAGCAGGCGATAGATCAGCGCATCGCTGCCAATCATGGCACCGTCACCCTCCACCTCCAGCGCAATGTCATTTTTCTCCGCCAGCGGCGTAAGATCTGTGAAAATCTCCTCAATCATGGGGGCGAGCTGGATATGCTCATTGCGCGCCACCTGCTGCAAATTGCTCATTTCCAGCAGCGTTTTGGTCATCTGGGTCAGCCGCTCCGTCTGCTCCCGCAAAAGCGTGAGAAACTCTGCCGTTTCCGGCAGCACGTCGGGATGCTCTGCAGAGAACAGCTCCAGCTGTACCTGCATCAGCGCCAGGGGGGTACGCAGCTCGTGGGCGGCATTGCCGGTGAACTGCCGCTGGGCAGCAAAGGCATTGTTCAGCCGCTCCAGCATCTGATTGAAGGAGTGACTCAGCTGCCGAAACTCTGGCAAAACATCCTCATTGATCCTCATATCGGCAAGATTATTCAGCTGCACCTTCTCCACCTGCGAGGCAAAGCTGCGTAGGGGCTTCAGAGCGCGTCCGCTGACAAAATAGGCCAGGATACCGCTCAATACAGTCACGACCGCTGTAATGTACCAGTTGGTTGTGCGAAAACGCCCCTGTGCCCCATTGACAACGATGGCCAGATTCTCGTTAGGTGTTATGAGCTGCGGATCAAAGCTCTCTGCTCCTTCACTGTTCAGAATAACGGTGCTGTCTCCCTGCAGGGTATCTGTGATCGTATCCATATAGTATACACCGGAGGAGCAGAGCAGAAGATTCATGGAGATGCAGGTGACGCCGATGAGCAGGACCGTCATCAGGGTGATGCGCCACTGCAGAGAAAGACGCCTCATAGCTCCTCACCTCCCATCAGATAGCCCTCACCGATGCGGTTTCGGATGGGGTCATAGCCCAGCGCGGCACGGAGCTTCTTGCGCAGGGCGGAGATGTGGACCCGGATGGAGTTGCTGAAGCTGTCCACACTATTGTCCCATACATGCTCCATCATTTCCTCCTGACTTACCGGTCGTCCCTGGTGAACCATCAAATACTCCAAAATCCCTGTCTCCTTACGGGTCAGCGTCATGGCCTGCCCGTTAACGGAGGCGGTGCGGGAGCGGGTGTCAAAGGCCAAGGCTCCGCAGCGCAGCAGCACATCCTTTTGGGTGAACTGCCGCAGGGTCAGACTACGGATGCGGGCCTCCAGCTCGGCCAAGTGGAAGGGCTTTGCCAGATAGTCGTTAGCCCCGGCGTCCAGCCCCTCCACCTTGTCCTCCACCTCGCTGCGGGCGGAGAGGATCAGCACCCGTGTCTCGCGGTCCGTTTGCCGCAGGGTGCGCAGCACCGCCATGCCATCCCTGCCCGGCAGGTTTAGATCAAGAAGAACCAGATCGTAGCGCTCCACGCTCAGCAGCTCCAGAGCCTTCTCACCGTCGTAACAGTAGTCCACGCTGTATGCCAGACGCCGCAGGCTGCGGACGATGGTCTCGCACAGGGCGCGTTCATCTTCAATTATCAAAAGGCGCATGGGAGCCCTCCTTTTTATTTTTATGTTGTTCCTAATTATAGCAAAAACAGATAAGATTTGCGTTAAATTTTCGTTCTTAACAGGGAATTTAACTCTCCTGCGCTATGATGTTGGCAGAAAAAACGAAGGGGTGATGAAATTGGGCCATGTAAAAAGGATTTTGGTGCAGGCCGCGCTGCTGATAGCGGGAGTCGTCATGCTGTGCTTCGGTATCTGGCGCGGCGAAGCGGCGGTAGTATTGAGCAAAGCAATTAAATTGTGTTTGGAGTGTGTGGGCATTGGATAAAAAGTTTTCGGGCGTGTCACAGATGCTCTCTCGCTTCCGTGGCTGGATACAGGCGGGGGCCGCTTTATTGACCAACCTGCACCTGCCGAACCTTCTCAAGGGCGGAATATATCAGGGAGCAGGGAAAACCGTCTGTGTGCCGGGGCTGAACTGCTACTCCTGCCCGGCGGCCTCCGGCGCCTGTCCTATCGGTGCGTTTCAGGCGGTGGTGGGTTCGTCGAGATTCAGCTTCTCCTATTATATCACAGGTTTTCTCATTTTGCTGGGAGTTTTGCTGGGACGCTTCATCTGCGGCTTTCTGTGTCCCTTTGGCTGGCTTCAGGAGCTGCTGCACAAGATCCCTACGAAGAAGCTCTCCACAAAGAAGCTGAGGCCACTGCGATACATCAAGTACGCCGTTCTGCTGGTGATGGTAATTCTGCTGCCGGCGTTCCTTGTGAACGATGTAGGTATGGGCGATCCGTTCTTCTGTAAATACCTTTGCCCGCAGGGCGTGCTGGAGGGGGCTATCCCGCTGTCCCTTGCCAATGCCGGCATACGAGCGGCGCTGGGCAGCCTGTTTACCTGGAAATTCGGCATCCTGCTGGCGGTGATCGTGCTGAGCGTACTGTTTTACCGGCCCTTCTGCAAGTGGCTCTGCCCGCTGGGTGCGTTCTATGCGCTGCTGAATTGGGTGTCTCTATTCCAAATGAAGGTGGACAAAAACAAGTGTATCTCCTGTGGGAAATGCGCCAGAGTATGCAAGATGGATGTGGATGTGACAAGGACGCCCAATCATGCCGAGTGTATCCGCTGCGGGATGTGCGTCCGCACCTGCCCGACGGGCGCCGTGTGCTTTCGCTACGGCTTCGGAGATGATAAGGATAAAAAAGAGGCGGCAGAAAGCCGCAGAAAAAACAAAAATAACAAGGAGGAACAAAACGGATGAATAAAATGAATACTACCAGCAGATTGCTGGCGCTGCTGCTTGCCGCACTGATGGTGCTGTCTCTGGCGGCCTGCGGCACAAAGAGCGGCGATAAAAAGGATGGAATGGGAAGCGACCCGAAGAATGCCGAGGAAGCGGCTGCCATGCACAAGGATCTGATGGCGCAGGAAAATGCTATTCTCTCAAAGAATACCGAGCTGTGGGAAAAGGTATTTATGGCGGCTGACAAAGGCATGACTATGCAGGAGGACGGCAAAAACTATGGCGATTTCCTGCTCAGTACAATCGAATCCGCCAAGGATCAGTTTACGGCGGATGAGCTGAAGCTGCTTCAGGGAGAAGCGGAGAAGATTCGTGACATCGAAAGCAAGCTGACCATGATTGAGAAAAAATACCCTGAGGTGGCGCGGAAATCCTTGGATGGCGACATGAGTATGCCTGCAGGCAACAACACGACCACGCCGCCCAATGACGGCAGCATGAAGAAGTTCCCCTCCTTTGAGGGCAAGGACCTGAACGGGAACACGGTGAAGAGCGATAAGCTGTTCTCCGGCAACGCTGTCACGGTAGTGAATTTCTGGTTTACCACCTGTAACCCCTGTGTGGGCGAGCTTGCCGAGCTGGATGCGCTGAACAAGAAGCTTGCTGAAAAGGGCGGCACACTCATCGGCGTCAACACCTTCACGCTGGGCGGCGACGAAGCGGCAATTTCAGAGGCAAAGGATGTGCTGATGAAGAAGGGCGCAACCTATCAGAATGTATATTTCGCTTCCGACAGTGAGGCGGGAAAGTTTACCTCGAATATCCTTGCCTATCCCACCACCTATGTAGTTGACCGCAACGGCAATATCGTGGGAGAACCCATCGTAGGTGCCATTACAGAAAAGAAACAGGCCGAGACGCTGCAAAAGCTCATCGACCAGGCCCTTGCCGCCGATATGAGCTGACAAGCGGATTTTTATCCCCTTAAAAAGGAGGAATCTCCCAATTGGCCCTGTTGCACTTTTGTGACACTTTCTCCGCACTTTTGCGGGAGAAGTCCGAAGGCGCTTTTGGTATCATGTAGACAAGGTTGATACACGACCCCAAATACTTCAAAAAGGAGCGTAACATACCATGAAGAAGAAAACAATTTGGAGCCTTGTGCTGACACTGGCATTGGCGGTATCGGCCATCGGCGCAACTGCCGTAGCCTTTGCGGCAACGCCTGACACGGCAGAGCCGGCAGCTGCCATCGCCACGGAGAATGAGGACGCAATTTGGGAGCAGATCGAGGCAGTGGAAGCAAAGAGCGACGCCGTCTTCCAGAGGAACGCCGCACTGTGGGAGAAGCTGGACGAGGCCTGCAATGCACTGCCCGAGGACTACAACTTTGAGGGCTTTGACGAGGCGGAGTTTATCCGCGGCATGACCACCCTGACGGCAGAGGAGAAGGCGGCGCTGCTGACAGACATTGAGGAGCTGAACGGCCTGGATACTGAGATGGAGGCCTTGTATGCGAAGCTGCCCTCCTGCGACAATATGCCGCTTTACGAGAAGGCACTGGAAAAGGCCGACCCCAAGGTGCTGGATGAGATCGACACCCTGGAGCAAGAGTATGACCGGATCAGCGAGAAGAATGCAGACCTGTGGGACAAGGTGGATGAGGCATATTTTGGCCTGCCGGATGACTATAACTTCGATAACTACGATGAGATTTCCTTTATCCGCAGCCTGAATGTCCTGACCGATGCGGAAAAGGAGGCCCTTGTCACCGACTACAACCGCCTGGTGGAGATTGACAACCGACTCTGCGAGCTGAACAATTCCGTTTGGGGGAACACAGGCTGTGAAAGCGGCATCTGCCCTCTTTGATGGAGAAAGCCTTTTCTGATACGATAGGCTCAATACCACGCCGATGCTGCGCCTGTGCGCAGCATTTGGCGCTGCTTACAAGGAGGGCGCTGTGGGGCATACCATCTATCTGGCTGATGACGAAAAGAGCATACGCGAGCTGCTGCACAGCTTCCTTACAAGCGACGGATATGAAGTGCGCTCCTTTGAAAGCGGAGATGCACTGCTAGCGGCTTTTCAGCAGGAGCCGGCGGAGCTTGTGATTTTGGATATTATGATGCCCGGCACGGACGGCCTTACCGTGTGCCGGGAGCTTCGCTCTGTTTCCGACATTCCCATCATTCTGCTCACGGCAAAGGACAGCGAGCTGGACTATGTCATGGGCATCAGCCAGGGCGGCGATGATTACCTCACCAAGCCCTTTCGGCCCACGATCCTGCTCATGAAGGTGAGAGCCCTGCTGCGCCGGGTGGAGATGGACAGGGGGAAAACAGCGGCAGCGACAGCAGACGAATTGCGCTATGGGGATCTCCGCTATTCCGCTACGGAAAACGCCGTCCTCTGCGGGAATGCACCTGTTGCGCTGACCCAAACCGAGCTGCGGCTGCTTAGCTATATGATGAGGCAGCCGGGGAAAGCCTACTCCCGCGAGGAGCTGCTCAACGCAGTCTGGGGCTTCGATTCGGAGGTGGAGACCCGTGTGACGGACGAAACCCTTCGCCGCATCCGGAAAAAGCTGCTGCAGGCAGGCAGCGGCGTCAGTGTGGCTACGATCTGGGGGTTTGGGTATAGGCTGAAGGGGGCGGAGAGCGTATGAAGAACATCAAGCAGCGGATCGTGTATCTGATCCTCGGCGCGGCGCTGCTGCTCTTTGCCCTTTTCATGCTGGCGGTCAACGTCATTATCCCAGCTCACTTTGTAAGAGAGGCAAAAAAGGCACTCATCAGTGAGGCGAGGTACCAAAACCGCACCATCCCCTATACAGACAGCGGAACGATCCCTAACAGCGATTGGGACAACGGGGAGGAGGAACACTTCCTTACGCCCAGCATTGTCTTTCTGGAGCTGGAGGATGGCTACCGGCCAAGCGGATGGAGACAGGAAACCTACCAATTGGAGAAGGAGCTGCTGGCCTACTGCAGTAATCGGAACATCGCGCTGGATCAGTGTTATTCCTTTAGGACGGGTAGGCACCACCTGATTTTTATGTCCGTTCAGGAGGACTACGGCGATGCAGAAGCTCCATACTCCTACATCATGTACATAGACATCGGCCCCATCACACGCTATATCGTGACACTGAACGGGATGTTCTTTGCGGTGCTGCTTGCAATTTCCTCCGTCATGTGCCTGCTGGGCTTCCGGTTTGGCAGGGATATCGAAAACGAGGCGGAACGACAGCAGACCTTCTTCCAGAACGCCTCTCATGAGCTGAAAACACCGCTGATGGCGATACAGGGCTATGCGGAGGGCATACAGGCGGGGGTGATGGAGGCAGGCAGCTCGGCGGAGGTGATATTGGCGGAGAGCGACCGCATGACGGAGCTGGTGGAGGAGCTTTTGGACATCTCCCGGCTCGACATGGGACGGCAGCTTACGCTTTCAAAGGTGGATCTTCGGGAGCTGCTCTACGACAGCCTTCGCACCGTGGAGCCGGCAGCCGCCCATAGCGGCATCGCCATTGTGCCGGATTTCCCCGAAGAACCCGTCATGGTCAAGTGCGATGACACGCAGATGCGCAGGGCGGTCACGAACATCCTGACCAACGGATTGCGGTATGCCCGCAGTGAGCTGCGCCTGACCTGCCGGCCTGACAAACGGAATGTGATAATCCGGATACAGGATGATGGAAACGGCATCGCCGAGACGGATCTTCCCCATATCTTTGATCGTTTCTATATGGGGGAAAGCGGAAAAACCGGCATTGGCCTTGCGCTGACAAAAGAAATCATCCACCTGCATAAAGGGACGATCCGTGCCTGCAACGGGGATGGCGGTGCCGTGTTTGAGATATCCATCCCGGCAGGCGGGTAAGGAGACTATTGTATCGCATTTGAGCTGACTTAAAGCCCGGGCGAATTAAACGCGGGTTTATCCCTGCGGCTATATCCCCATAAATAGAGGAACAGCGCGAGAGCTCGCGCTGTTCCTCTATTTGCCGGTCATGCTGCTGTAGATGATGGAATAGCTTTTCTGACTCATGCTGCTGCACACCCTCCTCAAGCAGCGCGGAACAACAGCTGCAGCCCCATAACGATGATCCAGATGTAGGCGCAGGTTTTCGGGATCATCAGTAGGCGCGGCGTTTTGATAGAGGGAGACTCGGCCTTAACCGGTTCCGTAGAACAGGGTGGAAATCCCGCAGGCCAGGAGGCTCACCGCCGAGCCGGTCAGGAGCTGGGGCAGCGTATGACGCGACAGCTTCAAGGAGGAGCGGTATACCGCCACGATTAGCAGCACAGACGGTAGGATGAAGAGGGGGTGCAGCTTCCAAGTCAGCAGAAGTGCCGGAGCCGTTGTACTGCAGGCGTGGCCGCTTGCATGAAAGCCAAGCCCGACATTGAGCAGCAGCAGGCCCGCGATGGAAATAACGTAGGAGAGAAACAGAATATGGACAAGCCATGAGCAGGGTGCCAGCAGTGACCAGAGAAAGCCTGCAATGTATCCGACGGCGCTGCATACCAGCGCCGTACTGCGCTGCCCTTTCCACCGGTCCTTTCCGATGCGAAGGATTTCCCGCAGCGGGTATGCCGCAATGGGGATGAGCAGCAAAAAAAACTCGCACACCAGCAGCTCCCGCAGCGTCAAAAATCCTTCCAGGGCGTACATCAAAAGCAGGGTTACGCCGATAACGATCGGCGGCAGCGTCAGAATACGTACCGCCAGATGCAGGATCTCCACCGCCTGCATCCGCGTATGCATTTTCACGACTCGAAGCCCAGCATAATGCCGCCGTACTCGGCATAGTAGCTGCAAAGGCCGCGCAGGGGATAGCTTTTAACATCCGCCTCGGGGAAAAGCTGATGAATCTCGGTGACAAGCTCCAGCGCAAGGGCCGCATTCTGACAATGCCCGATACGGACGCTGCCTCCGTTGTAGCCGAAGCGCTCCATTTCCCGCAGCATGGACGCCCGTGTTTTTCTTAGCCCACGGCATTTTTCAAGCATCTCAAGGGTTCCTTCAAGGCTGGCCTGCCCCAGGGCGCGGATGCCGAGAACGCCCGCCATAGTCGCGGCGAGCTTACTGACCCGTCCGTTCTGGGCGAGATTATGCATGGATTCCAGCGCAAAGAGCAGGTGGGTCTGGTGCTGGTATGCCTCTACCACCCGGCACACATCGTGGAAGTCCGCGCCGGAGCGCAGTGCGGACAGCACCTTTTCAATAAGGAGCATCATTTCGGGGCCGGCAGACAGGGTGTCGACAACATGGATGCGCCGAGTGGGATTGCGCTCAATGCAGGCCTTCTTTGCGGCGCACGCCGCGCTGTAGCTGCCCGAGAGGCTGCTTGTGATGGTAAAGGCAATTACGTCGCCCTCCTCGCCAAAGGCATCCTCCCAATCCGCAATATTGGGGCATGCGCTGTAGGAGCGGCCCTTGGTATTACGAAGCGTGCTGACCATCTTGCTTACATCGAGGGCGGCATCGTCTCGGAATTCCTCCGTGTCGGTTCGTATGGTAAGGGGAACGGCGACAAAGTCCAAACCCTCCAGCGCCAGGAGATCACAGCTGGAGTCTGCGGCAATGCGAAGCTGAGTCATGGTAAATCCTCCTAATAGCAAAAGGCATTTCCTCCGGTTTTGAAAAACCGGTATAAGAATATTACCAGTTTTCTCTCAATCCGTCAACCGCTTTTATAAAACCGATTAAAATATTTTCAAGAACAGTTGAACTATTGACCGAAATCGTATATAATAGAGGCATAGAATATGAAGGGAAGAACACAACTGTGAATATTGAGGAATTCCGTCTGCCCCGCTATGCGCAGATTCCTGACGTCGGCCTTTATCTGGAACAGGTGGTGCGCTATGTCAATTCCCACCTGGCAATACTGGGGGAGCCTGCGCTGACAAGCTCTATGGTAAGCAATTATGTCAAGCAGCGGCTGATCCCCGCACCGCAGAAAAAACTGTACACCGCCCAGCACCTTGCGCGCCTGCTCTTTATTGCCGTGGTCAAGCCTGTCGTTCCGCTTGATGGGCTTCGGATGATGTTTGGCATACAGGAGGACAGCTATGCGCTTCAGACTGCCTATGACTATTTCTGCGACGAGTTCGAAAATATGCTTGGCGCGGCCTTTGGCATAGCACCTGCAAGGCAGGGAATAGGCGAAACTCAATCCGATGAAAAGGACCTGCTTCGCAATACGATCTCTGCCACTGTCTACAAGGTCTATTTAGATCGGTATTTGGAGGCATATCAAAAGCGGCGGGAGGAGAAAACGTCCGCAGAAGCATAAATACCTCATAAGGAACCCTGCTGTTCAGCGCGCACCGTACAGGACAAGAAATTCACTGCGCAGCTCGGCACACTTTCTTCGGACTTCCTTGACAAACAGAACACCGGAGAAGGCCCCTTCAAAGGAGCCTTCCCCGGTGTTTTTTTCAGTACGGAGATTTACTTGGTGAGGGTGTGCAGGTCAACACCATCATGCGCCTGCTGCCAGACGCTTTGCAGGGTGGCTTTTTCCTCATCGGTGAGGAGGTTAGCGTATTTGCCCGTGTAACCGGTGAGATACACCACGTTTGCATTGGCGCCCATGACCACAGGTCCGGGCTTCAGGGTGCCGTTGATTGCCTCATCGATAGCGGCCGCAATGCCCTGGTGCGCGTCCTGTATCACGGACAGGAAGCAGCTTTCTCCGTAAGCGCTTTGGTCTCCCACAGCGCCCACATTCACTAGACCCAAGGTGTCGCATTCCTCTACGGCGCCGTTTCCGCAGGCGTCTGCATTTTGGGTAATCACATCGCAGCCCTTGGAAGCCATTGCATCGGTGGCCTGCTTGGCCTTGATGGGATCGTCAAAGCTACCCGTGGCAACAACCACGACCTCAATGCTCTCATCCACGTATTTCACAGCGTCCTTGATGCCCTCTACCCAAGTCAGCATGGAGTCACTTTCCACAGCAATGATAACGCCAACCTTCTTTGCCTCTGTAGCGTAGGCACAGGCCAAGCCGTTCAAAAAGCCCAGCTCATATGCACCGAAGTCAACGCCTGTGAGATTTGGCTCCTGCCCGGAGAAGGCGCAACTGTTGATAAATTTAGTATCGGGATAATCCTTGGAAACCTGCTTGGAAGCATCAAACAGCTCTGCACCATGGGCAAACACAATGTCATATCCGGCATCGGCATACCCGCGGATGGTGTTTTCAATATCTGTGGTTGCAACAGACTCGGAGAAATTTACTGTGCAACCATATTTGGCTGCAACAGTGGAAGCAGCGTCGGCAGCCATTTGGTTCCATCCGCCGTCGTTGGCACTTCCGGTCAGGACTAAGCCTATTTTCAGATTGCTCGGGTCAGAAGTGTTGCCGCCTTTGTTTGGGCTATTTGGCTCCTTCTGGGTGCTGCAGGCGGTCAGCAAACTAAGAGTCATAATTAGAGACAGTAGGAATGCGATTGTTTTTTTCATGGTGACTTCCTCCTCGAATTAAAAAATATACACAGGTGTCGCTGCACCGGAAATACAGGAATCCGCTTTGGAAAAACACTTGACTATCTCTTGAAAATAGATTATCATAAAATAAATCTGATTGCAATAGATAAATATGATTTATTTATAAAAATATTATTTACGGAGAGACGGAGTGCAATGAGTCTTGAAAATATGAAGACGCCGGACAAGGCGTATGCCAAAACAAAGGTGACGGTTCTGCGCCTGATCCAGCAGAAGCTCAGCGCAGGAGAGGACAGACTTCCCTCTGGTGAGGAAATGGCTAGGATGTGCGGTGTAAGCCTGGTGCTGATCCGCGATGTACTGGGGGAACTGGAGTCGCGCGGATACGTCAGCCGCCGCCGGGGAAAAGGCATCCTGATCAACGACCATATATGCCGCTTGGGGCCGAGGATCGATGAACAGGTAGATTTCATGGATTTAATCCGACTCCATGGGATGGAGCCTTCCGTTCGGCTGACGGATGAGCGGTGGGTGGATTGTGAGGCGGCGGAGGGCCTTGCCCAAGGCTCCACACTAAAAACTTGCGGCGAACCGCTGCTGCGTTTGGAACGGGTATTCTGCGGGGACGGGAAACCGGTGCTTTACAGCCTTGCCTATTACCGCAAGAGTAATTTTAAATTTGACTATCAAAAATGGAAGGATTTTGAGGATCTGAGTCTCTGCGAATTTTTGGAGATCTTTTGCCTGAGGCAGGCCAATACTACCGTGGCGGAGCTTGATTTTTGCCAGGTACACGGAGCCGTTGCCCAAAAGCTGGAGCTGGAGCCCGGCAGCACGTTGTTTCGTATGGGGGATATCCGCTATGCCTTGGAGGGGGATGAGCTGGTGAGCGGCCACGTGCTGTTCCACCATGCGCTTCTGCCGTTGCAGCTATTCCGGCGGAGTGAATGAGCTATAACTGAACAGGAGGAAGGATATATGCAGCGCAAGAAATATGAGAACCCCTTGATCGTGGAGGAGCTTGTGTTCCAGATTGCTCCGGAGCTTTTGGATCGGTATTTGGAAGGGGACTTCACCTGCTTTACACAGGGCCTGGAAAAGTGGCCGGGCTTCATGGGCTCTGAGATATGGGTGAGCAGTGATCGCCCCGGTTATGTACGCAACATTGTGTATTGGAAGGACAAGGCCTCTTTAGAGGCAGTGGATCCCAACTGGGTGGCGGAGGCGGATGCGCGGCTTGGCGCCTTGATGGGAGAAGGGAATATCAAGCTGCTGGAGGTGGCGCATGCCGCTAATCAGATGATGCTTGTGCAGGAATACCGCTAAGGGAGGAAGAATAATGGATTTTTGCGGAAAAGTTGCAATCGTGACCGGGGCGACTTCCGGGATCGGTGAGGAAACGGCTCGCCAACTGATGGCCAAGGGCGCACAGGTGCTGGCGGTTGGCCGCAGTGCGGAAAAGGGGGCGGAGCTGGAAAAGCAGGGCGCAAAATTTTATGCCTGCGACCTCTCTGATCCGGCGCAGATAGAGGCTCTCTGTGCCCGGATCGCTCGAGATTACCCCAAAGTGGATATCCTGATCAACAATGCGGGAATGTCGGTGGATGGCACGGTGGAAACGCTGACGCTGAAGCAGTGGGAAAAAATTTTTGCGCTCAATGTGACCAGTATCTTTCTGATGAGTAAGTATATCCTGCCGCTGATGCGGAAAAACGGCTATGGGCGGATCGTTAACATCGGCTCCACAGCCGGCACTGTGGGCGCATGGGGCCTGCATGCCTATTCTGCCACCAAGGGAGCGGTAATTCAGCTCAGCAAGAGCATGGCCGCGGAATATGCCAAGGAAAATATTCTGGTCAACTGTGTTTGCCCGGGCGGCACGCTGACGCCGTTGATGGAGGGGATCGGCGGATTGGAGGAATTTGCAAAGCTGTTTCCCATCGGCCGGTTGGGCCGACCTGAAGAAATCGCTCGGGTCATTGTATTTCTGGCCAGTGACGAGGCAAGCTTTACGGTGGGAAGCACCGTGCTGGTGGACGGCGGCTTTACCTGCGTGTGACAGGGGACAGTGGCGTTTCTGCTTACAGAAAGAGGAGCGGATCCGGTTGTTATACGGATCCGCTCCTCTTTTCGCGGTATTGATGGTGATTGCGAAATTGCAGAAATGGGATATATACTGAAAATACATTGTATTTCCGTACGGCAAAACCGGCTCATGAAGCTTCCAGGGAAGCTTCATGAGCCGGTTTTTGTGTGTATTTCTTACAGGTCCT
>DPPB01000015.1:32183-32747 GCA_003539495.1 Oscillibacter sp. | reverse complement strand
GACTTGAAAGACCAAATGCTGGTGCTGGCTCCCCATGAGGGCATTGTCCCCTCCGACATCTGGCTGACCTGCCGCAAGAAGCTGATGAACAACATGAAAATCCAGTCTGCCCGGAAAGCCACCCATACATGGCTGGCGGGAAAAATCAAGTGCGGAAACTGCGGGTATGCCCTTATGAGCATTAACAATCCTGTGGGAAAGCAATATCTCCGCTGCACAAAGCGGCTGGACAATAAAAGCTGTGCCGGGTGCGGGAAAATCATCACTTCGGAGCTGGAAGCGGTTGTTTATCAGCAGATGGTGAAGAAGCTGGCAAGCTACAAAACGCTGACGGGCAGAAAAAAAGCGGCAAAGGCAAACCCGAAAATCGCCGCCCTGCAAGTGGAACTTCTCCATGTGGACAGCGAGATTGAAAAGCTGGTGGACAGTCTGACGGGTGCAAACAATGTTCTGCTCTCCTATGTGAATGTGAAGATAGCGGAACTGGACGGACGCAAGCAGGAACTTCTGGCGAGGATAGCGGAGTTGACGGTGGAAGCCATCAGCCCGGAACAGGTCAGCCAG
>DPPB01000015.1:4193-31954 GCA_003539495.1 Oscillibacter sp. | reverse complement strand
TGGTGGATTTGATGATTACCACCGTTGCCGCTACAAGTGACAGCTTGAACATCACATGGAAAATCTGACGGGCGGCACACCTCCCGTCAGACCGTTACCCTGTGTAGTCCCTTGTAAACTGTACTTTGCCACTGTAACACACCTGCCCGAAAAAAACAAGAGGCAGAACCATTTCCTGTTGAATTTACGGAAGGAGGCGCTTTTTCACGGCATCTTAATTCATAATTTGTCAAAAAATACCGCAAATCCCATCGGATAGGGGTGGACAAAGGCCCGAATTTGTTGTAATATTACTTTCAGTATGGGGTGGCATAGGGCCACCCTGAAGTAAGATGAGGTGAAAGACAATGGCACAAGCTTTCTTTGGCGGCGTTCATCCCAATGACATGAAGGCCGCAACCAATGAAAAGGCCATCGAGCAGCTGGCAGCCCCGGCTGAGGTGGTCATTCCCATGTCTATGCACATCGGTGCGCCTTGCAAGCCCGTGGTTTCCGTGGGCGACAAGGTTACTGTGGGCCAGCTGATCGGCGAGCCCGGCGGTTTCGTATCCGCACCCATTCATGCCAGCGTTTCCGGCACTGTAAAGGCCGTGGAGCCCCGCCCCTTCTCTATGGGCGGCACCATGATGAGCGTGGTCATTGAAAACGACAAGCAGAACACCGTGTGCCCGGACATTCATCCCGTGGCCGATCCTGACAGCCTGACTCCCGAGCAGCTGGTAGAGATCGTCAAGAACGCCGGCATCGTCGGCCAGGGCGGCGCGACCTTCCCCACCCATGTGAAGATCAGCTCCGGCCTGGGCAAGGTGGACTATGTCCTTATTAACGCTGCCGAGTGCGAGCCCTATATCACCGGTGACCACCGCACCATGCTGGAGCGGCCTGAGCAGGTCATCAAGGGCGCTACCCTTTTGGCCAAGTGCTTCGGTGTGGATAAGGTCTATATCGGCGTGGAGGCCAACAAGCAGAACGCGGCGGACGTGCTGAACAAGACCATCGCCGAGCTGAAGGCTCCCGTGGTGGTGGAGGTGCTGCACACCCGTTACCCCCAGGGCGCTGAAAAGCAGCTCTGCCAGGCCATCTCCGGCCGGCAGGTTCCCTCCGGCAAGCTCCCCGCTGACGCCGGCTGCTGCATTTTCAACCTGAACACCACCTGTTCTATTTACAAGGCTGTTTACACCGGTATGCCCGTGGTGAGCAAGATCGTCACCGTCTCCGGCTCCGGCGTCATCGAGCCCAAGAACATTGAGTGCCCCATCGGTACCCCCATTACCGACCTGTTCGATGCCTGCGGCGGCCTGCGGGAGGATACCTACAAGCTGATTATGGGCGGCCCCATGATGGGTCTTGCCCAGTATGATGTGGATGTAACCGTGGGTAAGGGCACCGGTGCTATGCTGGCCTTTGCCGGCGATGAGGAGAAGTATGTGGCCGAGCCCCAGTGCATCCGCTGCGGCAAGTGCGTGGGCGTGTGCCCCATGCGCCTGGAGCCTGTCTTCATGTATAAGTACCTGCAAAAGGGCGATGTGGACACCTGGCAGAACGTTCTGCACGGCATGGATTGCATCGAGTGCGGCGCCTGCGCCTACACCTGCCCCGCCCGTCTGCCCCTGACCCATATGTTCCGCATGGGCAAGCAGAAGGTCAATAACGCAAGAATGGCTGCCAAGGCAAAGGCCGAGGCCGAGAAGAAGGCAGCCGAAGAGAAGAAGGAGGCGTAAGCAATGACGGATTATAAAAGCTTGAAGCTCATCGCATCCTCCTCTCCTCATATCCGCTCCAATGAGGACACCCGCTCCATCATGCTGGATGTGATCATCGCTCTCATGCCCGCCCTCATCATGGGCATCTATGTGTTCGGCTGGCGCGCGCTGACGGTCACCCTGGTGTCCGTGGCGGCCTGCGTGGTTTGGGAGTGGCTGTACCGCAAGGTCATGAAGAAGACCAACTCCATCGGCGACCTGTCCGCTGTGGTCACCGGTATCCTGCTGGCCTTTGTCTGCCCCGTGCAGATCCCCTACTGGATGATTATTATCGGCGCATTTTTCTCCATCGTGCTGGTCAAGCAGCTCTACGGCGGCATCGGCTGCAACTTCATCAACCCCGCCCTGGCGGGCCGTGCGATCCTGCTGGCCAGCTATGCCTCCGTCATGGCAGGCAACTGGGTCAAGGTGGGTGAGAAGGCTCTGGTGGTTGGCAGCAATGCCGACATCGTCACCGCCGCCACCCCCATGATGCTCATGAAGGGCGTGGACGCCGCCGGTTGGGAGACCCTCACCAATACATACACCCTGGGCGATATGTTCATCGGCCGCATCGGCGGCTCTTTGGGTGAGGTTTCCTCCCTGATGCTCCTGCTGGGCGGCATCTATCTGCTGCTGCGCAAGGTCATCTCCTGGCAGACCCCCGTGGCCTTCATCGCCACCGTGGCTGTCATCTCTCTCATCTCTGCTCCTGCTGGCATCAGCGGTGTGGAATACATGGCTTACAATGTGTTCGGCGGCGGCCTGATGCTGGGTGCCATTTTCATGGCTACCGACTATGCCACTTCCCCCGTCACCAAGCTGGGGCAGGCCATCTTCGGCATTGGCTGCGGCCTGATCACGGTGTTCATCCGCCGCTTCGGCTCCTATCCCGAGGGCGTTTGCTACTCCATCATGATCATGAACTGCACCACCTGGCTGCTGGATAAGTATGTCCGTCCCACCATCTATGGTGCGCTGAAGAAAGAAAAGAAGGAGGCGGCGAAGTAATGAAGATTCCCGGTAAGTTTATCCTCAAGGTCGCCGGCACTCTAACGGTCATCTCCCTGGTGGTTGCCGCCCTTTTGGGCTTTGTCAACAGCATCACCGCAGACAAGATCGCCGAGATCGACGCCGAAAATACCCGCATCGCCATGAGCGCCGTGGCCCCCGAGGGCAGCGAGTTCGGCGATAAAATAGAAGTGACCGATGATATGGTCGCCGCTGCCGCCACCCAGAGCGGCAAGATCCTGGAGCTGTACCCCGTGACCAACGGCGGCGCCGAGGCCGGCTATGTGATGAAGATCTCCGCCTCCGGCTCCCAGGGCACCATCGTGATGATGGTGGGCGTGGACGCTAATAAGGCCATCACCGGCATTTCCGTTGTCAGCCATGCCGAGACCTCCGGCATCGGCACCAAGGTCGTGGGCAATGAGACCAACACCGCCGGTGTGCCCGTGCTGGATCAGTTTGTGGGTCTCAGCGGTGCCGGCTCCCTGGTCGTTGGCAGCAACATCACCGCCATCTCCGGTGCCACAGTCTCCACCAAGGGCATCACCATGGGCGCCAACGCGGCCCTGGCTGTTGCCGATGTCTTGGGCTAAGAAAGGAGGAGCTGAATTATGAATTTTGGTAAGCAACTCAAAGAGGGCCTGATTACACAGAACCCCGTGCTGGTGCAGGTGCTTGGTATGTGCTCCACCATGGCCATCACTACCTCGTTCTTTAACGGCCTGGGCATGGGCGTCAGCGTGCTCATCATCTTGACCCTGTCCAATATTTTCATTTCCCTGCTTCGCAAGATCATTCCCAACGAAGTGCGTATTGCCTGCTACATCGTGGTCATCGCCGGCTTCGTTACCTGCGTGGACCTGCTGCTGAAGGCCTTTGTCCCCGCGCTGTCCAGCTCCCTGGGCGTGTTCATCCCCCTGATCGTGGTGAACTGCATCATCCTGGGCCGTGCAGAGGGCTTTGCCTCTAAGAACGGCGTAGGTGCCTCCGCGGTGGACGGTATCTGCCAGGGCATCGGCTACACCCTGGTGCTGATCGTCATGTGCGTTGTCCGTGAGTTCCTGGGCAGCGGCAAGTTCGGCGGCGGCCTCCTGGGCGGCGGCGCTTTGGGCAGCGCTCCCGGCGTGACCATCATCCCCGAGGAGTTCGGCATCAAAGTCCTCACGCTGCCTGTGGGCGGCTTCCTGACCCTGGGCTGCCTCATTGCTCTTATGCAGTGGGCCCTGACCAAGAGCGCTAAGAAAAAGGAGGGTAAGTAAGTTATGAGTATTACAGCTTTGCTCGCCATCTCTTTGGGCGCCATTCTTACAAATAACTTTATCTTCGCCCAGTTCCTGGGCATCTGTCCCTTCCTGGGCGTGTCCAAGAAGATCGACACCGCCGTGGGTATGGGCGCCGCCGTGACCTTTGTTATGGGCCTGGCCTCCGCCGTGTGCTTCGGTGTCAACAAGATCCTGGTTGCTATGGGCCTGGGCTATATGCAGACCGTGGCCTTCATTCTGGTCATCGCGGGCCTTGTGCAGTTCGTGGAAATGTTCCTGAAGAAGAACATCCCCACCCTGTACACTGCCCTGGGCGTCTACCTGCCTCTGATCACCACCAACTGCGCCGTTTTGGGTGTAGCTCTGCTGAACGTGCAGAATGACTACAGCTTCATCGGCTCCGTGGTGTACGGCATCACCGGCGGTTTGGGCTTCCTGCTGGCCATCTTCCTGTTTGCCGCCGTGCGTGAGCAGCTGGAGGTTTCCAGTGAGAACCCCAAGGCCTTTGATGGCTTCCCCATCGCTCTGGTCACCGCCGGCCTGATGGCCCTGGCGTTCATGGGCTTCAGCGGCCTGAAGGTCTGGTAAGGAGGAAAAGAGAATATGAATATTTTGTATGCAGTCATCGTTTTAGGTGTACTTGCAATCGTGTTCGGTCTGATCCTGGCCGTGGCCGCTAAGGTCTTTGAAGTGGAAGTAGACCCCCGTCTGCCCGAGATTCAGGCAGCCCTGGCCGGCGCCAACTGCGGCGGCTGCGGCTATCCCGGCTGCGGCGGCTGCGCTGAGGCCATCCTGGCCGGCAAGGCTCCCATTACCGCCTGCGCTCCCGCGGGGGCTGAGGGCGCTGCAAAGATCGCTGCTATCATGGGCATGGCGGCTCCCACCGGCGATAAGATGGTCGCCCATGTGCTCTGCAATGGCGGCTGCAATGCCAAGGACAACTTTGAATATCGCGGCGTCACCGATTGCCTGGCCGCCACTAAGGTCTGCGGCGGTAACTCCAAGGCCTGCCGCTACGGCTGCTTCGGCTTCGGCTCCTGTGTGGCCGCCTGCAAGTTCGATGCTATCCATGTGGAAAACGGCGTGGCCGTGGTGGACAAGGAAAAATGCACCAACTGCGGCGCTTGCCGTGAGGCTTGCCCCCACCACCTGATCGTGGAGGTTCCCTACAAGCAGAAGGTGTTCGTCAATTGCTCCAATAAGGATAAGGGCCCCGCCGTCACCAAGGTTTGTGCCGATTCCTGCATTGCCTGCGGCATGTGCGAGCGCACCTGCAAGTTTGATGCCATCCATGTTGTGAACAACGTGGCCGTCATCGACTACTCCAAGTGCAAGAACTGCACCATGTGCGCCAAGGCCTGCCCCCGCAACGCCATTGAGCCCATCCCCACTCCCGAGGAGAAGGAGAAGTTCAAGGCTGCGCAGAAGGCCGCTGCTGAAAAGAAGGCCGCTGCCGCCAAGGCTGCTGCCGAGGCCGCTAAGGCTGCGGAAGCTCCCAAGGCTGAATAAATCCCGCATCAAAGCGGCCGTCCGGTTTATCCGGACGGCTGCTTTTTTGCATCCATCATCCGAGCCGTGGGGGTGACCCTCGCAGCCGCCTGCTCCACCACCTCAAGACATCGTACCCATAAGGATCAATGGGCCACATCGTCCCATCCCATCGTATCTCTTGCCCTCCGTGGGGCGGGCTGACCATAGCCCGCCGCCTTTCTTGTGCTGTATCCTCTTGCAAATACCTGCCAAAAGTCGTATACTATCCCCATCAACATCAGGCAGAGTAGGAAGACGCATGTTCAAGCGCCGGCGGAACGGGGAGTTGTCCGTCGGAGGAAAGGCGACCGGGTCACCTGCATTACGTTTTCCGCATCCCGCTGCCGCATAGCGCTCTGCCCGGCGGCTTTGTGCTGCCCTGCTCCTCTGTGCGGCTGATCCGGTATTACCGGACTGCCGATGATACAGAGGAGGATTTTTATGCCCATTTTTAAGACCCCATTTTCCGGCGCCTACTGGCGCACTGCAGCCCTGGAGGTAAAAAACTACCGCTCTATAGTGTTTTCGGCACTGATGATCGCCGCCTGCATCGTCCTCAGCCACTGTACCATCCGGGTGGGGGAGGGGCTGTCCATCAGCGTCACCTTCCTGGCCCGAGCCCTGTGCTCCCTGGTATGCGGCCCGGTGATGGTGATCCTGTTCGGTGCAGCGGAGGATACTCTCAGCTTTTTTCTCTCCTCCGGGGGCTATCCCTACTTTCCCGGCTATATGCTCACCACTATTTTGGGCTGCATAGTCTATGCCCTGTTTTTCTATCGGGCCCGGATCACCTGGCGCCGCATCATCTTAGCAAAGCTCCTCACCAACATCCAAAATGTTTTTCTGGGCTCTCTGTGGAGCGCCATTCTCTACAGCAAGGGATACCTGTATTATATGGCCACCAGCGCCGTGAAAAACGCCCTGTACCTGCCGCTGCAGATCCTGATGATAGGCTTTTTGTTTCAGGCACTGCTGCCGGTGCTGGGTCGGCAGGGGAAGCTGCCTAATCAGCTTCCCCAGGGCCGCATCCCCTGGTAAACCGGATTTGGAAAAGGGAGGAGAAACCCGCGGCAGTGGTAAGGACAAACCAAAACATCCCGAAGTATCCTTTGTGCAGGGGATACTTCGGGATGCCTTTTCCCGGAAGGGAAATATTGGTTTGTTCACAATAGTTTAACATTGCCAGCCCTTGACAATCGCAGATGCTGGTGGTAAACTGCGTTTAGCACTCAGGGAAATGGAGTGCTAAAACGGAGAATATTATGGAATTGACAGATCGAAAAAAGCAAATACTGAAGATCGTCACGGAGGAGTACATCCGGTCCGCCGAGCCTATTGGCTCCAAGGCCATTGCCCAGCAGATGCCCGGCAAGATCAGCTCCGCCACCATCCGCAATGAACTGGCGGATCTGGTGGAGATGGGCTACCTGGAGCAGCCCCACACTTCGGCGGGACGTGTGCCGTCGGCCAAGGGCTACCGGCTGTATGTCAACGAGCTCATGGAGCACCGCACAGTGTCTGGCGAGGAAGCGGAAAAGATCACCTCCGCCCTGGGCGGGCAGATGAAGCAGCTGGACCAGGTGGTGGCCCAGGCGGGGCAGATGGCCTCCAGCCTTATGGGCTACCCAGCCTACGCTGTGGCGGATCACAAACGGGCCGTGACGGTGCAGCGCTTTGAGCTCATCGCTGTCAGCGATGACAGTTTCATCGCCGTGGTGATGCTGTCAGACAGCCGGGTCAAGAGCCAGCTTATGCACCTGCAGCTGCAGGTGGAGCCGGAGCATCTGCGCCAGGTGAGCAACCTGCTCAACACCCATTTCACCGGCATCTCCGCGCCGGAGATGAATGGCTGCCTGATGAACCTCAGCGACCAGGTGAAGGGCCAGTGGTTTCTGCTGCTGAACCAGGTGGTGGAGTATGCTGGAGAGCTGCTCGCCCAGGCGCAGACCCAGCAGGTATTCACCGGCGGCGCCAGCCAGATTCTGAAATTCCCCGAGTACCGGGATGCCGACAAGGCCCACGAGCTGATGAGCTTCATCTCCGACAGTAAAGAGGATCTGCCCATGCCTACGGGCGGCGCGTCCATGCAGATTCTCATTGGACCTGAGAATGTCAGCGATGCCTTAAAAGACAGCAGCGTGGTTATTGCCAGTTATGACATCGGCGAGAATATGCGGGGTCTTGTGGGCGTGGTGGGCCCCACCCGTATGGATTATGCCACAGTGGCGGCTCGCCTCAGCTACTTTGCCGAGAGCCTCAGCCGTATGTTTGGAAAACCCCAGGAGTTACCTCCGGGAGAGGAGAGGAAAACATGAGCGAAAAGAAGAAAAAAGATATTCCCCAGGAGCAGCCGAAGCCGGAGGAAACCACCCCGGAGACCCCTGTGGAGGAAACACCCCAGGCGCCGGAGGTGGAGGAGACCTTCACCGTCACCCGGCAGCAGATGGAGCAGTTTGAGAGCCTGGCAAAGCTCCTGAGTGACGGAAACGACAAGTATCTCCGGCTGGCCGCAGAGTACGATAACTACCGCAAGCGCACCACCAAGGAGAAGGAGAGCATTTATGCCGATGCCAAGCTGGAAACGGTGAAGCCCTTCCTGGACGTGGCAGATAACCTGGATCGGGCTGTGACCCAGTTTGAGGAGGGCGACCCCCATCGCCAGGGCATGGAGCTGATCTGCAAGCAGTTTGCTGCCGTGCTGGAGAAGCTGGGCGTCACCGAGATCGAGGCCCTGGGTCAACCCTTTGACCCGGAAAAGCACAACGCCGTCATGCACATCGACGATGAAAGCCTGGCCGAGAACACAGTGGCGGAGGTGTTCCGCAAGGGTTATCAAATGGGCGACAGAGTGGTCCGCTTCGCCATGGTGAAGGTGGCCAATTAAAAAGCATATCCCGGGCCCAGGCCCGCATGAAATAGTTAACACATAAAACGTATATAGATTTAGGAGGCAATCATTATGTCTAAAGTTATCGGTATTGATTTGGGTACAACCAATTCCTGCGTAGCCGTTATGGAAGGCGGCGAGGCAGTTGTCATCGCCAACGCTGAGGGCAACCGCACTACCCCCTCTGTGGTGGCATTTTCCAAGACCGGCGAGCGTATGGTGGGCCAGGTGGCAAAGCGCCAGGCTATCACCAACCCCGACCGCACCATCTCCTCCATCAAGCGTGAGATGGGCTCCGACCACAAGGTGAACATCGATGGCAAGGCCTATACCCCTCAGGAGATCAGCGCCATGATCCTGCAGAAGCTGAAGAGCGACGCCGAGGCCTATCTAGGCCAGCCTGTCACCGAGGCGGTCATCACCGTTCCCGCTTACTTCACCGATGCCCAGCGCCAGGCCACCAAGGATGCCGGCAAGATCGCGGGCCTGGAGGTCAAGCGTATCATTAACGAGCCCACCGCTGCAGCCTTGGCCTACGGCGTGGATAAGGAGCAGGCCCAGAAGATCATGGTCTACGATCTGGGCGGCGGCACCTTCGATGTCTCCATTTTGGAGATTGACGACGGCGTTATCGAGGTCCTGGCCACCGCCGGTAATAACCGCCTGGGCGGCGATGACTTCGACCAGTGCATCATGAAGTACCTGGTGAGCGAGTTCAAGCGCACCGATGGCATTGACCTCTCCGGCGATAAGGTGGCCATGCAGCGCCTGAAGGAGGCTGCTGAGAAGGCCAAGATCGAGCTGTCCGGTGTTACCAGCAGCAATATTAACCTGCCCTATATCACCGCCGACGCCACCGGCCCCAAGCACCTGGATGTCACCCTGACCCGGGCTAAGTTCAATGAGCTCACCGGCCACCTGGTGGATGCCACCATGGGTCCTGTGCGTCAGGCTATGAGCGACGCAGGCCTGAAGCCCTCTGATTTGGCTAAGGTCCTGATGGTGGGCGGCTCCAGCCGTATCCCCGCCGTGGTGGAGGCTGTGAAGAACTTTACCGGCAGTGAGCCCTTCAAGGGCATCAACCCCGATGAGTGCGTGGCCATGGGCGCCGCCCTTCAGGCGGGCGTTCTCACCGGCGATGTCAAGGGCCTGCTGCTGCTGGATGTCACCCCCCTGTCCCTGGGTATTGAAACCATGGGCGGTGTATGCACCCGTTTGATTGAGCGCAACACCACTATCCCCGTAAAGAAGAGTCAGATCTTCTCTACCGCCGCCGATAACCAGACCTCTGTGGAGGTGAACGTCCTCCAGGGTGAGCGTGAGATGGCAGCCGCCAACAAGAGCCTGGGCCGCTTCCATCTGGACGGCATCGCCCCGGCCCGCCGCGGCGTGCCGCAGATCGAGGTCACCTTCGATATCGACGCCAACGGCATCGTGAATGTCTCCGCTAAGGACCTGGGCACCGGCAACGCCCAGCACATCACCATCACCTCCTCCTCCAATATGAGTAAGGAGGATATTGAGAAGGCCGTGAAGGAAGCCGAGCAGTATGCCGCTGAGGATGCCAAGATCAAGGAGAAGGTCGAGGTCCGCAATCAGGCCGACCAGATGGTCTATCAGGCGGAAAAGACCCTCAGCGAAGTGGGCGACAAGGTCCCTGAGAGCGAGAAGGCTCCCATCCAGGCCGGCATCGACAAGCTGAAGGAGACCCTCAAGGGCGAGGATACGGATGCCATCAAGGCTGCCACCGAGGAGCTGACCCAGCTGTTTTACAAGATGAGCGAGAAGCTGTATCAGCAGGCGCCCCAGGGCGATGCTGCTGCCCAGCAGCCCGGTGCCGACGCCGGCGCCCAGGGCGGCCAGTACTACGACGCCGACTACAAGGTAGTCGATGACGACGACCAGAACAATAAGTAATGTTCCGTTTAACCGCAGAGGGGCAGGATTCCTGCCCCTCCTTGCGGCGTTAGGAAAGAGGAGGAATCCCCAGAAGGGAGAAACCGTTTATGGCTGAAAAAAGAGATTATTACGAGGTGCTGGGCATCCAAAAGGGCGCCTCGGAGGATGAAATCAAAAAAGCATATAAAAAGCTGGCCCGGAAATACCACCCGGACATGAACCCCGGCGATAAAGAAGCCGAGGAGAAGTTCAAGGAGGTCAACGAGGCCAATGAGGTCCTGTCCGATCCCGAGAAAAAAGCCCGGTACGACCAGTTCGGCTTCGCCGGGGTGGATCCTAACTACGGCGCGGGAGCCGGGGGCGGCGCTTACGGCGGCGGCTTCGACTTTGGCGACCTGGGCGACATCTTCGGCAGCTTTTTCGGCGGTGGCTTTGGCGGCGGTCAGCGCCGCAACCCCAACGCCCCCCAGCGGGGGGAAAGCATCCGGGCCAGCGTCTCCGTCAGCTTTACGGAGGCAGCCTTCGGCTGCGAGAAATCCGTCACCTTAGAGCGCAGTGAGCAGTGCCCTACCTGTAAGGGAAATGGCTGTGCGCCCGGCACCACACCCGAAATCTGCCCTGATTGCCACGGCACCGGCACCGTGCAGACTCGCCGGCAGACCCCCATGGGCGTTTTCGCCTCCAATGGTCCCTGCCGCAAGTGCGGCGGCACCGGTCGGCTCATTCACCAGCCTTGCCCCGATTGCCGCGGCACCGGCGCAGTGCGCAAACGCAAGACCATAAAGGTCAATATCCCCGCCGGCATCGACCACGGCCAGACCATCTCCCTGCGCGGCCAGGGCAATGCCGGCAGAAACGGCGGGCCCGCCGGCGACCTGCTCATCACCGTTATGGTGCAGCCCCACGAGCTATTCCGCCGGGACGGCGTGGATGTGTTCTGCGAGGCTCCCATTACCTTTGCCCAGGCGGTGCTGGGGGCAGAGCTGGAGATTCCCACCATCGACGGCAAGGTGAAGTATTCCATCCCCGAGGGCACTCAAACCGGCACGGTTTTCCGCCTCAAGGGCAAGGGCATCCCTGTGCTCAACGGCCGGGGCCGGGGCGACCAATATGTCACCGTGACCATCGAGACGCCCCGGAACCTGAACAAAGAGCAGAAGGAGGCCCTGCGCAGGTTCAGCGAGACCTTGGGCGAGAGCAACTATGAAAAGCGCAAGAGCTTCTTCAAGAAAAAGTGAGGCCCATCCATGTATATAGCCGATTACCACATACACAGCACCTGTTCTCCCGACGGCAAGATGACCATGTCCCAGGCGGCGGAGGCTGCCCTCCGGGCGGGGCTGGATGAGATATGCATCACCGACCATGTGGACACCATCTTTTGGGGCAACAACGCGCCCAGAGATAGCTTCGATTGGGCGTCGCTCCGGGCCCAGTACAGGGAAGCACTGGAAAAATATGGCGATAAACTGTCCATCAAGCTGGGTGCTGAACTAGGAGAAGCATATCTGGGCTATGACCGGGCAGAAATTTTGCTGAATGGTGCAGAAAAGCTGGACTTTTGCATCGGTTCGGTGCATACTTGTAGTGAAAAGTATGATTGCTTGGATCTGTACTTCCTGGAAGAGGGACAGGGTCCGGATTACTACCGCGCTGTGATTGAGGATTATTTGGATTGTGTACTGGCCATTTCCCGGTGGGGCCGCTTTAACGTCCTGGGCCACTTGACCCTGCCCCTGCGGTACATGAAGGAGCACCTGGGCCTGGACTGGACCTTTGCTCCCTGGATGGATCGGGTGGAGGAGATTTTCTCCGTCATCATCCCCCAGGGCATCGGCATTGAGTGCAATACCAACCGGGGCAACCGGCCCCTGCCGGATGCGGACATTCTCCGCCTATACCGGCAGATGGGCGGCGAGGTCATCACCCTGGGCTCCGACGCTCACGAGACAAAGGATGTGGGCTGCGTGATCCGGGAGCGCCAGCAGCTGCTCCGGGATTGCGGATTCAAGTATTTCACCACTTTTACCGGCGGCAAGCCGGAATTCAGAAAACTATAAAAAACACAGGAGAGAACACCATGAAAATTGCCATTGGCTGCGACCACGGCGGATACCTGCTCAAGCAGGACATCCTCATCTGGCTGGAGGAGAACGACATTGATTTCGAGGACGTGGGCTGCTACAGCACAGACAGCGTAGATTATCCCATTTACGCAGAAAGGGTGGCCCGCCTGGTGGCCGGCGGCGAATGTGATCGGGGCATCGTTATATGCACCACGGGCATTGGCGTGTCCATGGCCGCCAACAAGGTGGGGGGCATACGCTGCGCCCTGTGTACCGACAGCCTCCAGGCAGAGATGACCCGCCGCCATAACAACGCCAACGTCATTGCCCTGGGTGCCGGCGTTACGGGCCCCAATTTGGCCAAACGTATGGTGGAGATTTTCCTGAACACCGAGTTTGAGGGCGGCAGGCATGCCCGCCGCGTGGGCCTGGTGGATGCCATCAAGCCGTAAATAAAAATAGGGGAGGTGCCGCATGGCTACCAAGGGGTATAACAGCTATCATGGCCGGACGCCGTTGTGGAAAAAGATTCTGATCGTGGTCCTTGTGCTGCTGCTTTTGGGCGGCGGTGCGTTCCTCTACTGCCAGAATCACCTGGTGTACGATGAGAATGGGCACGTGCACCTGGAGCTGCCATTTCTCAGCAAGAAGGAGCCTCAGACCCAGCCCTCCGGCGGGGAACAGGATCCCAATGACGTCGACTTCACCCGGGAGGAGCCGCAGGGCCCGGTTATTGAGACCATTGCGGCCAAGGAGCTGGCTGCAAATGCTCTGGAGTCGGATCCTTCTGCCACCCTGCCTGCGGAGCAAAAGACCGTTGTGTTGGATGTAAAGCTGGCAGACGGCACTTACACCTATAAGCCCTCGTTCCAGGCGGCAGGCACCGTTGGCTCTGCCGTGAGCACGGAAAACCTGAAGAAGCTCACCGCCGCAGACAAATATGTCATCGCCCGTGTCAGCGCCTTGGGGGATACAGCTTATGCCAAAGCCCATGTGGAGGATGCGGGTCTGCTGCGCACCTGGGACCAGTGGCTTTGGTATGACTACAGCAGCGAGTGCTGGCTGGATCTGACCAAACCTATGACCCAAAGCTATCTCAAGCAGGTGTGCAAGGATTTGACGGATCTGGGCGTGGATGAGATATTGCTGGAAAACTTTGGCTGGCCTGCGGTGGGCAATATGCCTGCCATGGTGGTACCGGAGGGGACGGATAAGCCTGCGGTCATCACCGAATTTCTGAAGGCCCTTCGGGAGGAGCTGCCCAAGACCACAGCCCTGTCTGTGCTGCTTTCTCGCAATGCGCCGGAAAACAGCGGCTTGACGGGTGACGTGCTGGCCCAGTTCGACCGCATCTATGCTGACCCGGAGGAGGTTGACCTGACCGCATTAACGGCCACCCTTCCCGCTGACTTCAAGCGTGAGAGCCAGCTGGTGCAGTGGGTCACCACAGCCCCTGCCTCCGGCAGCTATGTTCTTGCTCACGGCTAAGCAAAAAGAAAAAAAGACGAATATGATATGGTAAACGGAGCCGCATTCCCAAAGAATGCGGCTCCGTTTCACACCCGGATAGATTACGCCTTTTGTCATCCGCAGGGCGTTGCCCTCACCACTTCGCCGACTCTGTGCCGATTTTTTACACTATGGCATTGCAAGGCCGATTGGCCGGCGGACCATAGCAATCCAACCCCAACCCCATTTCTTTCCCCTTTTCATCCGCTCCAAAATATGATAAAATAAAACCCACAAAAACTCGGAGGGGAGGGGACAGGCCCATGCGAAGCCGCATCTATATCGAGATTACCAATCGCTGCAACCTCTCCTGCGATTTCTGCCCCGGTACCCGCCGCCCGCCGCGCACCATGACCCCGGCAGAGTTCCGCACCCTGACGCAAAAGCTCCGGGGCGAGACCGGCTATCTCTACTTCCATGTGCTGGGTGAGCCGTTACTGCATCCGCAGCTGCCGGAGCTGCTGGCCATAGCCGGGGAGCTGGCCTTTCGGGTGTGCCTGGTGACCAACGGCACCCTGCTCACCCGGCAGAGGAATGCGCTGCTGAAAGCAGATGCGCTGCACAAGATCAGTGTCTCCCTCCACAGCTACGAGGGGAACGGCGGCGTGGGAAATTTGGAGGAATATCTGCAGCAGGTTTGGGACACCTGCCTGCCCCTGTCGCAAAGGGGCGTCCTGTGTGCTCTGCGGCTGTGGAATGATGGCACCGCTCAGCGCTGCAACAGCCGGGTGCAGGCATTCTTGTCCGAGAAGATCGGCCGGGATGTGGAAGACCTTCCCCGGGATGCCCGGGGCAACCGGACTCTGGGACCCAACTTGTTTTTGGAGCAGGCAGCGCGGTTCGATTGGCCGGACCTTGCCGCCCCGGAGAGCGGCACCAATTTTTGCCACGGCCTGACACGCCAGCTGGCGGTGCTGTGTGATGGCACCGTGACCCCCTGCTGCTTGGACGGCGAGGGCACCATCGCCCTGGGGAACCTATTTACCCAATCCCTTCCGGAAATTCTGCAGAGCCCCCGGGCCACCGCTATGGCGGCGGGCTTTGCTGCCCGAAAACCATCGGAGGAGCTATGCCGTCGGTGTGGCTACGCCCGGCGATTTATGAAATAAATGGAGCAATATACGGAAAAACTGAAAGAGATGGCCCGCCCTCTGCTGGCCTGGTACGATGAAAACCGCCGGATCCTCCCCTGGCGGGAGGAGGTCTCGCCCTACCGCACCTGGGTGTCGGAGATCATGCTCCAGCAGACCCGGGTGGCGGCGGTGCTGCCCTACTTCCACCGGTTCATGGAGCGCTGCCCTACGGTGGAGGCCCTGGCCGCAGCTGATGAGCAGGAGCTGCTGAAGCTTTGGGAGGGGCTGGGCTACTACAGCCGTGCCCGAAACCTGCAAAAGGCCGCCCGGATTATCACCGGAGAGTACGGCGGGCAGCTCCCGGCGGATCAAAAGGCTCTTATGGCCCTGCCCGGCATTGGCGACTACACCGCCGGGGCCATCCTGTCCATTGCCTTTGGTGTGCCCATACCGGCGGTGGATGGCAACGTCCTGCGCATTCTGAGCCGGTTCACCGGCTCTGATTTGGATATACTGGACGCGAAGAACAGGAAAATCTTCCGCACCTGGGCGGCGGCGGCCCTCCCGGCGGAACGGCCCGGTGCGTTTAACCAGGCCCTCATGGACCTGGGCTCAGCCGTATGCCTGCCGGGCCCCTCGCCCCGGTGCGGAGATTGCCCCCTGGCTCATTTGTGCGCCGCCCGGCAGGAAGGGAAACAGGCCATGCTGCCTGTCCGCACTCCTAAGAGAGAAAAACGCCGGGAGGAGATGACCGTGTTCCTCCTGCGCCGCACGGACGGCGCCGTGGCCTTATGCCGTCGTCCTCAAAGGGGCCTGCTGGCGGGCCTATGGGAGTATCCCAACATCCCCGGCCTACTGACGGAGGTATCGGCCGCCCGCCAGCTGGCCGCCTGGGGATTAGCAGTGCAACGGTGGGAGAAATCCTGGCGGGCCAAGCATGTGTTCACCCATGTGCGCTGGGATATGCAGGGCTATGCCGTAACGGTGACCGGAGACGGCGAGCTGGCGTGGTATACCGCGGAGCAGCGCCGGCAGATGGCCATTCCCTCCGCTTTTGAGAGAGCTACCCGCGTTTTGGAAGAATTGGAAGGAGAATAAAAAATGGCACAGCTTTACTTCAAATATGGGGCCATGGGCTCCAGCAAATCGGCAAATGCCCTCATGGCCCGGTTTAATTACGAGGAGCGCGGGCAGGAGACACTTTTGGTCAAGCCCCAGCTGGACACCCGGGACGGAGACCACATGGTCCGCTCCCGCATCGGGCTGGAGCACCCGTGCATCTATTTCCACGAGATGCAGCAGATGCCGGATGAGGAGCTGCAGAAATATGCCTGCATCATTGTGGATGAGGCCCAGTTCCTCACCAAGGAGGAGGTTTACTACCTGGTCCATCTGGTGGACGATTGCGGCATCCCCGTTATCTGCTACGGCCTGAAGGCCGACTTCAAGGGGGAGCTTTTCCCCGGCAGCTACCAGCTCCTGGTTCTGGCGGATAAGCTGGAGGAGGTAAAAACCATCTGCTGGTGCGGCAAAAAAGCTGCCTTCAACGCCCGGTTTGACGAGCACGGCCATGTGGTCAAGGAGGGCGAGCAGGTGGTGCTGGGAGCCAATGATAAATACATCGGCCTCTGCCGCCGCCACTGGGTGGCCGGGGATCTGGGGCCTGACTTCAAGCCCTTAAAGGGATGATCTGCAGTATTTGTCCCCGCCGCTGCGGGGCTGAACGAACAGAAACGGAGGGACACGGCTTCTGCCGCATGCCCGCCGCCCCGGTGGTGGCCCGGGCGGCTCTGCACCCCTGGGAGGAGCCGGTGCTCTGCGGCAACCGCGGCGCCGGAACGGTGTTCTTTTCCGGCTGTAATCTGGGCTGTGTTTACTGCCAGAATCATGCTATTTCCCGGGGAAATTTCGGCAGGCCCGTGACGTCGGCGCGCCTGCGGGAGATTTTTCTGGATCTCATAGCCCAGGGCGCCGCTACCATCGACCTGGTGACGCCCACTCACTTTGTGCCGCTTATTTTACCTGCCCTGGACCCGCCCCTCCCGGTGCCCGTGGTATATAACTGCGGCGGCTACGAGAGTGTGGAGACTCTGCGCCTTTTAGAAGGCAAGGTCCAGGTGTACCTGCCGGATCTGAAATATGCCGATGCTGAATTGGCCCGGAGGCTCTCCGCCGCGCCGGATTATTTTCCCATAGCCACTGCCGCCATCCGGGAGATGCTCCGCCAAACCGGCCCCTGCGTGGTGGAGGATGGCCTCCTCAAGCGCGGCGTCCTCATCCGCCACCTGGTGCTGCCGGGACAGATAGAGAACACCCGCCGCTGTCTGGATTGGATCGCCGGAGCATTTCGCCCCGGGGAGGTGCTGGTGTCTCTTATGAGCCAGTATACACCCCAGCCTGGGGCGGAGGGCGCCTTGGCCCGACATGTGACCGCGGCGGAATACCGCGCCGCTGTGCAGTATATGGAAAACTGCGGCATCACCGGCGGCTTTACGCAGGAGCGCACATCGGCCCGGGAGGAGTACACCCCGGACTTTGATCTGTCCGGGGTGTAAGAGAGCAGGATTGTATGAGTTGTTTGGTATATTTAGAACTATAAAACGGCCTGTTTTTGCTAAAACGGGCTGTTTTTTTGCATAAAATAAATGTACTTGGTATAATTTCCTGTTGCAATCCAAAAGAGAATATGGTAGGGTATAGACAGAGGATACCGCTGCCGCATCAGGCGGCAGAAAAACGGCTTTATTTATTTTGAGGAGGTACCTGTATGAGCTATCCTAAGACCGGCCAGGAGGTCTATGTCAGCCTGAATCTGTCCAACACCATGCTCACCGGCATTGGCAAGGGCACCATCACCCGGGAGGAAGTCTCGGTAGATTATCTGAAGAAGCTGTTCGCCAAGTACGGCGTTATTGTCTCGGCCAAGCCCGAGCAGCACCGCCTGCTGCAGATCGTGAACGAGACCTTTGACCTGGGATTGGAGATGCCGCAGGAGCTGAAGCTGTTCCAGCTGTCCGAGCAGCACCGCCGCCTGGTGGTCATTAATGTTCAGGGCCTGCGCCGTAAGGGCGGCTCCCTCCTGCCGGAGTATACCGACGAGGAGTTCAACGAGGCGACCTTCACCTTCGTGAAGTACTATGTCCAGTCCCGCCACTATGACGAGCTGGTGGAGGAGAATCAGAAGCTCAAGTACGACCTGGATCAGGAGCTGGAGTGGCGCCACCGCACCGACAGCTAAAAAACGCATACATAGAATTCAGCCCCTGGCCCACTCTGCAGCAGAGCGGGCCAGGGGCCTTTTCATTTCATTGGGGGCCACTTTTCGCTTACACCATCCGGTAGTCGCCCCGGGCGGCGGCCTGGAGCCGGCGATTTTTCTCCCGGGCCAGCTCATCCTGGAGCAGCCCGATGATGCGGTTGCTCACCAAAAAGCCCTTGGGCGTCAGGTGCCAGCCCTGCTCATCCTCCACTGCCAGACCCTGCTCGGCGCATTGGCGCAGCAGAGCGGCCAGGGGCTCAAACCGCTGCCGGAAGCGATACTCGAATTCCTTCGGCTCAATGCCACGGACGGTGCGCAGGCGCAGCATCAGGTATTCCCGCTCCCGCTCGTCTGCGTCCAGAGCCTCTGATTCCTGCAGCACCAGCTCGCCCCGAAGATAGCCCTCCAGGTCCCGGGCGTAGCCGTAGCGCACGTTGCCAAAATCGGAATAGGCCCCGGGCCCGAATCCGGCGTACTCCTGTAAAAGCCAGTATTTCATGTTGTGCCGAGAGACAAAGCCGGGCCGCGCAAAGTTGGAGATTTCGTATTGTTCATAGCCGCACTGCTTTAAAAATTCCACCGCATAGAGGTACATGTCCGCCTGCTGCTCCTCATCAGGGAGGGTCAGCTCTGCCCGACGCTCGTAGAGAGGCGTGCCCTCCTCCAGCTTCAGTCCATAGCAGGACAGGTGCTCCGGCAGCAGACCCACCGCATCGGACAGGGTCTTCTCCCACTGTTCCATGGTCTGCCCCGGCAGCCCGTAAATGAGGTCCAGGCTGATATTTTTGAAGCCTGCCTTCCGGGCGGCCGACACGGCGTCCTGGGCCTGCTGCCAGGTGTGGATGCGGCCGATGGCCCGCAGCGTCTCGTCGTCCGTGGCCTGCACTCCCAGGGAGATGCGGTTAAAGCCTGCCCGGCGCAGGCGCTTCAGAGCCTTTTTGTCCCCGGCGGAGTCGGGATTGGCCTCCAAGGTAATCTCCGCGTGCTTATCCACCTTATAGAGCTTTTTGATGCACCCCAGCAGGTGGCACAGGCGGTCTGCTCCCAAATAGCTGGGGGTACCGCCGCCAAAGTAGATGGTGTCCACCAAATGGCAGGCTGCCTGGGGCGCCACCTCAATCAGATGCCGCTCCAGGGCGCGGCAATAGTCGTCCATAAATTTTTCGCTGCCTGATAGGGAGTAAAAGTCGCAGTAGGCACATTTGGAGCGGCAGAAGGGGACGTGAATATACAGACCCAAGGGTAGATTTTTCACTGGCGCTGGTTTCTTCACAGCTCACACCTCCTGTTTTGGCGGCAGCATGGTCACAGCCCCGCTGGGGCAGTTTACCTTGCAGGACCGACAGCCGATGCAATCCTCGCTGCGCACCTTGTAGATGCCGTCGGGCTGCTGATCGATGCAGTGCATAAGGCACCACATGGCACATATGCCGCAGCCGGTGCAGCTGACCGGGTCAATCAGGGCCAATGCGTGGGGTTTGGGTCCAAAGGGATGGATCATCACAGCCATAGCTCAACCACCTTTTCGCTCAAAAGGACACTATAGTCCGAAATATCTTCCCTGAGTATACCCTTTTTTGAACTGCTTGGCAAGAAAAACGCAGAAATTATCTGCTTATGATCCCTCTCGTTCACCTCAAAAGCCAGGCTGCCATGTCCTGCAAGGTCTCCTCCATGGGGCGTGGCTCATAGGCAAAGCATGCCGATGCGGCGGCGTGGCTGAACTGCCCGTTGGAGCCAAGGACAGAGACCGAATAGGGGGTGAAGAACAGCGGCTTTCCCGCCCGCAGGCTCCGGCGCTCATAGCTGGGAGCGGCCAGCCTTGCAAGGCCCAGGGGCAGGCAAATGGGGCGATAGCGGCGATTAGCGGCAGCCCCCACCATCTGCAGCATCCTGCCGATAGTGGCGTAGTGGCCTGAGAGGATGTATCCCTTCCCGGGCAAACCCCTTTCGCAGCAGGCCAGAAGGCCTTGAGCCACATCCCGCACATCCACGAAATCATATCCGCCGCGAACGGCAAAGGGCAGCCTTCCGGCAAGAAAGGATTTGGCCATAGAGGTGAAGCTCCCTCCCTGCACATCGCCCGGGCCGATGATGCCTGAGGGGAATATGATGCTGGCATTCAGCCTCTGGGCCGCTGCGTCCAAGACCAGATCGGTGGCAGTGGCCTTGCTCTTGGCGTAATCGCCGTCCACAAGCCCCGGGGAGAATTTGCAATCCTCCGTAATGAGGCAGCCCTTGGGCTTTTCCGGTATGGCGTGAACGGAGCTGACATAGATCATTTTTCCCACATTGTGGGCTATACATTGCCGGAGGATCCTCCATGTCCCGCCCACATTGACCTGGTAGAGCTTGGGGCCGGGCCTGGATGCAACGGAGACGATGCCTGCACAGTGGATCACGCAGGTGCGGCTATCAGCATCTGCGAAAAAGCTTGCCAATGCGTCCTTGTCGCACACATCCCCGGCGATGCTGCGGACCTTCTCCGGGAGCAGATGGGCATAGGGGTCATCAGGTAGCACCAGGGCGCGCACCTGTGCGTCCCGGCGGGCCAGCTCCTCCACAACGGCTCTGCCCAGGAAACCGGTGGCACCCGTAACAAGATATTTATCATACATGAAAAAAACCCCCTTTCAAAAAACAGAAAAACAAGTGTTGCTTATCTTTCACAAGTACAGTATACTGGAAGAAAAGGCTGGAAACAATCAGCACTTGCCCCGTGGCTGTAAGAAAAGCAACAGTGATCGGCGGAGTGTTGCCGTACTTTGTGAACTTTTTTGGGAGGGCTCAGAATGGCAAAGCTGGATGCCAGAAAACGCTATACGCAAATGATGCTCAAGCAATCTTTTTTGAAGCTGCTGCAGCAGAAGCCAGTCAACCGAATCACAGTGAAGGAGGTCTGCGCGCTGGCACAGCTCAACCGCGCCACCTTCTATGCCCATTACAGCGATTGCTTTGCGCTGAAGGAGAGCATCGAAAATGAGCTGATCGGTGCGTTTGAAAAGTCTCTGCGCTACGTCAACTCCTTTGATGTAACGGCCCTGATCGAGGCTATTTATGACATGGTCGATCAGAATCAGGAGGCCTGCCGGGTCTTGATTTTGGACGATCCCGGCGCGGCGGTACTTATGCGCATGATCGCCCTGGCCAAGGAGGACAGCATTGCCTACTGGCGTAAGGAGCTGCCCGAGGCCAGCGAGACAGAGCTTGCAATGATGTATACCCATCTGTCAAACGGGCTGATGCATGTGGTCGTGGAGGGCTATGACAAGTACAGTAAGGAGGAAACGATCCGATTTGTCAGCCGGGTAGTAAAGGCCAGCCTTTCGTTGCTGCGTCAGCCGGTAAAGCCCTTTTCCTGATAGCTTTAAAAACTGAGTCAGTGGGACGAAAAACCTTTTCGTCCCACTGACTCACAACAATATTATTATATAATCTATTTGCATAATAGTCAATAGTGCCAGTGAAAATCACAATATTTTTGTAGAAACGCATAGAATTCCCGTGAGAATTCCGTATAGAATCCCTCTTGTTTTCTGCTGCAATATTTGCTATCCTTTAAGTACAGAAAGGGTGAGTCCAATGACCTAAGAAGTACCCCCAACCGCTGGAGTGTGGGGAAGATGGCACCGACAAAAAGACTGTAGTCGCCTAATGAAAGCCGTCATAAACGGCAGGATCATCGCACGGCGGTGTTTACATATAGGTAGGGCGTAAGAGTGACAGACAAAAGACAGGTGCCATGAATCCGAAGAAAGCGAGGTATAAAAATGATGTTAGATATCAAGAATGAAGGGTAGCCCTTGACTGCAGCGAGATCCAAGCAGTCAAGGGCTACCTTCTTTATGGGAGGAGCCTTGGCATTTGCGGCGGGAACGCCGCTTATTTTTTTGCGCTTCATGACCAGTCCACCATAAGCCCATCCGTAATAAGCGTGGGGCTGAAGTGCTTTTGCGGGAATAAGCCTGCGCCTGTTGGGCCAAAATGGTAGTAGTGCTTCGGAAAGGATGTGTACCCATGGAAACAACGCCCCAAAAGTATCAGGCTTATGTGCGGCAAAAGCAAAAAAAGTCACCGCTGGCTAAGGATATGGCCCTGGCCTTTCTCATTGGCGGACTCATCTGTGTGCTGGGCCAGCTTATTTTGGATGCCTATACCGCCGCGGGCCTGCACCAGGAGGATGCGGCAACCGCCACCTCCGCTACTCTGGTGTTTCTCTCCGCCCTGTTTACGGGTCTGAACCTCTACCACCGCCTTGCTCGCTACGGCGGTGCCGGTACCCTGGTGCCCATCACCGGCTTCGCCAATGCTGTGGTCTCCCCGGCCATTGACTTCAAGACAGAGGGCTTTGTCACCGGCATGGCAGCGAAAATGTTTCTGGTGGCGGGGCCGGTGATTGTATTCGGCACAGTGGCCAGCACCCTGTACGGGCTGATTATATGGCTGGCGGGGTGAGAAGCCGTGGATAGCTCTGCTTCTTGGATCGATTTAGCCGAAAATGAGGGCATAAACTGGCACTTTTCACAAAAAACAGGCAAAAAATTGTATTTGTCATCCCTTGAAAAATATTATATAATTCCCTTATTGAGTGACTATGTGCGCATCCGCACATTTTCCAAAAACGAAGGGAGAAAACTGAACTATGACTGCCAATGAAATTCGCAATATTTGCCTGTTGGGCCACGGCGGATCCGGCAAGACCACCCTGGCTGAGCGGATGCTCTTTATGACCAAGGGGACTGACCGTTTCGGCAAGACCGTAGACGGCAATACTACCTGCGACTACGACGCCGAGGAGATCAAGCGCCAGATTTCCATTTCTCTGGCCTTTGCTCCCGTGAAGTATAATAATGTCAAGATCAATGTTATGGATGCCCCCGGCAACTTCGACTTCTCCGGCGAAGCCCTGTCCGCCATCCGCGCCGCGGAGTGCGCCGTCATCGTGGGCAATGCCAAGGACGGCCTCAGCGTGGGCATGGAGCGCACCTGGAAGATGCTGGGCAAGAAGCCCCGGATGATGTTTATTAACCGCGTGGAGGAGGCCAACGCAGACTATGCCGCCTGCGTGGACGCCATCAAGGCTAAGTTCGGCACCGCCATCGCGCCCATCGTGGCCACCAAGGCCGACGCCAACAAGGCCGTCACCGTCATTGTGGACCTGCTGCACAACAAGGCCTACGATGCCAAGGGCGAGTGCGCCATCCCCGGCGACATGGCCGACGAGGTGGAGGCCCTGCGTGCCGAGCTGATGGAGGCTGCTGCCGGCGCCGATGAGGAGCTGATGGAGAAGTTCTTCGAGAGCATGGAGCTGTCTGCTGCCGACATGGCCAAGGGCCTGAAGATCGGCGTCCGGGATGGCAGTGTCTGCCCGGTGCTCTGCGGCTCCGCCGTCACCGGTATGGGCGTGGATATGCTGATGAAGACTATTGTGGAGCTGGTGCCCGTGGCCACCGATATGCCCGCTGAGAAGGCTCAGGATGAGAGCGGCAATGAGGTGGAGGTGGCCTTCGATCCCAATGGCCCCACCGCTGCCATCGTGTTTAAGACCATTTCCGACCAGTACGGCAAGTTCTCCATGATCAAGGTCGTCCGCGGCAAGGTCACCGGCGATATGTCCCTGTATAACCCCGCCACCGGCAATACCGAGAAGCTGGGCCGCCTGTACAGCATGAAGGGCAAGAAGGGCGAGGAAATTAAGGAAATTTGCTGCGGCGACATCGGCGCCATCGGCAAGATGGACCGGGTCAAGACCGGCAACACCCTGTGCGATGCCAAGAATGTGGTGATCCTGGAGGGGATCGAGTATCCCGCACCCTGCTATGAGCGGGCCATTGCCCCCAAGGTCAAGCAGGAGGTGGAGAAGATGGGCACCGGCCTCAACAAGCTCAACGAGGAGGACCCCACCTTCCATGTGTCCAACAACGCCGAGACCCACCAGACCGTTATCTCCGGCACCGGCGACATTCAGATCGATGTGCTGTGCGCCAAGCTCAAGAGCCGCTTCGGCGTGGAGACGGAGCTTTCGGCCCCCCGTGTAGCTTACCGGGAGAAGATCCGCTCCAAGGTGGAAAAGCGCGGCCGCTATAAGAAGCAGACCGGCGGCAGCGGCCAGTTCGGCGATGTGGTCATCACCTTTGAGCCCCAGAACGAGCAGGAGGATATGATCTTCGAGGAGGCCGTGTTTGGCGGCTCCGTTCCCAAGAACTATTTCCCTGCCGTTGAAAAGGGCCTGCGCAAGTGCTGCCTCACCGGCGTCCTGGCAGGCTATCCGGTGGTGTTCCTGAAGGCCACCCTGACCGATGGCTCCTATCACCCTGTGGACTCCTCTGATATTGCCTTCCAGCTGGCAGCGGGTCTTGCCTTCAAGGAGGCTCTGCCCGAGGCCAAGCCCGTGCTGATGGAGCCCATCGGCGAGCTGAAGGTCACCGTGCCCGATAGCTTTGTGGGCGATGTCATGGGCGATCTGAACAAGCGCCGGGGCCGCGTCATGGGCATGAACCCCACCGGCGACGGCGAGACCGTGCTGGAGGCCGAGGTGCCCATGGCTGAGATGATGTCCTACGCCATCGACCTGCGCTCCATGACCCAGTCCAGAGGTACCTTTGTGTTCTCCTTCGTGCGCTACGAGGATTGCCCCGCCGCCGCCCAGGAGAAGGCCATTGCCGAGGCCAAGGCCATGGCAGAGGCAGAGTAAGAGAATCTGACGGATTAAGTGTATACTGTCCCGGCCCGCTGAAGAAATCGGCGGGCCGGGCGTTCTTATTTTATATGGTAGGGCGGGCTGCCCCAGCCCGCCGCCCGATAACCACCACGCCGCCCTTCGCAAGGGTATCATGGCCTGCGTAGGGGAGGGGCTCTCTTGCCCACCGTCGTGCCCGCCAATCGGGGCACTTCCTCGAAACCGGCTTGCTTCATCCACCACTGGCGGCGCTTCGCCGATTTCCCCTCCTGCGGGCAATCCGCATCCCTGTCCCCAAGGCCCCCTTTCCTAAAGGGGGCCTTTTTAAGAAGCGGCGGGATTTTTCCTCAAATTCACAAAAAATTTTCATTAAAGTTGCAAATGCAACTTTTGAGAGTTGGATTCTTGTGGTATACTACAAGCACAGCAAGAAAAAAACGGGCTGCGGCCCAAATCATAATAAGGAGGAACTTTACAATGAAGAAATGGGTATGTTCTGTTTGCGGTTATGTGTACGAGGGTGAGAATCCTCCCGCCGAGTGCCCCGTGTGCCATGTGGGCGCCGATAAGTTCATCGAGCAGAAGGAGGAGAAGTCCTGGGCTGCCGAGCATGTGGTAGGCGTAGGCAAGTCCTTCGGCAACGATGTCCCCGAGGAAGTGCGCAAGGAGATCATCGACGGTCTGCGCGCCAACTTTGAGGGCGAGTGCAGCGAGGTGGGTATGTACCTAGCTATGGCCCGTGTGGCTCACCGCGAGGGCTATCCCGAGATCGGCCTGTATTGGGAGAAGGCCGGCCTGGAGGAGGCCGAGCACGCCGCCAAGTTTGCCGAGCTCCTGGGCGAAGTCATCACCGACTCCACCGAGAAGAACCTGCAGATGCGCGTAGACGCTGAGAACGGCGCCACCCTGGGCAAGTTTGAGCTGGCCAAGCTGGCTAAGAAGTACAACCTGGACGCCATCCACGACACCGTCCATGAGATGGCCCGTGACGAGGCCCGCCACGGTAAGGCTTTTGAGGGTCTGCTGAAGCGCTACTTCGGCAAGTAAATCGAAGATTTAAGGGAGAGGAATGATCCTCTCCCTTATTTTTACTGGACGAAAGGTTAATTCTCGCGCTGCGTCCTGTTCTTTTTCCGGGAAAAGCAATACAATGGCAATGAAAGGAGGCGGCTGCATGGATCAAATCAAAATCGGAAAATTCATTGCCGAGCTGCGGAAAGAGAAAAATTTGACACAGGAGGAACTGGCGGTGTTGCTGGGCGTCAGCAACAAGTCGGTGTCCCGCTGGGAAAACGGAAAAAACCTGCCGGATGCAGCACTGTATCAGCCGCTGTGCCATGCACTGGGCATCAGCTTGACAGAACTGCTGAGCGGAGAATGCATTGCGGCGGAGAATATGACGGGACGAGCCGAGGAGAGCTTGCTCTCCACGCTGGAATTTGCAAAGCAGAAAATCAGAAGCGTGAACAAGCGATTCCTAGCTGCGTTGGCGGTGTGCGTCTTGTTGGCGGCGGGGCTGTTTGTGACGCTGGATAAAACGGTTTTTGCGCCGGGAGCGTGGCATGAGGGGGATGTTTCCCAGTGGCAGAGCTTTTTCCCGCCGAAAACGGCGTATAGATTGGCACTGAATGACGAGAACAAGCCCGTGTTTGTGGACCCGGCCAAGGCCATCCGGGAGGCGAGACGGGATTACGCGGAGGCCATTCGGGCAGTGCGAAAGGATAATCACCTGCTGCCATTGCCGCTGTGCAGACTCTACTACCACCCATACGGAATGTTCGGCTGGCAGATGGACACCGGAGATGAACTGCTCAATGCGCAATGCCGGAGACTTTCAAAATTCGTCGGCATATATGAAAACAGTTTCGACAGTATATATGTTTTGTAAAAAGTCGGAGCTGTAATTGGCTGCCTTGCTGAAATGCGTCTTCGGCAAGTAAATCAGCGCAAAAATAGGAACCGGGAGAGGAGACCCTCCCGGTTCCTTATATGCAACAGAAGAGCCGGCACCCTGACTGCCGGCTCTTTTGCTTTGTTCATTGCGGGGCGCTCACTGCTCCTGGCCGCCGTTGTGGCTGCCGGAGATAGCATCCTTGGCCTTGTTGACCACATCCTCCACCATGTCAGGCTGGGTGTTGGCCTGGGTACCGTCCCGGTACTGGGCGCTGCCGAAGCCCAGGATCATCTGGAAGATGAAGGGCAGCAGCAGCAGGCCGATGCCAAAGCCTGCGCCCTGGTTAAAGGCCTTGGCCAGATCGATCTGCATTTTGATGACGAAATAAATGTTGTAAAGGGGGATCAGGAGCAGCAGGAATTTCCAACCACTTCCGTACAGCTCCTGGCAGAGAACGTAGGTGTTGTAAATGGGGACGATGCCCTCCCAGCCCTGGTGTCCCATCTTCTTGAAGATCATCCAGGATGCCACCAGGGTCAGAATGCCGCAAATGAGGCTAACAAATTGCATAACTTTTCTCTCCTTTTTAAATTAGCTGCCGCAGATAGTATATGCGGCAAGAGCAGTATACCATTCTATCACGCGCATTACAACAATTTTTGACCAAAACGACCCCGTCCCGCCGAATTTTGCTTCCGGGAGCAAAGAGGGACCGGCGCATGCGGATGCGCCGGCCCCTCCTATTTCATAATGGCGTTTTACTCCGTGATCTTCTCCACCACGCCGTCCAGCCAGTGGCCCTGGAAGCTCTCAATTTCCCCGGCGTCTACCAGCTCCGCCAGAGTGGGGTCCAGGGGCATTTTAGCCAGGACCGGGAGGTTATACCGCTGGGCGGCCTCATCGGTCTTGCCTTCGCCGAAGAGATAAATCTTCTTGCCGCAGTCGGGGCA
>DPPB01000015.1:0-4018 GCA_003539495.1 Oscillibacter sp. | reverse complement strand
ATCTTCTTGCCGCAGTCGGGGCAGGGGAGGTAGCTCATGTTCTCCACCAGGCCCAGAACGGGAATGTCCATCATCTGTGCCATTTTCACGGCCTTTTCCACCACCATGCCCACCAGCTCCTGGGGGCTGGTGACGATGATGACCCCGTCTACCGGCAGGGACTGGAACACATTCAGCGCCACATCGCCGGTGCCGGGAGGCATATCCACGAACATATAGTCCACATCCTGCCACAGCACATCGCTCCAGAACTGCTGCACCACGCCGCCGATGACCGGCCCGCGCCAGATGACCGGGTCCGTCTCATGCTCCAGCAGCAGGTTCACGCTCATAAGCTGGATGCCCGTGCGGGTCTGCACGGGGACAATGGCGTTCTCCGTGCCCACGGCCCGGCCATGGACGCCGAAGGCCTTGGGGATGGAGGGGCCGGTGATGTCAGCATCCAGCACCGCGGTGCGATAGCCCTTGCGCTGCATGGTCACGGCCAGCTGGCTGGTGACCATGGACTTGCCTACGCCGCCCTTGCCGGACACAACGCCGTAGACCTTGCCCACCCGGCAGCCCTCGTGCAGGGGCTTTTTCTCAAATACATTGGCTTCCTTGCGCTCCCCGCAGCTTTCGCTGCAGGTGCTGCAATCATGGGTACATTCGCTCATAACAATAGCTCCTTTTCTGCATTCTCAAACTTACTTTATACCATATTATAATTATATTATATATTACTTTTTCCCGGCCCGGGCCTTGGCCTCGGCCTTGATGCGGTCCAGCCGGCGGCGGAGCTGGTTCAGCTGCTCGTCGTGGCGGGAGCGGAGATTGGGGTGGCTGCGGAGTAGGCGCCGCTCGAACAGATCCTGGCCGCTGCGCAGCAGCTGCAGCTGCTTGCGCTGCTCAGCCAAGAACTCGTCATAATGCTCCATAAGCTGCTGGGTGCGGGTTCCTTCCATAAAGTCCCGGGTCATATTGTCCACGGATTGAAGGTAACGCTCTCGATTCTCGGCGGCCTTGTCCCCCAAGCTCTGGGCGGCGGCGGCCAGGTGCTGGCGCACCTTCTGCTGGACCTCGTGGAGCTTCTCGGCACGGTTGGAGAGCTGGACGGCGCTGCGGACGGAGAGCACGTTGTCCATCAGATAAATACCGAACAGAAACGACGCCGCCGGAATAGTGTAGGTGTCGCCCACCCGGAACAGCCATGCCATCACCGGCGGATTTACCACATGGCACAGCAGTACGCAGGCCAGGCCGAACAGGACACTGTTGAGCAGGCAGACCCGCCCGTTGATCTGAATTTTTTTCTTGCTGTAATCCCACCAGCGCATGTGAAAGAGCTTTTCCATAAACCAACTGGTGAAATACTCCAGGGCAGTGGTAAGCACCATGCCGCTCAGGAAGGTGAGAACGGGATTTTTGAAGCCCCCATGTAATACATATAGCACCAAAAGGGCTCCGTGTCCATAGATGGGGCAGATAAATCCGTTCAAAAAGCCGCGCTTTTCGCAGATGTGACCCTTGCCCACGGAGCAGTAGACCATCTCACCCACCCATCCGGCGGCGCTGTATATCATGAGCAGAAGAAAGAATATACAGAGATTGCTGAAAGTGTTCAGTGGAAACATAGTGACCTCACGTTTTAAATTATCTTATGTGAATAATATGTACCCCTGCTCGACCGGAGAGATAGGCTGCCTCCCGGCCTTGGCAGGTAAAGAGCAGGATCTGGCGTTTTTCTCCCAGCCGCGTCAGATAGTCCAGAGTCTTACCCAGACGCATATCGTCGAAGGTGAGGAGGGCATCGTCTAAAATCAGCGGCGGATTTTGCTCCGGCGGGAGGATCATCTCACAGATGGCCAGCCGCACAGCAAGGTAGAGCTGGTCGGCGGTGCCTGTGCTTAAAAGCTGCACATTGCGGCGGGTAGGGTCACTGTCCGTCTCGGCGGAGAGGTGAAATTCCCGATCCAGCAGGATACTGCTCCAATCGCTGCCGGTCATATCGGCAAAAATCTCCGCTGCCCGGCGGCCCAGTTCCGGTGAAAAGCGGTTTTGCAGGGCGACATTGGCGGTGCGCAGGCTGCCCAAGGCCATGGCCAGGGCGTCGTATTCTCCCTGAAGCTGCGCCAGCTGCTCCTGCATGCTCCGAAGCTGCCGCTCCAGGTCATCAGGCTGCCCTATAGCCGCCAAACGACCCTGGATCTGCGCGATCTGCTGCTGTAGCCGGGCGCAGGTGCCGTCGGTGTCGTCGGGTTGCACCTGCAATACCACGCTCTGGGCCTGCCGGATCTCCTGGGTCAGATCCTCCCGCCGCTGGGTAGTCTGCTGCACAAAGCGCCGTATGTCCGCGGCGGAGTGGGCGTCCGGCGCCCACTGCCGCACTTGTCCCAAAAGCTGGACCAGCGTGGACCGTACCCGCGCGTCGCTGTCCGCCGCCGCCTGACGCTGCTGCTGCAGGAGACTGCGCTGGCGCTCCACTTCCTCCAGCAGGGGCAGATAGCTTTCAGCCAGCTTTCGCAGCTCCTCCTGCCGCTTCAGTTCCCGCCGGCGCTGCTGCTGCAGCCGCAGCCGCTTGACCAGCAGCCACAAAAAGCTGCCGGCGGTCAGCGCTGTAGCGGCACATGCGATGCATAGCCACAAAATCTGCGGCCGATCCAGCTCATACCAAAGAAAGCCGCCGCTGCAAAGGCTTAGGGATAGGCAGATAAGCAGCTGCGCCACCTGGGGCGGCGCCGGGGGCTGGATCTGCAGCTGTGTTTCCAATTCGGACTTTGTCATGGGGTGCAGGGGGTTGCGATTCAGCTCCTGCAGCTGCACCTGGATGGCTGCGTCCTGCTGCTTTGCGGCATCCTCTGCCTGCTGTGCCTGCTCTGCCAGAGAGCGCACAGCGCCCAACTGCTCGTTGATATTCTGAAGGGTGGCGCTGTCCGGCAGCTGCTGCAGCAGCTGCTGCTTTTCCTCGGCCTGCCGCTGGATTTCCCGCTGCCGGATCAGCAGGCGCTCCTTCTGCTCTTGCTGCGCCTGCAGTAGCTGGCTGTGCAGGAAGGTCTCCTGCTCGGCCAGGGACTTGACCTCGGCTCGGGCGGCCATAAGCTCGCCGATCTCGGCCTCCAGTTGGGGGATAGCACCGGTACGGTTATACTTGCGCTGATGCAGCTGCTTTTTCAGGCGGTTTTCTGCCTGTAAAAAGGAGACCTTTTCCTCACCGGTGGATATGAGAGCGTTGATGCGCCGCTCCAGGTCGGCATCGGCATTAATGGCCATGCTGCCGGAGGGAATAAAGGCGCACCGCTGATACACCGATTGCGGCACACCCAGGAGAGCCTCACCGCAATGGGCGGCATCCAGATCGGGGACAGGGGTGTCCGTCCCGGCATAGGTGCAGGAAAAAACGCCCATGGGCGCGTCGGTGCGCTGGGTCCGGCGGCTGAGAACCAGCAGCTTCTCGCCTGCTGACAGCTCCAGCCTGCCCTGCATGGGGGTGCCGTTCCAGGGCTGAAAGCGGTTCTTGTCTGCCAAGTCGCCCCGCTGCCGGGTGTTTAGCCCATAGAACATGGTCAGCAGAAACCGTGACCATGTAGACTTGCCGCCTTCATTAGGGGCGCAGATCACGTTTAGACCTGGCTGCAGGTCCAGCTGTGCCTGATTTAGTTTTCCGTAGGTGGCATTTGCGTGCAAGAGCTGCAAAACAGTACACCTCCATGATACAATAGTAGAACATGAATATTATAACACAGGCTTCAAAAATTGTCATCTTACGCAACAAGAAAAAACAGTAAAAAAATTCAAAAAAAGGATTGACAAAAGAGCGGCAGGGCAGTATAATAACAAATGTTCCGCATGGAGCGTGTACCTTGTAAATTAAACAACGAACGAAACGAAAAGCACCAGACGGGAGCACTGAAAAGTGCGACTAAAACTTGGTAAAATGGGGTTAAGTCAATTACCCATGGAACTAAGTATAAAAAGTTTTTGAAGCTATGACAAATAGCTCTGTAAAGATTTGAACAGCTCTTAGGAGCTGTTTAGATAC
>DPPB01000025.1:2408-9437 GCA_003539495.1 Oscillibacter sp. | reverse complement strand
TCTAACTTTTAGGGGTCACTTCAGTGGGGAAATATCCCATCGGGCGGCCGTTTTTGCAGAAAGAGGGCGGCAGGAACATTCTGCCGCCCTTCGGCGTGTTAAAAAGCCTCGCAGAGTTTACCGCCCGCAGGCGGCAAAGCCGTCAGGTGATTTTCTCTTGCGACATGTGCGTGGGGGAAAAATATCTCTCAGGCTGCCAGTGTGCAATTTGTGCGTCTACGGCACACAAATTATGCGCGCAGCAGGCTGCAAGCCTTTTGCCGAAAAATCCGGAGTTTTTTCGACAGTTCAGAGGGATCAATATTCCTTTGCCTGCTCCTCGCCGTTGAGGACCCGGAGGGCAGCCTGGGCCAGGGCCAGCAGCTCGTCCTCACCGGGATAGACGGTGACGGGGGCAATCCACTCCACCATATCCTTCAGGGCGTGGACGGTCTCCTTGCCATAGGCGATGCCGCCGGTGAGAATGATCTGATCCACCTGGCCGTGCATAGCGGCGGCCATGGCGCCGATCTCCTTGCCGATCTGATAGTGGAAGGCGTCGATGACCTCAGCCACCTTGGTATCGGTCTCGGCCATCTTCAGCAGGTCGCGCATATCGGTGCTGCCGGCATAGGCCACCAGACCGCCGCGGCCCACGAACATCTTCCGCAGCTCCGCCTCGGTATAGTCACCGGAGAAGCATAGTCTCATCACGGCGTCGGTGGGGAGGCTGCCGGAGCGCTCGGGGGAGAAGGGACCCTCGCCGTCCAAAGCGTTCTCGGTGTCCACCACGCTGCCCTTCACATGGGCACCCACAGACACGCCGCCGCCCATATGGCAGACGATGAGATTCAGCTCCTCGTACTTCTTGCCCACCTCCTTGGCGTAGCGCTTAGCCACGGCCTTCTGGTTCAGGGCGTGGAACTTGCTGACTCGCTGGATCAGGGGATGGCCGGAATAGCGGGCAATGGCCTGCATCTCGTCCACCACGGGGGGATCGGCAATGAAGGAGGGGATGCCCAGCTCGTCGCCGATCTCCCGGGCGATGAGGCCGCCCAGGTTGCAGGCGTGCTGACCCTGGACGCCTGCTACGCAATCGGCCAGCAGGGCATCGGAGGTGGCGTAGGTGCCGCCACGAATGGGCTTTACAAGGCCGCCCCGGGCGCAGATGGCCGTGAGCTTCTTCATGTCAAAGTTGTTCTCGGCCAGGGCCTGCTCCACCAGCTCCTTACGCCAGCTTTTCTGGTCGGGAATGGTGGCAAATTTTGCGATCTCCTCGGCGGGATGACGCAGGGTCTTGTCAAAGAGCAGGGTGTCATTTTCAAACACGCCGATCTTGGTAGAGGTGGAGCCGGGGTTGATAACAAGAATGTAATTAGACATAGTGATTTCCTCCTGAGGCTTCAAAATTATAAGATAAAACGCAGAACCGTTTCAATCATAATGCTTATATTATACACCATGCTTTAGGTGGATGTAAATTGTTTTTTTGATGAAAAAGGTGCATTTCCGCCGCGATTTTCTGCCGAGTCAGGCATAAAGACCGTCCAGCCGGCCTATCAGCGCCGCCAGGGCATCCTCCCGGCAGTCCGGCAGCAGCTCTACTCCCGGAGCCCGGCGCACGGCCTCAATGGCATTGGCCGGGGCAAAGGCATGGCCGGCAAGCCGCAGCATGGACAGGTCGTTGGCCTGGTCACCCACGCAGCAGATATCCTCCGGGCGGATGTGCAGCAGCTCCGCCAGTTTTTTGGCCATGCCACCCTTGGTGGCACCTTTGGCGGTGATTTCCAGAAAGAATTTCCCGGATCGAACGATCTCAAACTCCCCCGCCCAGCTCCGGCTGCGCACGAATTGCTCCAGGGCGTCGCCCCGCTGGCCGGTCTCCTCAAACAGCACCTTGCTGATGGGCGGAGGGACCTCCCCAATGGAGCGCACCTCCACAGCCGAGGAGCCTGTCAGGCGCAGGTGATTGCGCGTCAGTTCGCTGGGATGCAGGGTGTGGATGGTGTTGCCGTCGTGATAGATCTCGCAGACCAGGCCGGGAAAGGCCTCCTCCACGGGGAGCAGCTTTTCCCGTATATCCTCCGGCAGGAACGCTGTTTCCAGATACTCCTCCCGGGCAAAGTCATAAAGGGCGGCTCCATTGAAAAGGATGGTCGGCCCGTTCATGGGCAGTGTGGGGGCAATGGGGGCAAAGCTGGGCAGGGCCCGGCCTGTAGCCACGGAGAAGATGCCGCCCTCGGCCATGAAATAGTGGATGGCCTCCCGGTTTGCGCTGTTAAGCGGCGGCAATCTGCCGCCGCTTAACAGCGCGTCTTCGGTGTAGACCAGGGTGTTGTCAAAATCGCTGAGAAGCAGTACACCGTCAAACTTTCCCATGTGTCATGCCTCCGTCTTGCCGCTGCCGCCTGCGCCGCTGCGCCTGCTGTGGCGCCGCCCGCCCCGGTGGCGGCTCTTTTTGGCAGCCGCCGGATCCCCGGTGCCGGGCTGGGACTTGGGTTGCTGGACTTTCGGCGGCTGGGGCTTAGGCTGTTGGGCCACAGAGGCCGCACCGCCCTCCGGCTTTTTGCCGCCTCTGCGGCGGGGAGGCCGGGATTTTTCGATCCGGCTCTGTTTTTCTGCCTGCTCCGCCGGCTTCTTTTCGGCGCTGCGCTCCTCGTCGCCGCTGTGTCCGCGTCCACCTCTGCGCCGGCGATTGCGGGAGGCCCGTCCCTCCTCCTTTTCCCCATTAAGTGCGGCGCTCACCGCCTCTGGTGGGGTAAAGTGGAAGTCGGATACCACCGCAGGAAAGTCCTCCTGCTTCTCCTCTGCCACCAGGCGCGCGGGCCGCTCCTGGGGCACCTGGATACCGTCCCGGCTGCCCTTGCCGTTGCGCAGTACACATACCTCGCAATTGTGGTAGCAACGGGGGGCGTCGGGCTGGCTGTCCAGCCGAACGGTGACCTGCTCCTTCAGCAGATTCACTGCGCTGACGTTGCCGGGCCCGTCGGGCGTCTGCACGAAGGATTCATTCTTAGGCATCCGCCGCACGGCGTCCTCGTAGGCATCCTGCTCGTATTTCAGGCAGCACATGAGCCGCCCGCAGGTGCCGGAGATCTTTGCGGGGTTCAGGGACAGGTTCTGGGTTTTGGCCATTTTGATGGATACGGGGATAAAGTCGTCCATGAACTGATTGCAGCAGAAGGGCCTGCCGCAGATGCCCAGGCCACCCAGCATTTTCGCCTCGTCCCGCACACCGATCTGCCGCAGCTCAATGCGGGCGTGGAAGGCGGCAGCCAGATCCTTCACCAGCTCCCGGAAATCCACCCGGCCATCGGCGGTAAAGAAAAACAGGATCTTGTTGCTGTCAAAGGAGCATTCCACCCGCACCAGCTTCATCTCCAGCCCGTGCTGGGCGATTTTCTTCTGGCAAACGGCGAAGGCATCCTTCTCCCTTTCCCGGGCCAGCTGCAGGCTGCGTCGGTCGTTTTCCGTGGCCAAGCGCAGCACTCGGCGCAGGGGCTCCACCACCTGGTGATCCTCCACCGGGTGGTTGCCCTCCGTGCACGTCACATATTCTGCACCCTGGGCCGTTTCCACGATCACGTCCTGGCCTGCCTCAATGTGCAGTTGTCCGGGACTAAAGTAATAGATTTTGCATCCGCTGCGAAAGCGGACGCTGATGACTTCTGTCATAGGGTCTCCTCCCATTCCGCAGCGATGGCGCCCAAAACCTGGCCCACCGCCACATTCCATTCACATTCTTGGGCAAATCTGCCCAGCATTTCGCACAGCTCCATGAGCTGCTTTTCTCCCAATCGGCGGCTCAGGGGTCCGGCCGCCGCGGCATAGGGCTCCTCTGCCGGCACGCCATAGCGCAGGCGCAGGGCCTGCTGCGCGCCCGAGCGGGCCTGCAGCAGCACCTGCTGCAGAGCCTCCCGTGTGATTTTCCCGTTTTCAAGGCCTACCAGCGCGCGTATCATGTCCTGGCGCTCTCCTCCGGCCATAGCCTCCAGCAATGTCCGGGCCTGGGGCAGCAGCTGGATATTCTCCTCCCCCGTAGGGCGCACCGCGAGCTCCACGCACCGCGAGCGCACCGTGGGCAGCAGCACCCCGGGATTTTCTGCGCAGAACAGAAATGCCGCATAGCCGGGCCCCTCCTCCACCAGCTTCAGCAGCACGTTCTGGTCCTGCACCGTCAGGCGGCGGCAATCCGGAAACAGAAACACCTTGCATGCGCCCTCATTGGGCTGGATGAACGCATCACTGCGCAGGGCTCGCAGAGCCTCTACAGACAGGTCCTTGCCGTCATCGTTTCCGGCGGTGATGACATCCGGATGGATGCCGCGCAGGACCTTGCTGCAGGCGGGGCAGCGCAGGCAGGGCCTGTCCTGCTGTGTGCACTCAAGGGCCGCGGCGTAGAATCGCGCAGCCGCCGTCAGATCGCCGCTGCCGGAAAAGATCACGCTGTGGGGCAGCTTGCCGCTGCGGCCGGCCCGGCGGATGCTCTGCTCCAGGGTGGAATCCATCAGCGGCACCTCCTTGCTAAAAAACCAAATACATTAAATATTATAACACGAGCGCCGCACATTCTCAACATCTCCCGGCGCTTTTTTTGTAATATGCATCATTTCTCCGGGAAATCCCATCAGGAAATAGGTAAAAGGATAAAAAAATTAAAAAAACACCGGATTTGTGTTGCTTTTATTTTTTATTATGGTTATAATAAATTGTTACCAAATATAGAGGTATTTTGGAGGGTATTATGAGTAAAAAATTCTGCTATCTGTTCACAGAGGGCAACGCATCCATGCGTGAGCTGCTGGGCGGCAAGGGTGCCAACTTGGCTGAGATGACCAACATCGGTCTGCCTGTTCCCCAGGGCTTCACCATTACCACCGAGGCGTGCACTCAGTACTATGAGGATGGCCGCCAGATCAATGCCGAGATCATGGCTGAGATCATGGAGTACATCGAGAAAATGGAGCAGATCACCGGCAAGAAGTTCGGCGATCATGAGAATCCCCTGCTGGTCTCCGTTCGTTCCGGTGCCCGGGCCTCCATGCCCGGTATGATGGACACCATCCTGAATCTGGGCCTGAACGAGGACGTGGTGGATGTCATCGCCAAGAAGTCCAACAATCCCCGTTGGGCTTGGGATTGCTACCGCCGCTTCATCCAGATGTACTCCGATGTGGTCATGGAGGTGGGCAAGAAGTACTTTGAGCAGCTTATCGACGCCATGAAGACTAAGAAGGGCGTCACCCAGGACGTGGAGCTGAATGCTGCCGACCTGCAGGAGCTGGCCATGCAGTTCAAGGCCGAGTACAAGGCCAAGATCGGCGAGGAGTTCCCCTCCGATCCTAAGGAGCAGCTGGTGGGCGCCATCAAGGCTGTGTTCCGTTCCTGGGATAATCCCCGTGCCAACGTGTATCGCCGCGATAACGACATCCCCTATTCCTGGGGCACTGCCGTCAACGTTCAATCCATGGCCTTTGGCAATATGGGCGATGATTGCGGCACCGGTGTTGCCTTTACCCGTGACCCCGCCACCGGCGAGAAGAAGCTCATGGGCGAGTTCCTGACCAACGCCCAGGGCGAGGACGTGGTGGCCGGCGTGCGTACTCCCATGCCCATCGCTGAGATGGCCGAGAAGTTCCCCGAGGCTTATGACGAGTTCGTCAAGGTCTGCGACATTCTGGAAGATCACTATCGCGACATGCAGGATATGGAGTTCACCGTGGAGCACGGGAAGCTCTACATGCTGCAGTGCCGCAACGGCAAGCGCACTGCTCCCGCCGCCCTGAAGATCGCCTGCGACCTGGTGGACGAGGGCATGATTTCCGAGCAGCAGGCCGTGGCCATGATTGATCCCCGCAACCTGGATACTCTGCTGCATCCCCAGTTTGACCCCAAGGCTCTGAAGGCTACTGAGCCTGTGGGCAAGGCCCTGCCCGCCTCTCCCGGCGCCGCCTGCGGCAAGATCGTCTTCAGCGCCGAGGATGCCAAGGCTTGGGATGCCCGTGGCGAGAAGGTGGTTCTGGTCCGTCTGGAGACTTCTCCCGAGGACATCGAGGGCATGAAGGCCGCCCAGGGCATCCTCACCGTCCGCGGTGGTATGACCTCTCACGCCGCCGTTGTGGCCCGTGGTATGGGCAAGTGCTGCGTCTCCGGCTGCGGCGCCATCAGCATGGACGAGGCCAATAAGCAGTTTACCCTGGCCGGCAAGACCTATCACGAGGGTGATTGGCTGAGCCTGGACGGCTCCACCGGCAATATCTACGACGGCGCAATGCCCACCGTGGATGCCAGCGTGGGCGGCGACTTCGGCCGCATCATGGCCTGGGCCGATAAGTTCCGCCGCCTGAAGGTCCGCACCAATGCCGATACCCCCCACGACGCCGCTAAGGCCCGTGAGCTGGGTGCCCAGGGCATCGGCCTGTGCCGTACCGAGCATATGTTCTTCGAGGGCAACCGCATCGATGCCATCCGCGAGATGATCTGCTCCGACACCGTGGAGGAGCGGGAGGCCGCTCTGGCCAAGCTCCTGCCCATGCAGCAGGGTGACTTCGAGGGCATTTATGAGGCCATGGAAGGCTGCCCCGTCACCATCCGCTTCCTGGATCCCCCTCTGCACGAGTTCGTGCCCACTGAGGAGGCCGATATTGAGAAGCTGGCCAAGGCTCAGGGCAAGACCGTGGCCCAGATCAAGAACATCATCGCTTCCCTCCACGAGTTCAACCCCATGATGGGTCACCGCGGCTGCCGCCTGGCCGTCACCTTCCCGGAGATCGCCGCCATGCAGACCCGTGCCGTCATCCGCGCCGCCATCAACGTGCAGAAGAAGCATCCTGACTGGAACATGGTCCCCGAGATCATGATCCCCCTGGTGGGCGAGGTGAAGGAGCTGAAGTACGTCAAGGACATCGTGGTCAAGACCGCCGATGAGGAGCTGGCCGCCGCCGGTGTGGAGATGAAGTACCTGGTGGGTACCATGATCGAGATCCCCAGAGCCGCCCTCACCGCTGACCAGATCGCCACCGAGGCGGAGTTCTTCTCCTTCGGCACCAA
>DPPB01000025.1:0-2186 GCA_003539495.1 Oscillibacter sp. | reverse complement strand
TTCTTCTCCTTCGGCACCAACGACCTGACCCAGATGACCTTCGGCTTCAGCCGTGACGACGCCGGCAAGTTCCTGGGTGCTTACTATGATAAGAAGATCTATGAGAGCGATCCGTTCGCCAAGCTGGACCAGGTTGGCGTGGGCAAGCTGGTGAAGATGGCCGCTGAAATGGGCCGCGCCACTCGTCCCGACATCCACCTGGGCATCTGCGGCGAGCACGGCGGCGATCCCAGCAGCGTGGAGTTCTGCCACAAGGTGGGCCTGGACTATGTGTCCTGCTCTCCCTTCCGTGTTCCCATCGCCCGTCTGGCCGCCGCTCAGGCTGCAATTAAAGACTCGCGGAATTAAGCAAAAAGCCAGTAATATCAAGGGTTTTCGGCATCGAAAACTGATGAAAATACGGCTTCAAAAATCAGGCTTTTTCGCCTGAAATAAGTCCTATAAACGGGTATCTGTTCATTTCTTGATCAGATACCCGTTATTTTTTTATCTTTTTTTATTGCACCTCATCGTTCTGATGTGGTGCTTTTTTTATTTACCGGAGGTGTCTATGAAAAAATTTTTTCAACTTTTTTCGATTTACCCGCACATTTTGGCCTTTCTCGCTGGCTACTCTTTGAGGAGAAAAACCTCGATGCACTTTGACAACTAAATACACATTCATCAGATACGTTCCTGTGCGGGAGCAAGAACCCCAGCCGGATGAAGGTGCGCCACGAACTTCCTGCCTACAAGGGTTATCACGGAAAGCAAGGTGGCGAGCGTTTCCGAACCATTCTGAAATATCCGACAGCTACGGATATGGCAATGAAACGCTACAGGGCTAATGATACTTCTCTATGGAGCTGGCGGAGAACCCGGCAGGGGTGAGATTCCCATGGACCCGATTCGCTATCGGGCGTCTGATGATTTCCCTATTGTGCATATCCGCGTATCAAGCAAAGATCAGAACGAGGACAGGCAGCTTGTGGCTATGTGGAATAAAGTATATCGATAGCTAATATGAATCGCTTTTGTCTCAAGATAACATAAAATAATTAACGATAAATATTAAAAATCTCTTGACAAAACGTATGTATCGGTATATACTGCAAGCATAACGATAAACGTTAAATAATTTATGTTTTGCGTAGGAGGCATTCTTATGAATTCTAAAACTCTTTCAAACTTCCACAAGTTCGGTAAAGTGGGCAAGATTGCAATGACCGTCTTAATGGTCATAGCAATCTTAGCGGCTGCAGCGAGCTGTGTAGCTACAATTTTTGTGTCTACGCTTCCAAAGGATGCGCTAACAGTTCGCGTTATCAATCATGCCGAATTCAGGATCAACGAAAAGAATTTCGATTCCCTGTGGGATATTCTTGCAGGTAGTTTTTCTTATGCGGGGGACGCAAGCCCCGAGGCAATGCTGAGCGGGGGAAATGATAAGATCATTCCTCCTGAAGATCAGGATTTCAATATGGAACTCTCATTTTTCAACCAGTCATTTTCTTCCGCCAAAATTCATTCCGAAGAAAACACAAAGGTGATCGAAGCCACGTCATCGCCTGCTGAGTACCGTTCGGCGAATTTGGTGTCAGTCCTTATCTTCGCGACTTTGTTTGCTGCTTCTGCTGCCGCAGCTCTGTTTATGCTGAAAAGACTGTTTGCGGTGCTTGCAAAGTGTGAATCTCCGTTCTGCGAAGAACTTGTGACAAAGATGAGAGCATTCGGTTTTTCTCTTCTTCCCGTTGCGCTGTTTGCCACCATTGGTGAAACGCTGTCTACCGCTTTCCTGTCTGCCGGAAGAGACACCGGGATCAGCATTCAGTGGGGCGTCTTAATTGCTTTCGCCGTAACAATGTGCTTGGTGACTGTATTCAAGTACGGTGTTCAGCTCCAAAAAGAATCGGATGAAACGCTGTAAGGGGGCGGACAATGGGACATATTGTTTTAAGGCTGGACCGCGTCATGGCGGACCGGAAAATGAGCCTGAATGAGTTGTCGGAGAAAGTCGGCGTTGCAAATGTGAACCTTTCCAAGATGAAGAACGGGCATATCAGCGCCATCCGGTTTTCTACATTGGCTGCGATATGTGACGTGCTGCAATGTCAGCCGGGTGACATATTGGAATACAGCCCTGAAGAATAAAATGAACGTGGATGAAGCATATGCCGATGAAAAGGGCAAACGATGACCATGGTGCC
>DPPB01000036.1 GCA_003539495.1 Oscillibacter sp. | reverse complement strand
GTGGCTTTCTTTCGCATAATCCGGCGTGGCGCACCTACCGCTACGCCGGGCGCAAGTGTGAAAAGAAGATCGCGGACGAGGAAACGGCGCAGAAGATCATCGCCGCGCTGGAGGGTGAGAGCATTAAGTACGAGACCTACTTCAAGCTCATCATCGCCACGGGGATGCGGCGGGGCGAGTGCTGCGGATTGAAGTGGTGCGACATTGATTGGGAGCAGCGTTCCATCCACATCTGCCGCAACGCGGTCAAGGTGACGGACGAGGAGATCTTTGTAAAAGAGCCCAAGACCCGTGCGGGCAACCGCTATGTGTACTTCTCCGCCGAGATGGAAAGTCTCCTGCGGGAGTACCGGCAGGAATGTGCATACATCACCGAAACCTATGACCAGCGGCAGCTGACCGCTGATGACTTCCTGTTCCGCCGTCAAGGGGCGCGGCTCCCCATGACGCCCACCACCTTCACCTACCGCTTCAAGCTGATCCTCAAGAAAAACGGCCTGCCGCAGGAGCTGAACGTCCATTCCCTCCGGCACACCGCCGCCAGTCTGATGATCGCGGGCGGCACGGATGTGGCCACGGTGGCGGGCATTCTCGGCCACAGCCAGCCCTCCACCACGCTGGATATCTATACCCACGCCTTCGACAAGAATAAGCAAACCGCAAGTGCAAAACTACAAAAAGGGCTTGAGATATAATAATTTGACATCTTTGCGTGGCACTTCATGATTGCTGGCAACTTATAGTACGGGGATAAACGGATTCCGAATCGTCCAAAATGTGAGAACTCATGATTTGACTTCCAGCATACATGAGATACTTTATACCACTTGCCACAGCCATCTCTTCAGCAGCTGTCTGCTTTGCCTTAACCACAGTATCATCAATCTTGTTGTCACCTTTGACCTCGATAAGCTGATAGGAGCCGTCTGTCATCTTCGCAAGGAAGTCAGGATAATACTGGCGGATTCTGCCGGATTCCGGGTCATAGTAATGGACAGAGAGATCGCCCTGATTGGAGGTGAACATACCTGTGAAGTACACCTCCGCAACTTTGCCGCTTGTAATATACTGCATGAAGCATTCCTTCTCCGGCTTTGAGTCAAAACAATAGGTGTCGGCGTGGAAGCTCTTTGCGATTTCTTCAGGTTTAAAACCGGGATAACGATTTGTAAGCACGAGGTCATCCTTTGCGGAGAACTCATAGTATCCGGCATCCTTCGGCTCGTGCAGCAGCACCAGTTCTTTGTCCTCAGTTTTCAATTCCGAAGTGACATCAAACAGCGCATGAAATACGGCAGGGATAATATAGTCATCCAAAACAGCGTTATAGCGGTTGACCGCCTCGAGAACCGTATCGATCCCGTCAACGGATTCTCGAAGAATTCTGGCGGCGAGGATGCAGGAAATATTAAGATAACGGGCCACTTCTCCGGCGAGAGAAAATTCGCTATAACGCATATTCTCCTTGAAATGGTCGATATTCTTCTCTTTAACAGAGGTGTCAAGGGCGAGGCTGTCTCTCTCGTACATGATGCTGGCATACTTGGAGAAGTCCGCATCTGCCAGCTTGAAATCTACCGGCTCGGAGTATTCCTTTTCGTGGAGCGTATACTCGTGCCATACCCGCTTGAGCGTGATTGTTCTCGGAGGAGGAAGCACTCGTACCTGGTATTTGTGTCGGTCATCCTTGGATGGATTCTTGATGTCTTTGATCTCCATATTAAAGTTCTTGTGGAGCTCATCATCCAGAGTGTCGTAGTTTTCCTTGGAGAGAAATACAGCGGCAGTCAAGCGCTCGTCTGTGATTGCACGGAGACAGCGCATCGTAGCCTGGAGAACAAATATTTTCGACTTTGGACTACGGAAAAGAGCCACACCAAAGAGAGAACGGCAGTTCCAACCTTCCTTGCCTTTTTCAACAAGAATAATGAACTGCTTTTCATTTCCTTCCGAGCTGGGAACATCGAGATTGTTGAAATCTCTGATGTCATCGTTTTTCGTGTACTTCGCATCGCCGACATTCAGCAGAATCCTTGAGGCAGGAATGCCGAGGTCAGCCAGGATTTTCTCCAGAACCGGCTTGACTTCCGTTGCCGCCTCTTCTACGCCGGAAGCATAGATAGCGAGTTTCGGATTCAGTCCTTCGTAGGTCTTTCCGCCATACCGTTCCCAGAAGGTTCTCACTACTGCGGTCAGAAACTCCTCATTCTTGACATTTTCAAAACCGATGGGATCAGCGTCTTTCAGGAAGCCGTTCCAGATAGATTCACGCAGACCGTATGCGTAGACGACTTCCGGTAGAAGCTGGTTCTTGACATACGGTGTACCGGTGTAGTTATAGCAGGCCACAATAGATGTGTTTTCCGCAAGCAGATTGATGGTGTCGCGCAGGCTGGTCTTATTGGCTCCGCTCGACCTAATCTGCTTTTCCAAATCTGCACCGAAAAGGTGATGCGCCTCATCGACATAGACGCCGAGCTGCGGCAGGCGGCAGAGCTTCTTGAAACGCTGGTTGTCCATCAGCGTGGTGTCATCCCACGCATCGTCATCATCGTTGTCTGCACCGTATACGGCAGAAAGCAGTGATCCGGTACCGGCAAAGAGTGTCTCCGTAGGCGTGGATTCCTTGCGCTTTTTCTTTACGATGATCTTCTGCGTATTGGAAATGATAATATTGAAATCCGAGTCATCAATAGTGTGCAGAATCGTTCCGGCCTCGTCAAGAAAGTGAAATTTGATGTTGGAATCGAGCACACGGGCATACTCCGGCGGCACGACCTTCGTTTTGTCAAAGGTCATGATCTCACGGAGCGACTGGAGGACGGTCTTATCCGGTGCGAACACGAGCGCATTGTGGCAGAAACGCTTGTCCCTCGGATACTTTTTCGCAAGCAGGAATTCATAGAAGATGCAGGTGGCCATGAGGATGGTTTTGCCAAGTCCCATCGTAAGTGCGTAAATGTAGTTTGGATAGCTCTCACGGTACTTCTTCATCTGCTTGAAGAGCGTGTCGGTCTGCTTTTCAGTCGGGGCGTCAAAGAGTCGGATCTGACCGCCCTTACCAATGGAATAATAGGACGCATCGGAGAAGCGATCCCGTCTGTGACGCCAGTCGTCAAACATCTCATAGACCTGCTTGTTATTCATGAATTCCTTCACAAAAACATACATCTCCAACGCCTCGAACTGCGGCTTCCGCAAGAAGGCGTGGGGATTCTCATCGCCGTCATTATAGGCGAGGAATTTTCTCGTGAGGTCATTATAACGGGAGCGAATCTTTCCACGGTTCGTAGAGTAGTAATACCACAGCTGCTCGTTGAAGGAAAAATTCGGATCAAATCCTGCGGGCATTTAACGCACCTCCACTTCCAGCGACTCGGAGAGCAGGTCGGTAATTTTGACTTTGATGGTGCCGGAACCTTCCGGAATGTCGTAGATCCCCTTTACCAGTTCGCTCTTGCCGGGGACATCGGTCACGGCGGGCTGCATCACCACGCCGTCGTAGTTCCAGTCGATCATAACGGAATCAACCAGCTGCCGCCAGTCCTCCACGTACTCTTTCTGTAGGGAGAGCTTCTGCATCAGGTTCATCGGATAGAACGCGCGGATGACCAGCTTGCCGCCTTCCCGGACAATTTCTGCCTCGGAATCACGCTTCAGCTGAAGGTCGGCTTTATCGCGGAGAATGTCCATGATCTGGATGTCCACCTTATAATCGGTCAGTTCCTGTTCCATTGCACCTTTCAGGTCAGGCTCGTGTCCCATGCAGACGATGGTAATGCGCTCCACGGGCTGGTTCGGATTCTCCTCCTTGCGCTTTTCATAGGTTTTATACGGAAGGTTCGCAAGAAGCTCCTTCAAGTCTGCCTTGGTGGCAATGCGGTTGACGGGCATGATCTTCACCATCCTGCCGTCCAGTTCACCGTCCCAGATATCGCTCTGCGGGAACGGCTGGATCTCCAGCGCTGCGATCAGCAGGTCACGAGCTTCCACGGGATTGCGGAAGAAGTCATAGTTGTTGACATTGTAGACCTCGAAACCGGTGTATTTCGTGTCATTGGCCGATCCCATACCGGTCTGGCTGTTTTCCAGCTCTTTTGCCACAGAGAGCAGTCGCTTGGTTGTCGTCTGGATTGCACCGAGATTGATGTCCGCACCAATAAAACGGCGACCAAGTTTCATGGCTACAGCTTGAGTTGTACCACTCCCCATAAAGGAATCAAAGACAATATCTCCCGGTTTACTGAAAGAACGAATAATTCTATCCAAAAGAGCGGATGGTTTTTGTGTTGGATAGTTTAGTTTCTCATTCAAATCTTTGGGATCAACCGGTTTTATATCCTTCCAAACAGAATTTATGGATACGCTTTGAATTTCAAAAATAACATCATCGGGATTTGGCTGTCTGCCATTTTCACGAACCCATTTATTTAGTCGAGCAGTAAACCTTGAATCGTTAACAGGGTAATTAGCTCCTTTGATTTTATTGCCATCTACAACATAACTTTCCCATCTTTTATAATTGATGGAATTTTTATAATCATTGTCATATTGCATTTCATAGAAATATGTACCTGTTTTCGAATAAACAAACAAATTATCATGTTTTCGTGGAAAGTACTTTTTCACCGCTCCTTGGTAGGTTTCATAATACCAGATAATCTCATTTATAAATCTGTCAGGGCCAAACACTTCATCCATAACAATTCGCAAATAATGAGATTTATGATAGTCGCAATGTAAAACTATTACACCACGATCAGAAAGGAGTTCACGCATAAGAAGTAGCCTCTCATACATAAACTGTAAATACTCATCATTTGTCCAGATGTCACCATACTGTTTTTCTTCAAAGGAAGTACTATCACTCTGTGTTGTACCTATGCCACGAATTTCAATTTTTTTCTTATAATCAGCCTTGCTATCAAATGGGGGATCAATATAGATAAGATCAATCTGCCCCCGATACTCCTTTAACAGATGGCTCATAACCTGGAGATTGTCACCCCAGAAAATCTTATTGATCCAGCCGTTCTGCTCCTCACCATAGGACTCCCGCAGCTGTGCGGGGTAGTACTGCGTGGAGCGATAGGGGCGCTTGCCCGTCCAGCGAAGCTCGGGGAACCCCTTTATCGTCGGTCTCTGTTCAAATTCAAAAGTAAGCTGCTCATCCATTATAGTTGCCCTCCATTTTGTCGTTTCTTGCGTCATATCCGTATTTCGCGGCTATAGTTGTTATTTCTGCAGCTCTGATAGGAACGAGCTGCCGTTCCTCATATAAATCTCTGCCAAGCAGACCGTGAAGTACGATGTACTTATCCGTTTCGAGCAGGTTTGGATTCTCGCTCAAAAGGGAATTTACCCGTTCCAGCATAGCCGGGTTTGTCAGCTGTGCTAAAGTCGCATCAATGTCCATCTCTCCGGCATCGTAGAGTTTCTTTAGGCTGCTCAACATTCCGAGCCAATGATACAGGACTTTTCGCTTTTCGGCATAGGCTTCTTCCTGTGTCATCTTTGTGATAGCTTTCGGCTGTCTTACAGCAACATCCGTACTTGCTTTTGATTTCGCAAGGACTGCATCTGCTTTCAGTTCTTTTGATGTAAGAGCTTCTTTTGTGCGGCGGTAGAACGGAACGATATGCTCATGCCACACGTTCGGAAGCACTTCATAAAAGAAGATGTCAACGGCTCTATCAACGATGATTTCAGTGGCTTCCATCGCCGTGTCCCGGACGGTGCCTTTGATGTAGTCCTTAACAGGAGAACTTTTTCTGACGGGGGCAGCGGGCGGTGCAGAAGTTCTCTGCTGAACCATAGGTGTGTTTTCTACATAGTGTTTCAGTTCCCTCAGAACCCTGTGGGGCTTGCGATTCATGAGCCGTCCGTATTCATCAATAAAAGCCTCGTCACGTTTCCATTTCGCAAAAAGCTCATCATCGGGAATGATATATATGATATTATCTTTCCTAACCCTATGTTCAGCCATACCACAGCCCCCTTCTTTATTTGTTTCTGCAATAGAACCGGAAGTCACAGCCAGCACAGACCTTCGGGTCATCGGCACAGTGCCGGAAATCCTTTTTCATGATCTTATGTACCGTATCATCGAACGACGCCAGCGTTCCTTCCACGGCAGACTTCGTATACGGATATGTGATCGTCGGTACGCCGCCGTCCTCTCCGGTATAGTAGAGGTGCATCTTACTGACCTTCCGCCCGGTACGCTCCTCCACGAGATGGGCATAGATATGAAGCTGCCGACGGTACCGCTCAAGCCGATCCCGCATTTTCTCCATATCCGGTTTCCGTTCGGCTTTGAAATCCACGATCTCGACCGTGTCGCCCTCGCCGCGGATCAGGTCGACCTTGCCTTCAATGATGTAATCCGGCTTCACCAGAGAAACGTCCACCTCCGCCTGCTGGATGGCAGACCAGTCGCCGTGCTGCCGCTCTACATAACGAAGCACCTGCTTCAATGCCGCCTCACGCTGAGGACCGGCGAGGTAGGTGTGTTCGGTTTTCGTCAGCGACACATAGTTGGAGGCAAACCAACGGTTCACGTTTTCCTCGGTGATCGTCTGCTCCTCGTGCCGGAGAGCGGCACGGTGAACATCCTCTATCGTCTCATGGACGAGCGTACCAAAGAGCATAGCGTTGGCACGGACAGGCATGAACTCCAGTTCGCGGTAGAACTTGTACTGCAGGGCACAGGTCTCATACACTGTGATGTGCGATGTGAACGAGTATGTGTTCTTAACATTCACGGCCTTCACGGACTTGAAGTTGAACTCTTGGATGTCAAACGCCTCACTGTCCACAGACTGGAGCTCATCATAAACCTCTTTAAAGTAAGCGCTGGGTGTCCGCTTGTCCTCATTGCAGGTCAGTATTAACAGATCCTGCGCACGGGAGAAAGCCGTGTAGTACAGACGCCAGAAATCAAAGAATTTTGTGACCTCATACGGTTCAAATGCCGGGCGCTTGAAGTAGCGATCCTCTATCGTCATCATAAGGTCGTTTGTGGTTTTTCTCGGCACATTTGTCAGAGAATCCACAAAAACAATCGGGAACTCCATCCCTTTGGACTGGTGGATCGTAAGGAATGAGACGCAGCCGCTCGGCGCATACTCGGAATCATCCTCATACTCCGTGATACCGCCGTCATAGAGCAGGCGGAGATACAGATTAAAGAGCAGTTCCGTATTGGCATCAATGCCGCGTTTCCCGCGATACTTGTCGGCCGATAAGACATCCACCCGGTGGAGGTATTCAAATTTTCCGATGATCTGCGTCAGCTTTGCCAGATTTCGAGCTGGTCGGATATCGACAACGCCGACATCCATATCTGTATCCAGAATACCGGCAAAAGGCTGAAACTCAAACATCTGATACATGAGCCCACAGTAGGCGTAGTCCGTTGCGTCGGTCAGGCTTACATGGTCTTTTCCTCGGCGGCGTATCCATTTCAGCAGGTCGGTGTGCTCCGGCTGCATCAGATACTCATTCGCCAGCATGATACAGTTCCGATAATAAGTCAGGTGCTCAGGCTGTAAAAAGGTATACTCCCCGTTTTCCAACCCCTGCACATAAAACGGGAACATCAGCATAAGGCAGCCGAGCGCCAGTCGTATTTCGTCACGCTGGAAAAACATATCCGAACGCGGTGAGTAAACATTGATATGGTTCTCCTCAAGAAAACGAGCAAGAGCAGTCACCCTCGGATGTTTGACTGAGTTGAAGAGAAACGCTATCTGATTATAGTCCATCAGCTTGCCGGATGTTTTCAGGTTGTTGATAAACTGCAGGATCTTCTCATGCCATTCATCCTCGTCATTCACACCGGCTAATTTCACGACCGCAGGGCTGTGAAGTGCGGATTTTTCATGAGGTTCAATGCGTTTTTCATATCTGAAATTTTCCCAGCGAAACTTGAACTTTGCACCATCCGTGGTATCCATCCATCGGTTATAAAAATCAACGATGTCGCTGTTGGAACGATAGTTGATGACCAGCGGGATAATACGGCATTCGCCATTGGCAAACTTCTGCGGAAATTCCAGGATGTTTCGGATGGTTGCACCGCGGAAACGGTACAGGCCCTGGTCATCGTCTCCGACCACGCAGATATTCTTTCTTTCCCCGGCGAGGAGAAACACGAGTTGCTCCTGAATATAGTTCGTGTCCTGGTATTCATCGACCATGATATGCGTGATCGCAGAGCGAAGCTCATTCAGAATGCCCTCGTTATCGCAGAGAAGCCGATATGCCTCTATCTGGATGGAGGAGAAATCCATCAGATTCGCTTCCGTAAGAATTGTGCGATATTCCTGAAGCATCCGACCGAGTGATGCAATCGATGGGTCATGGTCAGACATCAGCTCCTCCGGCGAAACCAATTCTTCGGAAAGGTTGTTTACAAAGTTACAGATCGTTTCGGCTTGCTTCCATGCGCCACCGTTCGGAAGGACGATTTCAATCTCCGGAATACTTCTGAAACGATGGATATTCTGAAATACCATATACTGCTGGTCAAACGAATCCATCAAGCGGTAGTTTCGGCGAAGCCGTGTATATTCCAAATGCTCTTTCAGCATACGAAGGCAGAGCGAGTGGAACGTACCGATATACATTTCGTTGATGTTTGCCGTGATGTTTCGATTTGCAAGCTCGTTTGTAATACGTGTTACCAGTTCCTTCGCAGCCTTTTCCGTAAATGTGGCAATGAAGATGCTCTCCGGCCTTACATTGCATTCCTCTATGAGGTAGATTGCACGCTGCACGAGCGTATATGTTTTGCCGGTTCCGGGACCTGCCGTTATGAGGACAGGACCGTCTGCAGCCGCTATTGCTTTTCGCTGCCCGTCATTTGCGTTTCCAAAATCAAACATAGCTGATCACCACAATTCTTCATTGAATGATTCGTAAGCGCTTAGCTATACTACATGATTGTTAAAGTATACCATTATTTTAATCTATCAGCAACCATTATTCGTTTCTCTTGATGAACAGGCAAAGCGCATAATACCGCTATTCAATCACTTAAACGCGCAAGTCAGGTACCGCTTCCATCTGTTGCTAATAAAAATCCCCAAAAGCTATACAGCTTTTAGGGATTTGGTACGCCCGACTGGATTCGAACCAGCGGCCTTTAGAGTCGGAGTCTAACGCTCTATCCATCTGAGCTACGGGCGCATATTTGGTTGTCTTCTGCGGGAATAGTCGTCAAATAGTAGTCAACGACCACCCATTTTTTCTCTGCCGTTCCCGCAAACGCAGGTGCGGCAAGGCTTTGCGCCATATCTCAACTGGAGACACCTGAAATGTCGGAGTCTAACGCTCTATCCATCTGAGCTACGGGCGCATATTCATTTTTACAACATACTGATTATAGCAATCTTTCCTGCTTTTGTAAAGAAATTTTTTTAAAAAACATTGTTAAAAAAGTTGACAAGTGCATCTTCCTGCGTTACAATATTATCAATCAAATGCAACAGTAAAGGAACGATCCGTCTTATGAGAAAGCAAAAGGTATCTGATGCCGTTATCCACCGTCTTCCCCGCTACTATCGTTATCTGGACGATTTGTATAACAAGGGAATCGTACGCATTTCCTCCAACTCCCTGGGCAGCAAAATGGACATCACCGCCTCCCAGATCCGCCAGGATCTGAGCTGCTTCGGCGAATTCGGCCAGCAGGGGTATGGCTACAATGTTGCCGAGCTCCGCTCGGAGATTGGCCATATCCTGGGCATTGACAAGGGCCACCGCCTCATTATCATCGGTGTGGGCCACTTGGGTCACGCCCTGCTGCAAAACTTTGACTTTGAAAAGGTTGGCTTCCATGTGGATACAGCCTTTGATATTTCCCCTGACCTTGTGGGTACCCGGATTCATGATGTCACTATCCGCTCCATGGACGAGCTGGAGCCGTACGTGGCAGAGAATCAGCCCAACGTGGCGGTGCTCACCGTGCCCCAGCATGTGGCCCAGCCCATGGCCAGCCGTCTGATCGATTTGGGCATCAAGGGCTTCTGGAACTTCACCAATGTGGAGCTGAGCACTGATGTGCCGGACGTATTCTTTGAGGATGTTCACTTTGTGGACACCCTGCTTACCCTCAGCTATCGCATCACCCGTCCCTGACGCACCTTTCCCCGGCTGCGGCATACTATGAAATGAGACCGGCAACACGGTCACAAATTTCGTAGGGAGGTCACAATATGTGCAATCAGGGGAATAGTTGTTGGATCATCATCTGCGTCATCATCCTGTTCCTGTTCTGTGGCAATGGCTGCGGCTGTGGCTGCAACAACAATCAGAGCAGCTGTGGCTGCGGCTGCTGATCGGCAGTAAGCTTCATCCCCCCATCCATATCGGATGGGGGGATTTTATACCGGTGAAAAGCCCCGACTGCCCGCGGGCGGCAAGTTCTGCGAGGCGTTACTGTGTTAGGCTTCCCTATCTGAAGCAGATAAGGGAATTCTTTCTTTTAACCAAGCACAAATTATGCTATACTCTTAGCGAACGAAATCGGAGGTACCGCCCATGGACATGCACACGCTTGAAGCCTATTACAGCCACCATACCCCCACCCTGCAGGATGCATCCAGTGAGTACGCCGTACTCATTCCTCTGCTGCAAAAGGTGGACGGGCTCCATCTGCTCTACGAGATCCGCGCCTCCTCCTTGCATCACCACCGCAATGAGGTATGCTTTCCCGGCGGACGCATGGAGCCGGGCGAAACGCCGAGTGTCTGCGCCCTCCGGGAAACCTGGGAGGAGCTGGGCATCCCGCCTCAGCGGGTGCAGGTTTTCGGAGAGGCGGATTTTCTGCACCTGCGCTCGGAGGGCCTCATGCGGCCGGTGGTGGGCCTGCTCCCACCGCATTCCATGGCGGATCTGATTCTGAATCCCCTGGAGGTCAGCCGCGTGTTCACGGTGCCTGTGGGCTGGCTCATTGCCCATCCGCCTGAGCTTTTCCGCTACACGCTTACCCCCGAGGTGGGCAGCGATTTCCCCTATGATGCGGTATGCACCCCGGCGGATTACGTTTGGACGCCGGGAGCTATGGAGGTGCCGGTCTATCGGGGCCTTCCTCACCCCCTGTGGGGCCTGACCGCCCGTATCACCATGCATTTTATTCAGGTTTTTCAGAGCCTATAACAGCTTCTCCCTTTGCAGCGCCCTTCCCTTTCCCACACCGGACATAGTTGACGCAGATGAACACGATGGCCACAATGCCGATGTAGCCAAACACCGGGAATACCGTACCCACCAGATTGCCGAAGCCTGCCAAGCTTGCGGCCCACACCACCAGCATCAGCACCGCCATAGTAATTCTTCGGTGAGCGTCCAGCACCTTCACATGGCGGTTAACATACTCCATGAAGGCCACCAATGAAGCGAGGCCGTTGCTGAACATCCCCAGCAGCAGCAAGAATCCGTACGCTATGCCCAGGGTCGGATTCAGCCGAGAGGTCAGGGCCACCATGGGCATCTGCTCAGCCGCTGCCTCCGGATATCCTGTCAAGGATGTGAGTACGCTCCCGGCCACAAGCACCAGCAGCAACCCCCCCAGGGCAATGCCCACGCGAATGGTCCTTTTTCCCCGCAAGTACTTCCCCAGGGGCACCATAATGCCCACGGAGCCCAGCAGATTATAGGCCACATACGTCAGCGCCGCAACGAACCAATTGGGCATCAGCGGATTGCTGTGGACCTGCTCCGGCAGGGTCAGGATCCCGTCCGTGCCAAACTCGACCCAGCTCATCACGGCAAAAAACATCGTGGCAATCACAATGATGGGCACCAGGGCGGAGAAGACCTTCATCATGCCGGAAATTCCCAGCAGAGCCACAACGCCCATCAGAAATACGAATACCGCCGATGTGATCTGAGCCGGCACAGCCAAAAGCTGCTCCACAGTGGCGCCCACGCCGGCAGTCATGATGACGACCACGCACAGCAGGAAAATATTTAGAATAAGTCCCGCCGCCATGCGCAGGAAGGGGACATCCCACGGCACCATGATCTCCTCGGCCTTCTCAATGCCTGATTTCTGCAGCAGACGCATCATAATGACGCCAAAGGCCGCCAGAAGCACACAGGCAAGGAGCAGCCCAATGTATCCCTTTACACCGAACTCCCCGAAAAACTGCCACAGCTCCTGGCCAGATACAAACCCTGCACCCAAGAAACATCCCGCGAAGGCAAATGCCAGCGGGATGATTTTTATTTCTTTCATGTTTACGCTCCCTTTAACAAATTCAGCAAGTATTTTATACTATAACAAAGCCGCCTCCTTTCGTCAAGCCATCTTCAGGCCGCACTTTCTTGGCATATTTTTTACCAAATCATTCGGTAAATCTCATTGACGCCGGATGGGATATACTATATAATTGTGGAAGATAAGCTTGCACCATTTTCTAAATACATAGTAGGAGGCTATTTATGATCCATACTATCCAAGGCATCGTGGAGGCCGCCAAGGGTGGCCAAGGCGGCATCATCGCTGTGGCGGCGGCTCACGATGAGCCCGTTATCGAAGCAGTAGTGGCCGCTAAAAAAGAGGGCATCGCCACCCCCATCCTGGTAGGCCATGCGGACGAAATCCGGGCTATGTTGTCCGGTCTGGGCGAGGAGCCTGCCGATTATGAGATTATTGCCGGCGATACAGACACGGATTGCGCCGCCAAGGCGGTGGCCCTGTGCGCCGAAGGCAAGGCGAATTTCCTCATGAAGGGCATTCTGGGTACGGCAGACCTGATGCGTGCGGTGTTCAACAAGGAGCACGGCCTGCGCACCTCCCACCTGACCACCCACTGTATGTTCTATGAGATCCCCGCCCTGGGCAAGATGGTCATTCTCACCGACGGCGGCGTGAACACCTTTCCCGACCTGGAGAAAAAGGCGGAAATCCTGGAAAATGCCGCCGCCGTGCTCCAGGCCCTGGGCTATGAGCATATCAATGCCGCCTGCATCTGCGGCGCAGAGCAGGTGAACCCCAAGGTGCAATCCACCGTGGATGCCGACGCTCTGAGCAAGATGACCGACCGCTGGGCCCAATACAATATGGATGTCTGCGGCCCTGTGGCTTTGGACCTGGCCGTGAGCAAGGAAGCCTGCCAGCACAAGCACTTTTCAGCCCCCGGCGCCGGCGATGCCGACATCCTGCTGGTACCCAACTATGAGGTGGGCAATGGCATTGGCAAGGCCGCCTCTCTCTTTGGCGGCGCCAAAAACGCAGGCATCATCTTGGGTGCCAAGGTCCCTATTGTCCTGGTCTCCCGCAGTGACAGCGCCGAGTCCAAGCTGGCCTCCATCGCCGCCGGCAGTGTGCTGGCCCACCGGATGCACCTGGCTTAATTCCGAAAAAGGAGGATCATCATGGTCAATCAAACCTTTTATGACTTGGGCACCGCCCCTTCTGTAATCCGCCGGCTGTTCGCCTATGGCCTGGAGCAGGCCAAGATCGTGGGCAGAGAAAATGTTTTTGACTACTCCCTTGGAAACCCCAGCATCCCCGCCCCCAAGAAGGTCAATGAATCCATCCACAAGCTCGTGGATGAGACCGACTCCATCCAGCTCCACGGCTACTCCATGGCTCCCGGCTTTGAGGAGCCCCGGGCAGCTATTGCCGCTGATCTCTCCCGCCGCTTTGGTCTGGATATCCGCAGCAGCGAGCTGTTTTTAACCTGCGGCGCGGCCCCAGCCCTTATCTCCGTTATCAAGGCCCTGGTGGTGGACGGTGACAGCGAGATCATGGTCATTGCCCCATTCTTCCCGGAATACGCCCCCTTCATCACCGCCAACGGCGGCAAGATGGTGGTGGTTCCCGCCGACACCAACGCCTTCCAGGTGCAGCTGGACGAGGTAGAGCAGCGCATCACCCCTCACACCCAGGCCATCATTGTCAATTCCCCCAACAATCCCTCCGGTGTGGTGTACACCGAGGAGACACTCCGGGATCTGGCATCCCTCTTAGAGCGCAAGAGTGTCCAGTACGGCCACCCCATCTATATCATCGCCGACGAGCCCTACCGGGAGCTGGTGTACGGCGGCGTAAAGGTGCCCTTCATTCCCTGCCTGTATAAAAATACCATCGTGTGCTACTCCTATTCCAAGTCCCTGTCCCTGCCCGGCGAGCGCATCGGCTATGTGTATGTTCCCTCCTTTGCCGAGGACAGCGCTGCCGTTTACGCCACCGTTTCCGGCGCGGCACGGGCCATGGGCCATGTGTGCCCGCCCACGCTGATTCAAAAGGTTGTGGGTTTGTGCGCCCAGGAGCAGCCCGACCTGCAGGCCTACGATGAAAACCGCACCCTGCTATATGATAGTCTCCGGGCCATGGGCTACGAGTGCGCTAAGCCCGACGGCGCTTTCTACCTTTTCGTGAAAGCCCCCGGCGGCGACGCAGGTGCCTTCTCCGAAAAAGCCAAGCGAGAGCATAATCTGCTGGTGGTCCCCGCCGACGGCTTCGGCTGCCCCGGCTATTTCCGCCTGAGTTACTGTGTGTCAAACGAAATGATCCGCCGCTCTCTGCCGGCCTTCAAGGCCATGATGGAAGCATATCAATAAAAGCTCCATATATAACTAAGGAATGGGGACCTGCTCAGTGAGCGGGTCCCCATTCCTTAGCTGTGTATCGCAAGCCCTGATAGGCCGGGCATTTTTTATATTCCTCACCGCAGCCCGGGAACGCAGCTGCCATCGATGACATGCCGGATAGTCTTATCCAGCCCATCCCGTGCCGCCGCAAGGCATCAGCGGAGGGTGTCAGCTTACGGAAGCTCGCCGCCATATACTCAGCGGGCCCGGCAGCAAGATAGCCATGATAAAGCCGCGCCAGCTTTGGATCCCGGTGCCGCTCCAGGGTCAGCATCTTTCGGAAAACTGCTTATCTGAGAGACAGCCGCGGAGCCTTTCAGCAAAAAAGGATGCCCGCTTTTTTGCGGGCATCCTTTTGACTGCATACATGTTATCTCTGTCCCTTGTCGTAGGGAATACCTTCCGCCTTGGGTGCGCGGGACTTCTTGGATGTGAAGGCCAGCACCACCAGAGAGATGATGTAGGGCATCATATTATATACGGGGCTGGGGATGTTCATGGCCTTCAAGAACTCAAACCCGGCATATACGTTGGACAGCGCCCGGAACATACCAAACAGCAGCGCCGCCAGGGCAATGCGGGTGGGCTTCCACTGGCCGAAGATCATGACGGCCAGGGACAGGAAGCCGAAGCCTGCCACGCCGTACTCAAACCGCCACTCAGAAACGCCGGCGGTGATGAATACGATACCGCCCAGGCCACCCAGCACACCGGAAATGAGCACGCCGGCCCAGCGCATCTTATATACGTTGATGCCCACGGAGTTGGCCGCCTGGGGATGCTCGCCGCAGGCCATGAGCCGCAGGCCGAAGCGGGTCTTGTACAGCAGCACATAGGCCGCGATCAGCAGCAGCAGTGTCACCAGCATGAACCAGCTGAACTCGAAGGAACCAATGTTCTCCAAAAAAGCTTTTTTTGCGCCGGCATACTGGATGGTGGAGGACACATCATCGGGGTTGGCCGCCGTGTTGATGGCCTTTACGATAACCGTTGCCCCTGCGATGCCCAGCATATTCAGCGCCGTACCTACAATGGTCTGGTCTGCCTTGAAGTTGATGCAGGCCACGGCCAGGAGGCTGGAATAAATCATACCCATCAGTGCCGCCGCCAGCAGAACCACCAGCAGCATCGCAAAGTGGGACGAGCCGCCGGGCATATACCGCATGGCCAGGGCACCGCCCAGGGCGCCCATGATCATAACACCCTCCAGGCCCAGGTTGATAACGCCCGAATGCTCTGAGAAGCAGCCGCCCAGGGCCACCAGAATCAGCACGGAGGCAAAGGTCAATGTATATTGCAGCAGCAGTATCATTACTGATCGCCTCCTTTCTCCGTATTCGCATCAGCAGGCGGCGTCTCGCTCTGCTCTCTTTCCTTCAGTGCAGCCTTCTCTTCCCGTTTGGAAATGGCGGAGTTCATGGCGTACTTCATGAACAGCACGAAGCCGCACAGGTAGATGATGAGGGCGGAGATCAAGTCGGAAATCTGTGCGCAGTACATAGTCTTATCCACATAGGCGCCACCGGCGGTGATATGCTGGATGAAGAAGGATGCCAATATGGTGCCAAAGGGATTCAGGCCACCCAGGAATGCCGCAGCGATGCCGTTAAAGCCCATGCCGGGCACCGAGGAGGTGGAGCACTGCCACTGCTCATACCCGGTGAGGTACAGCATGGCCGCGCCCATACCGGCCAGGGCGCCGGAAATGACCAAGGTCAGGATGATATTGCGTTTTTCCGCCATACCGCAGTACTTGGCGGCATTCTTATTGTTGCCGGTGGCCCGCAGCTCATAACCGAAACGGGTCTTTTCCAGCACGACCCACACAAGCACCGCCGCCAGAATGGACAGCGGCAGGGCCAGGCCCACATACTGGTTGTTGTTAAGCAGGCTGCCCAGGCCCAAGGTGGGCAGGACCGCCGAGGGATTCTTATGTGCCAGCACGAAGGTGTAGGGGCTGGTTTCCTCCTTCACATTGGTCAGCAGCATGTTGGTCAGATACAGCACGATCCAGTTGAGCATGATGCCGGAAATGACCTCATTAACGTTGCAGTAGGACTTCAGCAGGCCGGAAATAGCACCCAGAACCATGCCGCCCAGCATCGCCAGCAGCATGCAGGGCAGCCAGCCCCAGCCCCAGGCCAGGGCGGCGTACAGGCTCAGAGCCACGCCCGCGCAGTACTGACCCGCCGCGCCGATATTAAACAGTCCCACCTTGTAGGAAAAAAGAATGGACAGCGCACACAGCAGAAGCGGTGCGGTCTTAACCAAGGTGTTGCCCAGGTATTTGGCCTGGGTCGCAGACTTGCTGTAGTTGAGGAAGTTCTTCATGACGGCGGCGATGGCCTCGCCGGCGCCGTTGGGGTTGATGAACAGCAGAACGATGTAGCCGATAAGCAGGCCCAGCACCACGCAGGCCAGAGAGGCCAACAGCGACTGCACGCCGTTATTTTTCAGGAGATTCTTTTTCATTCCCTCACCTCATCTCTCTTGGCGCCGGCCATATACAGACCCAACTCCTCCTGGGTGGTGGTCTTGGGATCCAGTTCACCCACGATCTCGCCCTCATACATGACCAAGATGCGGTCCGGCACATCCATTACCTCGTCCAGCTCCAGGGACACCAGCAGCACCGCCTTGCCGGCGTCGCGCTGGGCCACCAATTCCTTATGTACGTTTTCAATGGCACCCACGTCCAGGCCTCGTGTAGGCTGCACCGCCACCAGCAGCTCAGGATCCTTGTCGATCTCCCGGGCCACAATGGCCTTCTGCTGGTTGCCGCCGGACATGCTGCGGGCCATTGTCACAGGGCCCTGGCCGCTGCGGATGTCATACTCGTCAATGAGCCTTTCGGCATACTTCCGGATATTGTCCCGGCGCAGGAAGCCCGCCTTGCTGGTGAACTCCGGCTCAAAATACCGCTCCAGCACCAGGTTGTCCTCCAAAGAATAGTCCAGCACCAATCCGTGCTTATGCCGATCCTCGGGAATGTGGGACATGCCCAGGATATTCCGCTTACGGATGGGCATATGGGTGATGTCCTGGCCGCAAAGGGTAATTTTGCCGGAAACCACCGGCTCCAGGCCCGTGAGACCGTACACCAGCTCCGTTTGACCATTGCCATCGATACCGGCGATGCACACGATCTCGCCCTTGCGCACCTGAAAGCTCACATCCCGCACGGCGTTCTTTTTATGCAGCTTGCTGGCCACGGTCAGATGCTCCACGTCCAGCACCACGTCACCGGGATTTGCAGGACCCTTCACCACATGGAAATTCACATCATGGCCCACCATCATGGCGCTGAGCTGCTCCACACTGGTGTCCTTGGTCTCCACAGTGCCGATGTACTTACCCTTACGCAGCACAGTACAGCGGTCGGACACGGCCATAATCTCGTTGAGCTTGTGGGAAATGAACAGGATGGACTTCCCCTCTGCGGCCAAATTCCGCATGATCTCCATGAGCTCATCGATCTCCTGGGGGGTCAGCACGGCGGTAGGCTCGTCGAAAATGAGGATCTCGTTCTCCCGATACAGCATCTTCAGAATTTCGGTACGCTGCTGCATACCCACGGTGATGTCCTCGATGAGTGCATCGGGGTCAATCTTCAGCCCATACCGCTCACTGAGCTCCATAACCTTGGCACGGGCCTCTTTTTTCTGCAAAAAGCCCATCTTTGTGGGCTCCACACCCATGATGATGTTATCCAGCACAGTAAAGCACTCCACCAGCTTAAAGTGCTGGTGTACCATACCGATACCCAGGGCATTGGCATCATTGGGGTCTTTAATGGACACCTCCACGCCGTCCTTTTTGATGATTCCCTCCTCAGCCTGGTACAGGCCGAACAGAACGCTCATCAGCGTAGATTTGCCCGCGCCGTTTTCGCCCAGCAGAGCATGGATCTCACCCTTCTTCAGCTGAAGCGTGATGTCGTCATTGGCGATGATACCGGGAAACCGTTTTGTAATGTGCAGCATTTCAATTGCATACGGTCTGTCCAATTTTTCGCCCTCCCTTCCGTTTTTATGGCCCGCCGCTATTTGCAGGATACGGGGACGGAAACCACAATAGATAGTATTAGTATACTATACTTTCCGCCATAATGTAAAGATGGATTATTGAAAATTACTATCTTTCTGCATTGGCTTCCTTTTTTGTGCCCATTTCTGAAAAAATCGCTCTCCTCCGGCTAAAAAGAAAGACTGCCGACTCCCGGATGATGGAAAAACAGCCAAACCGAAAAAATGAAAGCCTTATGTTTTCGGGGGGGAGGTAGCGGCGCACCTCCAACGGAGCAGGGGCACCTCTCCGTCGCCGTTCAGCTGGGGATGCACGGCCGGAATGTGGCTGTCGCTTGCCGCCTTTCGGAAAGGGGACTTGCTGCCAAGTCCCCTTTCCGGAAAACAGGCGGTGGCGGAATGATCCGTCACCGCCTATTGTATTTAGGTTATTTCGATTTCGGAAGCGCCGGCTTATTCAGCCTCGGATTCCTTTCTCTTTTTGCTGTTCATGCCCAGTACGGTCAGAACGCCGCCGCTGACGAACAGAGCAGCCAGCCAACCGATGAGGCTAATGCTGTCACCGGTCTGAGGAGACTTGGTGGAGTCGTCCTTTCCGGGCTTATCGGTGTTATTATCACCGCTGCCTGTATTGCCGGTATTGCCGCCGTCGGGGAGCTTGTCGATGACCGTATTCTCGCTGCGCTTAGCGCCGCAAACGGTGCATTCCTCGTGCCTACTACCGGTGGTCTCCTTGGTAGCGGCCTTGTCGATCACCCACTGGAAGCTGTGGGCCGCCGTGTCGGCCTTATCGCCGCACTGGCACTCATGCCAGTGATTGGTGTCATCATACTTCCAATCGGTGCCGTAGCTGTGGGTATGAGTGCTGCCTGTTGCGGGGATCGGTGCGGTTTCAAGAACCTTCTTGCAGACGGTGCATTCCTTTTGGCACATTCCTCAACACGGAAGGGGAAATAACTCATTCGCTTTTGTCCCAGTAGGGATAATCCGAAAATACGAAGGCACCTGCGGCATTTTTCTCTGCCGGCAGGTCAACATAGAGCTTATGGCCGTCTGGCGGCATTTTTGCGGCAATTACAACGGCAAATTTCCCGCCGCCTTCCTCCCGGACGCAATCTACATAGCTGCTGTAGGAAGCCTTCCCCTTGCATTTCTTACAGGCCACATAGACATTGTCCTTATAGACAATTAAATCCCTGTCCGCCATAGCTTGGCGCAGGGTTTTGTCGGTAAATTCCTCCGAAAAAACCTCCAAGAATTTTTTGCGGACGCCTTCGAGGGTGTTTGTAAAAGCATATGATGGAAATATGGGTACATAATTCCGGCGTTTAAGCCTCACAGGCTTCTCTCCGCCCGGATACTCACCTGCAAAGTTTAAGCTCAGCCACAGGCTCCTGGCTTTATCCGCCAAATCCCTCGCATTGGCATAGTACAGGGTCGTTCCGTCCTCGGGATAAAACGCATATCCATTTACACCCCGGAGGCTCTCCACGATAGAAAGCTTATCGCTTTCATAATTTTCCCAAAGCTCCAGCGCCTCCTCCGAAACCTCAGATGCATAGGATGCAATGGCGTAATTATCACGGGCCGTGATAAACCGCTCATCCTCCCCGGATATAAGCCGGCCGACTTCTACTCTGCCCTTATAGGAATCCGGAGCATAGCCGTATGTATCGCTGTCGATTATAAAAAAGGTGAGTTCGCCGCCGCCGAGCTTATCAACGAAAAATGCCACTTGGCCTTCGGAAAAGCTTGCCGCAACGGTGCCCACCCAGCTCTCCGGCAGCGTGATCTCATAGGTGCCGTCGCTAAAATGCACCGAGCTTATTCTTTCGGTCGTTATGAGCTTACAAAGCTCTTGGGTAAATGACGAATAGTTTTTGGGAAAGCTGTTGGTTCCCTGGGCGTTTATCTCCGTCCCGTCCGCCAACACGGCCTCAAAGCACATACCGCTGCCGTCAAGAGCCTGGGAATCATGCCCGCGAAAGCCCGCCCATTCCGCTATTCTGTAATTGCCGAATAATGCGCACAGCTTTTGAAAAACGCTCTCATCTGCGTCAATTGCACGAACGACATTGCGGCATTCCACATTCCCGGAGGTCTTATCATCCCACATTTCCGTGCTGATGTAATACTCTAAATGAACGCCGTTCTCCGTTTTGTATCCCTCGTAAACACGGCGCTGCGCCGTCATATCGGTTTGCACCAGCTGAAAGCTTTTGAAATCCATGGGATCCCCTCCGTAATACGCATTGTCGTTATTATTCGTATTATGCTTTTTTGCGCAGGCGGAAAAGAGCAGAACAAGCAAGCCCAGGCACAGGGTCCGCAAAAGTTGCTTTTTCATGGATTCTTCCTTTCCGAAAGGCACCGCAAGCCGTTCGGTGCCTTTCGGAAAGAAGCTTGCCGCAGCAAGCCTCTCCCGCTTATGGATAGGGGTTATCCGTATTCGGCTTATTCCCTTTGCCGCCAGTTTAGGCCCTTTCCAAAAGGATCATTCCGAGCCCATACAGCAGACACCCGTCCTCTGTGACGGAGATCTCCGCAAAGGGATCCACCGGCTCGCCCAGAGTTTCACCCTGAATCCCGGTGTCGTAATAGAACTTGCCGTCCGCCTCCTTCCAGGTGGTGCTTTCGATAGCGGCGTAGCCGTCCTCCCGGACCTCCACCCCATGCTTGGCAGCCTCCTGACGCATCTCCTCCGGCACGAGCATGAGCGTGTTGAGCACACCGCCCTCGGCAAACTCCGTCCGGTACTGCATCAATTCGGCGCTGCCCTCAAACCGCTCCTCCTGCGGCGGGTTGTCAGGGGTAAAGACCTTCACTCCGTCCGGCGTAGGCACACGGACCTCCTTGACCTTCCATATTCCCCGAATATCCATGTTTTCCCTCCTTGTCAAACCATTACGCCCACGGATCGGCAGCCTTCGGCGTGCGCACACCGGTCAGCAGATACTGCTCCCACAAAAACCACTTGCCGTCGCTGCCCCGCTGGCGCATCTTGATAGGGCGGGGATCGTCTGCGCCGCCACAGGGGATAAACAGCTTCATATATCCCTGCTCCTCGCCGGACACATGATTGCTCTCAACGGTGATCGTATACGGTTGGGTGGGTGTGTAGTTGTTGTCCGGCGTGGAGCCGGCAAAATAAGTGAAGGGCAGGTAGGTCTTGCCATCGCGGAAGCGGTCATTCAGGAAAGAAATTTCCTGTCCGTTCAGCAGACGAGGTCCCCGCAGCCAATTCAACATCTCCGTGCCGATGCTTTTATCCGCCGCATAGGCGCACAGAGCGAGAACCGTAAGGGCCGCCGTTTTGTAGGGCGTGTCGAGGCTCGCCTCGGGAAGCGCCTGCATTTCGGCAAGGCTCTCCGGCAGCGCTGCAAAGGTAAACGTTTCCCGTTTACTGCCCAGGGACTGTGCGGCGGCATTTACCGCCTGCCCGGCTGTGCTTTTCAGCTTATCAAAGATACTCACGGGTTATCCCTCCTATTTTATAAAGTATTATTTGCAGAGGACGGCGCTGCGTCAGAAGCTACCGCCCCCGCCGCCGTGGGTCGTGCCGGAGGAAGAGGTGTGGGTGCTGCTCCCGCCTCCGGAATCATCGTCCTTGGGCTTCGCTGTGCGTGTGACAGTGTTATACAGGAACAGATCACGTCTCTCGTTAATGTTCAGACTGCCGTCCTTTATGTAGTTGCTTGCAGCCGCCTGGAAGCGGACCGTTTTCAGCTTCGCCTTCATCCTGCCCACTATGATGAGGGATAGGACGAAGCCCACAACGATGGCAATGGGGATCCAAATAAGGGAAAGGGGCTCCTTGGGCAAATTCTTTACATCGTAAGGCTCGCCGTTTCTTGCTTGTGTGATGAATTCATCGCAAAGATCGGCGAATTTATCAAAGGCGCCCGCAAAATTACCGTCGGACAGCTCTCCCTTTATCTGCTTGCCGATATACTGAATGCCTGCGTCCGTAAAGACCGTAATGCCGTAGCCGCAGGTGGATATGTACCAGTCGTTGTCCTCGATGCTGATAAGCAGCAGCGCGCCGTCCTTGCTTTCGCCGTAGCCAAAGTTGCCGTAATCATAAGTATCATCGGCATAATCCCGCGGGGTTTTCCCGTTCAGCGAGTCAGTGGTCAGCACGATAATATCCATTTTCTGACGCTCGCTGAGTTCATTAAGCTTTGTCACAAGCGACGCTTCCTCGTTGCCGGAGAGCAGCCCCGCCAAGTCCTGCACGCGCTCATATTCGCTTGCGAATCCGTCCGTCTGCGCAAAAGCAAACGCAGGAGCTGCTATACAAAGGCACAGAACAAGCGAGAATAACAGTGTCAGTATTTTCTTTTTCATTCCGTCCCCTCCTTAAATCAGCCCCATCAGGTGCAAGCCCCACGCAACGCCGTAGGACGCCACTGAGAATATCGCCGCCAGCAAAAACGTCCAGCGCTTGGCTGCAGCCTTATCCACCGGCAGATCGCCGACGAATTTCCCGGTCTGACCGTTCATGGCAAAGATATATTGATTGCCGTTCCATGTGGTGTTCAAAAGCCACACCGGATAAAGCGCATACCGGGCCTTTCCGCCATGGAACTGCACATTGGTGTTTTCCGGCGTAACGGTGGTATACCCTTTTACCGTCTCGGCAAATACCTCCTCGGTAGACCGCTTGACCCGCTGGTTTGCCCGGTCAACGCTTTCCTCGGCGGTCACATCATACTTATCCGCCACATAGCCGGCAAGATAAGCTGTCTGGAAATGGACTGCATCCGAAATACTATACGGCTCAATGGATTCCATCAGATCATCTGCCATTTTGGAAGAGCCGTCCACCGGGACATGCTCAAAGCCGACGCTGCCGCCCCGATGCACCATAAAGTGGCTGGTTTCGGTGTAATCGTAGTCGCTGTCGCTCCATGTGCGGACCTTTGTGGCACGATAACGCACCTGTGCGTCCACATCGGTGTCGAAAAGCCAGAAGGGAACATAGACCCCCTTGATCTCGTCGATATGGTTCTGATCCTTGAAAATCTTAGGCAGCAGCCGTTTCCCGGTCAGGTGCTTCATCAGCCCCGCCTTTGCCGCCTTTTTATCCAGCTTGAACGGGATTATAAGATCCGGCTTGAGAGCGCCCGAGAACTGGCCCATCATCACCACGGGATTGCCGCAGAAAGGGCAGGCGGTAGCCGCCGTGTTGGCATCGCCTACGATCTCGCCGCCGCAGGATTTGCACACATACGAGCGCAGGCCGTCGGTTTCTCCCTCCTGCCAATCTCCTCCGGCAGTGGTTTCCCACTCCATGTTATCAGACTTTTCGCTCTGCAGCTCGGCGTCGTAGCCCTCCAGCGCCTCCATTTCAAACTCAGTGTCGCAAAAAGGGCACTTCATCTTCTGGAGGGTGCTGTCAAAGGCTATCGCACCGCCGCAGCAGGGACATTTATATTCCTGCAAGGTTTGCATGAAAAGATCTCCTCTCTTAAAGAATTTCACCCATTAAATGCCGCAAGAGCCGCATCTGCTTTCTCAATCCACTCGGTGCGGTCGCCGTAGATTGCGGCATCCAGGGAGTCGATTGCCTGCGCCGCCTTGTCGCCGGCATCGGCCTCTCCCTTTACCGTGGCAGAAAAGCCTGCCGCTATATCCTTAACCGCCGTCATCTGCTGCTTCCAAACATTTGAAGCGTTGCCGAGTGTATTCTGTATGCCGAACAGCGTATCGAAGTATTTTTTGAGCGCATCAAAATCCTTTCTGTTGTTCATGGGGAGAACGATTTCGTAAAGGCCCTGCGTATTGGTAAAGCTAAGTCTTGCAGCGGGCTTTTTCTCGGTCTTATCGCCGTTTTTAACGAGCTGCTCCTCATACTTATAGCTGCGCAGATCGGCAATGCGGTACACGCAGGCACGGGTGGTCTTGCCGAACATCATAAACTTGTAATCGTTTTGGGTATACGCCATCAGCCCGATATCCGCCGCCACATAGAGGTAAGTGCCGAAGCGCTTCAGTTTTTTGCTCTTATCCTTTGTTTTCATCCGCGGAACGAAATAGTGGTCCCACAGCTTGGTGCCGCGCTCCACCTGTGCAAGATGCGCCTTGACACCCGGAAGATTGCTATGCACATAGTCATATACCTTGAAGCCCTTTTTCCTGCAGTTTTTGCGGCAAATGCAGTTGCCGTCCGACAGCTTTTGGGTTTGGATCAGATTGATGTCCGCACCACAGATAGCGCATTGATTAGCCATAATTCTCCTCCTTTTTCTGTCAACGTCGGTTTGTTTTTAGCTTTTCTTGCTTTTACATGATGATGTTCAGTTCGTTGCTGTATCTGGCGGAGTGTCTGCTGAGCCTTCAGCCGCCTTATAATATCTGTCGGCAAGCACATAGAGATAATTAAGCGCCCTGTCGCCGAGTATTGCTTCCTTCTCCATCGTGCTTCCGTCAGAGAAAGTCATTCCCAGGCTGCGTGTCGGTGCGTCAGATATGTGAAAAAAACGTATTGGATTTCGATGCTTGTAAAGCCTCTCTATCTCGCCTTCCTCACTAACAATCTGAAGGAGTTCTGCTGCATCCTCCGCCGGTATCGGAAAAGATCCAAAGGAGGTATAGTGCTCCTTCTGCTCTCCCACAAGGCAATCCGCAGAGAATAACCAGCCATTTTCTTCCTTTTTTAAAGCAAAGCAATACACCGGATTCCTTTCCGTTCCGTAATAAACGGTATGGATCAAAACAAGATCATCGGCAGTATTTCTTTCACTTTCGCCGCAGCCAAAAAGTCCGAAAATCGGCAAGAATGCAAGCATAACTGCTGCAGCCCTGCGCACCGTGTGCTTCATGATTTACTGAAGCGGCCTGCCGCACTCCGGGCAGAATCTCGGCATACCCTGTCCCGCCGAGGGCTTCCACCCGCAGTTTGTACAGCCGGAGCTGACTACAGGCCTTCCGGCGCCGCAGTTTGCGCAGAATTTCCCACTGCTTTGGGCGCCACAGGACGGGCATACCCATGTCTCGCCGCCCATTGCATTAGGTACGGGAGCGGGCCTTTCCGGGCGGATGCCCGCGTTATCCACCCGATTCATCGTACCGCCGCCGTCCCAAACCCGGTTTCTGTTATCCCGGCGCATCAAAATATCTGCAAGCTCGTGCATTCTCTGTTCATATTGGCGGTACAGGTCGGTATAGGGGCTGTCGGGGCGGTTGCCGTCGCTCAGCTCCAGCTCTATCTCATCAAACCATGGAGAATCCACCCGAATCGTCACATTGAACTCATAGTCGCAGGCATAGCGGGGCGGTACATAGCTCTTTTCATTTCCCTCGGAGTCCTTGTAAAGGATCTCCTCCTTATTCTCTCGGATATCCGTGTTCACTCCCAGCACCTGAGAAAACGCAATGAGGTCAGGATTGCTGCTGCGCCAGTTAGAGGCCCCGGTAACGATGAACCGCTCCCCTATGGGATCGATGTATACCTTTTTGCTCCCGTCAAAAGTGATCGACGGGGCAAAGTCGGCAAGCTTCTTTTCATTTTCCGCACGGTAAGCAAGCTGGCGCTTGATGTCCTCCACGGTCGAGTTCCGCCGCTCGCTGAAAAACGGCGAGAGCTTTCTTGCGCAATCCTTACAGAGATTTCCATCCTCCAGCTTACGGTTTCCGAGAAGTCCGATTTTCTCCCCGCAGATGTCGCAGTATTTTTTGTCAAATAGTCCCATGCTTTGATCCTCCATTTATTGATTTTTTTTAACAATCCATTTTGCATTGTTGACCTGTAAGCCGTACCCACAGAACGAACAGCAGTGGTTTTCATCAGGCATGAAGTTGGCGCCGCAGGACGGGCAATCCTTTTCGGCAAAGAACTCGCCGTCCGCTTTTCGTTTTTCGGGATATCTTGCCCTTTGTATGATCAATCTCTTTTTAAATTTTTCTGTATACGGCTTCTGATTTTCGGGAAGAAAGGTTTTTGTTCCGAAAATGTCAGCCGTAACAGTTGTTGTTTCTTCTGTGTGGGCAACTTTTAAAAGTTTAATTGTACCAACGCTGAAATCAAGCAGGTCTTTGTCGTTTTCATTCTCCCAAAAGTGTTCGTTTAAGCAGGCTCTGAGATAATTCTCGGAATATCTTACAATTTTTCCGGCAAGCTTTTCTTGCTTGATTTTCCCGCAGATAATCGGTGTGATGATTCCTCCGAAAGTCAGAACCGCTGCGCCAACGCCGGCGGCAAGGGAAATCTCGGTGTCCTCAATTAAATATAGGCACAGAAAGACACATAAGAAAAGTATGGAGCCGGACACAAGAAGCTGTAAAAAACTTTTCAGGTTTGTACTGATAGCTTCATAAATCTCAAACGACTCGGTCTGCCAATCGTAAAACTCGTTTTTGATAACGGCGCCGCAGTATTCACAGGTCACCTGCTGACTGTCAAGCTTGACTCCTGCACCGCAGGACGGGCAGGTTATGCTTAACATATCGTTATAATAACTTTTCTTTTTTTCTTTTTGATCGGTGCGGCGAACGTGTCTTGATTGAAGTATTCTGAGATACGAATTCTTGCGGTATATCTCATGCTGAACCTTGTTGTCTTCGGTTGACTCAAAACGCTCCAGTGTGCTGCACTTTAAAACCGATTCACGCCATTCTCTGCCGTCATCGTTCCATGTTTCAAAGTCATTTTTAGGAACGGGAACAACATCCGTAACGTAAATTCTGCGGCAAAGCTTATTCCTATTAAGTCTGTTGATTTGACTGACGATTTTATTTCGGAATGCCAGGTCCATTCTTGCCGGAAGAAGGTCCTGATCCGCATTCCCCAGCGGTATCAGAATTCTTTCAAAGGCTTTTCTTATATCTCTTCGGATTTTTGAATTCTGAAGGGGAGTGCCCTTTTTCACAAGCAATCTTTCCAGTTTGGCTTTTTTAGAGTTTTTGGAGCTGTATTCCGAAAAATCTATGGTAAGTATTCTTTTACCGATATGGAATGTACATAATATCGCAAAGGAAGCCGCAATAATCAGTGCTACTGATAAATCCATAAAAGCACCTCTGATTTATTCCTCGCTGATCATTTCGTTTTCGCTTTTCTTTTTTCGGTTGTCTTTTGCAATGTCGCATATCATTATAACAACAAAGAACAAACCGACGGGGATTGCCGCACAATAGAGCAGAAAATCAACGGGACTTCCCTCAGGAGAAAGCTTGTAATCACCTTTTGAGGTTTTATAAACCTCGACATCTACTGTGTCGCCTTTTCTCAATTTATCATAGGTATATTTTTTTTCGTAGTTGTTCCACCAGACACGTTCTTCATATTTTCCCTTATAGGTTTTTCCGTCAACAACATATGAAACTTTAAATTCATATGTTGTATACTTTACATCACCGGAATCATCCTTTTCATTTGTGGTTGAAAAGTCAATAATAACAGCGGAAATTTTCCGTATATCGGTTGAGCTTTTATATTCCCTGCTGTCGATTCTGCTTGTAACAATTCCGATTACACCCGCAACTATCAAGCCGATGCCGGCGACCATGATAAATATGGTCATTTTAATGTCTTTATTTCTTTTACTCATAACAGGATCTCCTTTTGCAAGCAAATATAAAACCGCTCCTTAACAAATCACACGAAGAATTCTTCGTCGTTTCGCCGGCAGGGAAACTTATCCTGCTGCGCAAAAACCTTTCGGCGGTATGAACGGCTTTTTTGCTTAAGCCGTTCATACCTGACCGAAATAACACTTCCGTTAATACGGTTCCCGCTAAGCGGCAGTTTTATTTTTTATCGTTATCGTCGAATATATCCCCACATTCAGGGCAGAACTTGGGCGGGTGGGTGGGATCCTCTGGCTCCCAGCCGCACTTATCGCAGCGGTAAAGCGGTGCACCCTCGGGCTTTTTTGCGCCGCAGCTCTGGCAGAATTTCCCCTTGTTCACCGTGCCGCAGGTACAGGTCCAGCCCTCGGAATCCGCCGGCTTGGGAGAGCCGCACTCGGGGCAGAATTTACCCGTGGCCATGGCGCCGCACTTGCACCTCCAGGCGTCTGCCTGCGGCTGCGGCTCCGGCTTCTTCGCGCCGCAGTTCGGGCAGAAATTACCGCTGACCGTAGCCCCGCAGGCACATTTCCAGCCGCCTGCCGCCGGGGCTGCCGGGGCCGCCGGGGCCTGCTGCGCCTGCTGCTGCTGTTGCTGCTGTCCCATGGCAAACAGGTTCTGTGCATTCATGCCGCCGCCGGCATTCATGGCCATCCCCATGCCCATAAAGCCGGTCATAGCGCCTGCCTGGTTGCCAGCCGCCGTCTTCATGGCATCCGCCTGCGCGCCCACCAGCGTGGCTGCCGCCATGGTGGGATCCCGCATGATGGCCGTGCGCTGGGCCTGCTTGATCATCTCCGCATCCTCTTCCGGCAGCGTGACCGAACCCAGGGCGATGCTGACGACCTGCAAGCCCCGCAGCTGCCCCCACTTTTCTGACAGCGCCGTATTCATGGCGTTTTCAAGCTCGGTATTGTGGGTCACGATCTGGTTGGGGCGCAGCTCCAGGTCGGACAGCTTACCGAAGGCCGGCTGCAAAGCGCTGACAAACTCGGTTTTCAGCTGGCTATCCAGCTCGTCCCGGGTATACTCCTTCTCCACATTTCCGCAAACATTGGTGTAAAAGAGCAGAGGATCTGCGATCTTGTAGGAATAAACACCGGAGCAGCGCACAGATACATCCAAATCCAGCCCGATTTTCGAGTCCACCACGCGGAAGGGAATGGGGTTTGGTGTGCCGAATTTGTTGTCGATAAGCTCCTTGGTGTTGAAATAGTACACCCGCTGGTCCTTGCCGGTATCACCGCCGTAGGTAAAGCGTTTGCCGACGGTCTTAAAGGTCTCCATTATACCCTCGCTCAGGCTCCCCGAAAAAATGGAGGGCTCGGTGGAGGTATCATATGTAAATTCGCCGGGCTCGGCGCAGACCTCCACGACCTTTCCCTGCTCCACAATGATCATGCACTGACCATCGGCCACGGCAATACCGGAGCCGTTGGAGATGATGTTGTCACTGCCCTTCGTGTTGGAGGACCTGCCGCTGACGCGCTTTTGTCCCTTGGTGACCAGCACCTCCTTGGGCATAGACTCGCAGTAGAAAAATTCCTTCCACTGATCGGCAAGAGTGCCGCCCAATGCACCGATACCCGCTTTAATAAGTCCCATAATAATAGCTCCTTTCCAATTGTGCGAATGATCCATATATTTTTCCGACCGGAGCCGGCAGATCACTTCTTTTTTCCGTGGGCCCCACGGAATGAGAACTATTGTTCTCCTCTTGTTTTTATTGCCGCCCGACAGTAGACCATGTATCACTTATGGCATCATAGCCATAGACGAGATTGTCGCATACGCCGTAATAACGCTCTCTGACGAACTGCTCCTCGCTGTCGGTGCCCAGAGCAAACAGCAAGCAGGAGCGGCCCTCGATCCACTGGGTATTTCCGGTATACATCACCTTCATTCCCTCCTTGACCGCCTGCTTTACCTCGTCCGTTTCCAGAAGGATCTCTGTTGCGATCTGAACCGAACGCTCATCGGGCACATCCTCGTATGTTGAGAAATCATACACCCCTGCGGTCTCCTGCAGATGTCCGTTTTCCATGGACAGCGACGGGCGGAAGTCGATGGCGCCGAAGCCGTCAGTAGCGGTAATCAGCACATTAGAGTATATCTCGCTGAGGTTGCACCGCAGCAATAGCGGCTTGCCGGGCTCCCCCACGTGGAGGGGGTTGCTCTTGTCGTCGGCATACTCGCCATTTTCGGTCATAGTCGATGGATACAGCGTAATCGTCCCTTTTTCATTGACCGGAACGATGGCATACAGCTCCTGTCCCTCGGCCATGTAAAGCGGCGCATTGGGGAGATCGGGATATTCCTTTCCCGTTTCACTGCTTGCAGTATAAGCGCGCAAATCAACCTCAGAGCTCTCGCTATCCACATAGCCGATAAAGGCGATGGCGACTTCGCCGCCGCTCTGTGCGGTTTTCTTTTGCAGCGCCGCAAAAGCGGTCTCCTCTGTGTTTTTATCATCCGGATCCTTCACGGTGCTGCCACCGGGGATCGTGTCCCCGCCTGGGGTTGAGGGGTTTTTTTCGGGTGAAGCCGTACATCCGCATAAGCAGCAGACAAGTAATATGACTGTACAAAGCAGCAAAGCGGTTTTCTTCATGTTGACCTCCTCTTTTTTCTTTTATTTTGAAATATTTCCGCGTCAAAGCATCCGAATTTTCGCTTTCCGGCAACGCACCCGCTGCTTTACCACAGCGGCTGGGTCCTGTTCACATGCGTGAACAGGCGCGTGCAGTCCATGGCATTCACACGGCTGTCTCTGTTGACATCGGCGCACTTCAGTGCGTAGGCGTCGGTCAGCGGCTGGGTCTTGTTCACATGCGTGAACAGACGCGTGCAGTCCATGGCATTCACACGGCCGTCCCCGTTCACATCTCCCAGCAGCCTGATCTCCGCGTTTTGCGTCTTCGCATTACCGCTTACCGTCACGGTGTACTCCCGGGTGACATGCTTATTCTTCATCACCCGCATGGTGTAGGTACCGGAAGCAATCCCGGAAATACTGTAGGAGGCGGTATACTGATTCCCCACCTTCGTTCCGCTGGAGACGATGGCCTCATACGAAGCCTCTGAGTATCCCTGCTGAATGAGCTGAACGGTCACCTTATCGGCGGCAGAATTATAGCTCTTCACCGTGCCGCTGACGGAGCCGCGGGCGCTGGGGTCAAGCACCTTATAGGATTCATACACCCGCAAAAAATGCCCGTTTGTATTGTCGTCATATTCCATCCACTGGTTTACGCTCTTACCGTTCACCTTGAAATCTTTCCAATTTTTCGGGTATACATAGCCCATTTCTTCGCCGCCCTCAAACCCGATACGGAGATCAAGGATATAAGATTTTCCGATCTCAAATCTGTCAAATGACCCCATTGGGGTGTGGTCGATTTTCCGCCATTGCATCGACAGCACCTTCATATTATACGGCAGGCTTGTCGGTCCAATATAGCTGCCATAGACAGCGGGGCGGTCTCCCGGCACTGGCTCCTGTACGCGGATATTGGTATCGTATTTCACCCCCTCGCTGTTCGGCTCCAACAGTTGGGAGACCCGGTATTTCCGTCCTATCGGTGAATAGTCGTACCAATCGCCCTTATAGACTGTGCTGTATGTTTCCGCAGAGTCGAATATCCCGTTGGCTCTGTAGCCTGCGGGCTGGATCACCTTTACCGAAGCATTCTCGGGGAGATAATAGCCAACCCCCGGCTTTACGTCAAAGTAGACATAACACGTATCGCCTTTACGCAATTGACCGGCCTCTACGCCGTAAGAGCCATAGGCGACATCGTATACCACCGTATTTTTGAAGGTATACTTTTTCGGCTCATTCGATACGATCTCCGTAAACCCGGCGTCAATGCCGAGACGGAAGTTCTTGAGCGTGCCGCGCACATCCGTCAGCTTCCGCTTTGCCACAAGGTTGACAGTGAGGTATTCTTCTCTCATGGTGAATGACCTGTTTGTAACCTTTGTATGCTGCACATTCAGAGTAACTCCGTTGTCTGCCGTCACAGTCGAATCGGCAAGCTTGTATCCGTGCCGTGGTCTTACCCAGAAGTACATAGTATACGCATCCTCATCGGACCGATATCTCCACTCGGAGGGGATACCAGTTGAATATGACTCGTCGGTATAGCATTTCGCCAATGTATCCGGATGCAGGGAGATCTTGTGGGTGGCGCTGGTTGCTTCGGTAAATTCGCCCCCCGCCTGCAGAAGCTGAACATTATTTATGTATTGTTTGCCGCTGACCGATTCGTTCATCTGCACATCAAATTTGATGTGTGTCTGATAAAGGACTCTCTCTTCTGTCATCGGTCTAACATAGTTACTATCTATCGACGGCCTGCAGGCCCAGTAGAACTCTACACTGTGTTTTCCGGTGCGGTCCACATAAAAATCATACGTATACGCATAGGGGTCTTCTTCATAGCCCTCTTGCTGACCCGGCTTGCACAGGAGGCCGTAGAAATAGAACCTGACTCTGCCTGCATCCCTCAGCTTTTGCATCCACTGGGGCATATACACAATATCCGCAGACATCTCATAGCCCAGGCCGGCCTTCAGGCCCTGCACCGTCTGCCCCCCCTTCACCTCCTTCAAGTTGAGGTTGAAGCGTATCTGCGGCATGTAGTCTCTGCGATCCAGGGTGAGATTATAGCCGCTGCTGTCGGTTCTTCCGGCTATATACCATTCCCTGCCGATCTTACCGCTGCTCCTGTAATTCTTAAACACCTGCGCCGGGTTGGTTTCACCGTTGCTGCCGAATAATATCCATCCGCCGGAGCCCCGCTGCACACAAACATTCAGACTCTTTGCGTTGAGGAGCTTAAAGTTGTTCATATGGCAGCTCCATGCGGCGGCGTTGGTCCGGGGATTTTTGATATAAAGGGAAACATCCCTGGTGGTGTCGATGGTGAGTGAGATCGTCTGGATCAGGGAACTCACATCTCTGTGGCTGTTGCCGCAGACGATACGCAGCGCAGCATCCTCCGTAATCGATGTGTTTTTCGCCACGATGGCATAGTCGGGGCTGGTTTTCTTGGGGGCATTCGTCGTAACGATACTCAGCTTCCCGTTTCCGCACAGCTCAAAGGTGCCGCAGCCGTTCAAGCTTCCCTCCGACTGCGCCAGATCGATGACCGCGCCGGTTACGCCGTTTTGGGGACAGTAGGCGGTCTTGTTCTTATACCGGGTGCTGTGGCGGAAGGTGACATTGACGCCGTCGGTCACCATCAGCTTCAGATCGACGCCGGGGGCATATATGGAGGATAGCTTCAGATCGTCGAACAGAACCAGCGTCAGAGACCGACCCTCAAGCCCCGAAAGATCCAGGAAATCATTCTCAAAACGCGACCAATACATAAGAATGCCGTTATCGTATGACACGACCCGCTGAAGGCCTGTTTCGCTCTTATAGCCTTCGCGTAAGTTCGTGTTATACTGGCAGTCATTCGGGTTTATAATGACCGAACGTCTCTCCACCCTGCCGTTTTTATAGAAAAAATAGACGTGACCGTAGATTATCTCCGTTCCCTCGACCAAATTGGTCAGCGTGGGATACGACGAAGAAGAGGCCCGCGCTGCGCCCCGACTGGCGCCGGTCGTCTCCTCACCGCCGCTTTCAGCGCCCACCGACAGCACAGAAAACGGCAGCAAGCCCACTAGCATGATCAGCGCCAGCAAAAAGCTGAGCCATTGCTTTTGTTTGCTGTTTTTCATTTTTCTTCCTCCCTTACAAATTTTATAATAGTCGTTTTTTATCCGGGTATATTCACAGATCGCGTTGCCGCACTACCTTTCCAAAGAAAACCAACGGTTTGATTCTCTTTGGAAAAGCGAAAGGGCGGAGGCGGATGGCTTCCGCCCCGCCCTTTGCTTTAATCCTTTAGCCCGGTTTTCCGGTTTGATGGTTTATCTGCTCTTTCTGCGGGAATACAGGGCCGTTCCCATCAGAGCCGCACCGGATACGATCACCAGGGCGATGCTGAGACCCAGCGTGCTGCCGTCGCCGGTCTTGGGAGACTCAGGCTTCTGCGGTGCAGGAGGCGTATCGGGCTTCTGCGGTGCAGGAGGCGTATCGGGCTTCTTGGCGCTATAGCTGTTGGTGAAGCCGATTTCCTCCATGGGATTGTTGTATTCCAGCTCGCCCTTCTCGTCGAACTTGAGGAAGACCCAGCCTCTTACGCTGTCGTAGCTGTCGGCAAACATCGGGATGGCGTAGAACATAGTCTCATCGTAAGTCCAGCCCTCTGCATTGCCCTTGACCTGGCGGATAACAAAGCCCTCGGACAGATTGCCGGCCTGATCGTCGCGGATGGTGAAAATGAATTTGCCTTCATAGGTCTTTTCGCCATTGGTCTCCACGGTATCCTGCACCAGCGTATAGGTGACGGGGGCACCGAATCTCTCGACGGCAAACTTGAAGGTCTCCTGGCCGGGATCCATTTCGCCGGTCTTCTTCACGGTGAGCTTGAAGGGGACCTCAACACGAATGCTGCCGTGCACCCGCTGCGGCTCAAGCTCGCGGCCGCAATCGCTGCACATCACAGCGTAATCGTAGGTCGCTCCGCCCTCATGATCGGGCGTATGGGGCTGCACTGCATCATAGGCATCGTGATACTGGCACTTGTGGGCGTGACCGGTCTCACCGCAATCGACCCACTCATTGCCGTAAACATGAGCGCCCTGCTCGCCGTTATAGAACTTATCCGCAGCGGCGGCATCATCCTTGGCGCTGTGGGTTGCGTCATTGGCGCAAGTGTACCAATAGGTGTCAAACTCGCGGCAATCTGCAGCGGTGGATCTCTTGTGAGCCTCATCGCTGTTTTGCACGGTGTAGCTATGACCCGTCTTGGGAAGCACCACACTGCTGTGGTCGGTGATTTCCGTAGCGGCGGCGGCATCCTCGAAGAGCTTGCCGCAGGTGCACTCGTAGTACTCCTTGTTGCCGTCAGCGGTGCAGGTAGCGTCCTCTTTGTCCACCTTGGTAAGATGGTCAACATGGATATGGCCCGTTGCAGGCTTCATCACAAATCCGCACTCCGTGCAGGTCTGCGGTGTGGTTTCCGTTGCGGCAGGACCTGCCGTGTGAGGCACTACGGTATCATGGTGCGCCGGGTTGCGGCTGCAGACATGGGCGTGGCCATCGGCCTCCTTGTATCCCCAGGCCGTGGTGTCAAAGTTGTGGTCGTCGTTGAGGTCTCTGTACGGGATCTCGGCAAGGGGGGCATTGTTCATGTCAAACAGCTTGCCGCAGAGATCGCACTTCTTATAAGCGTCCCAGCCCTTGTCGGTGCAGTTGGAGTCCTTCGCCGGGAAGGGGGTGAAGGAACCGTGATTGCAGGGAGCTGCCTGGACCTTAACGGTGCAGGTGGCCGTTTTTGTTCCTGCCGTTGCGGTAATGGTCGCTTCACCGGGGGCTACGGCGGTCACCTTGCCCGTGGCGGAATCGACGGTTGCAACATCGGTCTTGCTAGAAGACCATACCACCGTGTCGGTAGAACCTTCCGGTGTGACCGTCGCTATCAGGCTGGTGTCACTATCACCGGCAGTCAGCGTCAGCTCGCTCTTATTAAGAGTGATATTGGTCGCCGGCTTCTCTTCGGCAGCGATGGTGACCATAGCGCCGTTGGGATCATAGTTGATGGTGTAGTATGTGTTTTCCGAGTTGGCAAAGAAGAAGTTTTCCTCATCATTAATAACCGTAACGACAGGTTTCTTGCCGGCAGCCACGCCCTCCTTCACCTTGCAGGTAATGGTTGCCAGCAGCGTATCCTCGGTGCTGGTATACTCACCAGCTCCATAGCTGGCATAAACCTTGGTGGAGGGGGTAAATTCTGCCGCCGCGGCCCCCAGTTTAGCCGCCAGCCCGTCCGGGCTGCTTCCTCCGGTATACTCCAGCTCATCCGGGATCACCAGTTCAAATTGTGCGGTTCTCAGTTTTACAACCGGACCCACAAATACCTGATAGGTGATGGTGTCGCCGGGTTTTGCGGTGGTTTTGTCCGGTTTGATTGTAAATGTGACCTCCGGATGCTCCGATGTGTCGTCAGCAAACGCAGGCGTTGGAATTGCAATCAATGCAAAAACCATGACAAAACAAAGCAGTAGGGATGTAATTCGCTTGTTCATGACCAAGCTCCTTTTCTTTTATTTGCGGGGCATTTAGATACGCATCCTGCCGCAGCCTCGCTTAGTTGCAGTCGGGATGGGGAGATTTCTCTCCGATTTATTTCTTAAACCGTGTGCCTCCCTCATAAGGCGTATGAAGCAGGCGCACCGGTATTAAGACTTGAAAGGAACGGTTACCAAAGCGGCTGGGTCTTGTTCACATGCGTGAACAGGCGCGTGCAGTCCATGGCATTCACACGGCTGTCTCTGTTGACATCGGCGCACTTCAGTGCGTAGGCGTCGGTCAGCGGCTGGGTCTTGTTCACATGCGTGAACAGGCGCGTGCAGTCCATGGCATTCACACGGCCGTCCGCATTCACATCTCCCAGCAGCCAGATCTCCGCGTTTTGCGTCTTCGCACTACCGCTTACCGTCACGGTGTACTCCCGGGTGACATGATTCTTCTTCGACACCTGCATGGTATAGGTACCGGGAGCAGCCTCGGGAATGTCGTAAACTGCGGTATATTTCCCGCCGCTCTTTTCCCCGGCGGGCACCGCTACGGTGTATTTGGGCTGCGCGCTGCCGGCGGCAAACAGGGAGACGGTGACATCGCTGCCGTCATGGAAGCTCACCACCTGTCCGCGTAGGCCGGAGGAAACGGCAAGGGAGTATTCCACCGTAATGGCGGTTCCGTTCCCCTCTGCTTCTGCGACCAGTGCCTTATTTCCGTTCACATAGGCGTCCATGATCTCGGGGTCGGCTAAATAATAACCGTCCTCGCAATCCAGAATCACCTCAAAGCGGTAGGATCTGCCAGCCACAAAGGGCGTATTCTCTCCCAGCCGCGCCCCGCTTTTGACATCAAACCAGGAATAATTCCGGACAGTGACGCCGCCGGGCAACCCCGTGATCCAGTTGTTGTTGAATTTCGGGCAATCACCCGCCCAGGGATAGGGTGCGCCCAGGGACAGATAATCGTATTCAAAAGCATCCGGCTCCGGCGTCAGCTCTATGGTGTACGCCTGTGAGGCTTTATCATACGGTGCATCCGTATAGTCCGCGAAGTTGCCGACGGTGTTATTCATCCGCAGCTTGACATTCGTGTTGAGATAATAGTGAAATGTAATATCGTACTGCTCCGGACCGTTGCGGAAGGTCATCCCCTGTTTGCCCGTGCCCACCAGCTTGATCCGATAGGTATAGTCGGGATCGATCACCTCGTCAGGGCTCGTGCTGTAAACAACTCCGTTTTTGATTCGCTGAACTTCCTTAATCTCAAAATCAAAATGGCTGTCTTTCGGTCTGATGTTCACTCCGCCGACCAGGCTTCCCGCCCGCAATCCGGTAACGGTACCCCATGCGCTTTGGATTACCTCGGAGGGATGGGAGGCCAGGGACACCCCCAGGGACCTTTCATCATTGGCGACACGAACATCTATACTGTCACATTCCCGGTTGAGACCCCGGATCTTGATCTTTGGCGGGTTTTTCTTATCGAATTTATACCCCTCATAGCCGTCCTTGAGGTTCACACGGATGAAGCGATAATACTGATCCCCCAATACCGCGGGAACACTGCCGTTTCCGGTCAGGTCCCATATGTCCTCGTGTTCCCAGTAGCCCTGCCTATCCTCGATGGTGTAGGGAGCACTCCCATCCACAGTGAAGGTGCCGCTGGTATAATCCCCCTGCACCAAAGGCTGGCTGATATTCAGATAGACGGTGTCGATGGCTTTGGTCCGATCCACCCACCGTGCCAGCTTTGCGCCCTTGTAGCCGGTCGTAACCTGCTTCTTTACGCCGTTGGTCTCCAGCATCAGGTCATACTGCAGCTCCATGGTGGTCAGTGTGTCCACATTGGATTCATTAATGTAGTAAGTCACCGAAAACGGCTCTTTACCTGATTCCGGAACATCGGGATAATGAACCATGCCATACCCCGTTTCGTCATCAACGAGCATCCGAATATACCCGGTCGAATCTTCGTTGGAATAACTGTACCCCAGCACACGAAGCATGGGGGAAATCGGATACATCACAAAACTCACCTGATGCTCCTGCTCCGCGGTGGTATTCACCTGGGGTGCGTTGAAGCCTCGCTCGCCGCAGGCCATGGGCTCGCCGTCCAGCAGGACCTCCTTCACACCGTAGGCGTTGGAGATCACCTTGGCTATGCTGCCCTGCACGCCGAACGACGTACCCTGGAAAATCATCATCGGCCCGCCGTTTTTAACCCACCGGCGCATATTGCCCCGCACATACCAGTTTCCGTCGTGCACATCGGTAAAGACCGCGCCGTTTTCACTGATAAGGTGCGGTATTAGATCATCCATCATACTCAGTGCATCATCGAAAGTCGCGCCCGGAATATCGTTATAAAGTAACCGGTAATCCCAGTTTCTGTCATAAAAACTTTGTATCCTCCCGCTTATCGCCAGACGGCACGGGTCCAGCTTATCGGTGCTGCGCATGAAATACGCATCGTTG
>DPPB01000019.1 GCA_003539495.1 Oscillibacter sp. | reverse complement strand
TCGAAGATGACTGCGATGCCAAGCTGTTTGAGCGCCCGGATCCCACCGCCTCGGGGCTTTTGTCCAGGCTGAGACATCATCAACTGCTCCATCGCCTGCAGCGGCGTGTCTCGCATGAAATAGCGTGGCATAAGTGAACTCCTCTCTGAAACAAAAAAATGGCCGGAATCTTATTGCTAAGACTCCGGCCCACAAAATATTAACGCTACAACCAGCGCCCTTTTTGAAATGAAAAAGGGCGCCGCTTTCTCAGTCCGTCAGGACCAACAAAACGACGCCCAAATCTTTGTGAGTTTTTTTTGAGAAAAATATCGCTGCCAGTCGGAAAAATCGCCATTCAAAAAGGGCGCTGGCTGAATGCATCTGCCCGAAAAGGGAAAACGCCCAGTTCGAATCGGGGCAGACGCTCTGAAACAGCGATTTGCATCTATGGTTTGAAAGAAGAAATCCGGGCCCGAAAAAGCCCGGAAACGGTTGATGCGCCTGGCTTTTCGCCAGACGCATCTATACCGTTTCGTTAATATGGAGGTGACACCCGGATTTGAACCGGGGAATGAGGGTTTTGCAGACCCTTGCCTTACCACTTGGCTATGTCACCGAATGACAGAGAGAACCGAAGTCCTCTCTGTATTTGGAGCGGGCGACGAGGCTCGAACTCGCTACCTCGACCTTGGCAAGGTCGCGCTCTACCAGATGAGCTACGCCCGCAAATGGTGCCTCCGGTCGGAGTTGAACCAACGACACGCGGATTTTCAGTCCGCTGCTCTACCAACTGAGCTACAGAGGCATATGGCGACCAAGATGGGGCTCGAACCCACGACCTCCAGCGTGACAGGCTGGCGTTCTAACCAACTGAACTACTTGGCCTTATTTTTGGTGGGAACAACTGGACTCGAACCAGTGACCCCCTGCTTGTAAGGCAGGTGCTCTAACCAGCTGAGCTATGCTCCCGGTTTAGCCGTTCCACTCGTAACGACAGGGTTTATTATACCGAAAATATGCCCAGTTGTCAACACCAAAAATCATATTTTGCCAATTATTTTTTTGTCTCCAAACTATCATCAATTGACAAGGGTAGACACGGTTTTGACGGGCAGAAATGCGTCCATACTGCGTCAATTCCCTTGGAATTACGACAAGTATTCCCTGCGGACCTTTCCTAGTCTAGACACATTTCTGCGCGACAAAACTGCTTCGCACCTGTCAGCGAAGGATTTCCGAGAGATTTTTGGCTTTTGAGCCGCAGGCGGGCTGACGCCCGTCAAGGTGAGAAGGACAAAAAGCGCCGCAAAGGCGCGCTGACAGGCGTGTCTACCCTTATCAATCGATGGTATCAATGAGCTTTTGCAGCTCGGGGCCGTCAAATCTGTACACTGCGTCGCAGAACTGGCAGGTCATCTGGCAGGAGCCCTGCTCCCGGAGAATATTTTTCAGCTCCTCCGCGCCCAGGGAAATGAGGGCCCGCTCCACCCGCTCGCGGCTGCAATAGCACTTATACTCCACCGGATCGGACTCCAAAATCTTCACATCAAAGTCGGACAAAACCGTTTTCAGCAGATGCTCCGGATCCGGATCCTTGTCCAGGATGGCGGACACATTCCCCGCCGCCAGGACGCCGCCCTCCACCCTGGTGATGGTGTCCTCGTCGGCCCCGGGCATCAGCTGGATGAGATAGCCTCCGGCGGCCCGGACGCTCTGGTCCCGCTCAATAAGCACTCCCAGCCCGCAGGCTGTGGGAATCTGCTCTGACTCCACAAAATAGCTGGCAATATCCTCGGCAATCTCGCCGCCCAGCAGGTCCACGGTGCCCACATACGGCTCCTTCATGTTCAGGTCCTTGATAACGGTCATGGTGCCGCCCTGGGCGCCCACCGCCGTGCCCACGTCCAGCTTGCCGTCGGGCCGCAGGGGCAGGTCCACCTGGGGATTGGCCACATAACCCCGGACGTTGCCTGCCGGGTCAGACACGGCCAGAATGGTGCCCAGAGGGCCGGTGCCTTTGATCTGAAGGGTCAGGCTGGCGCCCTGGCCCTTTAAGGCGTTGCCCATCATGGCGCAGCCGGCCAAAGTGCGGCCCAGGGCCGCCGTGGCCACGGGCAGGGTCTTGTGGATCTGCCGGGCGCGCTCGGTAAGGTCGCGGCTGCTGATGGCAGCCGCCTGGACCATGCCATCGGAGGTGATGGCTCTGACAATTCTATCGCTCATAGCATGAAAATTCCTTTACTGTTAATATAATGTGCAGCGGGGCGTGGTTACCCCGCCCCGCAAAAAAATTACTCCCGCGTGCAGCAGAAATAGACCCGCTGCTCGCCGTCCTTGGGCCCACGCAGGCGGCAGTCACCGTACACACGGATATTCCCGAACCCGGCCTCCCGAAGCCAGCCTGTCAGCTCCTCCGGGGCGTAGTACCGCTGCCGGTGCAGCTCGGTATCCCGGCAGTAGCGCCCGTCCGTTTCCTTGCGGAACAGATCTACCCAATACGTGCAGATGCTCCGCCGAAACTCCGTGCGCCACACGCAGTAGCTCTCCTCCGTCTCATCCAGAAACACCTGGCCGTCCAGGCTTTGAAACTTATCCAAAGTATTCACATCGAAGATCAGCTCCCCGCCCGGGGCGATGAACAGATGCAGCCGCTGAAAGGTCCGCTGCACGTCGGCGGGGGAGGTGAGGTAGTTGAGGCTGTCCAGGCAGCAGATGGCCGCGTCCACAGTGCCGTACAGATCCAGCTTGGGCATGGACTGGTGCAGGAAGATGGGGGCGATGCCCGGCACGCTGCCGCTTTTCATCATGGCAGCGGCCAGCATTTCCTCGGAGGCGTCCGCACCGATCATCTCATAGCCCCGGCCGGTGAGCAGCCAGGTCATGGTGCCGGTACCGCAAGCCAGGTCCAGCACTGTGTGTACCGGGATGCGGCTGCGGGTAAAGAGCTTTTCCAGGTAATCCGCCCGCTTTTCGTACTCCACATCCTCGGTGAGGGAGTCATAAGCCCCGGCCAGGCCCTGGTAAGCGTTCATTCCTCGCCGCTCTCCTTCATTTTCTCCAGGATGCTCTCGTAGCCTCCGGCTCCGCCCAGCAGGGACCGATTCACCCGGCTGATGGTAGCGCTGGAGGCCCCGGTGCGCTCCAGAATGTCGTTGTAGATCATGCCCTCGTTGAGCAGCTTGGCCACCTCAAAGCGCTGCTCCATGGAGCGCATCTCCGAAATGGTGCACAGATCCTGGAAGAAGTTGTAGCACTCCTCCTCGGTCTCCAGCATCAAAATGGCCTTATACAGCAGGTCGCTCTTTTGCTTGGTGGCGATTTTTGATTTGGCAGGATGCAGCATGGCGTTTGCCCTCCTTTATAATTCTCTCTCATTTTACTATTTTAGTTCGTGAAAGTAAAGCGCCCCGACGAAAAAATTCGTAACAAATTTGTAAACTTTGTAAAATCACCCTTTACCTGGCGGCCCTTTTCCTGTAAAATAATTTAGGTGAAAATCCCCCGCAGGAATCGAGGCATCGCTATGAGTTTCTTCCAAAAACTGGGCAACGCGCTTTCCCGCTTTATGTACGGGCGCAACGGCTCCGACCAGCTGGGCTGGGCGTCGCTGGTGCTGCTGCTGGTGCTCAACACCGTGAACCTGTTTGTAAAATACAGCAGCGAGACGGTCCACACAATTCTATCCACGGCGGTTTTCCTGCTGATGGTGTGGATTCTGTTTCGCATGTTCTCCAGGAATCTGCCCAAGCGGCGCAGGGAGAATGCCTGGTTTCTCGCCAAGGTCGTGAACCCCATCAAGAATGGTCGGGCCCGCAGCGCAGACAAGGAGCATAAATATTTCACCTGCCCAAACTGCCGCACTGTCTGCCGTGTACCCCGGGGTAAGGGTAAGATTATCATCACCTGCCCCAAGTGCGGGACCGCTATCCACGGAAAAAGCTGAAACCGGTATCCTTAACAAGGGCCTGTCGGCTCTCACCAAACAGGTGGGAGCCGTTTTTTTGCACTTTGCACTTGCAAACAGATGTTCTATCCTGTACAATAGAGAAAAAGATCAAAGAGGGGGGAGACCATGGCGGAAAAAGTATATGTGGCCATCGACTTAAAGTCGTTTTATGCCTCGGCGGAGTGCGTGGCCCGGGGGCTGGACCCTCTGCACACCAACCTGGTGGTGGCGGATGCCGCCCGGACGGAAAAGACCATCTGCCTGGCTGTGTCCCCGTCCCTAAAGGGCTACGGTATCTCCGGCCGGGCTCGGCTGTTTGAGGTGGTGCAGAAGGTGGCCGCAGTGAATGAACAGCGCCAGCGGGCCTATCCGCAGCACAGGCTGTATGTCCGGGAGTACGATGACAGGCTTATCCGTTCGGATCCCTCTTTGGCCCTGGATTATATCGTGGCCCCGCCCCGTATGGCGTATTACATGGAAATTTCCACCAAAATATATCAGATTTACCTGCGCTATGTGGCCCCGGAGGACATCCATGTGTACTCCATTGACGAGGTGTTTATCGACGCCACCAATTACCTGCCTCTGTACGGCCTGAACGCCCGGGGCTTCGCCCGCAAGCTTATGGCTGCGGTTTTGCAGGAAACAGGCATCACCGCCACGGCAGGCGTTGGGCCCAACCTTTTTTTATGTAAGGTGGCCATGGATGTGGGGGCCAAGCATATAAAACCGGATAAAAACGGCGCCCGGATTGCAGAACTGGATGAGCGGAGCTTCCGGGAGAAGCTGTGGTCCCACCGACCCCTGACGGATTTTTGGCGAGTGGGCAAGGGCTACGCCAAAAAGCTGGAGGCCAACGGCATGTATACCCTGGGGGATGTGGCCCGGCGATCTCTGACGGACGAGGACCTGCTCTACCGCCTTTTCGGTGTGAATGCGGAGCTGCTCATCGACCACGCCTGGGGGTGGGAGCCGGTGACTCTGGCGGATATCAAGGGCTATCGCCCGGAGAAAAGTTCCATGGGTGCGGGTCAGGTGCTCTCCTGCCCGTATCCGGCGGATAAGGCCCGTTTGGTAGTCCGGGAGATGGCGGACGCCTTGGCCCTGGACCTGGTGCAAAAGCGCGTGGTGGCCCGGCAGCTGGTACTCACCGTGGGCTACGACCGGGCGGGCCGCACCGATGGCTATACCGGCCCTCTGACCACCGATCCCTATGGCCGCAGCATCCCCAAGCCCGCCCACGGCACGGAGCATCTGCCCTGTCTCACCGCCTCCTCTCGCTATATCATCGACGCCGCCATGACTCTCTTTGACCGCATCGTGGATCCACGCCTGCCGGTGCGGCGGATGTACCTGGTGGCTGAGCAGGTGATAGCGGAGGAGCTGGTCCCCACCGCCCCTCAGCCGGAGCAGCTGGACCTGTTTGCGGATTACGGAGCACGGGAAAAGCAGCAGGCGGCAGAGCAGGAGGCTCTGGAACGAGAAAGGCAGCTGCAGCAGGCAGTGCTGCATATTAAAAATAAGTACGGGAAAAATGCCATTTTGAAGGGTATGAATTATGAAGAGGGGGCCACCGCTGCCCAACGAAACCGGCAGATCGGCGGCCATAAGGCATGAGAAGGGAGGACCATATGGGCGCATATGATGATATTCTGCACCTGCCCCACCACCGCTCGGAAAAGCATCCGCCCATGTCCATGCGGGACCGGGCAGCGCAGTTTTCCTCCTTCCGGGCCCTGGCGGGCTACGAGGACGCCATCGGCGAAACCGCCCGACTCACAGACCGCCGCATAGAGCGCGGCGAGGAGGAGCGGCACCGTCTGGACGCTATCTTACGGCAACTGGAGTGCCGCCTGGCCGAAAAGCCCACCGTCACTGTCACCTATTTCCGTCCCGATGACCGGAAGGCCGGCGGCGCGTATTTGCAGCATACCGGCCCCCTTCATGCCATTGACCGGGTAAACTGCCGCCTGATCTTCGCTGATAAATCCGAGCTCCCTCTGGATGACATCTACGACATCATAGATACGCCCTGACCTCACACTCCTCCGCAGGGGACGATGCGCACATCGTCCCGCCCCGCCGCACCAACAAACTACCCCGACAAATGATTACATTTGCCGGGGTAGTTCTATCAAATTCTCACACGCTCAATTGGTCGTCCAGCACCAGCCCGGGGTTGTGCTTGGTAAGGAAACCCAGGGACCACGCCCCGCAGTAGGCGATAAAGTAGCGGTCCTTGAAGTCCTGCAGCACCCGGGAGTCGGTGCACAGGGTCATATCCTGGTAGTCCCCTTCATAGCTCTTGATGCGGATTAGGTGGCTGTAGGGCAGGCCCTCCATCCGCAGCTCCACGCCGTATTCGCTGCGCATACGGTATTCAAACACGTCGAACTGCAGGGAGCCCACCACGCCCACTACAATGTCCTCATAGCCGCTGCCGGGGAACTTGAAGATCTGGATGGCGCCCTCCTGGGCGATCTGCTGCACACCCTTGATGAACTGCTTGCGCTTCATGGTGTCCTTGGGAGATACGGAGCGGAACAGCTCCGGCTCAAAGGACGGGATACCGGAATAGCGGAACTTCTTCCCCGGCACGGTGATGGTGTCCCCGATGGAGAAGATACCCGGGTCGAACACGCCGATGATATCTCCGGCATAGGCCTCGTCTACGATCTCCCGCTCCGCGGCCATCATGGCCTGGGGCTGGGACAGCCGCATCTTCTTGCCCGATTGCACATGATAATACTCTGCGTCCCGCTGAAATTTCCCGGAGCAGATGCGCATAAAGGCCAGTCTATCCCGATGGGCCTTGTTCATGTTGGCCTGAATCTTGAACACAAAGGCGGAAAAATCCGGGGAGAAAGCGTCCACCACGCCCTCGTCACTCTCCCGGGATAGGGGCGGCGTGGTCATGCGCAAAAAGGACTCCAAAAACGGCTCCACGCCGAAGTTCGTCAGGGCCGAGCCGAAGAACACGGGGGATAGCTTGCCGCATTGCACGGCCTCCAGGTCGAACTCCGCCCCGGCGCTCAGCAGCTCCACATCGTCCCGGAGGATACCCGTGAGCTTCTCGCCAATAAGCTCCGGCAGGGCGGGATCATCCAGCTCCGCCTCGGTGACGGCGGCTTTTTGGGCGTGGCCTGCGTCGGTGAAATGAAGGATGCGCTTTTTCTCTCGGTCGTACACCCCTTTAAACTCTCTGCCGCAGCCGATGGGCCAGTTCACGGGGTAGGTGGCGATGCCCAGCTCCCGTTCCACTTCCTCACACAGCTCCAGCGGATCCCGGGTCTCCCGGTCCATCTTGTTCACAAAGGTAAAAATGGGGATGTGCCGCAGGGCACAGACCTTGAAGAGCTTCCGGGTCTGGGGCTCCACGCCCTTGGCCCCGTCAATGACCATCACAGCGCTGTCAGCGGCCATAAGGGTGCGGTAGGTATCCTCGGAAAAGTCCTGATGGCCGGGGGTGTCCAGGATATTGATGCAGAAGCCATCGTGGCGGAACTGCATCACCGACGAGGTAACAGAGATACCGCGCTGCTTCTCGATCTCCATCCAGTCGGAGGTGGCGGCCCGGGCGCGCTTGCCCTTGACCTCACCGGCCTGGGCGATAGCCCCGCCGTAGAGCAGGAATTTCTCCGTCAATGTAGTTTTACCGGCGTCCGGGTGAGAAATGATGGCGAATGTCCGCCGCCGGGAAATTTCTTCTTTTAATGAGGCCATTGGCTCCTCCTCCTAAACAAAACGCAGAATCTTATTTATTATATACAAAAATCGGGGCAAAGTCTACAAATATCGAAAAAAATCTGCAAGAAAAAAGATGCTCTCCTGAAAGGAGAGCATCTTTCATGATCAAATCACAGCACCTTGCTGAGGAAGTCCTGCAGCCGGGGATCCTTGGGGCTGTCGAACAGCTCTGCGGGGCTGCCCTCCTCCAGGATCTTGCCCTCGGCCATGAACACCACCCGGTCGGCTACCTCCCGGGCGAAGCCCATTTCGTGGGTCACCACCGCCATGGTCATGCCTTCCTTGGCCAGGCTGCGCATCAGGTCCAGCACCTCGCCCACCATCTCCGGGTCCAGGGCGCTGGTAGGCTCGTCAAAGAGCATCACCTCCGGGTCCATAGCCAGGGCCCGCACAATGGCGATCCGCTGCTTTTGGCCGCCGGAGAGCATATTGGGATACTCGTTTGCCTTGTCCGCCAAGCCGATGCGCTCCAGCAGCTCCATAGCCTGCTTTTGCGCCTCCTCCGGGGACTTTTTCTTCAGCGCCAGGGGTGCCATGGTGATGTTCTGCAGCACGGTCTTGTGGGGAAAGAGGTTAAAATGCTGGAACACCATGCCCATCTTCTGCCGGTGCAGGTTGATGTCCACAGACTTATCCGCCAGGTTCACACCGTCAAAAAAGATCTGGCCGCTGGTGGGCTCCTCCAGCAGATTCAGAGAGCGCAGCAGGGTGGACTTGCCGGATCCCGAGGGGCCGATGATGGCCACCACTTCCCCCTGCGCAATGTCCAGGCTGCAGTCGTTCAGCGCCTTCACGGTGCCATGGTTGTACTCCTTCACCAGGTGCTGCACGGAGATCAGCTTATTGCTTGTCGCCACGACGCATCCTCCTTTCAATGGCTTCGATGGCCTTGGAGGCCGGGTAGTTGATGCAGAAGTAAATAAGAGCGGCAATGGTATAGGGTGCCAGCGTAATGTAGGTTCCGGTGGCTACGGTCTTAGACACGAACATCAGCTCCGCCATGCCCAGCATGGAGCAGATGGAGCTCTCCTTCACCATGGTCACCACCTCGTTGGCCAGGGCGGGCAGCACATTCTTGATAGCCTGGGGCAGCACCACCAGGCGCATGCTCTGCCAGGAGGACAGGCCCAGAGACCGGGCGGCCTCCGTCTGTCCTTTGTCCACGGCCAGGATGCCCGCGCGAAAAATTTCAGCCACATAGGCCGAGCTGTTCAGCGCCAGGGCTACCACACCCGGGATGAAACGGCTCAGATCCACAAACCCCAAAATAGTGATCCGGGGAATGGAGATCGCAGTGAACAGGCCAAAGTAGATAATGGAAAGCTGTACCAGCAGGGGAGTGGAGCGGAATACAGCAATGTATGCGCCGGAAACGCACTGAATGACCTTTTTTTTACTCAGCCTCATTAAGGCCAACAGCAGGGCGGGGATCACCGCCAGTGCCACGGATACTACGGCCAGCAGCAGGGTATAAGCCATGCCCTGCAGGAAGTACCCGGTATATGCAGGAAGGAAAGAGAAGTTGAAAAAGCTGGTGCTGCTCATATCTTTGAACAGATTAGTCCACCACATAATCGGTCAGTCCTTTCTTCAGTGGGATTCAAATACAGTGCGAAAGTGCAAAGCCGCGTTATGCGGCTTTGCACCACGCATTATGATGTAAGTTAAAGGAGAGAGGGGTTATTCTGAAAACTCAGGAGGGATTCTCAGGGGTGACTTCCTGCCACACATCCTTCAGAGCATCAGCGGCACTGATGAAGCTCTCCAGCTTGTTCTCCTCGTTCATCTTGGCGATGGCTGCGTTGATGGCGGGCAGCAGACCCTTGGGGTCGCCCTTGGCCACGGCCACACAGTAGGGCTGAGCGGCACCCAGCTCAGAAGAAGCGTCAGCAATAACCAGGTCCTTGTTGGTTTCGGCGTACTGCTTTGCCACAGCGCCGTCTACCAGGATGGCATCCACCTTGCCGTTTACCAGCTCGTTGACCATATCGGTCACCAGGGCCAGGGGCACGGCGTTGGCGCCTGTGAGCTGCTCATTGACGATGTCCAGCTTGGTGGTGCCGGTCTGGGCAGCCACGGACTTGCCGGAGAAGTCAGCCAGGGTCTTGTAGGAAGCGGCGTCGGAAGCCTTCACCAGGATAGCCGGAGGCAGATCGGTGTAGTAGGGATCGGAGAAGTCGGCGCTTTTCAGTCTGTCACCGTCTGCTTCCATAGCGGCGATGACAATGTCGAAGTCACCCTTGACCAGGGAGGGCAGCAGGTAGTCGAAGGACATGTTTTCCACCTTCAGCTCCTTGCCCATGCTCTCGGCAATGTACTGACCCACGGAGACATCAATGCCGCCGTACTGCATGGTGCCGTCCTCGCCCTTGTACATGAACTCAAAGGGGGCGTAGTCGGCGGAGGTGCCCATCACCAGGGTCTTGCTATCGCTGTTGTTTTTGTCATCATTGGCTTTCTTGCCGCAGGCTGCCAGGCTCGCGATCATCAGCAGGGCCAGGAGCAGGGATACAAACTTTTTCATCTTCATTTTTCCTTTCTATTTTTTGAAATGGCTCTATAGGATCCACTGTGTGGTATATAGATAGAGTTTGCTGCGGAGGTGTTCCCCCCTTGACAATGCATACTATACGCCTTCTCTGCATAAATGTCAACATATTTTTGCATAAAAATCCATACATTTTCCCTGATTTGTGAAAACTGACCGTTGAAGACGGTATAAATATTGAAAGAACACAGCAGAATACACAAAGCATATTCTGTATATACGAATAATTATGCATTTATACAGCCTAAAAAGAGGGCGCCCCCTAACGGGACGCCCTCTCAGCGTATCAAAAAGCCTCGCAGAGTTTGCCGCCCGCAGGCGGCAAAGAAGTCCAATCATTTTCTCTCGCGACATGTGCGTGAGAGAAAATACCGCTCAGGCTGCCAGTGTGAAATTTTGAGCCTGCGGCTCAAAATTATGCGCGCAGCAGCCTGCAATCCTTTTGTCGGAAAAACCCGGAGGGTTTTCCGACAGTTTCAAGAGGGCGCCCCCTGATGGGACGCCCTCTCAGCGCGGAACCGGTATGTACCTTAATTAGCCAAGATCCGGCCTGCACCGTAGTAGCAGGCGGACCAATAGCTGGTGTACAGGGAGGCCACCACCACGCCGTAGTCGCTGGCATGGATAAACTGGCCGCCGCCGATATAAATGCCCACATGGCCGATGCCCTCATAGAAGAACACCAGGTCGCCGGGCTGCAGCTCGGAGCGGGAGATGGGCTGGCTGGCGTAGTATTGGGATACACAGCCGTGTCCCAGGGAAATGCCGTAGTAGCCGAACAGCTGCATGGTCAGGCCCGAGCAATCTGTGCCGGAGCGGCTGGCGCCGCCATAGACATAGGGTGTGCCCAGGAAAGAGTAGGCATAATCCACAATGGCACTGCGCAGAGAGCTGCCGCCGGGCACCACGCCGGAGCCGAAGGTGGCGGCATAGGAGGTCTTGGCCAAGGCGTCGATCTCCGCCTGGGTGCGCACGGCGTCGGTGTCGTCATATTCGGCGTAATCCACCGGTGTGCAGGCGTCTGCAGAAACATAGCCGGAAAAATCGCTGAAGGACACATAGTACCAGCTGCCGGATTCGTCAATATCCTTGAGCTTTGCGACCTTGTCGCCCTCGATCACATTGCCGCTGGCGGTCATGCCGGCATCGGAGTAAACGGTGGTATCGCTATTGAGCATCACGCCGTCATACTGTGCCAACAGGGCCAGGTTGTCAGCCACCTGCTCCCGGGCGGCCTGCTGGGCCTGGAGCTCAGCTTCCATTTCATCCAGCGCCATGAATTGCAGCTGCGTGACGGATGCATCCTGGCCGCCTGCAGGCAGGTCGGCGGAATACAGCCGTTGGGTGCTGGTCCGGGCGGAGTCAAAGCCGGTCTGCAGGCCGGCTGTTTCCAAATAGGCTACAGCCTGCCGGTAATCCTCCGCAGTGGGATGCGTGATAGATGTGCTGTCTGCATAGGCGATGGATACCGTAGAGATAAAAACGGACAGGGCCAGGCAGATGCAGCAGAGCTTTCTGGACATAGAAAACTCCCTTCTTCCTTTTAGGATTCTGGGTTGCTGGGTTTAACAAAAGGTAGTATAACATAAGTTTATCAAAAAAGCTACATAAAAATTACAAAATAATAACAAAATTTTCAAATGGTTAAAAATCAATAAAAATCCCCACCCAAATTTGCCGCATCTCCCAAAAAAATAGGGCGGGATGCCCGCATCCCGCCCTAATTTTCAGTTATACTTCTTGCGCTGCATCACTGGCATGGGCTGCTATTCTCCTCCAGCTTCTCCTGCAGCCATGCCTTCAACTGCTCCACGCCCTCATCGTCCCAGGAAAAATCCTTTTCCTGTACATCCTTGGCCGCCTCATAGCAGAAATGGGTGTATACGGCGGCGTGAATCAGATTGTTCTCCTTGTCGTTGGCGAACCGATACCGAAACTCCCCGATGCTGCCGGTATAGACAAAGGCCCGTTTGAACCACCGGGGCGTTAAAACCTCAAAATACGGATGCATGCTTGTCCTCCTAATCTGCCATTTCGTCTGCCGGTGTAGAGCCTTGCCGCTCTGCGGTAAAAATATGTGTGCAGCAGACTCTATCCCTTTTAGCGGAAAAACCGAAAGATTTTTCATCATCAAGTATAGCACGCCCCTGCCGCCACGGCAATAAAAAAAGATTCACAACCGACATAATGTATGCTATAATCGGGAAAACCAAGAAAAGAATTCCGAAAGGGGTAGTGAGTATGGAAAACGAAGTAAAGCGGATCGGCATCCTCACCAGCGGCGGCGATGCTCCGGGCATGAACGCCTGTATTCGCGCCGTGGTCCGCGCGGCCTTGGGCCGGGGCATTGAGTGTGTGGGGATCCGCCGGGGCTGGAGCGGCCTTATCAACGGGGACATCATGACGATGGACAACGCCAGTGTCAGCCGCATCATCAACCGCGGCGGCACCATGCTCTATACCGCCCGCAGTGAGGAGTTCCGCACGGAGGAGGGCCAGCAAAAGGCGGTGAACACCTGCAAGCTCCTGGGGCTGGACGGCATCGTGGCCATTGGCGGCGACGGTACCTTCCGGGGCGCTCAGGAGCTAAGCAAGCATGGCATCGCCGTGGTGGGCATTCCCGGCACCATTGATGAGGATATTGTCTGCACCGAGTATACCATCGGCTTTGATACCGCAGCCAATACCGCCGTGGAGTGTATCGACCGCCTGCGGGACACTATGCAGTCCCATGAGCGCTGTGCCGTGGTGGAGGTTATGGGCCGTCGGGCCGGGTACCTGGCTCTGTATGTGGCCATGGCCGTGGGCGCCACGGCGGTGCTTGTGCCGGAGGTGCCGTATGATTTTGACACCCAGGTGGTGGAGAAGATCCGCCGGGCCCGCCTGGCCGGCAAGACAAATTTCATGATCGTGGTGGCCGAGGGCGCAGCCAGCGGAATGGCTGTGGGCGAGCAGATCAGAAAGGAATTGGGCCTGGATCCCCGGGTCACCATTCTGGGTCATATTCAGCGGGGCGGCAGCCCCACGGCCCACGACCGGGTCATGGCCACTCGCATGGGCGTGGAGGCGGTGCGCGTTCTGGCCGAGGGCCGCACCAGCCGCGTCATCTGCTATCGGAGCGGACGTATCGTGGATTTGGATATAGACGAAGGCCTGTCTATGCAAAAGACCCTGGACCCGGAGGAGCTGGCCGTCATGGAGACCATGACCGGCCTGTAACGCCAGGAAATAAAACAACAGGGAAGAGCGCGGAGCGAAAAGCTCCGCGCTTTTTGCGTTCCATAAATGCCGATGCCTCGGACGCCCAATTGCGCACACTTTCTTGCAGCCTGTCATTGCAAGACCGGCGCACACGCTGGCCGTGGTAATCCACATCCTCCGTCTCCCAAATAAAAATGGCCCCCGGTGGAAAAGCTCCGCCGGGGGTCATTTTTTGTATCTTATTCAATGGACACAATGTAATAGTACACCGGCTGCCCACCGGCCAGCACACTGACCTCTGCGTCGGGACAGGTATCGGTAAAGACGGCCTCAGCCTTCCGGGCGTCCTCCTCCGTCACATCCTCGCCGTAGAAGATGGTCACAAACTCCGCATCCCGTGCCTTGGCGTCCTCCGCCAGCTTCGAAAGCAGCGGCTCAATGCTCCGGTCGGTGCCGAAGAGCTTCCCGTCCTCCAGGGCTAGGTAGTCCCCCTCGTTGATGGCAAAGCCGTCAAAGTCGGAATTCCGGGCGGCATAGGTCACCTGGGCGGTGGTCACCGTCTGTGCAGCCTGGGCCATGGCGTCGGCAATAGCCTGGGGATCGTCCCCCTCCAGGTCAGCGTTCATCATGGCGGTGATGCCCTGGGGCACTGTGGCCGTGGGCACCACAATGACCTGCTTTTCCGTTAGCCCCACGCACTGCTGGGCGGCCATGATAATGTTCTTGTTGTTGGGCAGGATGAACACCACCTTGCTGGGCGTCCGGTTTACCTCCTGCAAAATGGCCTCCGTGGAGGGATTCATAGTCTGTCCGCCGGACACGATTCGGTCCACGCCCAGATCCCGGAAGGCAGTAGCCAGCCCTTCCCCGGCACACACGGCCAAAAAGCCGTACCGCTTCTCCGCCGGAGCGTTGGCAGGCTCCTCCATGCTCTCCAGCTCCTGCTCCACCTGGTCCAGGTCGTCGGTGCTTTGAGCCTTGCGCCCGGCGGCCACGGCTTCATACTGGGTGCGCATATTCTCAATTTTTGCCAGCTCCAAGGTGCCGTATTTTTGCGCCTCGGTCAGGGCCGCACCGGGGATGTCCGTGTGCACATGGACCTTGAAGGCATCGTCGTCCTCGCCGATGACCAGGCAATCGCCGATGGTGCTGAGATAAGCCCGCAGGGGCTCAATGGAGGTATTTTCCCATTTGCGCACAATGAACACCGTGTCGAAGGTGAAGGTGATCTCCTCCTCGCTGAGGGCGGAGAAATCGGCCTTGCTCTCGGCTTTTTCCTCGCTCACATCCGGAATCTCCTCACCCCGCAGGGCCCGCAGCATACCGTCCAGTATTACCAGATATCCCTTTCCGCCGGCGTCCACCACCCCGGCCTTTTTCAGCACCGGGTTCATTTCGATGGTCTCGTCCAGGGTCTCCAAACCCTTGCGGATGGCCTCCTGCAGGACATATTCCACGCTGTTGCACTCTTCGGCGGCCTCGGCGGCCCGGTCGGCGGCCAGACGGGAGACTGTCAGCACCGTGCCCTCTGCGGGCTTCATCACAGCGCTATAGGCGGTGGCCACGCCCTCCTTCAGAGCGCCGGCCAGCTGCACACCATCGGCCTCCTCATCGCCCTTGAGATACTTGGACACACCCCGAAACAGCAGGGAGAGGATAACGCCAGAGTTTCCTCTCGCGCCTCGCAGCAGAGCGGAGGCGGTGATGGACGCGGCGTCAGACACGGTGACGGGCTGATTTTTCTTCAGCTCGTTGGCGGCGGTTTGGATGGTCAGACTCATGTTGGTGCCGGTGTCGCCGTCCGGCACGGGGAATACGTTCAGGTCGTTGATGGCTTCTCGTTCCAGAGTGATGCAGGCAGCGCCAAAAAGAACCATCTGCTTGAATGCGCTGCCGCTGATTCTATCTGTCATTTAGCTTCTCCTTCTACCCGGCTCACATAGTGATGGAGTCCACGCATACGTTTACGCTGCGGACCTCCACGCCGGTGTTTTTGCTCACCACATACTTGACCTCTCCCATAATGGAGCGGCAGACTGTGGCGATATTCACCCCGTTTTCCACAATGATATGCAGCTCAATGGAAACGGTGTTGTCTTCATTATAAATAACCTTTACGCCTTTGCTCATAGCCTCCGGGCGCAGCAGGTGGACGATGCCGTCGGTCATGCTGCGGTAGGCCATGCCCTTCACACCGAAGCAGTTGGTGGCGGCGGCGCCGGTGATGGTGGTAAAGACGGCGTTGCTGATGCCGATCTCACCCTGTTCCGTAAGGACTTTAACCATAAACAGACTTCCTTTCTGTGCAGGCTTATAAACATCTATGATAGCATCTCATTATAATATAGAAATCGGAAAAGCACAAGCCCTATTTTTTTTTAGCCCGGGGCACAGCTTTAACCAAAATCCGCTGTGTGGAATAATTCCCCTTTACTTTTACTATAAAAAAGAATATACTATATCCAATAGGTAATTCGGAAAGGCGGTGTTTTCTATGGATGAGTTTACCCGCAAATTTAACACGTCAGAGGACCGAGAGGTGCAGACGCGCTATATTCTCTCCGCGGTGTACGATGCGCTGAAGGAAAAGGGCTATGATCCCATTAATCAGATCGTGGGGTACATCCTCTCTGAGGACCCCACCTACATCACGAACCATAACGGCGCCCGGACGCTGATTTGCAAGCTGGACCGGGATGAGATGCTGCAGGCCTTGGTAAAGAATTATCTGGATCTGTAACCGCTATGAGCCGGGCTGCGCTAACCCGCGGCCCGGCTTTCCATATGGATATTTGACAGACGATTCTCCGTGTGTTATGATAAGCAATATGTTATGGGAAAAGGAGTTGCTAAACTATGGCTGATGTAAAAAAGGGCGAGGGCCTTGTTTATAGAAATCATCCGCTGCGCCGGGTGGACAACCTGATCTACTATGGCAGCATGGCGGATAAATACATTGTAATGCTGCAGATTTTGGAGACCAAGAAGGAGAAGGACATGGATGTGGCTACCCGGGTCTCCGTACAGCTTCAGCTCACTGCGCCGGACCTCAAGAGCCGGGACCGGGTGGTAAAAAAGACCGAAAAGGATAGCCTGTACGCTGCCATGGATGTGGGCGCTATCTGGCTGGAGCGGGCGCTGGCCGGGAAATAAGCTTCGTAAAATACACCAAAGGATCGGGGATATTCCATAGGGCCACTTCGTGAAAGTTCCCGAATAAGTTGATACCGGATCCCTCTCAGGGAGGCTGTGCTTTGCCGCAGCCTCCCTGAAGCTTTCTGTAAAGCGGGAATACGGCAAAGCTCATATACCTATTGTATCTCTCATACTGGGGGACAAACATAGATGTTGACATTTCAACATCTATGTGATACAATCCGCTTGTTGAAGCTTCAACATCTATAAAGACAGGAGGCAGCCATGCAGGAACGATTTGAGATGTTTACGGTTTTGATCAATCGGATCAGCCGCGATATCCGAAGGATAAAGAATCAGGAGATGGCCGCCTATCATTTGAGAAGCGCCCATGTCTCCTGCCTGTACTACATTTATTCGATGGGTGGCGTGACCTCGGCGGAGCTGTGCGAGCATTGCGAGGAGGATAAGGCGACCATTTCCCGGGCCCTGGACTATCTGGAGGCCAATGGGTTTATTCTGCGCCCCTGCAAGGGGGCCAAGCGGTATAAAAGCCCCCTGCAGCTGACGGAGAAGGGCCGGGAGGCCGGCAAACGGATTGCAGACAGGATTCGGGGGATCCTGGATACTGTCAGCTATACTCTCACGGAAGATGAGAGGGCAGCATTTTACCGCAGCCTTTCAGCTATCAGCAGAAGTCTGGATACCATCGCCCAAAGCAGAGAAGAATAAGGAGCATGACGAAATTGAAGACCAGGATTATCATTGATTCCACCGCAGATATGACCCCCGAGATCAAATCGCGGGTATATACGGTGCCCCTCACCGTTCATTTCGGCCGGGAGGAGTACATCGACGGAGTGACCATCGACCATAAGACATTTTATGAAAAGCTAATTGAAAGCGATGTGCTACCCACCACCAGTCAGGCGACCCCGAGCGCCTTTGCGCAGGAGTATGAAAGGGCGAGGCAGGCGGGGGAGGCCGCTGTTGTCATTACCCTTGCGTCCAAGTTTTCCGGCACATATCAAAGCGCCGTGATCGCGGCAGCGGATTACGAAAACGTCTATGTCGTGGATGGCGCAAGCGCTGCCATGGGTACAGGCATTCTGGTGGAGCTTGCGTTCCGGCTTTTGGACGGGGGAATGTCCGCAAAGGAGATTGCGAAGACTTTGGAGACGGAGAAGAAAAAAATCGTTGTTGTGGCGCTGGTAGATACGCTGGAATATCTCAAGCGGGGCGGACGCATCTCCAAGACAGCCGCCTTCGCCGGCGGGCTCCTGAATATCAAGCCCGTGCTTTCCGTCATTGACGGCGAGATTCACCTGCTGGGAAAAGCACGCGGCTCCAAAATGGGGAACAATCTGCTCGTTCAGGAGATCGACAAGGCCGGCGGCATTGATTTCAGCAGGCCGGTTCTGCTGGGCTACAGTGGAATTTCTGACGCGCTGCTGCTAAAGTATATCGAAGACAGCCGTCACATCTGGGAGGGAAAACTGAAAGAAATTCGCTATACGACCGTAGGAAGTGTGATCGGAACCCATGCGGGCCCCGGCGCTGTTGTGGTAGCGTTTTTCAAGAATCAATAAAAAGCATATCACGCCGCGCATCGGAGATATTCCGCTGAAAAAGCTGACCGGACGCGATC
>DPPB01000023.1 GCA_003539495.1 Oscillibacter sp. | reverse complement strand
TAGCTGTTGGCCGTCCACTGAGCATACAGGGTGACAGCACCGCCATTCTCGGTGGTGACATTGGGGGTGGTCTGCCTATTGGTATAAGCCGTACCAGTGCCATCCGCAGCCGTATTCCAGCCGGCGAAGGTATAGCCGGGCTTGGTGAAAGCGTTGGCCTTCAGAGATTCGCTGGTCTTGCCATAGGTAAGGGTCTGGGATGTCATGGCACCCTCGCCGCCGTTGGCGTCAAAGTTCACGGTGTAGGTGCCGTCCACCAATTTCACACCGAAGTAGACGCAGGAGAAAGATTCATAACCAGGAATCAACGCCTTAATGAGCATCTTATCGGTCAAATTCTTGCCGGGAGCCGTGTTTGTAATAGCCAGCTGACCGGCGTGTTCGCCCTCAGTAACCCACTGGAGGATCAGCCAGCCCTCCTGCTTGCTGTCATAGGCGGTGAGTGCAGGCAGAGGCTGCTTGAAGGTCTTGCCCATCCACTCAAAGGTTTCGGGGTTAATCTCCACATCCAGATACAGGGTCTCGCCGCCGGCCAGGTTCATTACCAGATCTTTCGTGATGGAGTAAGTATAGTCTGCAGAGACCTGCTTTCCATCGTGGTAGAACTTGAGCTTCGCCGCAGTGGCGGTTCTGCACTTAATGGGGAAGGTGGCGGTGATCTCCGTGCCGTCAGGGTTGGTGATCTTAGCCTCGATGGTGGTCTCGCCCAGTCCGGTGATGGTCACCAAACCGTTCTTATCCACCATGGCCACGGACTCATCCAAAGAGCGCCAGGTAATGATACCCGTGGCGTCCTCCGGCTGCACCGTCACCGTAAGCTGAACAGTGCTTGCCTTTTTGTCAGTGGGACGCATATAAAGGGTCTTGCCGGTTACGCCGCCGGGACCTGTGACAGTAAGGCCGGAGGCATTGCGCAGGATCGTCAACTGGAAGGTGACGACCTTGCTGCCGCAGCTGGCGGTGATAGTCACGGTGCCGGCCGCCTTGGCGGTGATGACGCACTTGTGATTATCCGCGCTGGCGGGAGCCACTGTGGCCAGATCCGTATTGCCGGAGAACCAATACACGGTGGTATCGGCGCCCTCCTCGGCGGTGACGGTGGCAAAGAGGATGTCCGCAAACTCCTTGGCATCCGCACCGATGGTGACGGTATCGGAGGTCTTATTCAGCTTCAGCTCGGTGACCTGGGGACCGGTGAGCTTGTCCATCTCCACCAGCTTCGTATCCAAAACGGCCTTGCCCTCCAGATAGCCGGTAGCTGTATACAGCACGGAGCCGGTCTGGGTGGTGGTGGCCTCGCGGATCACAGTGCGGGTCACATTGAGAGTTGCCGAAAGGGCATAGTCACAATTCTGACAGAGCTTCTTAGCCACGCAGACGCTATAGAGGCCGGTGGCAGAATCCTGCGTCCAGTCAAAGATGACCTCGTCGGAGATCACATGCTCCTCGGCCTCCTGCCACTCCAGCACGGGATAGGGGCAGCTGGCCTGGAAGAACCAGTTGTTTTTCTTCATGCTGTCGGTGAGGTTGTCGGGCTTTGTCGTGAGAACAGCCTCGGAGGCAGTGGTCAAAGGCTCTGCCTTGAAATTGTCCTTGATGTCATCCCGCAGATCGCCGAAAGGCTGGATGCCGCTCTGCGTGGTTGCATAGAAAGCGTTGGTGCAGCGGGCCTTGCTGATCCGCACCTGTGCGGCAATAGCCGCTGCCACATCGCCGTTCACAGTGCCGGTGTTGTAAACATTCTTAATGGAGTCGCAATTTTCCAGGTCGCTGTCCTGGGGTACGCCACGGTCAGACAGCTTGAAGCGGGTAAGCTTACCGTTCATGGACAGGTCATCGCCGCCTACAATACCGCCCACATACTTGGTGCCGGTAATATCGGCCGTATTATAGCAGTTCCACACAACGGCTACATAGAACCCGCCGGCGATGCCGCCCACATACTGTGCGCCGTTCACCGCGCCCACATTGGCACAGGAGATGATGTCTGCCTCACGATAGGCGTAGTTGCTGGTGCCATAGGCCGAGCCCACAATACCGCCCACTTGGTCGCCGGTACCGGTGATCTCGGCATAGTTGATGCAGCGGGATACACTACCGCACATGAAGCCGACGATGCCGCCCACTTCCGCCTTGCCGTTCACGGTGCCCTCGTTGGAGCAGTCGGATACGGAGTCGCCATAGTTTCTCATGTAGCCGGCGATACCGCCTACGCTGTTGCCGCTGCTCTCAATATTGCCGAGGTTGCGGCAGTCCATGATGACATTGCCTTCATCACTGCTGCCAATGATGCCGCCCACTTTGCCGCCGGAGGCTTTAATGGTCATATCCACCGTGACATCCTGTACCTGCACATAGCCGCGGGCATCGCCCACAACGCCGCCAACGGCCGCGCCGTAGCTGGTGTTGGTGGAAGTGATGCTGCCCTCGATGGTGAAGTTCTTGATCACGGTGTACTTCGCCAGCTCACCGTAGCCGGGCTTTGCGCCGGCCACGCCGAACAGGCCAAAGCCGCTGGAGCCGCCAGCGGAGGTCACATCAAAGTTCCTGATGGTCTTGCCCGCACCGTCGAAGGTTCCCTTGAAGGGATATTTGTTGTAATGATTGCCGATGGGGACCCAGTTTTCGCAGGCGCCGGTCATATCAATGTCGTTAGCCAGGCGACCCTTGATCGTATTCTGTCCTGCGTTCACTGTGTTGCGGAACCAAAGCAGCTCATCGGCGTTGTGGATGAGGTAATAGCCATCCTTGTCCTGCGTGGGCAGGGCCAGCTCGCCATATTCCTGGCCGCAAGCTTTGCACTGGGCCTTCTTCACAGCCGTGGCGGTGCCGCCGGAGTGTTTATCCAGGTCATAAGAGCTGCCGCAGACCGTGCACTCATGCCAGTGATTATTCGCATCCGTCTTCCAGCCATTATTGGTATGCGCCGTCTCGTCCACTCGGACATTGCAGTTGGCGCAGACATGCCAGTGAGCATCGCCGTCGCTGGCCCACTTGGCAGAATTCACTTCATGCGTACCGGCGGGCAGAATGTCCGTCCGGGTATCGTCGGCTGCCACACCGTTGATGGTGCCGGTGGCGGTATAGGTGACGGTACGCTCCTTAGTACAGTCAGTCCGAGCCACTTCGCGCTCGACGGTAAGAGCCTGACTCAGCTTACTGCCGCACTCGGTGCATTCGACAGAGGCGGTGCAGGCGTCATACGCACCGGTCTCGGTATTCAGGTGCCAGTCGTAGGTTACAACGGTACCGTAAGCATGGCCCTTTGCCTGCTGCCAGGTGAACACGGGGGCAGGGCAGCTATTCTGGAACTTTTCACCCAGCTTCTCGGCCAGGGTGGCGAAGTCGTTCTGGGAAATGGCGGTAAACTCGGGTGCCTCGTATACGATGCTGCTGCTATTGGCGATTGTGCCGATGGCATCATTGCCGGAGTCCTCGTTATAGAAGCACTTTTCAACGGAGTTGGTAGGCACACTGCTGCCGAGGCTTATCTTTCCGATCAGTTCGCCGAGAGTCGCGCTGCTGTCATCGCTGGTAACGCTGCCGTAGTTATAGCAGCCGGACATTTTCAGCGAATTGCCATACGCGGCAAGATCCACCCTGCCGATAACACCGCCGGCGTAGACGGAACCCTTGATCTCGCCCCAGTTGTAGCAATCAACTACACTACCATTTCCGCGGGGTTCAAAATCCGCAACGACACCGGCCGCCTTGGCACCGATAATGTCGCCATAGTTGGCGCACTGGCTGATCCTGATCACATAGCCAACCGCGCGGCTATACTGCACAATACCGGAAATCTCCGCGTTGGGATTCGTGCTCTCCAGGCGGCCAAAGTTTTGGCAGTTTTCCACCACCGCGCCTTGCAACGCAATGCCGCCCACATAGCTGTATTTGGCCTCACTATTGGAAATAATATTGCTGTAGTTCACGCAGTTTTTGAAGGTAGCTCTTTGATCGCTTCCGCCAATGCCGGAGACACTGCTGGCCTTACCGGCGTTGATCTCCAGCTTGGAGATCACATTTTCATATTTGCTGCACTGGCCCACACCGCAAAGGGCGCCAGTCCAGTTGCTGGCCGTTTTGACCTTGCCCTCAACCGTGAGGTCGTGGCAGCTTCCGGCGGTGGTAAAGATGACCCCGCTGTTATCAAATAGCGTTACATTGCTGCGGTTTTGGGCGGTATAATCAATATTATAAATCTTATGGTTGTTTCCGTCAAAGTCGCCGCACCAGGAATAATACTTTTGACTGGCATAGTTACCGAATTTCCCGTTGATGGCCGAGCCGATGGGAATATAGGTATCATTGATGGAGGTCATGTCGATGTCATTCATCAAGCGGAGATTCAAATTCTTCTCCGGCTGGCCACCTATAGCATTGGTGCAGGCGGTGTTATTCACCAGATCGGCAAACTCCTTGAGATCGTTGGCGTTGTAAATCTCAAAATAACCGTCCTCCGCCTGGGTTAGACCGGTCTTAGCAATCAGGCGAAACGCACAGTATACATAGGAATCGGAAGCTCCTTCCGCATACACCTTTATAGCGAGTTTCTTCCCCGCCGTGCTATAGGATGCCGCCGTAACCCTGATCTCGCCGTTGTCTTTTACCGTGACAGTGCCAGTGGCCCCGGTATCACTATAGACCCAATCCGTATTTGCGGCAAGCTTATATGAATAGGTCTTGCCCAACCAGGTGAAGCTGGTCTTACTCTGCTCCGCTTTGAGGGTGATCGTGCTGCCTATCGGCAGAATCTGCTCCTCAGCGCTGTAACCCGACTGATTGGAAATGACCTTGTCACCCTTTTTCACGGTGATGGTGGGCAGCTCGCTGCTGTCAGGGTTAGCCGTAATACTGGCGGTGCCCTTTGCCACCGTGCCGCTTCCTACACATGTGCCGGTGGCGGTGATAACAGCAGAGCCAATACCCGTGATGGTCACAAGGCCCTTTTCATCCACCGTGGCCACATTCTCATTGGAGCTGCTCCACTGGACATTCTCCAAAACCGTTAAGTCATACTTAGGCTTCGTCGTCAGCTGTACCGTGGGGGCCACGGTGTCGTCACTTTTCAGCGTGAAGTATAGATAGCTACTATCTTTCTCGTTTACGACCGACAACTCCGTGGAATCAAACGCCGAAATGGTCAGCGTAAAGCTGGCCGTCAAAGCGCCGCAGTGGGCGGTGATGATGGCGGTGCCCAGGCCCTTGGTGGTGATACGGCAGAAGTTTTTGCCGGTCGAGGTATTCACCTTGTTCTCCACAGCGGCCACATTTTCGTTGCTGCTTTCCCAGGTGACGGTGGTGTCGGCCCCCTCTTCCGCCTCGAATTCGGCGCGGACAGAGGAAGAATATACTGTGCCAACCTTGCTGATGCTCAGCTTCAGCTCCGTAAGGTCCGTATCAGTAGTAGTCTTTTTCAGCACTAGACTGGTGACCTGCGGCTGCGCGGCCACGCCGGAGACGGTGATGGTGCCGGCGACATAATTGGCATCGGTAATAGCTACCGGCATACCATCATCGCCAACATAGCAAGAGGAGTTTTTCCCGGAACCTGCTATGTTGATTTTATAGTCTCCATTATGAGCGCCATCCTTCACCGTGAATGTAAGCTGGAAAATCTCACCGTTGCCGGTGTAATTATCCAAGCTGTCAATCACGACAGTGTTTGCAGAGGGGTTCGGCGTCACAGTATAGTCCTGCACGATGGCAGACGCGCCTGTAAAGGTCAGCGCTGTTTCATCGTACTCCAGGGCAAACTTTGCCGAAACAAGTCCGAGTGTGTTATTGGATAGTGAAACAGGGACTTTGACTTCCGTTGTTCCGCTGCTGACATCCACACTGGCTGTTCCCACAGTATAGGTGAGGGAGCCTTCCGCGGCGTAGGTCACCGTCCCGGTGAGGGACAGGAGCATGGCCACGACCAACACCATGGATATCCATCGTTTTACCGTTTTCATACTTTCTCCTTTTCACTAAATTTATTTATTGCAAATGGGGTGGCAAGTCCCATATACAACCGTTATTTTGGGGCCGGGAATTTATCGATCTGCCCCGCTACATATCTGCGCAGGATCGTCAAATCCATAATATCCACTTCTCCATCGCCATTGAGGTCAGCGGCGGCAAGACGATCTGCATCCAATTTAATGAGTCCCGCCACATATCTGCGCAGAGCTGTTAGGTCCATAATATCCACTTCCCCGTCGCCATTGAGGTCACCCAGGGTCACCTCCGGCTCCGGGGGCGTGGGGTCACCTACGGTGATGGAGACGCTGACCGTGGGCGAGACATAGGCTTTGCCCGCACCGGTTTGGCTGTTGTTCAGCGTCTCATTCTGATACATGGCGTAGAGGAAATGGACCTCCGTCTCCGTCTGCCCCTCCTTCAGTGCCTCGCCGGTGCCGCTCAGATAGGCGATCTTATTCCGGGTGGCCGGAACTACGCGGGAGGTGCCGTTGCTGTAGTGCAGTCGGACGATCATGCCCGCGGGGTCAAACAGCTCGCCCGGCTGATAGGCCGTCTTATTGGGTCCCTGCAGCAGTTCGATGCGCTCAATGGTATTGCTGAGAGACATCAGGTAGGCGGAATCGTTTTTGAAATAAATATTGCCGTATTGGTCGCAGATGGGAGAGCAAATGGCATACTGCGCCTGGCTGCCGTTGGGGGTAAAGAGCACCTTGCCGGTAAAATAGGCATTGCCCTTCAGGGTCTCCTTGGTCGTCAGCAGCGGCGCGGTGACGCCGGGCGCATCCTTCAGCACCCGCAGCTTGCCCGGGGTGTAGTTGTCAAAGAAATATACATAGGCGTAGCCGTCGTCATAGGCGGTGGTGAGCATGCCGCTGGTCTGGGGATAGCCCTGGGTGGTCACCCGATAGGCAATGAACCAGCTCTCCAGGTCGATCACCGTGATGTTGTGGCCGGAATACTGGGTAAACTGACCCGTGCCGGACACGCCGATGTAGGCCCGCCCGTTATACACCACCGGGGTCGAGGTGCTCATGGCCGTGCCGCCGGAGCCGTTTTCCAGCTTGATGCCCTTGAGGTCGGCCAGTTGATACCCGCCGTCCTTCTCCTCCACCCGCACAGAGTAGAAATATCCTCCCTTGCTGGTGAAGTAATAGCGGTCGGTCACCTTGTCATAGGCCACGGTGGAGCGCACATCGCCCACCAGGTCGTGCATGGAATCCAGCTCCACGCCGGTGCGCGGATCCAGGCACAGCAGTCCGCCCGATGGGGTGGTATATCCGCCGCCGCCATCGTCGGTGCCCACCAGCAGGAAATTCTCCTGCACATAGGCGCCCGCCCAGTAGAATCCGCCCTTCACCGGGCAGGTCCACACGGGCAGCTTGGTCTCGTCGTCCCCGCTGGGAACCTCGTCGGTGGCCGTGAGACAGACGAAGTTTGCCGTCTGCTCCTCGCTGTTCCAAAAGCCGGTGTAGAGGTAGCCGTCGTGATAGGTGATGGGACTATTGGGCTGGCCGCCCAGGGCATCCTTGTAGTACCAGAGGGATTTAAGGGTCCTGGCGTCAAAGGCCTGGATGCCGCCGCCGGCCAGACCCACAAAGATCATACCGCCGCCATAGGTAGGCGAATTGATGGCGAAGCTGGAGTTGGTCTTCATGTTGCCGGTGGCCACTACCTTGCCGCTGAGAGCATCCAGCTTGACGATGCTGCTGCCGGCATAGGAGATGACATAGTCCCAGCCGCCCTCGGTAATAAGGATAGGGCAGCCGGTGGCGCCGGAGCCGTAGCTCTCCCCCAGCTTGGTAGCCCAGCTGAGCATGGCGTTCTCGGCCTGGATCGGCGTCTTGGCAGAGATGATCCCGTTGTTGGTCTCATCGCCCCGGAAGTTGGGCCAATCGGAGGTGACGCCCATACCATAACTGGTGGAAGGGGCTTTGGACAGCGCAATCTGCACCGTGCAGGCGTTTTCGCTGACCGTGACCTGATCCTGGCAGCCCACATAGCCCCGGCAAGTGGCGGTATAGCGGTAGGTGCTGCCGGCGACCAGGGGATAAACACCCTGGCTGTCAGGCAGGATACGCTCGCTGATCTTGGTGTCATACACCACGGCGACGGCATTGGGCAGGGGTGTGCCATACTGATCCTTTATGATAAACTGACCCCGGAGAGGCTGACGCTTGGCCAGCTCAATGGTATAGGTCTGGGTGACGCGGTCGGTGGCAGCGTCGCAAAGGGTAATGGTGACGGTCTCGGCAGAAAGGGTCGTGTTCAGGGTCAGGTCGCCACCGTCATAAATCTCGCCATTGACCTTAATAACAGCCTGGGGCGCGTAGGCCGTGGCGGTGATCTGGGCGGTCTTGGCGGTGCTGAGCAGATCAGCCTGGTAGCTTAGGAGCTTCCTGTCGAAGCCCTTATTTTCCTGGAGCTTGCCATCCACCAAGGGATGGATGGCCGTATCCCGGCCATCGATACGCAGGGACAGACTTTGCAGAGACAGGCTTCGCTGAACCTGCACGGTGTAGTTTTGGACATAAGTACAGCCATTTTCCGTCAAGGACAGACTCAGGGTCAAGGTCTTTTCCTGGCCGTCGGCGGCGGCCAAACCACGAACGGCCTTGCCGCTGGCGGTGAGCGTCTTGGTATAGACGGAGGTACCGGTCTCCTGGACCTTGATAAGATTGGTCTTGTCAGACAGAGCCCAGACATAGAGCACACTCTCGGTATCGGGAAGCTGGATGGTGTACTCATGCCGCGAGGTTTGAAAGTCGGCGCTGTCCAGATAGATGCCGGAGCTCTTTGTGCTGCCGGCGCAGATCTGCAGGCCCGTCAGCCAGTCCTCCTCCCGGGGGCGTTTGGCCTTAACGGTCATATCCTCAAAAACGCTGAAGGTCTCCTTCGCGGTATAGCAGCCCTTGGTAGTCACATAGCTGTAGCCGCCGCGAGGCAGGATTTGATACACGGCCTGACCGTTGCTGTCGGACTCTGGCAAGAGGGTCTGCCCATTGCTGTCCAGAAGCTGAAGGGTGAGGTCGGTGTCGTGCAGTACGGTTACGGTTTTCGGCGCTACGCGGCCAATATTCAATGTATAAGTCCGGCTCTTGCCGTTTTCCAACGCGACCTTGATCTCTATGGTGTTGCTGCCCATAGCCAGAGACTGGGTGCAGCTTTCGCCCGGCTGCACTTTTTTGCCCTGAACGGTGACAGTGTAGTCACCCTCCAGCGTGGCAGGGGTGATAGTGACCTGGGGCGTGGCCACATTAAAGGTGTAGCGCAGCTGGTTGGGAAGAAAAGTACCCACCATCTGCTCGGCGCCGTTGGCGACGACGGACAGCGCCGTAAGGGTGGGCGCGCGCTCCAGGCAAAGAGTGCGCAGCCGGGAGAGGACATATCCCTCATAGGCAAGGCTGGCCTTCAGCGTCACCCGGCCGGCCTGTGTGCCGACAGGCAGGACACCGGTAAGGCGGGCGGCCTGGCTTGCCCAGGCAATGGGTATCTCCACCGCCTGGCCATCGGTATTGGTATAGACGGCACCGGCATTCAAAGATAGATCCCCGGCATCCGCGCCCTTGGGCAGGTAGATATAAGGGGAGGGATCCGTATCTGCCACATAATAGGTATCGCCGTCGTGGTCATAGGTCCCGGAAGCTACGCTGCCGCCGTGCAAAACGGCCTCGCCCAACCACTCCCCATCCGGCAGGCACAGGGTAGTGACCGTTTCGCCGCCGATCTGCACAACACCGGAATCTGTCAGAGTCATAGTGCCGACAGCCTGGGCATCGCTGCCGCTTTGGAGTTGGAAGCTATATGCACCCGGCACCAGCTGGATGGCCTGGCTCTTTTCAAACCGGGCGGTGCGGCCATAGCTGTCCTCTGTGTCCAGAGTGTAGGACGCGGGGTCCAGACCGGATAAGGTCTGCACCGTCAGCGCAGCGGTGACTTTTTTACCGTTGACCACTTCCCTGTCAAATCGATCCATCGCCCCGGACAGAGCGGCTTGCAGAGCGGAGGCATCGGCATCGGCCCTATAAAGTGCCTCCAGCGCCGCCTTATAGGCCTCCTGGGCCGGGGGATAGCGGGTCACGCCGGTATCGAAGGCCCTGTAGGCGGCCATGACCTTTAGGAGACTACCCAAGGCGGCGGCTTGCTCCGCGTTCAGGTCGATCTCCACAATGGCCAGGAAGGTGACTCCCTTGGCAGGCTGATCCAGGCTCAGGCCGCCCGCATCATCCACCCGGCGATAATTGCCGCTCACACCCTGGACCTTGGTGACGAAGCCGCTGTCCAGGCCCTCCAAATCGTAGCCACTTTTCTTCAGTGCTTGGGCCAAAGTCTCGCTGCCGGTGTAGGACACGGCAACGGGCTCGATGAGTACCTTTCCGGCCGTGGCGGCAGCCAAGACAAAGCTGCTGTCGGCGGTTCCTCCGGCGGCGAGGCACACAGATGGAATCAACTGCCATAAGAGCAGCAGGGCCATCATTAGGCTTAAAACCCTCTTTTTCATTTGCATTCCTCCTGTATATTTCTATGTGCGATGTGCGCCGCAGGGGTAGGCGCGCAATTTCCGCTGCGGAGCGCAGCCGCGCTCCGGCCGACACAGGGGCAAATAGTCTGCAGCAGCAAAAAACACGGCCCCCTTCCGGAAGCCGTGCAAGCTATACGCTATAAGCATTGAATCGCTTCGGCTTCGGGATCGGCAAAGCCCAGGCATCATTCTCGGCGTATCTGACTTATCCTGCTGTAAGCAGGCATCACAGTGACCTTCTCGCAGGGCTTTTCACCCTATTCCGCCTTCGGAGCGCAGAGCTCCGAGCGAATCATCCTGTTTGTATTCTATTGTCCTGTTTTTTAAGATTTTATCACACCCAGCCAAAAAGTGCAATGGCATTTTTCGATGATTTGTTCTAAAAAGTGGGAATTTTTTGCGCTTTCAGGTAATGCAGTCTGTCATATCGTACAGCCTGGTTTGTCCGTCCAAAAAACGGGCGTAGGCCGTGAGGGCATAATAGGCCTGCTCGGTAGCCATGCCGTTTACCTCCGCCAGGTCGGCAGAGTGGTAAAAACCATCGTTCACGGCAAAGGTACAGAGGGCATCCACCACGCTTTGGTCGTTTTTGATGAGGCGCTGTTCCTTCTGCGGATCCAGCCCCAGAGCCGTGAGGGCGACGATAACCTGGGCGCAGGATTCGCAGTTCGCCGTGCCCCAGCTGGAAAAACCGCCGCTGGGGAGCTGAATGACCGAAAGATAGTCCACCGCAGACTCCGCCGCCCGGGCTACATCCTCTCGCTGGCGGTAGGGCGCCAAGGCCTGGAGCGCCATTGCGGTCATATCGGGATCGGAGGATTCGCCGAAAAGGCTCCAGCCGCCATCGGCATTGCGGCTGCTAAGAAGCAGATACACCAAGCCCTCCCGAGTGGTCTGTGTCTCGCCGGGCTGAGCGGCAGGAATCTCATAGCCGCCGCAGTCCAGGGCAATGAGTGCCCAAATGGCTCCGTTGAGCCCCTGTGCGGACAGATATTTCATATCCGTGAGCCCGGCCAGCAGATTTACGCCGCCGATATTCGTTACATCTCCCCCCGCTGCGGTGATGCCCAAAATGAGGCGGGAATTTTCCGTAGACTTGGCCTGGTGGAGCCGAGGCGTGCCGATGGCTCGAATATAGGCGTCCGCCTGCTCTAAATAAGCATGGGCCGCATCGCTTGTCAAACGGCCCGAACGGCTCAAGCCAATGATGCACCACTCGCCGCCCACAGAGCCCACGCGCAGCTCGTTCACCTCACTTTGCAGGGCCTGGCCGGTGCGCTCATACGCCGCGCGCCATACGCTTTTTTCTCCGCAGGCACATAGACAAAGCAGCAAAATCGAAAGCAGCATACAGGAGATTCTTTTTTTCATGGTAGCTCCTCCTATAAAAAGAGAATGTATTTTAGCTTGATCCTACGCAGAATATTGGCCTGCTCCCAGGTTCTGCGCCACAGCTCGCTCTCCAGAGCGAGTACAGTCTGCCGCTGTGCCTCTTCCATGGGGTGTCCGCTGAAGCGGGCCTCCTGCCAAATAGCCGCCGCCTGCCGATAAGAGGCGCGGAGATCCGGATCAAGAAGGTCTGCGTAATCCTCCGGGGCGCAGTTTTTCGCCCGGAGGCCCCGAGCCCGGAGTACATCTATGGTATAGGCAAAAATAGCTTGGATAGACGCGGGAAGATCCTCCGATAGGAACGACGCCTTACGCCGGGCAGTCTTTTTCCGCTCCCACATAAGCCATGCGATGAACGCCGCAAGCAGGGCCAGCGCCGCGGTCACGGCCAGAATCAGTAAAATTTGCAGCCGATACTTGAGCCAGAAATTCAGCAGCGAGGGTTCGTTTGTGTCATCGCCCTGGGGATTGTCCTGAATGTTATCCACCACCGTATCCTGCGGCTGCTGGCCGATCAGGCCGGAGATGTCCTGGTATTTTTCCGTTTGCTCCACGGCGGAGAAGTAAGGCGGCGTCACCTCAAAGGGCAGCCAGCCCACACCATCCTGATAATATTCCACCCAGGTGTGGATGTGGGAGCCGTCCAAGGCCAGTGTTTGTCCCGGTTCCAAGGTCTGGGTCTCCTGCTTACTCACCAAAAATCCTTCCACATACCGGGCGGGAATACCATAATAGCGGAACATCATAGCCGCTGCCGTGGCATAGTGGACGCTGTAGCCCTTTCGTGTGCCGTCCAAAAAGTTCAGCACAAAATCCACACCGCTGCCTACCGGAGTCACATTTGTTTCGTCATACTCGGCATAGGTGGTAAGATAAAATAAAATATTTTGCTTGGCACTTTGATAGTCAAAGTGGGCCTCGCCGTCGGAGACCGCATAGTCACCCAGCTTATCGGCCAGGTAGCTGCGAATATCGGAGGGAATGGCAGTGTAGCGGTCATAAACAAAGGCGTTGTAGGCTGCCTCATCCTGCAAAAAGGGTGTCTGCTGCTCCGTGGTCTGCGATAGAGCCGTATTGATGCGCTGATACTGGGTGATGAGGCCCTGAGCGGCAGAAAAGCCATAGGTTCGCTGACCGCGCAGGCCCGAGCCCAGCAGGGTGCGGTCGCCGATGGAAGCGGCATCCAGCCCGGCGCTGCCCGGCAACAGCTCATAGGGCGCATAGAGATAGCGGGCGGAGGCCCTCAAATTGGTCACGGAAATGGTATTTTCACGCACAAGCTCCGGCTGCACCGCGGAGGCCGCGGCAGCCAGCTGTGTTTGGGGATAAAACCCGTCCTCGTGCAGCCAGAAGAAGCTGTCCGCCGCCGAATAAAGCGTATCGGCATCCAGCGCATACCAGCGACTGTTTTCATAGGTTTCGCCCACAAAGCCCCGAAGATAGCAGGAAGCGGGGACATCCATGGTGATCTCCAGGACAGTATCCTGGTTGGTTTGCCGGGAGCCTACGGAACGGAGGTCCCCCTCAGGAAGACCGATGGTCTCGTTGCTCCCGTAGCGCAGGCGCTCCACGCCCTGGCGCAATCCGTCCACGGCCTCATTGAGAAAGTCGGGCTTGGCCGTCTGCCAGCCGTTTAACAAAAGGGCGGTCAGCAGTAGGATAGCCGTCACCCGGAGCCAGACACCGGCGCTTCCGGTACCGGCGAAAAAAACCGTGTAGGTCAAAAGCTCTGTAAGGGCCGCCGCCAGAAGCCAGCCGGCGGTGAGCTGCGGCGCAAGCAGAAGGCCCAGCAGCCCAAGCACCGCCGTAAGGATCCAAAAGCCCGCAGCGCTGCGGCGGCGCATAAGGTCTGCGCTCCCCACACCCAGCACCGCCCCCAGCAGGCACAGAAAAAAAACAGGGCCGTTTTCGCCGGAAACGGAAAAATAGTCTGTGTTTCGGGCGGCTATATGCTTCCAAACATCCAGCACACCGTTTATGAGCAAGGCAAAGCCTTCCGAAGCTGCGCGCCAAAAAAGGACGGCAGCCAAAAGGCAGCCAAGCAGCCAAAAGGTGTAAGCTGCCGTGCGCCACTTGCCCCGGGTAAGCGCCATACTGGCTGCGGCAGCCGCTGCCACAGTCACGGGAAGCAGTGCGCTCTGCTCCGGGAGGAAGGCATCAGCCACCAGCCAGATCAGCGCCGCCGCCAACAGAACCGGAGGCAGATATGCACGCAGGCGCTGGGCAATAAACTTAAAGCGCAAGGTAAACCCCCTCCTCTCTGCTTACCGCCGCGCCGCAGGGTACCACGGTGAACAAGGGTCCGCTCTCCCCTTCGGGGATGGGCTCCTGCTCCGGACGCAGGGTCAAAAGCACCACATGGGTATAGTCCAAGGAGCCTCCGCACTGAGCAAAATGCTCCAAAACCGTCTGCTCGTCCGGCACGATACGGGCCGCCAGCAGCTCTGCCAGGGCCGGTGTCAGCGTGTCCTCCCCCTCCACGGGAACGGAGGATACGGCATCCTGATTCCGGTCATACCAAGCGATATGATGGGTAAGGCCAGCCGCGCACAGGGCAGCGGATACCGAAGCCGTCAGCTCACCCAAGGATTCCTTGTCAGCGGGAGTACATGCCTCGGGGGCGCTGTTATCCAGGAGCAGGAGAATGGAATGATCTACGGGCAGGCCCAGCTGACGCACGATGACATCGCCGGTCTTTTCCGTGAGCTTCCAATGAATGCTGCGAACCCGGTCACCGGGGACATATTCCCGCAGGGCAAAGGTTTCGCTGGGATCGTCCCCGGGGTGACGCATAGAGTATTCATCGCTGTCAAAATCCGGGGTAGTGCGTTCGCCTGTTTGCAGCTGCACCGGATAAAGCTCCGGCAGCACAAGACTGAATGTGCGTACATTCTCCGCCACCCGCCGCCCATACAGGCCAAACAGGTCATAGACTCGCAGCTCCGGCAAGGTCAACTCCAGCTTGCCGCAGCGGAGTCCGGCAAAGGTAACCACCTCGCTTTGCCTCTGGCGCCCAGGGGCAGAAATACGCAAGGCTCGGCAGCTGCGCTCGTCCGTGAGAAGATTGCGGCAGCAAACCTGTACCGACAGGGTGGCCAGGCTGAAAAGGCCTGTGTTTTCCACCTGCACGCAAACGGATACCTCCTCCCCCTTCTGCACAGAGAGCGGCGCGCTGAGAGATAGTCGAAGGTGCTTAGCGGCCAGGGCTGTACAGGCAAGCTCTGCAATGGCGGCCACAAGGCTCCCCAGCAGAACACACAGTGGCATGGCATTTTTACCCAAAGCCCAGAGCACCAGCCAAATCGCCAGCCACAGGCCAAACAAAACTCGATATCTGGCCATGACTTAAATATGATCGGGGCGGCGCACCTGCTGCAAAAGCTCAGCAAGGATGTCGGCGGCGGTGGTCTCGGCAATCCGCGCCTTGGGGGCGAGAATGAGACGGTGGGCGCAGACATCCGCAAACACCGCCTGCACATCCTCCGGCAGCACATAGTCCCGCCCATACATAAAGGCGCGGCTCTTGCTCATACGGCACACAGCCAGGGCGCCGCGGGGACTGACGCCCAGAAGCACCAATGGGTGCGTGCGTGTGGCCTCGGCCAGACGGGTGACATAGGCCAAAAGCGCATCGTCCATATGGACACTTTGGGCCTGCTGCTGCATTTGCAGCAGCTCCTCCGCCGAGGAGACCGTCTCCACTTGGGTCAGCGGATCCTCCTGCTGGCGGTCGCGCAGGATATTCACCTGGCTGTCAAAGTCGGGATAACCCATTTCCAGGCAGACCATGAAGCGGTCCAGCTGGGCCTGGGGCAGGAGCTGCGTACCTGCCGAGCCCACGGGGTTTTGGGTGGCGATAACGGCAAAGGGCGCAGGCAGAGGGTGCGTGACACCGTCCACTGTGACCTGGCGCTCCTCCATCACCTCCAGCAGGGCCGCCTGGGTCTTGCTGGAGGTACGGTTGATCTCGTCAGCCAGGAGAAGATTGGTCATAACCGCGCCGGGCTGATATACAAAGTCACCTGTTTCCTTGCGATACAGGGAGAAGCCCACGATGTCCGACGGGAGGACATCCGGCGTAAACTGGATGCGCCCGTAGCGCAGACCCAGCGCCCGGTGAAAGGCCAGAGCTGCCGTGGTCTTACCGGTGCCCGGCACATCATCCAGCAGCACATGGCCCCGGGAAAGCAGGGTCATGAGTATCTTTTCCAAAACCTCATCCTTGCCGATGATGACCTTGTGTACCTCTGTGAGTATCTTACTGACATTGCTGTTCATAGGTCTCTCCTTTACCATTCCTTATAGTAGTTTCCGCTGGTCTGTCCGTAGCCGCTGCCCAGTGCCGCAGAAAAGCCGCCGATGTCCTTGCCCAGGGCCAGGGTGTAGCGCAGGCGGATCACAGCGCCGTCCTGGGGCTTGCAGGCGCTCATGCTGTAGCCGGGGTATCTGCCATTATAGGAGAACATCCAGCCCGACCAGCGGTAATAGTCAAACTCGCCCAAAGAATCCATGGATCCGGGCTTGGGATCCCGGCTCGCGCCGAATGCGTCCATGCCGTCGGTGATGATCAGGTCCATCAGCTCGGGGTCAATGTGATAGCCATTATTGATGCCAGGCTTGGCAATGGAGGCCAGATAGTCGCTGCCGCCGGTGTGGGTATATCCGTTTTTCTCCAGCAGGTCCAGGACGATGGACATGACATCCGTTCCCCCGGGCACGGTGACCTGGGTGGGCGGGATGAGATAGCCCAGGCCCACGGTGGTGGCCTCCACGCTGACGGTGACGGTGACATCGCCCTTTTCATAGTACACCGTCCAGCTGCGGGTGGCGGTGTAGCCGTCCTTATCCGTGGCAGTGATGGTGATGGTGTTGGCACCCTCCTGAGTGAGATAGGTATTATAGCCGAAGGTAGCGCCACTCTGGCTGCAGGGGGAAGCGATGACCCGGCCATTGACGGAGACCACATAGTCATTAAGATAGAGCTGTTCGTTGTTCCAGCTCCTGGCGTCCACAATGGTGATGACGTCCGGGCTTTTGAGCACAATGCCGTCCTCCAGGCCCAGGATCTCACTGCCCACTTCGATGGTGGCGGAAATGGTGGGATATTTATCCGGCGGGGTGTTGCCGGGATTGCGGTGGAAGCGCACGGTCCACTTATAGCTCTGGCGGACTCCATCGGCGTCCACATAGCGCAGCACCAGATACTGGGGGTGGCGGGTGTCCACCTGGACGGTATACCAGCCGTCAGCCCCGGTCTTCACCAGCTTGTCGGCATAGCGCACCTGGGTGATCTCCTCCCGACCCGTCTCCTGATTCACATAGAAGCGGAAGCGGAATTCCTCATTATCCAGATACAGGGGCAGCTCCTCGCTGATGTGCTGGGGCTGCTTGGTATCATTGTCGATGACGGTGCTGCAAAAGCTGGTGGTAATTTTGAAGCCGTCCGCCTGATAGCAGATGTAGAAGGTCTCCGAAGCGCTGCCGGTGCGGTCATTTACGCTGACCTCCAACACATTTTCGCCAAATTGCAGTGCGGCAGTAAAGGCGCTGGTGGCAGACTGGATGGTCTTGCCGTTGAGGCGCACGGAGGCTCGCAGCTGTCTGCCGTCCCGCAGGCCGTAGGCCACGAAGCTGAGGCTGCCCTCCGCCGTGGTATGGATCTGACTCAGGGGCGTATTATCCTGCTTACGATAGGCAACAATCACCGTTTGCCCGGCGGGGCTGTAGCGGACGGTATAGGAGCGGGAAGCCAGGATGTTCTGTGTGCCGTCGCAGTACGACACACGGACAACGATGGTGTTGCTTCCCTCCTCCAAGCGCACCAGCAGGCTGGAAGCATTGGCCCGGAAAGAATACTCTTGGCCGTTCACCAGCACCGTAATGCCCCGCACCTGTAAAAGGGGCTTGAGATGGCGAATGGTGAAGGTATAGTTTTCATAATCCACCACATCTCCGTTTATGATGCTGGTTTCAAAATAGCGGTCCGGGTCCCCTACCTGGGAGCCACCGTCCTCTTTTCCCGGCTCCCGGGACGGGGTCTGCCCGCCGGAGCCGCCGCCGGGGCCGGTGATGTCCAGCAGATCGCCGATATTCGTGCGGCCGGCGCTGTCGGAGGGAGCCTCCGACGGGTCATCGTCCGGCTGATCGGGGGTGGAAACAAGGTCGTCGTCCCGCTCCTCGGGGGGCTGATCCTGAGAGGTGTCCTCATTCTGGTCTGTGGGCTGGTTGTCGGTGCCGTCAAAGCGGGAAACGCCGTCGGCGTCATATAAAATGTCCGCGTCGGACAGCAGCATCCGGGAGGTTGGATCCTGCTGCTGCCGCCGGGGCTGCCCCGCCTGTATATTCGCCGCCAACAAGATGGTGACAAGGCACAAAAGCAGCGCCAGACCCCCTCGCAAAAGCGGTTCCAGTTTTCTCTTCAATGTCACACCTCCCAAGGGATATACCACCGAAAGGAGAAAGGCAAATGCCCTTCTCCTGTTTCGGTCGCATGATTACTTTTTCTCTCTATTGCGTTTAGCTGCCAGGAACCATCTGGACAGGCCGAAGATCACGGCTGCGGCGGCCAGGATGCCCAAAACGGTCCAAACGATGGTCCAGTCAAAGGCCGCGCTGCTTTGCCCATCGTCATTCCTCCCGGGATCCGTCGCGGTATCGCCCTGGGCGGTATTCTGGGCATCCAGAAGCGCCTTATAGGCGGCAACAGCATTATCCAGCAGGGTCTTGTCCTCCTTGGATACCAGCGTCTTCTGGGCATCCGTCAGAGCATCGTAGGCCTCCAGGGCCTTTTCGATGGCATCCTTGCGCTCCAGAGTCACCTGACCGATGGCGCGGATCAGATCTGTGACCGTCTTTACGGCGTCGGCGTCCGACGCGGCGGGCGTGTTGACGCTGCCACCGGTGCCGCCCTGGGAGCCACCGGCCTGGTCGGGTTTCTTCACCGTGGCCGTGGCGCAGTATTCCGCGGCGGCGGTGAGCTTATCCAGACCCGTTACATACTGCTTCTGCTCCTGAGTGAGCTTGTCATAATAGTCCTGGGCCTGGCGCACAGCCTGGCGCACTGCGGCCAAGGACTCCTCCGTAGGCTCCGGAGACAGGGCGCCGATCTGGTCGATGAGCAGGTCGGCGATCTTGGCGCAGTAGCGGTTCAGCTCCCGGGCCGCGCCGTCCTTATCGGTGCAGGCGTCCAGAGCCGCAAGAGACTCTGCCAGCTGCCGATCCAGGGCGGCGGCCAGCTTCGGGTAAGTCGCCTTATCCTCCGCCGACCAATCCCGCAGTGTCTGGTCCGCCTTTCTATACACGGCCAGGAGGGTCTCGGCGCTCTCCAGCGCAGCTATGCTCTCCTCGCCGAAGAGCTTACGCTGGGTCTCGCTGAGCCCGTCGAGGGCCTTGCGTGTGCGCTCCAGGCGGTCCGCCGCATCCTCCAGCTGGCGCAGGGTGGTGGTTCCGCTGGTGAAGTCTACATCGGTCAGCAGCAGCTTGGCCGCATCCGCGCAGTAGCCATCCAGTACCGGGGCCAGGGCCTCTTGATTTGTGCAGTTACCCAGGGTCTCCTGGGCGGTCTCATTCAGCGTCTGGAGCTGCTGGGCCAGATCCTCGTAGGCCTCAGCATCCTCCCGGCCCCACTGCCGCAGCAGGTCCAGATCCTTGGCATACAGATCGGACAGGGCCTGGATCTGGGAGAGCTTTCCATAGTTTTCCATCAGAGCCTGCTGGGCCGGAGTAAGGACTTCGTAGGCACTCCGGATGGTCTCGGCCTTCTGGGTCAGCAACTTTACCGCCGCACCCCGGGCATCGGCCACCAGCAGGTCTACCACCTGGGCACAGAAACCATCAACTACGGCCTGGCCGCGGGTATAGCTGGAGCTCTGGCGAATCTGCACCTGGCAGGACCGGTAGCTCTCGGTGAGGCCGGCCTCAATATAGGGGTAGGCTGCCTTGGCCGACTCATAGGCATTATCCAGCAGCTCCATAGCCGCCCCGCGAGCCGCATCCAGGAGCTTATCCGGGTCCATGGCGGCCAGGGCCGCATGGTAGGCGTCGATGATGGTCTGGGCCTGGTCGGCTGTGCGGACGGTATCCGCTGTGGCTTGCAGCAGAGCCTCTATCCGGGTACGCTGGTCGGCGGAGAGGATCTCCTCCACCCGGGTATGGTAATATTCGTTCAGATAGGCAAGAATAGACTCGCGGCTGTCAGACAGCAAAAGCTGCCAGGAGAAAATGGGATAGCCGCCGTTGAGGTCCGCAATGCTCTCCGTAAGGTCGGGGAACATATCCGCCGCCAAGGTGCCCAGCGTAGTGATCCGGTCGCCCTGGCTGCTCTTCCAGCCCATGGTCATGCGGCCGGAGCCCTGGAGGACATAGAGAGCATCGCGGTACTGGCCGGCAATGGGATAGCCCGCCAGGGCACCCATTCTGTCCACGGCGGTGCCGGTGTCCAAAGTGCCGGCGTTATAGCAGTTGCGGACAACGAGCTCCTTATTGCCGCTGCCGTTGGAGGTGGTCTTGGTGCTGTAGCTGCCGGCCTCGCCGCCCAGAATACCGCCGGCGATGATGCCGCCGGAGACGGTGCCGGTGTTATAGCAGGAGTCGACGACGATCTGGCCGTAGGTATCCGCCACACCCAGGATGCCGGCCACGCCGCCGGCGGGGTACTCGCCCGCGCCGATGGCAAAGCCCGTATCGTTGGAGATATGGCCGGTGTTCACACACTGATAGAGTCGGGTGACCTTATCCTTGCTGTAGCTGCCGCTGGCAGCGCCGGTGATACCGCCTACGCCGGAGGCCTTGTTCACGGTGACAGCGGCGCTATTGACGCAGCGGGTCAGGCTGCCGCCATAGATATAGCCCACAATGCCGCCCACGCCGCCGCGATTGCCGCCGGTGCCGCGGCCCAGATACTGGGTGGAGGTCACGGTAACGGACAGACTCCCCTCAAAGCGGCAGTCTGTCAGCTGACCGTCGCCCTGGAGGCTGCCGATCACGCCGCCGAAGCCGGAGTTCATACTGTTCTGACTGCTGAGTCCGTCGCCGGTGATCTTCACGCGGGAGACGCAGCCGCTGTATTCGCCGGAATAGGCCTGGCCCGTCAGGCCGCCCACATACACGGTTTGCGTCACATCCTTCAGCGTGATCTCACCGGAAACGGTGACATTACGGATATCTGTATTTCCGAGGGTGTTGCCGAACAGACCCACATAGCCGTTGTGGGGCCGGGTAATATACAGGCCGGAGACGGTGTGGCCCTGGCCGTCGAACACGCCGCGGAAGGCGCTGTTATAGTTGGTGCGGATGCCGATGGGTGTCCACTCGCTGTAGCCCAGCTCGATGTCGGCGGTAAGCACGGCACAGGCGGAGATGCTGCCGGTATTGACCTTGTCTGCAAACCAGGCAAGCTCCGGGGCGGTGCCGATCTGATAGGGATCGTCCTTGGTGCCGGTGCCCTTTTCGGGCTGGGTCTTTGTAGCGCCGTCCCAGGCGCCCGTATTGCGGGCGGAGGCCAGAAGCTCCGTCAGATCTGTGGTCGCCTGGGTACAAATGCCGTCCAGCTTGCGCAGGTGACGGCTTTGCAGGGCTTGCAGCTCGTCATAGGCCGTCACGCCGCTCAGATCTGGGGCAGCGGCGGTGTGCAGCGCATCCGTGGCAGAGGTCAAGCGGTTCTGAATGGTCTGCTGCCACTTTGCCGGCAAGGTGTTTACATCTCCTACCAGCGCAGTCAGCTTATCGGTATAACTCTTCTCCCGCTCAGACAGCGCCTCCAGCACTTGGGTCCGAGCCAGAGCCAAAGCATCCCTGGCAGCCTGGTCCATATCGGGGGCGGTCTCGCCGGGGGTGAATCCGTCGGTCAGTTCCTTGAGGGCCTTGCGGGCCTCGGCATAGATCTGCTCAACCATCTCGAAGGAGGTGGCGGTATTCAGCTTCAGCTTCCAGCTCTCATGGGCACAGATCAGGGTGGCCATGTCGGCCTGGAAATAGGTCTTTTCGTAGATAAACTCGTTATACAGACTGTTGGCAGCCTTGACAGGATAGGTGACGATCTCGTTATTAATGCGGAATACTTTGCCTTGGGAACTGGTGCTGCGCAGATGTGCGTGCCGGGCTTCTCCGTTTTCATCCAGCCCGACAAACACGCAGTTGTGGTGTGGGTCGTCCTCATAGAGCAGCTTCTCCTGCACAAACGCCGTGACCACATCCCGGTCGATGCACCTGTGTTTGGTGAGATAGGCATACATCCTGCGCATAGTCAAGTAAGGCTTCGGCAGCGCAAAGGGCTTTGGCTCCTGCGGCTCCGGCTCCTGCTTTGCAATGGGAATGATGCCCTGTCCGTCCCGGCCCAGCAGCATGGACACGGCTTCCGGGAAGGTCTTGTCGTAGAACCGCTGCACGAAGCTGATGGCGTGTCCGCCCCTCCGTGCAGCATGATCATACCACCTATTACCACGCACAGTGATGCTGTGGTCGCTGGCCAGCCGGTACTCCCGTCCAGCCTGAAGGAGCTTTTCGCCCCGGTCACGCAAAAAAGATGGCAGGTCAACCTCGTTGGCCTGCCGTTTTTCTGCGGATGTGAAATATACAAATTTACCCATGCATTATACCTCCTGTTACATGGTGTTGTCGTTGACATGGTGAAACCGCTCGTCCTCGTGGTCATCTCGCTTGTGGCCCAAGGCCATACGCTTCTCCTGCAGCCGTCTGCGGCGCTTGGAGTCGATTCGCAGCGCAGGTGGGATGACCGGCGTACTTGTCCTAAATATCTGCCCCATATGATGCAGCAGCCGCATGACCGCATTTGCCGGAATATGCCTTGCAGACACAGCTTCTCCCACTGGCTGCACATCAACAGAGCCACGGATAGGCGGCGTTTTCTCTGTCGATTGCTTTTCCCCCGGCTCCACACTGTCAGCAGACGGGGAAAACGAGATGTCCTCTGCCTCTCGGATGATCCAGTTTTTAAGAGAACGAAACTCCTTTCGCTGCGTTAGCGGCTGGCGAGGCGGTGTGTTCCGCCCGTAGTAGCCCGCGATCTCGTCCTTCAGCTGCCACCATTGGTCGTAGCAAGCCGCCACCTCCGGGAGCTGCGCCAGCCGCTCCACAATGGCATCCACCTGTGCCTTGACCGATTTTGACAGATAGGAATAGACATGTTTGCCGCCGACCTGCGTCAGTGCCTGGGAGAGTTCTTGCAGCTCTTTCACAAGCCCGGGGTCATCGGCGGCACCGGTTTCCAACGCCCGAATGCGCTCCAGTAACAATGCCTTGGCGGTTTGTATACTCTCCTTGTAGGCGGCATCCTTCCGAATGTAAAGCTCCGTCATCTCATCCCGAAAAATTTCGTTCGTCATCTTGGACCGAATCGATGCGATCCCCTTTTGCGTTAGAAACCCCACCTTGGGATCGTCCGACCACGCCATCATGTGTATATGTGGATGGTGTCCCTCGTCGTGATATGCCGCATACCAACGAAACTTCTCCGGTGGAATACGCATGGCCTCCGCAATGGAGTGGCTCTCCTGCTTCAATAGGTTCTGCCATGCGGCTGCTTTGCTGTATCCCAGGCGCTCCGCATCCTCACGCCGCAGGGAGAAAATGAAGGTCCACACTTTTCCGGCGTGAGTCTCCAGTTCATTCTTTGCCGCCTTGAGATCCGTAACATCCGCCGCACTGAATAGTCCGTGACCGCCGCGCTTTTCCGCCCGGGGCCGGTTGGCGATGTAGGCCATGTATCCGCTCTTGGACTCCAATTCATGCAGATGCGTATCCAACGCAGCAGCAATAAACGCAGACGCCGCACCCCGGTTGGGCGTCTGTAAGTAGTCGCTGTATTCGAACAATTCCTTTGCATCCGGGAAGTCCTTCAGCAGCTTTGTGATGAACCGCGCCTGTTTTTTGGTCACCGGCTCGGTGCTTTGAAGGACCTCCACGCCGTCTCGCTTGGCAACATACTCCATGTATCTTGCCGCACGGTCTCCTTGGATGTACCCGCTTTTCTGTATCAGCCGTGCCATCGGTTACTCCTCCTGGTGAAATAGCAACACATCCCTAAAAGAGATGTTGCCACGCGTACCCGCCACCTCCCGGACACTGTTACCGCGCATTTTGTTGTACTCGTCCCGGGTCATGTCTATGTCTCCGCCCAACAGATGGTTGGTCATGTTGTGCTCCACCACCAGCTTGAACAGCAGCTTGCCCAGCCTGTCGCCGAACACGCCCAGTGTGCCCTCCAGCATCTCCTGTAGCGCACGGGGCAGGTATGCGCCGGTCTTGTTGGCGTGAACATAGCCGTCATAGAACCGTATTGCCTTTTCGACAAATTCGCTTTGGCTGCCGCAGTTATCCAAATGAAAGTCTATTTCCACCATTGTTTTTACCTCGTCTGTAAGCCAAAATGCGTGTTTTCGCTTGTCCGTTGCCACGCTTGCTCACCTCCTCCTAATCAGCGGTACGACCCCGCCGTTTTTCGCTGTTGTCCCTTGGCTTCCGGCGTTTACGACTCCGGAAGCCTCATTTTTCCGTTTTCATGACCCCACAAAAAACGCTCCTCAACTGCCTGCACTGCGGGCAGAAGTGGCTCTGGTGGGGCGTTTGCGACCCCACCAGTTTCTCCTGCCTCTTCCTTCGTCCTCCGCAAAGTCGGGGAAGTCCACAAAAATCCGCCCGAAAGAGGCTCTGAATTCCTCTCCAGGGCAGGGACGCTGCCCCACCCCGAAGGAGGCCGCACAGCGGCTCACAGGGGCGGACACGGGGCTATATCTGTATCTGTGGAGTCGGCCCCGGCTCCTCTTGAAGCTGTCGGGCGAAATCGTGCAGGCTCATGCCGTTTTGCTGCTGGCAGTACGCCTCCATCTTTCGCCGCAGGACTTCCTGCTCGTCGGCGTCGAGGCGGTAGCTCCAGTTTTCCTCTGTGCTGCCCGTTTTCCATCACATGGTAGGCCGCATAAGTGCGGGCGGCTTCTTCCGCCTCACGGTTTGCGGCATCCTCGGCATAGATCTCACGGCTGATACGCTCATACTCACGCTGCGGAAGCTGATTACAAAGCTCGTCCAGCACAGTTTCCAAATGCTCCTGCAGCGTCTCACCCTTGAGGTGCTTTTCAATGGCGTTCTTCCACCTGCGGTCCAGCCACAGGACGATTTCTTCATGCTGTGCCATGCTCATCGCCCTCTTTCTGCTTCGTTACGGACGCTTTTGCAGGCCGCCTGGGTCTGGCCGCAGGAGCAGACTTACTGTCCACATACTCCCGCACCGCTTCCGGGACTTCCGATTCATAGAGCTGCTGCAGCACTTCCTCCATGCGCCGCTGCACGGAAGACCGCTGCTTGCGGAGCACAAACTCTAGCGCATCCAATTTGGCTGCGTCAAATCCGATGGTGATATTCTTATTTTCCAATTTCAGTTCCTCCTTAGTCATACTTGATCTCCGGCACCTCCAGCCAGTGGGTCCAGCCTCGGCCCTGGAGCTTCGTTTTCACTACGCCGTACCGGGTGTCCATGGCCTCGATTACCTCACCGTTTCCAATGTAGACACCGATGTGCCCGGACTTCCACACGGCCAGTCCCGGCGTGTCGGGCATGGTCTCAATGCTGCCGTTGCGTCCAGCGTTATAGTACATACCATCCGCACCCATATCGGGCATACCATTGCTGCCGTACTGGATCTCCATGGTCTCGGCGTTCAGCCAGCCGTACCCCTTGATGAGCCCCACGCAGTCGGTGGTGCGCCTGTTCAGCCAATGGGAACGGATGAAGTCGGCTTCATCCCCTACGCCCTCCGGGTATTGCGAGATCTTATATTGCAGCAGCTCCGGCGTCAGTACCTGCCCAAAAGTGCCCCACACATAGCCCCACCCGGAGTTCCATGCGTTGGCGGCATAGATGGCCAGATCTGCACCATTCTTTGTGGCAGGGTCTGTAAACGTGGATGCCTCCAGTTCCATCGGCGCATTGCCGCCCGGCTCATAGGCCCCGTTATAGGTACCGCTGCCCGCGCTGCCCATGACCATGGAATAGATCTTCACGGCATTGGAGCGTTCCTCTGCCGTGACCGCACGGCCCAGCCACACGGATAGCTGCGCATAGACGTCCTCCATAGGAAGCGGCACGGCCACCTCATAGGTTTCATCCGTCTCCTCCCGCACCCTTGTTTCCGTTTCATAAAAGCAAGCCACGAACGCCTCTGCATCCGCCTGCGACAGTGCATCCTCTCCAAAGCAGAGGACAAAGAAAACAGCCTTGACCTGTATTGGATCAAGACTGTTTCCCTCAGCTTTTTGATTGACTTCGGCCACCGCCGCATCCAAATGGGCGAAAGAACCCCGCATCTGCGTGAGCTGTGCCCGGTATTCTGTCGGGACACTTTCAGACAGCTCCGTCCCATAGAACGCCGCCGATACGACAGCGCCGTTGTGCTCGGCTGTGCCGGAACCTACACAGCACAAGAACACTGCCAGTAAAATCACCGGCGACAAAATCGCCGCCAGCACCCACCCGACTGTTTTGCGGCCCTTTTCGCTGGTCAGCACGGTAGCCGCCAGCCGAACAAGCTGTGCGCTCAAGCAAAGTCACCTCCTCCATCACCGCCCGCCAGCCGAACCAAACAGCGCCGCCTTGTGCGTCGGAGCCTTCACCTCCAGATGGTACCGCTCCATGCCGCACTTATACAGGCACTCGCCCCGTCTTGCCCGCTGGATGAGTTCAAACTCCGCCTCATCCAACTGCAGCATGTCCATGTAAAATCGCTTGCCGATGGAGCCGGGATTGAACAGGAACTGATGGGGCGGAATGGCAAAGAGCGGCTTCGTCATCTCCCGCACACCCTCCTGGTCGAAATCTTCCAAGTTTTGAGAAGCCATTACCAGCGCCGAGTCCCGCTTGCGCACACGCTTCAGGCAGTTGCGGATGTACTCAATGGCCACCGGGTTAGACAGCCACAGGTACAGCTCATCCAGCACCGCTACGGTATTGCCGCCCGTCAGCAGCCGGTCCGACATATACGCCAGCACATTGAACAGCAGAGCGTTCCGCAGACTCTTGGCCGCCGTCAGCACACCGCCCATACCGAACACCAGGAAACGGTCGCCGGAGATATTGGTGCGTCCGTTGAAGAACGGTGCATCCGCCCCCAGACACAGGGAGTGCAGACCCAGCAGCACCTCCTGCAGCAGCTCCTGCGTATACAGCGCACCCGGCTTGTATTGGGCCAGCTCCTCTTGCATGAGTTCGTACAGATCAGAAAGAATGGGATAGTCCTCCGGCGCAAGCTGGCGCAGGTCCGTCTCCTCCGTAATGCCCCAGCGGGCATATAATTTAGACAGCATGATCTCTATGGTGTCCAGCTGTGGGTCGGAGAAATCTTTGTACGCCCGGAAGAAGTCTTTCAAAAAGGAGATGTGCCGCGCCAGCAGGGTGGACTTGCGAAAGGCATCCGGGGCTGTCTCGTCGGTGTCCTCGTTCCAGCTCCGCACTTCCAGCACATTGATGCGCTTTTCTCCGGCCATCAGGTCAATGAAGCACCCGCCTAAGTTTTCGCACAACTCCTCCAACTCGTGCTCAGCGTCCAGAGCAATCACCGACTTGCCTGCCTCCAGCAGATTGCAGATCAGCAGCTTAATGAGGTAGCTCTTGCCCTGGCCGCTGTTGCCCAAAATGAGGATGTTGGCAGAGGTCTTGTCGCTGTCCCGGCGGTCAAAGTCCACCACGATGTTGCTGCCGTATTTGTCCTTTCCAATGTAAAAGCCGTTGGGATCTGTCTTGCCGGAGTAATTGAAGGGATAGAGATTGGCCACGCTGCCGGCGGGGAGTACCCGCTCGAACTCCCGGCCCAGCATATTGCTGCCCACAGGGCTGACGCAGCAGAACCCCTGCTTCTGCCGCAGGAGCAGCTTGCCCACATTCAGCTTGCAGCGCACCAGCTCCGTCAGTACATCGGTCTGGAGCTGACGAAGCCGTTCCTTGCTGTCCGCCGTCATCTCCAAATACACGGCACAGTGGACCAGCGGCTCGTGCTCCCGGTGCATTTTATGCACCAGCTCCGCCACATCCCGCAGATTGCTCTCCGCCGCCACCGCCTGCCGCAGTTTGTTGGGGTCTGAGCCGTCCAGCTTGTTTTTCTTGTTGGCGTTGTCAATGATCCTGTCCTCCTCGCCGGGAGACACCTGCTGGCAGTAAATGCGCAGCGTCACACCGCTTTTTTCGCCCAGCTCCCGCAAGAGCGCCTGGGCCTCGGTGCTGGCCGGATATTCCCGCAGCGCCCACACGCAGCGGTAGGTGCTGCCGAAGATGTAATGATCTACCTCGAATTTCACAATCCCCGGTGCGATGCGGTCCAGATAAGTGCGGAGGAATCCTTCCTGTTGGGAAGGGGCCTTTTTAGAAAATGGATTCTTCATTTTTCCTCCTCACCACATATATAGTTCCATGTGCGGCTCCAGTTCCGGTTCCTGCCCGGTAAACTGTTCCGGCTCCTGAAACATCTGCGTGTATCGCTGCACTTGCTCCTCCGTCAGGGAGCAGAAGCCCCCTGCATGGTCATCTCCCACCAAAAAGAAAGGCCCGCAGATGATGTCATCTCCCAGCCGCCGGTTGGGCTGCATGCCGTTCAGTTTTCCCTCATCGTTACAGCAGAGGATGACGCCGTCTCCCATAGAGAGGGGCTGGAACAGACCTTCTACCTCCCGCTGGATGGCCTTCAGGCCATCCTCCATCTCTTTCACATACGGAGCTTTTCCCGGCTCCACTTTCAGAATTCGCATTTCAAACCTCCGTTTCCGCTGTCAGCCACTGCGCCCCGTCTACAAAGGAGAATACCTCGTGGGTGGCGTCCTGCTCAAAATAAATAGCCAGCAGCTCCAGAAGCCGCTGGCCCTCCGCACGCTGAACGACAAATCCGCAGTCCCGGAACTGCTGCTCCAGAGACGCATAGTTCATGGCTCCGTCCGTTTTTCTGCGCCGCAGCACGAAGCAGAACTCACGGGAGGAGGCCATGGTGGTCTGGACACTGTCCAGATGCTGACGATCCTGCACCAGCACCCCACGGATGGCGGGCATATCTTCCGCCTCCAGCCGCTGCCGGTAGAACTGGCGGTTATCCTGAAAGGACTCCTTGGAGTCCAGGGCCAGCAGCTCCAGCTCCGCCATACCCTTCAGCACGCCCAGCAGCTCCTGCACCTTTGCCCGGACGCCCTGCTCCGGCAAAACATTCAGATTGCTGGGATGAACGAAGTAGAAGGCCAGCTCTCCGTCCGCCGTTACGACACTGTCGTTTGTAATGTCATCGATGCCGATGAGCTGCCGGGTAGATTTTTTCCTGCTCATGCCGATTCCCTCCATACATAATATTGTTGTCCGAAAAAGAAAAACGCCGCAGCATAGCGCAGGAAATCCAGCATACTGATCCCTCCGTGCCGAATGCAGAGAAAGGCCAGCGCCGCTGTAATGACCAAGGGGATCATGCTGCCGGTCTGGGTCAGCGCCAGCACCGACAGCAAAAGCCCTGTCCCGATCCACGCCACATCCCGCAGCGTCCACAGCCACAGCATAGGCCGGGCCGTTAAATTTTCGGGGTATAGATACATTACTTCACCTCATTCGTTTTGCATAAAGCGAAAAGGCCACCGATTTCGGTGGCCTTTCTCCTTACCTGTCTGTTAAATTTTGTGGTCACGCACCCATTGGAGGAGTGCGTCATACCCCATTGTCCCGGATGCTACGGACAGTCCTACCTCTACTACTTCTTCGTTAGTGCAGTCCAAATGTATTCCGTTTACCTCCAAAAATGTCAGCATGACATACATGCCAATGCGCTTATTGCCATCCACAAAAGCGTGGTTCGAGATCAGCGTATACCCCAGGCGTGCGCCTTTTTCCTCTTTAGAGGGATAGAATTCCTGTCCACCAAATCCGGCAAAGGCATTTTCCAGCGCGGAATCCAGCAGTGCTTCATCCCGAACGCCAATACTGCCGCCCGTTTCCTCAGCGATAAGTTTATGGAGCAGCAGGACCTTGTCTTTTGAAAATTTGATCATTTGGCAAGCTCCATAAATGCGGTCTTATACTTCTTTAGGATACGAGCCGCCACCACATCGATTTTTTCGTCGTCCGTCATGTCGATCATGGGAGACACATCCAGGTCTACCAGCATATATTTAGGCTTGTTGTTCTTGAAGATCACAGCCTGCCCATTCTTTTCAGCAATGCGGGTCACCCGTGAGAAATTTTGGTTTGCCTCGGACACCGAAACAATGGCCCTTGTATCAATTGTCATCACAAACACCTCCTATGCTTATTATACCCGCATATAGGTAAAAATCAACCTATAATTTTAGAGGCCATATTTGTGATGTGAGCTTTTTTCAAAAGAGATAAGCCGTTCATGCGGCCTATCTCTTTGATCATTCTGTCACGCCTTCTTCGTCATTCAGCTCCCGCTCAATGAGACCCAGAATGAAATCCTTCTGCTTCAGGCCGTTCCTGGCCAGATAGTCCTTCAGCCGACCGAAGAGTTCCTCCGGTACCTGAAAGGCGATGGTGCGATTGTTGGCGTTCATAGTTCGTGCTCCTCCTTCAAAATGTTCTCTGAGTATGTCCGTGATGTAGTCGGACAGGGTCTGGCCCCGCTGCTCCTGCTCCGCCCGAAGCCGCTGGTGCAGCGACAGCGGGATGGGTGCGCAGAGGTTCTTTTTTTCTTCCATAGCCTGCTCCTTTCCGCCTCTCCCGAGGCAAGCAAAGCATAGCTGAACTTCGGCGCATAAGCTATTGACAAGTCTAACGAGAATAGAAGCGCAAAGGCAGCATACCGGACAAGTCTAACGAATATTTTCGCTCATCTGGACCGCCTGCACCAAACACTGCATCACGAAGTCCACACAGGGGATGGCCACACTGTTGCCCAAGGCCTTATACCTTGCGCTGTCGGATGCACTGGGGATGTCCGTCCACCCGTCCGGGAAGCCCTGCAATCTCTCACATTCCAATGGAGTCAGGCGGCGAATGAGATGGGCATGGACATCTTCCTTTTGGCAAACGAGATCGACGGCATCTTTACACTGCCGTGCGCTCTGTGTGCTGACCACAGCATTCTCCCTGAAGTCATCCACACGCTGGCGGCTGTAGACCGCATGGTGATCTAATCCCGAGGA
>DPPB01000022.1:571-67295 GCA_003539495.1 Oscillibacter sp. | reverse complement strand
AAGCTATTGATTTCAATGGTGAGGGACACCCTTCTTGGGTTTCCCTCACACCCCGGCGCGGCAAAAATACTTTTTGCCACGTCGTTTGCGTTTTTGAAACTTTGAAAAAGTTCCAAAAACGATTGATTTCAATGGCAAGGGACACCCTTCTTGGGTTTCCCTCACACTCCGGCGCGGCAAAAATACTTTTTGCCTCGTCGTTTGCGTTTTTGAAGCTTTGAAAAAGCTTCAAAAACTACTGATTTCAATGGTGTGGGACACCCTTCTTGGGTTTCCCTCACACTCCCTTCCTTACCGTTATCGCAAATCTTTCCACTTTATCGATAGTCTCAGGGCTGCCCGCAGGCAGCCCTTTCTTTTCATCTCGTATTCCTCTCTTATATCAGCATTCCGCTGGCGGCCATGGATACATAGTCTCCGTCTGCCACCACAATGTGGTCAACCAGCTGGATATTCATGGTGCGCAGGGCATCCCGGATAAGCCGGGTGGTGGCAATATCCTCCTGAGACGGCAGCGCCACGCCGCTGGGATGGTTGTGGGCCAGCACAACGCCCACGGCCCCGGCGCGGAGGGCATACTCTACCACCTGCCGCACACTCACCGCCGCCATGCTCACATCTCCCTCTGCCAGGCACCGGGAGGAGAGGACCTTGCCCTTGCCGTCCAGGCATACCTGCCACAGCATCTCCCGGCGGCTGCTGCCCAGCAGCTCCGTAAAATACGCGCCGCAGGCATCCACAGAATTCAGTATCTGCTCCTTTTCTCTCTGCGCCGCCCGCCGGCAGAGCATCGGCACCATCCCCATCAGCAGCGCCGCCTGCTGTCCCACGCCACGCACACAGGCCAGCTCCTGCACCGGGGCAGACAGTACGCCCCGCAGCGACCCGAACTGCTTCAGCAGCCGGTGGGCCAGCTCATTGGTGTCCCGCCGGGGGATGGCATAATACAGCAGCACCTCCAGCAGCTCATGGTCCGCCAGGCTCCGTTCGCCGTTTTCCAGCAGCTTTTTCTTCATTCTCGCCCGGTGTCCCTCATGTATGCCGTCCATGGTGCCCGCCCCCTTCTGTGCCGCATCTTTTTTGCAAGAGTATAGCACGAAAACCTCTTTATCTCAAGTGTTCCCCTGACCCGGAGGACGCTTTTTGCAGGCGTCTGCACCCAAACTATCGTTTTGCACAATTTTATCGCTTATTTTTCGTCGTGTCCACTACGCAAAAAGATTGTTAAAACTATTGCAATCTTTTCAGGCTATGATAAAATATTTTTACCGTGCAGTTTTATGTGCGGCGGGATCGGAAAGACAACTGTGTTAAGGAGAAAAAACATGAGCATGAACCAGCGACTTGCCAGGGTGAGCGAGATTATCGACGCCCACGGCTCCCAGCCCAGCCAGCTGATCGCCATATTGCAGGATACGCAATCAGCCTTCAACTACCTCAGCCAAGAGGACATGACCCTCATCGCCCACCGCCTGGGCATCAGCACGGCCAAGGTCTACAGCGTAGCGACATTTTATGAGAATTTTTCCCTGGAGCCCAAGGGCAAGCACATCATCCGGGTGTGTGACGGCACCGCCTGCCATGTCCGCAAGTCCCAGCCCATTTATGACGCCATCCACGACTATATGCACCTCACCGGCAAGCGCAAGACCGATGCCGACGGCCTGTTCACCCTGGAGACCGTGGCCTGCCTGGGCGCCTGCGGCCTGTCCCCGGTGCTGACCATCGACGGCGAGGTCCACGCTAAAATGACCCCGGACTCCGCCCTGGCCCTACTGGAATCCATTCGTAAAGAGGAGGAGCTTGCCAAATGAGTGTTCTGACCCGAGAGGGCTTCCACGCCCTGCAGACCCAGGCGGCCGATGCCTTAGCGCGCAGCCAATCTGCCCTGACGGTGCTTATCTGCGCCGGCACCGGCTGCATCGCCAGCGGCTCCATGAAGGTCTATGAAAATCTCCGAAACGAGTGCCAGGAGCGGGGCCTCAGCATCTATGTGGGCCTCACCCACCACGGGGAGGAGGAGAAAAGCCTCCACATTAAAATGAGCGGCTGCCACGGCTTCTGCGAAATGGGCTGTCTGGTCCACATCGAACCCCTGGGCGTCATGTATGTCCGGGTAAAGCCCGAGGATTGCCACGAGATTGTGGAGCGTACCCTCTTAGGGGGCGAAATTATCGAGCGCCTGACCTACCATCAGGATGGCGTATCCTATCCCCGGCAGGAGGACATCCCCTTTTATAAAAAGCAGCACCGTGTGGTCCTCAAGGGCTGCGGTGCCAGCGATGCCGAGGACCTGGAGGAATACATCGCCAAGGACGGCTACCGCGCCTTTGAAAAGGCCCTGTTTGACATGTCCGGCGAGGCCATCTGTCGGGAAATCTCCGACTCCGGTCTCCGGGGCCGCGGCGGCGGCGGTTTCCCCGCCGGGCGCAAGTGGGAGAGTGTGCGCAAAAACGTCTCCGATATAAAGTATATCGTCTGCAACGGTGACGAGGGCGACCCCGGCGCGTTTATGGACCGCTCCATCATGGAGGGCAACCCCCACTCCGTCATCGAGGGCATGATGATTGCCGGCGTAGCCACCGGCGCCACCCAGGGCTATATCTATGTCCGTGCCGAGTATCCCCTGGCTGTGGAGCGCCTGCAGGTGGCGATTGACAAGGCCACCCGGCTGGGCCTGCTGGGCGACAATATCATGGATTCCGGCTTTAGCTTCCATATGCACATCAACCGCGGCGCCGGCGCCTTTGTCTGCGGCGAGGGCAGCGCCCTCACTGCCTCCATTGAGGGCAAGCGCGGTATGCCCCGCACCAAGCCCCCCCGCACTGTGGATCAGGGCCTGTGGGGCAAGCCCACCGTTCTCAACAATGTGGAAACCTTTGCCAATGTCCCCGGCATCCTTAATAAAGGCGCCGGCTGGTACCGCTCCATCGGCACCGAAACAAGCTCCGGCACCAAGACCTTCGCCCTCACCGGCAATGTGGTCAATACCGGTCTGGTGGAGGTACCCATGGGCACCACCCTCCGGGAGATCATCTTCGACATCGGCGGCGGCATCCAGAACGGCAAGAAGTTCAAGGCCGTGCAGATCGGCGGCCCCGCCGGCGGCTGCCTCACCGAGGAGCATCTGGACCTGCCCCTGGACTTTGACTCCCTGAAGAAGGTGGGGGCCATTGTAGGCTCCGGCGGCCTGGTGGTCATGGACGAGGACACCTGCATGGTGGAGACCGCCCGTTTCTTCATGCATTTCACCCAAAATGAGTCCTGCGGCAAGTGCGTTCCCTGTCGGGAGGGCACCAAGCGCATGCTGGAGATTTTAGACCGGATCGTGGCCAATGAGGGCTCCATCGAGGATCTTGACCTGCTGGAGAGCCTTTCCGACACCATCTCCACCACCGCCCTGTGCGGCCTGGGGCAGAGCGCCTGCAAGCCGGTGCTCAGCACCCTGCGCTACTTCCGGAAGGAATATCTCAACCATGTGGTAGACCACCACTGCCCCGTGTGCAACGGCCGCAAGCGCCGCCTGGAAATTAAGCCCGAGCTTTGCAAGGGCTGCGGCAAGTGCGCCCGGAACTGTCCCATGGAGGCTATTTCCGGCCAGCCCCGCACGCCGTATGTCATCGACAATGAAAAATGCATCCACTGCGGTGCCTGCTGGGGCGCCTGCCCCTTCGGGGCCATTGATGCCATCGAGGAGGAGGGTTAAGTCATGGCAAAAGGAATTATGATCATCGACGGCATCTGTGTCCCCTTTGACGGGGAAAAGAACGTCCTGGCCGTTGTGCGCAAGGCGGGCATCGACATTCCCACCTTCTGCTATTACTCCGATCTGAGCGTCTACGGCGCCTGCCGTATGTGCATGGTGGAGGACACTAAAACCGGCAAGATCGAGGCCTCCTGCTCCATGGAGCCCCGGGACGGCATGTCCATCCGCACTAACACTGCTAAGCTTTTAAAGCACCGGCGCATGATCCTGGAGCTGCTCCTGGCCTCCCACGATTGCAACTGCACCAACTGCGCCAAGAGCGGCAACTGCCGTCTGCAGGAGCTGGCCCAGCGCTTCGGTGTGCGGCATATTCGCTTTCCGGATACCCGCCCCCGCTATGAGATGGACTACACCAGCTACGCCATCTTCCGCGACCCCAATAAGTGCATCCTCTGCGGCGATTGCGTCCGGGTCTGCGAGGAAAAACAGGGCCAGGGCATCCTGGACTTTGCCGGCCGGGGCAGCGAGCTGCAGGTAATGCCCGCCTTCGACAAGAAGCTCAGCGAGACCAAGTGCGTCAGCTGCGGCCAGTGTGCCGCTGTGTGTACCACCGGCGCCATCACCGTTAACGATCAGATCGGCACCGCCTGGAAGTCCATTCACGACCCCCAAAAGCGGGTGGTGGTGCAGATCGCCCCTGCCGTCCGGGTAGCCATCGGCGAGGAATTTGGCTACGCCCCCGGTGAGAACATCCTGGATCGAGTGGTCTCCGCCCTGAAGATCATGGGCGTGGACGAGGTATATGACACCAACTTTGCCGCCGATATGACCACCATTTCCGAGGCAGAGGAATTCCTCCAGCGGCTGCAGGCAGGCGGCCCCTTCCCCATGTTCACCTCCTGCTGCCCCGCCTGGGTGAAGTATCTGGAGCTGAACGACCCCAAGTACCTGAAAAATATCTCCACCTGCAAGTCTCCCATGCAGATGTTCGCCTCCGTCCTCAAGGCCAAGTACGCAGAAAAAGACGCCTCCGACGGCCGCACCACCTATCACATTGCCATCATGCCCTGCACGGCCAAGAAAATGGAGGCCGCCCGAGACGAATTCTTCCACAACGGCACCCCGGATGTAGACCTGGTCCTCACCACCCGGGAGCTGGTGGATATGATCCGGGAGACAGGCATCCATCTGGACGAGCTGGAGCTGGAGTCCCCTGACCTCCCCTTCGGTTTGGGCTCCGGTGCGGCGGTGATCTATGGCGTCACCGGCGGCGTGGCGGAGTCCGTTGTGCGCCACTGCCTGCCCGATAAAACCAAAAATGCCCTGCGCCAGGTGCGCGTGTCCGGCATCCGGGGCGATGCACCCATCCGGGAGGTCACCTATGATGTAGACGGCACGGAGATCAAGATCGCCGTAGTCAATGGCCTGGTCCACGCCAAGGAGCTCATCGCCGATGTGGAAGCCGGCAAGCGCTTTTACCACCTGGTAGAGGTCATGAGCTGCCAGGGCGGCTGCGTAGGCGGTGCCGGGCAGCCCTACGGTCTCGCCGCCGCTAAAAAGGACCGAGGCAACGGCCTCTATGCCGCCGATGCCTCCGCTCTCTTCAAGCGCGCCGAAAAGAACCCCGTGGTCACCGCCATGCTCTCGGACTTCGGCCCCCAGTGGTGCCACGACCATCTCCATGTCCACTACAATCACAACTAATTCTAACAAGAAGAAGCAGGCACAGAATCGTGCCTGCTTCTTCTTGTTAAGATTCAAAACTCAATTTCATACTCTAAGTACCGCCTGGACTCATTTTGTGCCTCGCAGGTTACGGTTGAGTTTCCCTCGCATTTCATCCCTTTAAACACAGCATCAATTTTCAGAGCATCTTTTTCTTTTATTCCACTGGAATTGCTCATTTTTAGCATTAGTTTTTGCCTTGTAATCGGTCCTGTCTCATTCATTCGAAGGGAAATCAATGTGTGTACGCTTGGCTCTCGCTGTAAATACTGCACTTTGGGTTCAATAGGTGCATGCCCCGGACATTCCATCTCCGCTGCAATCTCCACAGAAGACCTGTCTTGTAATGAAATTTCTCTCTCCGCTTCTGCAGCGGCAACCGCAGCTGCCTTTCCGCGAATTTTCGCCTTTTTTGACGAAAACCTTGTCTTTTTTTCTATGTAAGTCACGCGGAAGTATTTTGCTCCTAAATCCTGCGCTATTCTTTGAAGTTCCCCAATCCGCAGCGTCTTCAAATAGCTAAAATATTCATCTAATGCAATATATGTTCCGTTGTTGCTCGGATCCACATAGTAGTATTCGGCATCCAGGGTTGGTACATAAGTTATCCCCACATTTTTTCTACTGTCTTCATAAATATTAATAAATCTTATGCCTTTTTCCTCCTGAATATAGCCGATAGATCCCTTGCACGCTTCACTTTCTGATCTGCGTTTATCTCTGCCAGTAATTCGAATCAACTTTGTCCATTCAAATTCCGGGTCATTTAAGTCATCCATAAAAATTGGCTGCAGTATTTTTAAATCGAGTTCATAGGTCTTTTCATTCGCCGCCTTTTTAACCGCATCCGCCGTTTTCTTTACAGCCTCCCCCGCTTTACCCGCCGCAATAGAGACATCCCTTGCATCCAGCTTACCGTCTCCGTCTTGGTCGAGAATCTGTGTTGCCTTTGTTTTAGCCTTTGTTAATAATTCACCGGCAATTACGCCAATTTTTCCATCTTTACTCATGCGAATCTTCCTTTCTGAAATATTTCATAATAGCATGTGTAAATATTGCGAAATTTCCCCTTAGATTCTTTAAGTTAATTATAGCTGTTCATGTTGCGAATATCAAGCAGACTCCTAAATAATTCATTGATTGACATCACCCCCCGCTTTGTTTCATAGGGGTGAGGTGCCGCCGCTCGCCGCATAAACTACCTCTGTTATCCGTAGGGTTGAAGTTCTACCCCGTCCGTCTTGTCTTACATCGCACCCCATGCAAAAATCCTGTCATTGTGAGGCCAGTGTGCACACCGGCTGTGGCAATCCGCATCTCCTATCTTTCCGCTCTTTCCCTGGCCATTCGGCATAAATAGTCCTAATCTCTAAAATAAATAATCCGTATTTTACTTATGCCTTACATTGGGGTATACTACAGCATGTTTGAAAAATCTTTTCCGAAAAAAAGGAGCGTAATACTATGAGCAGAACCATCGGTACTGTGGTGCGCGGTGTGCGTGCCCCCATTTTCCGTCAGGGTGACGATGTCGTTTCCATCGCCGCCGACACTGTTGCAAACGCCTTGGCTGAGGAGGGCATCACCCCCCGGGATAAGGACGTGGTCGCCATCACCGAATCCGTGGTGGCCCGCTGCCAGGGCAACTATGCCACCGTTCAGCAGATTGCCGCCGACGTGAAGGCCAAGACCGGCGGCAAGACCGTGGGCGTCACCTTCCCCATCCTCAGCCGCAACCGTTTCTCCCTCCTGCTCTCCGGCATTGCCTCCGGTGCGAAGAAGATCGTGCTGCTCCTCAGCTTGCCCTCCGATGAGGTAGGTAATCACCTGGTCAGCATGGATCAGCTGGACGAGGCCGGCGTGGACCCCTACCGGGACGTGCTGACCCTGGAGCAGTTCCGCAGCCACTTCGGCTCCGTAATCCATCCCTTCACCGGTGTTGACTATGTGGACTATTACCAGAGCCTCATTCAGGAGGCCGGCGCTCAGGTGGAGATCATTTTTTCCAACCGTGTCCAGTCCATCCTCCCCTACACCGACACCGTCATCTGCTGTGACATCCACACCCGCCAGCGCTCCAAGCGCCTGCTGAAGTCCGCCGGTGCCCGGTGTGTCCTGGGTCTGGATGACCTGCTCACCTCCTCCGTGGACGGCAGCGGTTATAACCCCCAGTACGGCCTTCTGGGCTCCAACAAGGCCGATGACGGCCGCGTGAAGCTCTTTCCCCGGGACACCATGGCCGTGGCTGAGGCGCTGGGTCAGGCTCTGTCCCAGCGCACCGGCAAGCACATCGAGGCCATGATCTACGGCGACGGCGCCTTCAAGGATCCCGCCGGCAAGATCTGGGAGCTGGCGGACCCCGTGGTCTCCCCCGGCTACACCAGCGGCCTCATCGGTACCCCCAATGAGCTGAAGCTGAAGTACCTGGCCGACAAGGACTTTGCCGATCTCAAGGGCGATGCCCTGCAGCAGGCCATTTCCGAGAAGATCCGTCAGAAGGATGCCAAGGTCTCCCTGGTGGGCAACATGATCTCCGAGGGTACCACCCCCCGCAACCTTACCGATCTCATCGGTTCCCTGTGTGACCTGACCTCCGGCAGCGGCGACAAGGGCACCCCCATCGTCTATATCCAGGGCTATTTCGACAACTATACCACCGACTAAGCCCTCTCCCATAGCCCATCCTTTTCTCTCTCTTTTTTCCTTTCCCGGCCGCGCAGGTATCTTGCCTGCGCGGCCACCCTTTTCTCACGCCGTGCTTGCCCTTTTCCCAGCCATACGGTATAATGGCCGCAGAGCGGCCATTATACTTTTATTTCATGCCATTTTCTCCCCGACTTCGCCGGGAACCGAATAATATGGCAGTCTGATACCATGCCGTCTTGCGGCATGGCGTCATGCAAACAAAACTGATGGGAGGATTGTCATGCAGGACCTTTTGTTAGAGCAGCTGCAAGCCCGGAAAAATCGGAAAAACTACGCCCTGGTCACCATTGTGGATTCCTTCGGCAGCACACCTCGCACCAGCGGCAAAATGCTGGTATATGAAGGGGGTCTGTCCAAGGGCACCGTGGGCGGCGGGCCTCACGAGCAGATGGCAAAGCAGGATGCTGTGCAGTGCATCCGCAGTGGCTGTAACGCTCTCAAGAGATATGAAATCAAGAGCGACGGCGAGGTTTGCACCGGCGGCATCAGCGTGTTCATTGAGGTATTCCGGGTAGCGCCGCTGCTGGTAGTGTGCGGCGGCGGCCATGTGGGGCGCAATCTCATCCCTATGGCCAAGATGGTGGGCTTTGATGTACTCCTGGTGGATACCCGCGCCCCGGAGATCATTTCTGAGGCTGTTTCTCTGGCCGATCGGTTTGAGCGCGTATCGGATTTTCGTTCCGGGCTGTGCGCTCTTGCTATTGAGCCGGAGGCTTACTATGTCCTTTGCGCCTACAGCCACGCCGCCGATTGTGCCGCTCTGCAGGCTGTGCTGGATAAGTCCTGGGCTTATGCCGGCATGGTAGGCAGCCGCACCAAGATCGACAGCATTTTCTCCCAGCTCCGCCAAAAGGGCTATACCAATGCGCAGCTTTCTCGGGTCCATACCCCCATCGGCCTGGACCTGGGCGGCGAGACCCCGGCGGAGATCGCCGTGGCCATTATGGCGCAGATCATTGCCATACAGCACGGAAAGCAAAAATAATTTTAAAGCATATTTTTTTTCGCAAGGCCTCTTGTTTTTTAAGAGGCTTTGCATTATACTATTGGTTGTTCTTAAAAAAGATGAACGGGTGGGATCGCATCCCCTGCGGTCCCGCCAATAGAAAAAAGGAGAATAGAATGATGAAAAGAATACTTGCTCTGCTTCTGGCAATGGTCATGTCCCTGACCCTGCTGGCCGGCTGTGGCTCCACCCAGCCGGATGCCCCCGTCTCCGATGTGAAGGCCGTCACCGTGGAGAAGGCCTCCTTTCCCCTGACCATCGAGGATCAGCTGGGCAATTCCGTCACTCTGGAAAAGCCCGCTGAGCGTATCGTATCCGGTTACTACATTTCCTCCTCCGCCTGCATCGCCCTGGGTCTGGAGAATAAGCTGGTGGGCACAGAGGAAAAAACCGATAAGCGCCCCATTTATAAGCTGGCCGCTCCCGAGCTCATTGGCAGCATCGCCAATGTTGGTTCCGCCAAGGTCTTTGACTTAGAGAACTGCCTAGGTGCCGAGCCTGATCTGGTAATCCTGCCCAAGAAGGCCAAGGATTACGCCAAAACCCTCAACGAAATGGGCATTGCCGCCGTAGTTGTCAATCCTGAGAGCCACGAGGCTCTGGTGGATATGATTAAACTCATCGCCAATCTCACCGGCAGCGAGGAAACTGCCGGCAAGCTCATCACCAGCTATAATGAAGTCCTGTCCAAGGTAGAGTCCGCCACCGCCAACCTGGACGACAGCAAAAAACCCGTTGTCTATATGTGCAACAACAGCACTTATTTGGCCACCGCTCCCAAGGATATGTATCAGGCCTCCCTGGTTCGTTCTGTCGGCGGCAAGAATGCCGGTGACATTCTGGAGGGTGACAGCTGGACGGACGTATCCTATGAACAGATTCTCACCATGAACCCCGACATTATCATCATCCCCACCAATAACATGGCCAATGGCCAGCCCGATTTCACGGCGGCCGATGTGCTGGCCGATGCAAATCTCGCAGAGGTCACCGCTGTGAAGAATGGTGCGGTGTATAACATGCCCGCCGGCCTGGAGGCATGGGACTCTCCCGTTCCCTCCGGCGTGCTGGGAATGCTGTGGCTGCTGGCCACCGTCCACCCCGACCTGTATACCAAGGCCGAGTGTGCTGACTATGCCGCCAGCTTCTATAAGACCTTCTATGGCTTCGACATGGATAAGTCCATCATCACCGGCTAAACCGTGAAAAACTCCACCGTTCGCAGTCAAAAATATATAACGATTCTATTTGCGGGAGTGACCGCAGTGATCCTTTTCGCTGCGGTTATTTCCGCATGCGTGGGAAAATACCCTATCTCCTTTCAGGAGATCCTGCACATCCTGGTCGGCCGGGACGGTGTGTCCGACATGACCCGGCGGGTCTTTCTCACGCTGCGTCTGCCCCGTACCCTCATGGCCATTCTCTCCGGCATAGCCTTGGGTTTAGCCGGCAGTGTGTATCAGCTGATCTTTAAAAACCCACTGGCCTCCCCGGATATCATTGGGATAGCCGGCGGTGCCAATTTGGGTGCTGCCGCGGCCATTGTGCTTGTCAGCTCCTCCGGCGTTCTGCCAACGGCCATCGGCGCCTTTTGGGGCGGCCTGGCGGCGGTTGTGTGTGTGATGCTGCTGACCCGGGCCACCGGCTCCCGTTCCACCGCTACCTATGTGCTGGCAGGCATCGTTATCAACGCCGTATCCAAGTCTCTTATCATGGTGCTCAAATACTTTGCCGACCCCGACAATGAGCTGGCAGCCATGGAGTACTGGGAAATGGGCACCTTCGGCAATGTCACCACCTCCAAGGTGCTGTCCATTCTGCCGCTGTTTGCTGTGGGGCTCATTGGCCTGCTGCTCCTCCGGCGGCAGATCGAGCTGATGGCCTTGGGCGATGAGGAATGTCGCGGATTGGGCGTGCGGCTGCGCCCCACCCGGGCAGCCGTGCTTCTGCTGAGCACTCTGCTGGTATCCTCTGTCATCTGTATCACGGGCCTGGTGGCCTTTGCCGGGCTCATTGCCCCGCACACCGCCCGTCTGATGCTGCGGCGCAATGATTCGCTCACTCTGCTGATGAGCGGTCTTATGGGTGCGCTGGTGGTGCTCTGCGCCGATATCCTGGCCCGGACACTGTACTCCTCGGAGCTGCCCATCTCCATTCTCACCACCGTTATCGGCGTACCGATCTTGGTGTATTTTATGTGCAAGCGGGGAGGTGCAGCATGAGCGAGATGCTCTGTCTAAATCATATCTGTGTGTCCTATGGCAGCCGTCAGATACTGCATGGCATTGACCTTTCTCTCCAGCCCGGTGAGTTCTGTGCCTTGCTGGGGCTCAATGGCAGCGGCAAGAGCACTCTGCTCCATGGTCTGTGCGGCTTTCTGCCTATGGCGGGGCAAGTGCAGGTGAACGGAATCGATTGCACACGAATGCACGAAAAAAAGCGCGCACAGCTTCTGTCCTTCCTGCCCCAAACGCCCAGTTTAGCCGGTGGGCGCACCACATTGGACGCCGTACTCATGGGGTATAACGCCCAGCTGGGCCTGTTTGACTCTCCCTCTGCCGCCCAGCGCCAAAATGCCTTAGCAATATTGGGGCGTTTCGGTTTGGCCGATCGGGCAGATGTAGATTTCGGTACCCTGAGCCAGGGGCAAAAGCAGCTGGTGCTGTTGGCTCGCAGCATGGTACAAGAGGCTCCGGTAATGCTCATGGATGAACCGGACAGCGCCCTGGATTTCACCAATCGTCACCATATGCTGCGCCTTATCCGTGACAGCATTCACAGCCAGCAGCGTTGCGGCCTTATCACCCTCCATGATCCTAACTTTGCCATGGCCTACTGTGATCGGCTGGTCCTGCTCCATGGCGGTGTCATTCAAGCTCAGATCACCATGGCCTCCGCCTCGGCGGAGGAGCTGCGTGAGCAGCTGTCGCTGCTATATGGCCCGGTGGAGGTTCTGTCCTATGGCGGCCGATTCTTCATGGTAGAAAAAGCGGATTTATAAAAAAAGGCTGTGCGGACAGAGCTCCGCACAGCCTTTTTTATTTTTGCCGCAGATGCAGCGTAAAGGCCGTTCCCCGACCCACCGTGCTCTCCACGTGGATGGGGATGTGCAGCATATCCGCCGCCTTTCCTGCCAGATACAACCCCAATCCGCTGGAGGTGCGCTCCAGACGCCCGTTTTCCCCGGTATACCCCTTCTCAAAGATCCGGGGCAGGTCCTCCGGGGCAATGCCAATGCCCGTGTCGCTGATGTGCAGGGCATCCTCCTCTACGCTGATGGCGATGCTGCCCCCCGCAGGCGTATACTTAATGGCATTTGAGAGCAGCTGCTCCAGTATGCAGCCAAACCATTTTCGGTCCGTCACCACGGATATTTCTGTGGGAATATAGGTCAGCCTCAGCTTCTTCAGCACAAACTGTGCGGCATACTTGCGCACCGCCTCCCGAATCAGCTCATCCAGCTTGTATTCCCGGATTACCAGGTCGTTCTCCCCGCTGCTCAGCCGCAGGTACTGCAGCACCATGTCCACATACTGCTCCATGCGGAATAGCTCCGCCCCCATGGCCCGATGCTCCGGGCTCTCCGATCCCAGATACAGCTTCATCACCGCCATCGGCGTCTTGATCTGATGCACCCAGGTGGTGTAGTAGTCCAGCATATCCTGCCGCTGGGCCTCCTGGGTGGCCGTCTCCTGCCGGAGCTGCCTTCCCAGCTTCCGGATCATATCCCCGTAGTCCGCCTGCTCCAGGGTCTTTTCCTCGGGCAGGTCGTTCCACTCGGTCAAAATAGCCTCCCGCAGCCGCAGCCGCTCCCGAGCCGCCTGCATTTCCCTGCGCAGGTCCAGTCCCAGCAGCAAAAGCCCCAGAGCCAGCGTCAGCGCCCCGGCATACAGCAGCGGCTCCCACATGATGCGGTACAGGTAAAACACCACCCATTCCGTCAAAACCGTCAGCACCCACAGCAAAATCGCCACCCGGTTTTTGCGCAGGCAATCCCGCAGGACCGCCCCCCTGCGACCCTTTTTCATAAAATGATGTACCCCCTGCCCGGCTTTGTGAGGATCACGCCCTCCAGGCCGCCCTCCTCCAGCTTTTTCCGCAGCCTCGCCACATTTACCGTCAGGGTATTTTCCTCCACATATAGGTCGCTCTGCCACAGGTGCATCATCAGTTCCTCCCGGCTCACGATCTTCCCCCGATTCTCCAGCAGCAGCTGTAAAATGCGAAATTCGTTCTTTGTCAGCTCCACCCGGCCCTTTTCCGTATGCAGGCAGCCATCGCCCAGGCTCAGGGTAGCCCCGCAGAATTCCACGGTCTGCCCTGCCCCGGTGATCTCATAGGTCCGCCGCAGCACCGCCTGCACCTTGGCCGTAAGGACCATGGGGTCCACGGGCTTGGCGATGAAGTCGTCCCCGCCCATATTCAGGGCCATGACGATGTTCATGTTGTCTGACGCAGAGGAGAGAAACACCACCGGTACCGCCGAAATCTCCCGGATCCGGCTGCACCAGTAGTACCCGTCCCGGTAAGGAAGCTTAATGTCCATGAGCACCAGCTGCGGCTGGCAGGCGGCAAATTCCCCCAAAACATCCGCAAAATCCTCCACGCACCGCACCCGGCTTCCATAGCTCTCCAGCAGCTTCTGCACCGCCAGGGCCAGGGCCCGGTCATCCTCCACCAGCAGGATCTGATACATGCATTTCCTCCTCCCACGGGCATAAGCCGCCCCCCAACCAGGTGGCTTTCGCCCATAATAAACCATGTCATTGCGAGACCAGTTCGCAAACTGGTCGTGGCAATCCGCATCCCCGTCCCCTCGGCTCCCTTGCCTAAAAGGGGCTGGCACGGCGAAGCCGTGACTGGGGGATTCTTTCCCCGTACTCCCTGCAAAAACCTGTCATTGCGAAGCCGGTGCGCACACCGGCTGTGGCAATCCGCATCCCCGTCCCCTCGGCTCCCTTACCTAAAGAGGGCTGGCACGGCGAAGCCGTGACTGGGGGATTCTTCCCCGCACCGCACCTTCTTGTAACGCTTCCGTAGGGGCCGATGCCCACATCAGCCCGCCCCACCGCACTACCTGTAACCGTCCGTAGGGGCCGGCGTCCCCGACGGCCCGTTTTGCCGCACCTCTTGTTATGCTTCCGTAGGGGCCGATGCCCACATCGGCCCGCCCCACCGCACCATCAATAATGCTTCCGTAGCGGCGGACGCCTCTGTCCGCCCCCTACGCCTTACCGCACGATCTTATAATAGGTTCGGGCCGTGGCCATATAGATCAGCGTGTACACCGCCGCAAATACCCCGAAGGTGACAAGCGAGCAGACCACAAACAAGCTCGTGCTGGACAAAAGTAAAATGTGCAGCACCTTCTCCAAAATGGGAAATGCAAAGGCCAAATGCATCCCCGCCACCACCAGCGGCAGGAAAAATACCAGCAGCACCTGGCTGTTGATGGTGCTTTTCACCTCCCGGCGGCTCATGCCCACCTTCTGCATGATCTGGAACCGGACCCGATCCTCGTAGCCCTCGGAGATCTGCTTGTAATACACGATCAGCACCGTGGCAAACAGGCACACCAGTCCCAAAATAATGCCCAGAAACAGCAGAGCCCCGCACATGGCCGTCACGGACTCCCGGGCGCCCCACACGGTGTTGCCTCTGATGACCAGACTTTCACCCGGCTCCTGCTGCTGGGGAAAGGCCGCCTCCTTCAGGTACGCCTCCACATCCCGCTCCAGCTTTTCTCCTACATCACCGTTGGCTCCCCGGCCCGCAAAGCTTGCCGCGATACGCCGGGTATAGTCCGAGGCCGCATTCTCGTAGACCTGCTTTTGCTGCGCATACAGCCGCGCCAGCACGTTCTCGTCTGCCACCACCACGCCGTAGCTGTTGGTGGCCGCCGCCTCCATGCCGGAGGAAATGGGAAACAGCGGGATGGTGGTCTTGATTTGATAGGTGTCCTCCCCGATGGTAAGCGTCGGCCGGTCAAACCCGCTCTGGCGGATGTCCATAGGACACACGGCGATCTCGTCCTTCGCCAGGTTCAAAGCCTCCCCGCCCAGGCTGCGGTACATCTCCTCGGTGATATAGGTAATGACGCTGAGCCCCTTGAGGTTGTCGGCGGCGTTGCCGCTCACCCGCTCACAGGTCAGGGTGTCGTTTTCGTAGATATAAGAGACCGTCAGATACTCCTGGAGGGCTATCTCCTTTATGGTCAGGCCGTTTTTTTTCGCCCCCTGCTCCACGGCCCGGAGCATGGTCTCCCGGGGCATATCCTCCGAGTGCAGCAGCTGGCCCTCGTCGCTCCACTGCAGATACCGCGCGGAGAGATAATAATCCTGGGGGTAGTTCCGCTTCACTGTCTCCTCCGCCCCGGCATACAGGCTCACAGTGGTGGAGATCATCACCAGCACCCCCGTGGCCAGAATAGCGATGGAGGCCAGGCCCACAGCGTTCTGCTTCATGCGGTAAAGAAGACCCGAAACGGCAGGCATGTGTTTTTTATTATAATAGAACCTTTTGTTCTTTTTCAAGGCCTTCAGCACAAAAATACTCCCGGCCACGAACAAAAAGTAGGTGCCGATGATCACCAGTATCACCGCCACGAAGAACAGGACAAGGGCCTTCAGGGGGTTTTGGGTGGTAAGGGAGATGTAATAGCCCCCGCCCAGGGCCAGCAGGCCCAGCACCAGCAGCGGCCACTTGACCTTGGGCTCCCGCTCGCCCACATTGGCAGAGGAGAGCAGCTCCACAGGCTTGAGGCGGGCGATGGTCACGCAGTTGACGCCGTAGGCCATCACATCCAGCACCAGGAAGAAGGCCCCGGACAGGGCCAGGCTCCTGGCGTTTATAAAGTAAAAGCCCAAAACAATCTCCGCATTCAGCAGCTGGCAGATGAGCAGGGAGCAGAGCTTGTAAAACAGTACCCCTATTGCAAGCCCCAGCACCACGGACGCGAGACTGCTGATGGCTGTTTCGTGGAAAAGCACCCGGCAGATGTGCCGCTTTTCCAGGCCCAAAATATTATAAACGCCAAACTCACGCTTGCGCTGCTTCATGAGAAAGCTGTTGATATAAAACAGCAGAATTCCCGACAGCAGCATCATCACCGCCACGCCGATGGACATGAACACCTCAATGTATTGCCCGCCCCGCAGCTGCAGGATGCGCTCGTCCGCCCGGAGGGTGAATACAATGTAAAACACGCATAAAAGCCCCGCCTCGGACAGAATACGCGGGAAGAAAAACCGGCGGTTCTTGCTGATGTTGCTCCGGGCCAGCTTCAGAAAAAATCCCCTTTTCATTCAGCGTCCCTCCCTGTGCGGAGCATGGTCAGGGTGTCGCTGATCTTTTTATAGAGCTGCTGATCGCTGCACTCGCCCCGGTAAATTTGGTGGAACACCACACCGTCCCGGATGAACAGCACCCGCCCGGCATGGGAGGCGGCATCCACGGAGTGGGTGACCATGAGGATGGTCTGACCCTGGCCATTGACCTTTTCAAACATCCGCAAAAGATCCGCCGAGGACGCGGAATCCAGGGCCCCGGTGGGCTCGTCCGCCAAGAGCAGCTTGGGGCCGGCGATCATGGCCCGGGCCACGGCGGCGCGCTGCTTCTGGCCGCCGGATACCTCATAGGGGAACTTGTGCAGGATGTCCTCGATGCCCAGAGATTGGGCCAGGGGCAACAGGGTCTGCTGCATCTCCTGCACACCTTTTCCCGCCAAAACCAAGGGCAGGAGGATATTGTCCTCAATGGAAAAGGTATCCAGCAGGTTAAACTCCTGGAATACAAAGCCCAGGTTGTCCCGGCGGAAGGCGGCCAGATCCCGCTCAGGGATAGTCTCCAGACTTTTGCCTGACAAAAGCACCTCTCCGGCCGTGGGCTTATCCAGGGCCGCCAGAATATTCAGCAGAGTGGTTTTGCCGGAGCCGGACTCGCCCATGATGGCCACATACTCCCCCTCCTGCACGGAAAAGGTCACGCCCTTCAGGGCCTGGACCCGGTTGCCGCCTAATCGGGTGGTATACGTTTTTTTAACGTCACTTACCTGTAAAATTTCCATATCGTACCTCCGAAGTTCTTTTTTACAGGCTTATTTTACCGCTCTTTTCTCCCCTGCGCCATTGCATAGGGTGACAGCCCTGTGACAAATTTGTCACAGCCGCTTATGCGCCTGTGGAGCCGTTATTTCTGACGGCTTAAAGCTTGCCCGTCCGTTCCGCCCATACCTGAAAAAAGATTCTTTTTTCATAGCATTTGATATAGTATATTGTCTCTGATAGATACTACTTGCTATACACCATCCAGCGTTATATGCTGCTTCAGCCGTTTGTCAAGTATACCCCCGCAAAGCAGCAGGGACGGAGCTGTGCTCCGTCCCTGCTGCCGCCGGTAAAATGGAGCTGCGCTCTACTCCCCGGTAAAATTCTTTTACCTGCCGCCGCGGCTGCTGAGCTTGCCCAGGTAGCGGTAGATGCTGGCCTCGGAGCTGTGCAGCTCCTTGGCCACAAAGCTCACGGACCCCTTCAGCAAAAACACGCCCTTGCGGTCCAAAATCTCCATGATCTCCATCTTTTCATCCTGGTTCAGCCGATCCACATCCACAGGATAGTTGGCCACCACCGAAGACACGATGCTGGCGGTGGCGCCGGCGATGGAGGTGGGGAAGCCCTGCTCCCGGGGCGACTCCGAGGGGTCGTTTTCATCCACGATGAGGCTGGTGCCGCTGGGCTCCGCCGGAGTCAGCGCCCCGCCGCACAAATCCATCACCTGCTTGCTCAGCGCCTGGTAACGGCTGCTGTCAAAATTGATGCACAGCAGGCCCACCACGCTGCCGCTGCGGTCCTTGATGAACATACTGTTGGAGTGCATCTTCTTGCCGGTGACGGAGGTGCTCTCAAAGGAAAGCACATAGTCCTGGGTCTCATACAGACGGCCGGAGAGGAACTCCAGCATCTTATTGCTCAGAGGGGAGCCCAGATGCCGGCCCGTCAGCTCGCCGTTGGAGATGGCGATGATCTGGTTGGAATCCTCTGTCAGCTCGTGAAGAGCCACCTCATAGTCCGGGCCCAGAATATGGCCCAAAAAATCTACCAGCAGTGTATAGTGCCGCCGAATCTCTTTATCCATACAATCTTCCTCCTGCTCCGCTGAAATACCTTACTCGCCCTGTTTTTGTTGTGTCTCGTCGGCGGCGTGGGCGTCGTCAGCGGCGGGAACCTCTGTGGCCTGGATGTGCTGCAGCTCTTCTTCCTCCAGTACCCGGTAAGCCACCTTACCCACCAGGGTCTTGGGCAACTCGTCCCGGAACTCGATGTCGTAGGGCATGGCGTACTTAGCGATGTGCTTGCGGCAATAGCTCATAAGCGTATCCTTGGTGGCCTGGCTCTTTTCAACGCCGGGCTTCAGCATCACAAATGCCTTCACCTTCTGCATGCGGTAGGCGTCCGGCACACCGATGACGCAGCTCATCTGTACATCCTCATGGGCATCCAGAATATTCTCGATCTGACCGGGATAGACATTGTAGCCGGAGGAGATGATCATCCGCTTGGCCCGGCCGCGGAAATAGATGAAGCCCTCGTCATCCATGGTGCCCAGATCGCCGGTATACACCCAGGTGAGGCCGTCGTCGTGCCTGCGCAGGGTCTGGGCAGTCTCCTCGGGATGGTTCATATACTCCTTCATCACTGTGGGGCCGGCCAGCAAAATTTCGCCCTCCGTGCCGTAGGGCACCTCCTCATCGGTGCCGGGCTTGACGATCTTGATATAGGTGTCCGGGAAGGGCAGGCCAATGGAGCCCTCCTTAAACATATTCACCGGCGTCAGGCAGCAGGCAGTGACAGTCTCGGTGGTACCGTAACCCTCCCGCACCTGCACAACGGCGTGGTGGTCATAAAGGAACTTATCAAACTTCTTCTTCAGCTCAATGGACAGGCTATCTCCGCCGGAGAAAACGCCCTTGAGGCTGGAGAGGTCGGCATTATCCATGCTGGGCAGGCGCAGCAGCGCCTCATACAGGGTGGGGACACCGGCAATGAAATTGCACTTATACTTCACGATCTGCTTGGCATAGCTCTTGGCTGTGAACCGGGGAATGAGAATGCACCGGCCGCCGCTGGCCAGCATGGAGTGGACGCACACGCCCAGGCCGAAGCCATGGAACAGAGGCATAGCCGCCAGCATCCGGTCTCCGGGACGGAACATGGGGTTGGTGGCGATGATCTGCTTGGCCAGGGCATTGAAATTCCCATTGGTGAGGACGATGCCCTTGGTGGTGCCGGTGGTGCCGCCGGAGTAGAGGATCACCGCCGGGTCGTCTGCCTTGCGGTCCACCCGGAAGTTCTTATAGAAGCAGTGGCGGCTGAGATCCATGAACTCCTTCCATCGGATGACAGGGGCGTCCTCGGGGATCTTCTGGATCTTGCGGCCCTCCGTGAGCATATAGCCCGCACGGACGGGCTGGCTCAGGGCATCCTTCACGGAGGCGATGATGATATTCACGATGCCGGTATTTTGGCGGATATGCTCAAACTTATTATAGAACTGGTCCAGGGTGATGGCGGTGATGGATTGAGATTCATTGAGATAGAACTCAATCTCTTTTTCCGCCGACAGAGGGTGGATCATGTTAGCGATGCCCCCCACCAGGTTTACGGCGTAGAACATATAGATGGCCTGGGGGCAGTTGGGCATGGCGATGGTCACCTTGTCCCCGGCCCGGATGCCCAGCACCTTCAGGCTCTTGGCGCAGCGCTCGATCTCCTGGATCATCTTTTTATAGGTGGTGGACTTGCCCATAAAATCAAAGGCAACGCTGCCGGGATACGCCTGGGCCACCTGCTCCAGCGCCTGGAACATGGAGCCGCCGAAATACTCCAGATGCATGGGTACATCCCCCATATGGGCGGCCCAGGGGGTCTTGACTTCACTCATACTGCACTTCCTCCTTCATAGGCTTTTCCAGCTCCCAGGGATGCTCCAGCAGATATTTCAGGAGCCGGACAGATTTGGAATAATAATACCCATCGGCCAGACGCTCATCGATGGTCAAGCCCAGGTCCAGCGTCTCTCTCATGGCAGCCTGTCCCTGATCATCGAAGAAGGGCCGCAGAGCCTTTTCACCGATGATGCAGAACAGGGAGCAGGTGCCCCAGTTGGTCAGGTGGTGATAGCCGCACTTGAGCTTGATAGACCCCAGGTTGGACAGCACCACGGAGCTGTAATAGGGATCGGTTGCAATCATGTCCTGGGGAACCCAGCCGTGCTTATCCAGGAACATGATAAACTTCACGGCGGCCTTGCCCAGCCAGCGGGGCAGCTTATTAAGAATATCCATGTTCTCCGTGGAGGAGTCCACCTTCTCGCTGCGGCACTCCGTCACCTGGCTGCGGATGTATTGGTGTACATCCTGCAGGCAGAAATCCTCCCGGCTATGCAGGAAGGCCAGTGCCTCGGCACCCTTGTCGGAAAACTGCTTTTTCACCACGAAGGAGGCGGACACCTCGTTGCGCTGGTAGAAATTGCTGTTGACTATGAATCGGTTCAGCTTAGGCCGCAGCGTGATGGTTTTGATGAGGGCCGCCACCACAATGTGAAACATGGTGTAGGGGAACTCCGTTTCCGTCTCGTTGAGCCTTGCCAGGTACTCGTTTATGGCCGTCAGGTCCACCCGCAAGGAGATGTATGCCTCGTTGTCGCAACGGTTGGGATAGATGATGCCGGTGATAAAATGCAGAGAATCCAATTCCCGCAGCAGCCGTCCATCCCGGCGGTCGCCCCGGCGCTTTTTTTGTTTTTCCATTTTTACTCCTGTTGTTTATTTTTTAGACTGATAAAAAATTCTTCCCACTATAAAACACAGTATAGCAAATCCAAAGCCGTTTTTCCAGTATAAATTTTTAGGATAGGCAAAAAATCCGCCCGGGGGCGTGGCGGGGTGTGGTCATCCCACCGCCGAGAACCATTGCATTTCACATCATGTGTCATGCCGACCGTGGCTCCCTTTCTTTCCCCGGCGAAAGAAAGGGAGGAAAGAACGCCGCCAAAACCAAGGTTTTGGAATCCTTTCCGCGGGCGGGGAACGGGTCGTGTCGAAATCTTTCAGCCCCGCGAATTGGAATGTGCAAATTCAATCCTTGCTTTCGTATAGCCTCTGCGTCTCTCTCCGCGATGCGCTCCGCGCTTGTGCTGCCTTAGCGGGACAGGGGAAATCTTTGCGTCTACCGTGTGGCGCGATGTGGACATTGCATCCTACGCACATCTACCAAAACCATCCGTAGGGGCCGGCGTCCCCGACAGCACGCCCACCGCACCTCCTGTGAAAATGTCATTGCGATGCCAGCGACATTCGTTTTCAGACTTCGCAATCCGTCTCCCTCGTCCCCATATTTCCTCAAAAAAGGGGCCCTGCCATCCCGGCAGGGCCCCTTTTCAAAACAATTAACTTTATCAGAAATCCGCGTTGCCCACGGTGCGGGGGTGCAGCTCCACGTCCCGGATGTTGCTCACGCCCGTGAGGTACATAACCATCCGCTCAAAGCCCAGGCCGAAGCCTGCGTGCTTGCAGGTGCCATAGCGCCGCAGGTCGCAGTACCACCAGTAGTCCTCCGGGTTCATCCCCAGGTCCCGGATGCGCTTTTCCAGCATCTCCAGCCGTTCCTCGCGCTGGCTGCCGCCCACGATCTCACCGATACCGGGTACCAGGCAATCCGCCGCGGCCACGGTCTTTCCGTCATCGTTCATGCGCATATAGAAGGCCTTGATCTCCGCCGGATAATCCGTCACAAACACGGGACGCTTGAACACCTCCTCCGTCAGGAAGCGCTCGTGCTCCGTCTGCAGATCCGTGCCCCAATCCACCTTAAAGTCGAACCTGTCGTTGTGCTTTTTCAGAATCTCCACCGCCTCGGTGTAGCTGATGCGGCCAAAGTCGCTGGAGGCCACATGCTCCAGCCGCTCCTTCAGCCCCTTATCCACAAAGCTGTTGAAGAATTCGACCTCCTGAGGGCACTTTTTCAGCACACTGGAAATAATATACTTGATCATGGCCTCCGCCACGTCCATGTCCCCCGCCAGATCGCAGAAGGCCATCTCCGGCTCGATCATCCAGAACTCGGCAGCGTGGCGCTGGGTGTTGGAGTTCTCTGCCCGGAAGGTGGGGCCGAAGGTGTATACATCGCCAAAGGCCATGGCAAAGTTTTCGGCGTTCAGCTGGCCGGAGACCGTGAGGCTGGTCTTTTTACCGAAGAAATCCTGGCTGTAATCCACCTGTCCGTCCTCGGTCCGGGGCGGGTTCTCCAGGTCCAGGGTAGTCACCTGGAACATCTCGCCGGCGCCCTCGCAATCGGAGCCGGTGATGATGGGGGTCTGCACATACACAAAGCCCCGGTTCTGGAAGAACTCATGCACCGCGTAGGCCGCCACAGAGCGCACCCGGAAGGTAGCGGAGAACAGGTTGGTCCGGGGACGCAGGTGCTGGATCGTGCGCAGGAACTCCACGCTGTGGCGCTTCTTCTGCAGGGGATAGTCCGGAGCGGACTTGCCCTCCACCTCCACACGGCTGGCCTTTACCTCCAAGGGCTGCTTGGCCTCCGGAGTCAGCACCACGGTGCCATGCACCACCAGCGCTGCGCCTACATTCTGACCTGCGATTTCCTTATAATTATCCAGCACAGAGGCGTCCAGCACCACCTGCAGATTCTTGAAGCAGGAGCCGTCGTTCAGCTCGATAAAGCCAAAGCCCTTCATATCCCGGATGGTCCGCGCCCAACCGCATACCACCACTTCCTTGCCGTCCAGGCTCTCCCTGTCGGCAAACAGGGCGGCGATTCTCATTCGTTCCATAGTAATATCCACCTTTGTTTATCGTTTTTAACAGCATGTACCATTATAAACACTTTTTTTTAATTTGGCAACACATTTCCTCTTGACAAATAGGAATAAGTGTGAGAATATAAGCACAAGTTTAGATTGTAAATATTTGTTTATGAAAGGAGGCTGCCATGACACAGCGTGAGAGACAGATCCTTAACTGGATCGAGGCGGATCCTATGATCTCCCAGCAGGAGCTGGCGGACCGGGCGGGCATCACCCGCTCCAGCGTGGCGGTACACATCTCCAATCTGATGAAAAAGGGCTGCATCGCCGGCAAGGGGTATATTGTGACACGCAGCCCCTATGTCACCGTAGTGGGCGGCATGAATATGGACATCGGCGGCCGGCCCTATAAGACCCTGGTGGGTAAGGACTCCAATCCCGGTGCCGTGCGCATGAGCCCCGGCGGCGTGGGCCGGAACATCGCCCACAACATGAGCCTCATGGGCCTGGATGTGCGGCTGGTCACGGCCTTCGGCGACGACGTGTACGCCCAAAAGCTGGCGGCAGTATGCGGCGAGCTAGGCATCGATATCTCCCAATCTCCGGTGATCCCCGGTGGCCACACCTCCACCTACCTGTTCATCAACGATGAGGCCGGGGATATGCAGCTGGCCGTGGCGGACATGGACATTTACGAGAATCTCACCCCCGGGGTGCTGGCCAGCCGCCGCCAACTGCTGGACGGCAGCCAGGTGGTGGTGCTGGACACCAACCTCCCGGCGGAGAGCATTGCCTGGGTGGCGGAGAACTGTAAAGCTCCTATCTTTGCAGATCCGGTCTCCACCGCTAAGGCCGAGAAGCTCCAACCCGTTCTGGGAAGGCTGCACACCCTCAAGCCCAACCGCCTGGAGGCGGAGCTGCTGTCCGGGGTGAAAATTACCGACGATGTGAGCCTGCACCGAGCGGCGGATGCTCTGCTGAAAACAGGGCTGCACCGGGTGTTCATCTCCCTGGGGGCCGATGGGGTCTTTGCTGCCGACCACAGCGGGCAGAGCTTGCAGCTGCCGGCCCTGAAGGGAAGCATCGTCAGCACCACCGGCTGCGGCGACGCCTTTATGGCGGCACTGGCCTGGGCCTATCTCCAGGGCAGTGACCTGGAAAAATCAGCCCGAGCAGGCCGGGCGGCATCTACCATCACCATGGCCAGCGCCGACACCATCAGCGCCGTCATGAGCGAGGATGCGCTGCTGAGGCACATGTAAATCCGTTTCAACAAACTACATTATACATAGTATAAACAGGAGGTATTTCATTATGCTGAACCGTTATCTGGACATTGCACCCGAAGTGAAGAAGGCCCTGGATGAGGGCAAGCCCGTTGTGGCTCTGGAGAGCACCATCATCTCCCACGGCATGCCCTATCCCCAGAACAAGGAGACAGCCCTGAAGGTGGAGGAGATCATCCGCTCCTGCGGCGCCGTGCCCGCCACCATTGCCATCATCGGTGGCCGCCTGAAGGCGGGCCTCACCGCAGACGAGATCGACTACCTGGGTAAGGCCGGCCACGCCGTGACCAAGGCCAGCCGCCGGGATCTGCCCGTGCTGGTGGCCAAGGGCATGGACGGCGCCTGCACCGTCACCACCACCATGATGATCGCCGCCATGGCGGGCATCAAGGTCTTTGCCACCGGCGGCATCGGCGGTGTGCATCGGGGCGCGGAGACCACCATGGACATCTCTGCCGACCTGGAGGAGCTGGCTAAGACCCCCGTGCTGGTGGTTTGCGCCGGTGCCAAGGCCATTTTGGACCTGGGCCTGACCCTGGAGTATTTGGAGACCAAGGGCGTTACCGTTATCGGCTACGGCACCAAGGAGCTGCCCGCCTTCTATACCCGCTCCTCCGGCTTCGGTGTGGACTATGAGCTGGACACCCCTGAGGAGGTAGCCACGGCCTTCCATGTGAAGCAGGTGCTGGGCCAGGAGGGCGGCCTGCTTGTGACGAACCCCATTCCCGAGGAGTATTCCATGGATCCCGCCGTCATTAATAAGGCCATCGACGAGGCTGTGGCCGAGTGCAAGGCCAAGGGCGTACACGGCAAGGAGACCACCCCCTTCCTGCTGGCCAAGGTAAAGGATCTCACCGGTGGTGACAGCCTGGACAGCAACATCCAGCTGGTGTATAACAACGCCCGTGTGGCTTCCGCTATTGCCTGCTCCCTGAGCAAGCTGGAGAAGCAGGGATGAACGTGGCGGTCCACACCGCATTGCTGATATGGCTCGCAGGTGTCAACGTAGTGACCTTTGCCCTGTACGGCATTGACAAGCACAGAGCTAAAAAAGGGCGCTGGCGCATCCCGGAAAGGACGCTCCTGCTGCTGCCGCTGTTGGGCGGCAGTGTGGGCGGCATACTGGGTATGGCAGCCTTTCACCACAAAACCAGGCACTGGTATTTTCGCGTGGGCCTGCCGATGATATTTCTATTGCAGGCAGCGGCGGCTGTGTACCTGGCGGCAAGGTAAGGCGATAAGACGACCAAACAACAAAAAGCACTTTTGGGAGGATAGTGAACCGGCCAAAATAGTGCAAGCAGCAAGAAAAACCTTTTAGAAAAAATATTCTTTAATAGGAGTGGCGCAGCTGCAGCTGCGCCACTCCTATTTTGGATATAAAAGGCTTTTGGATACAAAGGGCAGCCACCGGCATGGTTCGGTGGCTGCCCTTTGTATCCGAAGCGGCGCAGCCGCAATCCCCTTTGGCGGCTGACAACAAAAGCCAAGGGAGAGGACTTCCTTACGGAGCCTCTCCCTGGCACCAATTCTATTTATAATAGCAGAGTCAAAAATTACTTCAGCTCGACCTTGGCGCCAACGGCCTCCAGATCCTTCTTCATGGTCTCGGCATCGTCCTTGGACAGAGCTTCCTTCAGAGTGGTGGGAGTCTCCTCGACAGCCTTCTTGGCCTCAGCCAGGCCCAGGCCGGTGATCTCGCGGACGGACTTGATGACCTTGATCTTCTGAGCGGCATCAAAGCCAACCAGGACCACATCAAACTCGGTCTTCTCCTCAGCAGCGGGAGCAGCACCGCCGGCAGCGGGAGCAGCCATAGCGGCGGCGGAAACGCCGAACTCTTCCTCCAGAGCGTGCACCAGCTCGCTGAGCTCCAGAACGGTCAGACCCTTGATCTCTTCGATCATAGCAGTAACTTTCTCAGACATTGTATTAGCCTCCTAATTGTAAGATTATTTTTGAGAGAATGGCGGGACGCCCTGCGCCCCAGCGGGAAAATTGCTGATTACTCAGCGGCCTCAGCAGCCTCGGCAGGGGCACCCTGCTTCTCGGCGATCTGCTTCAGCACGCAAGCCAGGCCGGAAATGGGGGCCAGCATGGTACCCAGGACCTGAGCCTGCAGCACGGGCAGTGCGGGGATGGATGCCAGTGCATTCACGGTTTCCATGGGGACAACCTTGCCTTCCAGGAAGCCGCCCTTGATCTCGAACCGGCCATTGAGCTTCTTTGCAAACTCAGCGATCACGCGGGCGGGAGCGACGGGGTCAGCGGCGATGGCCAGAGAAGTGGTGCCGTTGAGCTGGTCGTCCAGTTCGTTGAGACCGCAGTTGTTGAATGCAAAGCGCAGCAGGGTGTTCTTGATGACGGAATACTCCACATCGTTTTTGCGGCACTCAGCGCGCAGAGCAGTATCCTCTGCCACGGTGATGCCCTTGTAGTCCACGATGACACCGGCGCCGGAATTCTGGATCTTCTCGGTGAGCGCGGCTACGATTGCCTGCTTTTCAGACAGAACTTTTGCGTTGGGCATTCTTTGATTTCACCTCCATGAGAATTGTCGGTGCGTTCAAAAAAGGAAACCCGTCCCTGTGCCGAAAGACACAAGGACGGGGTAAAGCAATCAAAATCGATTTGCCATCCTCGGCAGGACTTACGGACAAGTCCACCTGCTGTCTTTGGAACGCATCATATATTATATCTAAAGCCTGCGCGATTGTCAAGCCTTAAATATCCTTGTGCTGCGGAAATTACAGCTGCTTGTTGGCGTTCATCTTCACGCCGGGACCCATGGTGGACGCAACCACGCAGGACTTGATATACTGGCCCTTGGCAGTGGCGGGCTTAGCCTTGATGATGGCGCCGATGAGCGCGCTGTAGTTCTCAAACAGCTTGTCCGCGCCGAAGGAGACCTTGCCGATGGGGCAGTGGATGATGTTGGTCTTGTCCAAACGATACTCCACCTTACCGGCCTTAGCCTCGGTGACGGCCTTGGCAGCGTCGGGGGTCACAGTGCCGGACTTGGGGGAGGGCATCAGACCCTTGGGGCCCAGGACCTTACCCAAACGGCCTACCACGCCCATCATGTCGGGGGTAGCAACCACCACATCGAAGTCAAACCAGTTTTCCTTCTGGATCTTTTCCACCAGATCCATGTCGCCCACATAGTCGGCGCCGGCGGCCTTGGCAGCCTCGGCCTTGTCGCCCTTGGCGAACACCAGCACGCGCACGGACTTGCCAGTGCCGTTGGGCAGCACGATGGCGCCGCGGACCTGCTGGTCAGCGTGACGGGAGTCCACACCCAGCTTCACATGAAGCTCAACGGTCTCATCAAACTTAGCGGAAGCGGTCTTGCAGATAAGCTCCAGACCTTCCTTGGGATCATACAGTGCGGCCTTGTCGATCTGCTTGGCGATTTCCTGATACTTCTTACCTCTAAACATACCTTACACCCTCCTTATTCACCGACGACAACGCCCATGGAGCGTGCAGTACCAGCGATCATGCTCATAGCGGCTTCCAGGGAAGCAGCATTCAGGTCGCGCATCTTCATCTCAGCGATCTTCTGAATGGAGGCCTTGGAAATGGTAGCGACCTTCTCCTTGTTGGGAACGCCGGAACCGGACTCAATGTTGCACTCCTTCTTGATAAGGACGGCTGCGGGGGGAGTCTTGGTAATGAAGGAGAAGGAACGGTCGGCATACACCGTGATGACCACGGGGATGATGAGACCCATATCGTTCTTCGTCCGCTCATTGAACTCCTTGGTGAAGGCGGCGATGTTCACGCCGTGCTGACCCAGAGCGGGGCCAACGGGGGGTGCGGGAGTTGCTTTACCTGCAGGGATCTGCAGCTTTACATAACCAACGACTTTCTGTGCCATAACAGGCACCTCCTTTTTTATAATGTGGTAGCGACGGGCCTAATGCCGCGGTCGCTCTTGGCGAGACACCCATGCGCCTCTCCCACTTGCGCCGGAGTGGTCATGCTCCGGCCTGTGCGCAGAGTCTGCTGCGCCTCAGGGCAGGACCTCCACCTGGTCGAGCTCCAGCTCCACCGGGGTCTCTCTGCCAAACATGGAAACCACCACCCGGACCTTGTTCTTCTCGGGCTCGATCTCCTCCACGGTGCCCGTGAAGCTGGCCAGGGGACCCTCCGTGATCTTCACGGTGTCGCCCACATGGTACAGCACCACGATCTCGTGCTTTTCCACGCCCAACGCAGCCACTTCCTCCTCCGTCAGGGGGATGGCCTTATTGGCCTCGCCCACGAAACCGGTGACGCCGCGGATGTTGCGGACCAAATGCCAGGTATCATCGGTCAGCACCATTTTAATCAGCACATAACCGGGGAATACCTTCCGCTCCACTTCCTTCATAACGCCTGCCTCGGTGACCTCGGTCACGGTCTCCATGGGGATCTCCATCTTGTGGATCATATCCTCCAGGCCGCGGTTAGTCACTGACTTTTCAATGGCGGCCTTTACGGCGTTTTCATAGCCGGAATAGGTGTGGAGTACATACCATTTTGCGTTATCAGCCATGCCTCGCTCCTTAAGCTGCGAACAGGCCGACCAGGGTATTTACAGCCAGAACGGCCACTGCGTCAAACACCCAAATGAACACGCCCACGCCCAGAGAGCACAGGATCACCGTGCCGGTGTTCTTCGCCGTCGTCTTGCCATCGGGCCAAACGACCTTTTTCAGCTCGCTTCTCATCTCGCGGAACCACTTGCCGCGATCTTTCTTCGCCTTGTTAACCTCTGCCATCGTTACACAACCTTTCTTTTCATCCAATCACTTGGTTTCGGTGTGAACCGTATGCTTTCTGCAGAAGGGGCAATACTTGTTCATCTCGAGACGATCAGGACTGTTCTTCTTGTTCTTCATCGTGTTGTAGTTTCTCTGCTTGCACTCGTTGCATCTCAAAGTAATCTTCACGCGCATCTAACGGCACCTCCTTATTAGATTGGGCTGACCTGTCCGGCACAGCCGTTTGCCTCCCTGGTCTGCGGGGCCTCCCTCTCCCGGCGCCGAAGCGAAAAGCGCGCAAAAAGAAAAGCCCTACTCACAGGTAATGTTTATTCTATCACGCTTTTTCCATGCGGTCAACCTGTTTTTTGCAAAAATTCCGCATTTTTTTGCGGAAAAATCAGCAGAATTGTTGCCATGACCCCCTCATGGGTGGTATGATGAAGCTGTCGATAAAGTGGTATGTTTGCAGCAGCGGTAAGGAAGGGTGTGTGAGGGAAACCCAAGAAGGGTGTCCCTTACCATTGAAATCAATAGTTTTTGAAGCTTTTTCAGAGTTTCAAAAACTCAGTCAGCGGGGCAAAAAAACTTTTTCGACACGCTGATGATAAAGAAAAAATCCGCCTCATAGCGGCTTTTGAAAGGATCGATCCATGAAAATTATGGCCATTGACTATGGCGACGCCCACACAGGCATCGCCATCTCCGACCGCCTGGAGACCCTGGCCGGGTTCACCACGGTCATCAATACCCGCCGCCAGGAGGAGGTTGTGGCGCAGATCCGGACCCTCATCGCCGAGCATGGGGTGGAGCGCCTGGTGCTGGGCTACCCCAAGAATATGGACGGCACCCTGGGTCCCCGGGCGGAAAAGTGCGCCGCCCTGGGGGAAATTCTCAGGGATGCCACGGGCCTGCCTCTTGTGCTTTGGGATGAGCGACGCAGCACCGTGGAGGCCCACGCCATCTTGTTCGCCGGCGGCAAAAACGGCAGGCAGCGCAAGAAGATCGTGGACGCGGTGGCGGCCAGCCTCATGCTGGAGGGCTACCTCACCCGGCGGCGATTGGAGGCGGAGTCATGAACGTATGTGTCATCGGCGGCGGTGCCGCCGGGATGCTGGCGGCCCTGACGGCGGCTGAAAACGGCCACCACGTCCTGCTGCTGGAGCGGCAGAGCCGCGTCGGGCGCAAGCTGCTGGCCACCGGCAACGGCCGCTGCAATCTCAGCAATCATCATGTATCCCCCGCGCACTACCATGGCGGGGCCGGCTTCTGCGATTTTGCCCTGTCGCAGTTTGATGTGGGCGAAACGCTGCAGTATTTTGCCTCCCTGGGCCTTTTGACCGTGTCGGAGGCCAGCGGCCGGATCTATCCCATGAGCAACATGGCCGGCAGCGTGCTGGACGTTCTGCGCTATGCCCTGGAGCGCCTGGAGATCGACCTGCAAACCGGCCAGACGGTCACGGCCGTCCGAAAAATGCCGGAGGGCTTTTCCGTAAAAACGGAGACAGATACCTTTTCCGCCCGGTGCCTTATTTTGGCCGCCGGCGGCGCCGCCGGCAGCAAGGTAGGCGGCGGCATGGATGGGTATCGCCTGGCCAAGAGCCTGGGCCACCACCGCACGGCTCTCTACCCCTCTCTGGTACAGCTGAAAACCGATCCCACCTACCCCCGGGCCCTGAAGGGCGTGAAGGCCCAGTGCGGCATTTCCATCTGCCGGGGCAGCCAGGTGCTGGCCCGCAATAGCGGCGAGGTGCTTTTCACCGAGTACGGCGTAAGCGGCCCGGCCATTTTCGACCTCTCCCGCAGCGTTTCCGCCGGCGGAAGCGATCTCACCTGCCTGCTCAATTTCTTCCCCGATTGGGAGGAGGCGGAGGTGCTCCACTGGCTCTCCCAGCGGCAGGCGGCCATGGCCGCCCACGAGGCTTCTACCCTCCTCACCGGCTCCTGCCACACCCGTCTGGGACAGATGATCTGCAAATCCGCCGGTTTTACCAATCAAAGGGCGGCCGGGCTCACTCGGGACGACCTGCGGCGCATTGCAAGGCAGGCCACTCATTTTGCCCTCCCCATCACCGGCACCTGCGGCTTTGACCAGGCCCAGGTCACTGCCGGCGGGCTGGACACCTCGGAATTTGATCCCCGCACCCTGCAAAGCCGGCTGGTGCCGGGCCTCTACGCCTGCGGAGAGCTGCTGGACATAGACGGCGATTGCGGCGGCTATAACCTCCAGTGGGCCTGGTCCAGCGGCCGCCTGGCCGGAAAGCTCCTGTGAGCCCGCCCGTGCAAAGTGCCATACCCCTGTAATAGCCTTGTCATTGTGAACCAGTGACCGATGTCACCGGTGTGGCAATCCGTCCCCCCCCCTTTAAAATAAATAGAAACAAGGAGAAGTACCATGAAAAAGAACAGCCCTCTTGCTGCCTATAAGACCGCTCGCACCAATCTATGGATCCTGCTGGCCCTGTCCGCTGTCAATGTTCTTTTCGCTCTGCTGGGCTCAGACACCTATTTTTTGTTTTCATGCTTTATCTCATATCTGGTAGCGATTTACGCCCGGGTATTCTATGATTATACCTGGGACCCCGTTTACCTGGTCATAGGCATTCTCATCGCCTTGGTGATACTGGCTGTGTACCTTCTGTGCTGCCTGCTATCCAAAAAGAGGCGTGGCTGGCTCATCGCCGCCCTGGTGCTGTTCTCCGTGGACACCGCCGCCATGCTCCTTTACTATGTCATTGAGCTGTCCGTGACGGATATTCTGACGGATATTCTTGACTTTGTAATCCATGGCCTGGTCCTGTGGATTCTTATCTCCGGTGTGCGCCGGAGCCGGGAGGCTCTGGAGGAGGCCGACGTCCCGGAGCCTTTGCCCCTGAACACGGAATTTTATGATGCCTCCCAGGGGGGCATTCCCAACACCCCCTCCCTGGGCCAGCCCACGGATAAGAAGCACCGCACCCTCCTGTCCGCCGTCTACGGCAGCCATGAGATCGAGGTCCGCCGCAGCTACGGCCTCACGGAGCTCATTGTGGACGGCAAGGTCTATGGCCGTGAGGAGGGCGTTGTGGAGTCCGGCTATACCATCAGCGCCCGGGTGGGCGGCCACGCCATCGAAACGGAGTTTACCCCCGGCGGCAAGCAGCTCCTCCGGGTAGATGGCCAGGTCATCGCCAAAAAGCAGCGCCTGTTCTAAGGCGTTCCATCTCGCGCTCCCTGCTTTTTCAAAAAGTCTCGCAAAGTCTAAAAGCGGAGGCCACCCGGCCTCCGCTTTGAAGCTGTTTCCTCATTTATCCGTCAGATCCGCCGGTTTTTTCTTGCTCTCCATGGGGAAAACCGTCAGCCGATTCCCGTCCGCCATGGCCAAAAGCACCTCCTCCGGCGTATGATAGCCCCGGCTTTGAAGCTGCCGCATGAGCCAGGTCATGTCCTTGCCCACCCGCTGCAGGTTGCCCGGCAGCGCCTCTCCGTCCAGGATCACCGGGGTCTGGAGCAGAGTCTGATCCGGCTGCAGAGAGAGGTCCGCAGGCGTCGTGGGACGCTGCAGCTCCACCGGCAGAAAGGTCACCGTGCCGTTATGCTCCAGCAGGGCTGTCTGGATCTGGCTCAGATCAAAATAGCCCCCGATGCGGCAGTACATGAGAAACTCGCTCAAGTCCATTTTGGCTATTTTCAGATTTTCCCGATAGAGGGTCCCGCCGTCCATGAGGATCAGCGGCTTGCCCGTCATCAGCTGCCGGACCCGCAGCGACTTGTTGGTCAGCAGCGAGATGCACACCGCCGCCACGGCATACACCGCCATAGCCAGCAGGGAATTTTCCGGGGTATCCAGCTCCGTGGCCATTTCCGCGGCGATGGAGCCGATGGTGATACCGATGACATAGTCAAACAGGTTCATCTGAGATACCTGCTTGTTTCCCATGAGCTTCGTCAGCAAAAACATGGCCGCCAGGGACACCAGCGATGTCACGGCCACATGCAGCAGATCCATAAAAATACCTCCCCAACCATACTCCCTTCAGTATGGCCGGGGAGGTAATTATTTATCCAAAAAGCCTCGCAGAGTTTGCGCCCGCAGGCGCAAAAAATTGGGATCATTTTTTACCGCGACATGCGCGTGGGGAAAAATACCTCTCAGGCGAGAAGTAGTGGAATTTCGGCGTTTTACGCCGAAATTATGCGCGCAGCAGCCTGCAAACCTTTTGGCGAAAAATTCAAAGATTTTTCGCCAGTTGTTTTTATCCGTGCTTTTCCTCGTTCTCATTGGTATGGATGTTGATGAACTCTGCACGCATTTTGGAATAGAGAATAGTTTGGCTGCTGTACAGGCCGCAGTAGCCGGACAGCAGATAGCTGATGGCGCAGGCCATGGCGAAATATAGCAGGTCCCCGGTGCCGAACAGCTCAATGCTCAGAAACACCGACGCAATGGGGCAGTTCACCGCCCCGCAGAATACCGCCACCAGTCCGATGGCTGCGCCGAAGCCCGCCGGCAAGCCCAAAAAGCCCCCCAGCACACAGCCGAAGCAGGCCCCCACGAAGAACGACGGCACCACCTCACCGCCCTTGAAGCCAAATCCAATGGTCACGGCGGTGAACAGCAGCTTTAAAAGCCACGCCCAGGACCGCACCTGGCCGCTCATGGCCCGCTCCACTACCTCCATCCCGGCGCCGTTGTAGTCGCCGTTTCCCACCAGCAGCGTCAGCCCGATGACCAGCACGCCGCCCACAAAGGCCCGCACAAAGGGGCTGGGCAGGAGCTTCGCCGCCAAGCGGCCCGTCTCCTGGAGCCCCCGGCAGAACAGGATGCTCGCCACCGCGCAGCCGATGGCCAGCAATATCACCAGCACCATGGTCCAGGCATCCAGCCCGGGGTTCGCCACGGTGAATCTCGTGGGCGGCACACCCATGAGCAGGCTCACCAAATAGCCCATCAGCGCCGCCGTCAGGCACGGGAGCAGCCCCGCATAGTAAAATACCCCCACACTGATGACCTCCATAGCGAAGATCGTCGCCGTCAGGGGCGTTCCGAACAGGGCCGAGAACACCGCACTCATGCCGCACAGCGTTGCCAATGGCAGGTCCTTTTCCCCCAGGCGCAGCAGCCGCCCGGTGGTATGTCCGATGCCGCCGCCGATCTGCAGGGCCGCGCCCTCCCGGCCGGCGCTGCCGCCCCCCAGGTGGGTCAGGACGGTTGCAATAAAGATCACCGGCACCAGCAGCACCGGCACGTTTTTCCCGAAATGCACGGATTCAATGACGGCGTTGGTGTCCTTGCCCTCCACCTTTGTCACCCGGTACAGCCCCGCAATAATCAGGCCCAGCGCCGGCAGCAGATACAGGATCCATGGGTGCTGGCCCCGGGTTTGGGTGGCATAGTTCACGCCGATGTGGAACAGCGATCCGATCACGCCGCCAATACCGCCAATGAATCCTCCCACCGCCAACCACTTTCCCAGGGCTGCAGGATAAGTCCCTATATGCGCCATAAATTTGTTCCATTTGCTGCCCACCGTGTGCCGCCACCCTTTCCCGTAGATCCGCCGAAATTCTTTCTTTTTTATATCATCTTTATCCCTCCCTGTCAATCGCCGCATATGTGATTTTTTATCCGGAACCCGGCCCCTGTCCCTGCGGCGGTAAGACCCCTCAGCCTCGGACGTTCTCTCTTCATCCATCTCTCTAAAAGTTTTTAAGATAAACTCAAAAAATGTGGATTTTTATGGTTGATTCTCCCGGCGGAATGCTCTATACTATATTAGTGTAAACCGTATACCCCGTATACCTTGATCACAACACATAACAGGAGGTATTATCAAATGAAGTACAACCGGACTTTTAACTTTTCCGCCGGTCCCGCTATGATGCCGGAGCCCGTTCTGGAGGAGATTCGCGACGAGATGATGAACTACCGCGGCAGCGGCATGTGCGTCATGGAAATGAGCCACCGCTCCAAGGTGTTCCAGCAGATCATCGACGAGGCCGAGGCTGATTTGCGTGACCTGATGAACATCCCCGATAACTATAAGGTCCTGTTCATCCAGGGCGGCGCCACCCTGCAGTTCGCCGCCATTCCCTGGAACCTGATGAAGAACGGCAAGGCCGTATATGTCGAGACCGGTGCCTGGTCTAAGAAGGCCATTGCCGAGGCCAAGAAGTACGGTGAGGTCATCGTGGCCGCCTCCTCCAAGGATAAGAACTACAGCTACATTCCCGATTGCTCCGACCTGGACATCCCCGAGGATACCGACTATGTCTATATCTGCGAGAATGAGACCATCCACGGCGTCACCTGGAATAAGCTGCCCAACACCAAGGGCCACGTGCTGGTGTCCGACCAGTCCTCCATGTTCCTCTCCAAGCCCTGCAATGTCTCCGACTATGGCCTGATCTATGCCGGCGTGCAGAAGAACGTGGGGCCCGCCGGCATGGTGATCGTCATCATCCGCGAGGATCTGATCCGCGACGATGTGGATCCCAAGATGCCCATCTACATGAAGTATAAAACTCACGCCGACAACGGCTCCATGTACAACACCCCCAACTGCTGGGATATCTACTGCTGCGGCAAGGTGTTCAAGTACCTCAAGAGCATCGGCGGCCTGGAGGAGATGCACAAGCGCAACATCGCCAAGGCCAAGGTCATTTATGACTTCCTGGATTCCTCCAAGATGTTCAACGGCACCGTGGAGCCCCAGTTCCGCAGCCTGATGAACATCCCCTTCGTCACCGAGTCCGCCGAGCTGGACGCCGAGGTGGTCGCCGCCACCAAGGCCGCAGGGTACGATAATCTCAAGGGCCACAAGTCCGTGGGCGGCCTCCGCGCAAGCGTCTATAATGCCATGCCCATCGAAGGCGCCCAGGCTCTGGTAGAGTTCCTGAAAAAGTTCGAGGCCGAGCACAAGTAATAAATTTGCCGGGCGGACACTGCTGTCCGCCCAGCAATTCCCCACCGCACCCATGTAAAAAGCTATTATTGCGGGGTCAGCTTGCACACTGGTTGTGGCAGCCCGTATTTACAAACAAAAATATTCTATAAGGAGATTACAATTATGCGTATTCTGGTTACCGACGGTATGGATAAGACCGCTATGGCGCAGCTGCGTGAAATGGGCCATGAGGTGGTCGAGCAGTTCTATGAGCCCGATCAGCTGGGCGCCGCCCTGAAGGATTTCGACGCTGTGGTCGTCCGCTCCAAGACCAAGGTCCGCGCCAACCACATTGACGAGGCCAAGACCGGCAAGCTCAAGCTCATCATCCGCGGCGGCGTGGGCGTTGACAATATTGACGTCAAGTATGCCGAGTCCTGCGGCATCACCGTAAAAAACACCCCCCGTGCCTCCTCCCAGTCCGTGGCCGAGCTGGCCATGGGTCATATGTTCTCCTGCGCTCGCTATCTCTCCATCGCCGGCCACACCATGCGTGAGGACAAGTGGGAGAAGAAGTCTTACGGCAAGGGCATTGAGCTGCAGGGCAAGACCCTGGGCATCGTGGGCTTCGGCCGCATCGGCCAGCACCTGGGCGTCATGGCCAAGGCCATCGGCATGAAGGTGATTGCTTTTGATATTTTCCACATCCCCGGTATCGAGGAGCAGCTGGGCATCCCCTATGTGGAGATGGATGAGCTGCTGGCCCAGTCCGACTTCGTTTCCGTCCACGCTCCCGCTGTGGATGGCGGCGCTCTGATTTCCGCCGAGAATATCGCCAAGATGAAGGACGGCGTGGTGATCATCAACACCTCTCGCGGCACCAATGTGGACGAGGCTGCTCTGCTGGCGGCCCTGGAGTCCGGCAAGGTCCGTGCCGCCGGCCTGGATGTCTACGCCGATGAGCCCGCCACCAACAAGGCCCTGTATAGCCATCCCATGGTTTCCTGCACGCCGCATATCGGCGCCGCCACCGTGGAGGCTCAGAAGCGCATCGGTTCTGAAATCGTTGATATCATCAAGAATTTCTAAGATCGATTCCCGCGCCGATATCCGGCGTCCTCGCGGCATAGCCGCTGCGGTCGGAGGCTAAAAATGTGCCACTGGCACATTTTCTAAACGCCCCGACATATCGGCGCCGCCACCGTGGAGGCTCAGAAGCGCATCGGTTCTGAAATCGTTGATATCATCAAGAATTTCTAAGATCGATTCCCGCGCCAATATCCGGCGTCCTCGCGGCATAGCTGCTGCGGTCGGAGGCTAAAAATGTGCCACTGGCACATTTTCTAAACGCCCCGACACATTGGCGCCGCCACCGTGGAAGCTCAGAAGCGCATCGGTTCTGAAATCGTTGATATCATCAAGAACTTCTGATTCTTATCCGCATTCAAAAAGCAAGAGGGTACTTCGGTATCCTCTTGTTTTTTGCTGCCCAAGCTACGCACCACACTTCTTATCGTAATTTTGCGTGGGTCGATGTCCCCGACGCCCCACCCGGGCTTGTGCCGCATTTCTTGTAACTCCTCTCATTGCAGACCAGTGCCCCGATGTCACCGGCGCGGCAATCTGTCCCCCATGGCCACGCAAAAGAGCCACCGCATCGGCCGATGCGGTGGCTTGATCTCTTTTTTCTGATCGTCCCTTGTTTTGCGCTGCTGTCGTCACCGGCCCTTCATCATGAGCACGGCCGCCTGCCGGGTTAAAGACCGGTGCAGGGCTATCTGTGCGCGCTTTACATCCAGGTTGGCGCCGCGCTCTGCCAATCGATCCCGGGCCCGCTTCTCAGCAGCCTCTGCCCTGGGCAGGTCAATATTTTCGGCCCGCTCCGCTGTGCGAACCAGGAGCGTCACCTCATTATGCACGACATTCGCCACGCCCAGGTTCACGGCGATGAATTCCGTAGCGCCGTTCTCCTTCCGGGCGGTGACAACGCCGTCCTCAATGGCACCCAGCATGGGCGCATGATCTTTCAGAACGCCCACACTGCCGCCGGAAAACGGCAGCTCCACATAGCTGACCATGTCATCATACACGCTGCCGCCGGCGGTGGCAATCTCCAAATGGATCCCGTCTTTCATAGGCACCTCTTACATCTTCTTGCCCTTGGCAAGCACATCGTCGATGGTCCCGCACATAAGGAATGCCTGCTCCGGGATGTTGTCGCACTCGCCGCCCAGAATAATCTCAAAGCCCCGGATGGTCTCCTCCAGCGGCACATATTTACCGGCCATGCCGGTAAAGTTCTCCGCCACATGGAACGGCTGGGACAAAAAGCGCTGGATGCGCCGGGCGCGATTCACCGTGGCCTTATCCTCCAGGCTCAGCTCGTCAATGCCCAGTACGGCAATGATGTCCTGCAGCTCTTTATACTTTTGCAGCACGCTCTGCACGGCACGGGCCGTGCTATAGTGCCGGTGCCCCAGCACATCCGGTTCCAGGATTCGGGAGGTGGAGGCCAGGGGATCCACTGCCGGGTAAATGCCCAGCTCGGAAATGCCGCGGTCCAGCACCGTGGTGGCATCCAAATGGGCAAAGGCCGTAGCCGGGGCCGGGTCCGTCAGGTCGTCGGCGGGGACATAGATGGCCTGCACCGAGGTAACGGAGCCGTTGCGAGTAGAGGTGATGCGCTCCTGCAGAGTACCCATTTCCGTGGCCAGGGTGGGCTGATAGCCCACAGCAGAGGGCATACGCCCCAGCAGCGCCGAAACCTCGCTGCCCGCCTGGGTAAAGCGGAAAATATTGTCGATAAACAGCAGCACGTCCTGTCCGCTGGTATCGCGGAAGTTCTCCGCAATGGTCAGGCCCGACAGAGGCACCCGCAGACGCGCTCCGGGAGGCTCATTCATCTGGCCGAACACCAGGGCTGTCTTGCTGATAACGCCGGACTCAGTCATCTCATTCCACAGGTCGTTGCCCTCACGAGAGCGCTCACCCACGCCGGCAAACACGGAGTAGCCGCCGTGCTCGTAGGCCACGTTGCGTATAAGCTCCTGGATGAGCACCGTTTTACCCACGCCGGCGCCGCCGAACAAGCCGATCTTGCCGCCCTTGGAATATGGGGCCAGCAGATCCACCACCTTGATGCCCGTTTCCAGAATCTCCGTGGAGGGCATCACATCGGTAAAGGACGGCGCACTCCGGTGGATGGGCATCCGCTCCGCTTCCACGGGGCCTTTGCCGTCGATGGGATCGCCCACCACGTTGAACATGCGGCCCAGGGTGGCCTCGCCCACGGGCATGGTCACGGGAGAGCCGGTATCCACGGCTGTGCAGCCCCGGGCGATGCCGTCGGTGGAGAACAGCGACACGCAGCGCACGGTGTCAGAGCCCAGCTGCTGCATGGCCTCCATAACCACCTTGCGGTCCTCCAGCTGAATTTCAATTGCGTTGTAAATGTCCGGCAGATGTCCGGTAGGAAACTGCACATCCACCACAGGGCCGGTGACCCTTCTGACAATACCGTTTTTCATAGTAGCCTCCTATCGTAGGCGGAATTACTTTTTCGCCTTTTTCAAGGCGTTGGCACCACCGACAATCTCGGCGATCTCGGTGGTAATGGCCGCCTGACGCACCCGGTTAAGCTGCAGGCTCAGGCTGCTGATCAGCTCGCCGGTGGCATCGGTGGCCGCATTCATGGCCGTCATACGGGAAGCCTGCTCGCTGACCTTGGCCTCCAGCAAAACGGAAAAAACCATGTTGTTCAGGTACAGCTGCACCATGTTTTCCAGCACGCTCCGGGCATCCGGCTCAAAGATGTAGTCATTGGTCGGCTCCTCCTGCTCCTGCGCATCCAGGCGGGCGGGCAGAAGCTGCACCTGTCCGGGCACCTGCTGCAAGGCAGAGCAGAACTGCTGATACACCAGGTGGATCTCATCCACCTGGCCGCTCAGGTATATACGCTTGAGATAGTCCGCCACCGGCAGGGCTTCCGCCATGCCGGGCGCATCACTGATGGCATCAAAGGTGTGCTGCACCGGCAGACCTGATTGCCGGATGATATCCTTGCCCCAGCTGCCGCAGACCACCACTGTGCAGGGTCTTGCTTCTGCCTGCACCAGCTCCTGGGCATAGCGCAGTACCGCATGGTTATATACGCCGCACAGGCCGCGGTTGCCCACGAACAGAACGTAGCACACTCTTTTGATCTCGCTCCGGGGAAGCAGGAATCGGTTATCATATCCGGCGTTCTCCCCGGCCAGCAGCTCACCGAGAATATGCCGGCTGCTCTCCGCAAAGCTGCGGATGCCGCTTAGGCCCTTCTGGGTGCGCCGCAGCTTGGCTGAGGCCACCATCTTCATAGTCTTGGTGATCTGCTGGGTATTTTTCACGCTTTTGATCCGTGCCCGGATCTCACGCATGCTGCCCATTCCGCTCTCCCCCCCCTTCTCAACTTATTCTCTCTCAAAAGGACTCCTTAAAGCGCTTCAGCGTATCACGCAGGTCCTCCAGCATATCGGCAGGGATCTTCTTGCCCTCGCAGATGATATCCACCAGCTCCGGCATAGCCTGCTTCACAAACTCCACCGCTTCTCGCTCGAACCGGGGCATATCACTCAGGGCCACATCGTCAGCGTAGCCCTCGTTGGCAGCAAATATGGCTATGACCTGATCCTCCACCGACAGGGCGGCAAACTGATTCTGCTTCAGCAGCTCCGTCATGTGCTGGCCGCGGCACAGGGTAGACTGTGTGGCCGCATCCAGCTCGGACCCGAACTGCGCAAAGGATGCCAGCTCTCGGTACTGTGCCAGGTCGGTGCGCAGACGGCCCGCCACCTGCTTCATAGCCGGCATCTGGGCTGCGCCGCCCACACGGGACACGGACAGGCCCACATTAATGGCCGGCCGAATACCGGAGTGGAACAGGCCCGTCTCCAGGAAGATCTGACCATCGGTAATGGAGATAACGTTGGTGGGGATGTAGGCGGAAATATCGCCCGCCTGGGTTTCGATGATGGGCAGAGCGGTCATGCTGCCGCCGCCGGAGGCCTCGTCCAGCCGTGCCGCCCGCTCCAGAAGGCGGGAGTGCAGGTAGAACACATCGCCGGGATAGGCCTCGCGTCCGGGAGGCCGCTGGAGCAGCAGGGAAATCTCGCGATATGCCGCCGCCTGTTTGCTCAAATCGTCGTAAACGATCAGCACATCCTTCCCCTTATACATAAAGTATTCGCCGATGGCAGCACCGGCATAGGGGGCGATATAGAGCATAGGCGCAGGCTCAGAGGCTGACGCACACACCACAGTGGTGTAGTCCATGGCACCCAGCTCCGTCAGCTTACGCACCACGTTGGCCACCGTAGACTCCTTCTGCCCGATAGCCACATAAATGCAGTGTACGTTCTTGCCCTTCTGATTGGCAATAGTATCCAGGGCGATGGCGGTCTTGCCGGTTTGGCGGTCGCCGATAATCAGCTCTCGCTGGCCCCGGCCGATGGGCACTAGAGCGTCGATGGCCTTAATACCCGTCTGCAGGGGCACGGTGACGCCCTGCCGGTGCAGCACACTGGGGGCCGGGCTCTCCACGGCCCGGAAGCCGTCGTTCTGAATGGGTCCCTTGCCGTCTAACGGGCGGCCCAGGGCATCCACCACACGGCCACACACAGCCTCGCCCACAGGCACCTCGATGATGTGGCCCGTCCGGCGCACGGCATCGCCCTCCTGGATGGTGGAAAAGTCACCCAGCAGCACAACACCCACGTTGTCCTGATCCAGGTCCATCACCATGCCACGGAGATTGCCCTTGAACTCCAGCATTTCCCCGGCCATCACATCGGCCAGGCCGGACACACGGCAGATACCGTCGGATACGCTGATAACCTGACCCACCTGATAAATATCCACAGCCCCGCCGGCTGAGGACAGCAGGCCGCGCACACCGTCCAGTACAGACCGGCCGCTCTCATCGCCGCTCTGCTCCGCCCGGTGCACCAGGCGCTCCAGGCAGCGGGCTGCACTGCCGTCATATACGGTGTCGCCCACACGCAGACGCATGCCGGCAATCACGCTCTCATCTGTCTCGCTGTACAGGTCAATAATCTCTCCGCAGGGTGCATCCTCTCCCGCCGCCCTGCAGGCAGCGGCAAACACATCCGTCAAGGTCCGGCGCAGCTTTTCGGTCTGCGCCTCCGTCAGCGGCTCCGCACCGGTGGCGGTGACTGCCAGCTTCTTCCCGGCCGCCAGGGTCAGGATGTCACTGGGCCGGGCCGTGACCATCTTCCCGGTCTTCTCAATAAAAGCATCCGCCAGTGCCGTGCGGCGGGCTGCGTATTCGTCCTTCCGCAGGGTCTTGCCGGTCTCCTCCGCCACCTGGCGGACAACCTGGGTGCTGACCTCCTCGTGCATAATGGCCCGCAGCTGCCGCTCCCGCTCCACAGCGCTCTGGCGCAGCACATTGGCTGCCTCCTGGCTGTCGCCGGCGGCACAGACTCTATTTTTCTCCACCTGCCGCTGCGTATCCTCCAGCAGCTGTTTTTCCTGTTGCCGGGCCAGCTCATTGTCCCGATTGACCTGATTTTCCAGAGCGGCGGCACTTTCCTCCGCCTTTTTCGCCTTGTCCAGCTCTCCGGCGATCTTTTCCTTGCGCTCTCTGAACATCCGGGCGATCATCTTGCGGGTGATAAAAAACAGAGCTCCAAACAGAATCAGAAAGTTTGCGATTGCAAACAGAATATCTTTTAAATGCATCTCCGCATCACCGCTCCTCTCCGCCGGTGTCGCCGCTCAAAAGCTGCTGCGCCAGGATAGAAACCAGCTGCGGCAGCTGCTCCTGGGCATCTGCGCACACCTGTCGGCGTTCCTGCTCAATGCGCTGATTTGCTTCCTGCAGTGCTTTGTTTGTCTCTTTCTGTGTGCTCTCCAGCACCCAGGCACGCTCCCGATCATCGGCCGTTTTTCCTTCCGCAAGAAGCTGCTTGGCTTCTACGCTGCGCTCCCTCCACTTTTCACGGAGCGCGGCGTCGTTTTCGTCCTTTTTCCGCTGAGCATCCCGGCCCCTTTCAAGGCCCTGGTCAATGGCCGCCTGACGCTGCTCCATGAACCGGATCAGCGGGTCAAACAGGAACTTTTTCAGCACAAACAGCAACGCGAAAAAGCAAACGATGGTCCAAATCACTTCTGACACATTAATGCTCAATGCGTATGCCTCCTTACTTTCTCTCTCAGGGGGTCGGTCACATCTTACCGATCAGCATAAAAGCAATGAGCAGGCCGTAGATGGTCAGGGCCTCCATCAGCGCCAGGGCGATAATCATGCTGGAACGGATATTGCCGGCAGCCTCGGGCTGACGGGCCATAGCCTCCATGGCCTTGGAAGCGGCGATGCCCTGGCCGATGCCGGGGCCCAGAGTGCTCAGTGCCACAGCGATAGCGGCTGCCAGTGCGATGATTGCGGATGACGTCATAATTCTTTCCTCCAAAGTTTCTCCGAAATTTATTAAATGGTATTTGGGATATGCATTCGTTTTAGTGCTCCTCGCCCACAGCCTCCTCAATATAGACAGACAGCAGCATGGTGAACACCACCGCCTGGATCAGGCAGAACAGCAGGCTCAGCACCTGCATGACAAGGGGCAGCAGCAGCGGGAAGATGCCCTTTAGCTGCTCGGTGACCATTTCCTCTCCGTAGATATTGCCGTACAGTCGCAGGGCCAGGGAGAAGGGCCGCACCACCTGCTCAATAAGGTTCAGGGGCAGCATCAGGATAAAGGGGGAAATGAAGGTCTTCAGATACCCCAGCACGCCCCGGCGCTTCACACCCACGATGTGGGTGGTGAAGAAAGCGATAATCGCCAGGCCAGCCGTGGTGGACAGGTTGGCCGTAGGCACGGCAAAGCCGTGGCCCGCCCCGGGCAGAATACCGGAATAGTTGCTCACCACGATAAAGATGAAAAAGGTGGCCATCACCGGGAAATACCGGCGGGCGTTGTCGCGCCCCATAGTGCCGGTAAAGTAATCCTGCAGCTTGGTCACCGCCATTTCCGCCGCGCTCTGGATGGGCCCGGGAACCATTTTCAGACGCCGGGTGGCCAGCCATGACACCAGGCCCAGCACCACAATAATGACCCACATGGTGACAACGGTCTTTGTCACCTCCAGGGGGCCGATGGAAAATAGCGCATTACTGGTCGCTTCCATAGTTTGTTTCTCTCACCTCAATTCCTACCGTCTGTTGACTCGGGATTTTTCGTTGGGTCCTGCAATTGTTTTTTGCTCAATCTCAGATTCAGCAGTATCCCCACCAGCGACAAGCCCACGGCCGTGCCGATGATAGTACCGTAAAACGGTAAGGGGAGCAGCTTCCGGGTAAAATATACCGCCGCCAGGGCTGCGATGTTCACAAGCATCCGCAGCAGGCTGGCCGCCATCACGGCGTTGGCACTGTTTTTTTGCAGTCCGCGCCGGGTGATACACATATTCACAAACGCTACCAGCGAGCCGAATATAAACCCGATCCCACCGGCCAACAGATACATTTCAGCAGGCATTGCGCTCCTCCTCTCCGCCATTCTCCCAGAGCTCTCCGCCCCGGGGATGCTGCATACAACACTATGAATCGATTGTACCATAACCCGGGTCTTTTATCAAATAATTTTTTGCAATTTATTAACATTTTTTGATTCTTTCATCATAAGAAATTAATCTTGCGGCAATTACGATAACTATGGCGAGAAATCCCTTCCTATCTGTGTAAGAGGCTTTTCCCGTGCAGGAAAGAAAAAACGCCTCCCTCCCCGGTCACTGAACCCGGGAGGGAGGCACCTTCACTTTTTATTCAGCCGAGGCCGCAATGTCTTTGATCTCCTGAAGACTAGCGGCAAAGTGTATATTTTCCAGCCGCTCCGGTGTGGACAGGCCCATATCCACCATATGCCGCAGCTGCAGGCGCAGGTGGTCATAGTACCCGTTCAGGTTATACAGGACACAGGGGGCCTTGGTCAGCTTCAGCGCTGCCAAGGACATGATCTCGCTGATCTCCTCCAGGGTGCCCGTGCCGCCGGGAAAAGCGATGAACACATCCCCCCGCCGGATCATCTCCGCCTTGCGTTGGGGAAAGTCCGGCTTGACGATCAGCTCCGTCAGCCCTGTGTGCTGATACCCCGCCTCCATAAACATCTCCAGCTCCACGCCGGTCACCTCTCCCCCCGCGGAGAGAACACTGTCCGCCAGCAGGCCCATGAGGCCCGTCTTGGAGCCACCGTAGACCAGTCGGTTTCCGCTTTCCCCGATCCATCGGCCCAGCTCTGCAACCGCCGTTTTCATCGCCGGATCATTTCCCTCGCAGGAGCCCAGATATACCGTAATATTCATAGTCATTCTCCTATTAATTCTTCTTTTTTTTCGCCGCCTTTTTTCGGCAGCATCATCCTGTTTTTTGGATTATAGCACATCTCGCCCCCAAAAATCCACCCCATTGCACCGCTCCCCCGCGCATGCTTTTTCTCTTTTAAAAAAAACGAATATTTAACACAGTTATGGTAGTTTCCTTTTCATTTCAATGGTATACTGTCTGTGCAGAAAGAAACAAGGAGGTCTTCCCATGGATATTGCACCCGAAAAGATGGATATTTTTAACGAAAAGAAGGGCTTCATCTGCGATATGGATGGCGTGATCTATCACGGAAACCGCATCCTGCCGGGGGTGGCGGAGTTCATCCAGTGGCTGCACGATGAAAAGAAGGAGTACCTGTTCCTGACCAATAACAGCGGCTATACACCTCTGGAGCTGAAGCAAAAGCTGGCGCGCATGGGCTTAGACGTTTCGGAGGATCATTTTTATACCAGCGCCCTGGCCACAGCAGCCTTTTTAAAGGAACAGGCCCCCGGCTGCTCTGTGTTCGCCATTGGCGAGGCAGGTCTGCTCAATGCCCTGTATGACGCGGGTATCACCATGAATGATGTGAATCCGGACTATGTGGTGGTGGGGGAAGGCCGGTCCTACTCTCTGGATACTCTGACCAAGGCCACCAATCTGGTCCTGGCAGGCGCCAAGCTGATCGGCGCCAATTCCGATGTCTCCGGCCCCATTGAAAACGGCATCGCCCCCGCCTGCCGCGCCCTGGTTGCGCCTATTGAAATGGCCACCGGTACCCAGGCCTATTTCTGCGGCAAGCCCAACCCACTGATGATGCGCACGGGTCTGCGTATGCTGCACTGTCATTCCGCTGAGGCAGTGATGGTGGGCGACCGAATGGATACCGACGTAATCTCCGGTATGGAGAGCGGTATGACCACGGTGCTGGTGCTCTCAGGCGTGTCCACGCTGGAAACACTCAAGACCTATGCCTATCGTCCCAGCATTGTTCTGAGCGGCGTGGGCGATATTTCCGCTATGGCAAAAAAAGCCCGGGAAGACGCAGCGGCCCATGCTGACAGTTAACAGTTAAGTGTTAAAAACACGTTTTTTACGCAGAGTGAAAAACCGAATTCCACGGTTTTCGCTGATAGGGCAGTGAAGCGCAGCATCACCGTAAACCAGACAGGCAACGGGGAAACAGCCGAGCGGCAAGGATGCCGCTCGGCTGTTTCTGTATCCGCACATTCGATTCCCGCCGCTCCCCCTCCTGCTGCAAAAATTGCAGAAAATTAGGGCTTGCATTCCCATTTGAGCCATGCTATAATAGCCGCATCATTTGAATATGACCCTGTGAACCATTAAGGATCCCTTGGGAAACTGAATGGGGAGGGGACTCTGGAGAATCCCATTGAGTTGGGTGCCGAAGGTGTAAGGTCCGGTTGGGCCGAATCTCTCAGGCAAAAGGACAGAGGTGGAATCGCAGTTGTGCGTTTCCTCTGCATTCTTCGGAGTCGCTGCAAAAGCGGCTCTTTATTTTTTTTGAAGGAGAGAAAGAAAAATGATCGAAGAAGTGTTGTATCCCATTGTATGCAAAATCAACGAATACCTATCCAGCTACATCCTGGTGTTCCTGCTCATCGGTGTGGGCCTGTGGTACTCCATTCGCACCCGCTTCGTGCAGGTCCGCTGCTTCGGCGAGGCCATGAAAAAGACCTTTGGCAACATCAGGCTCAAGGGCGGCGCTCAGAAGAGCGGCATGACCTCCTTCCAGGCCCTGGCCACCGCCATTGCCGCTCAGGTGGGTACCGGCAACATCATCGGCGCCTCCGGCGCCATCCTCACCGGCGGCCCCGGCGCCATCTTCTGGATGTGGGTCATTGCCTTCTTCGGCATGGCCACTATCTACGCGGAAGCCACCCTGGCCCAGAAGACCCGTATCATTGACAAGGACGGCACCGTTCACGGCGGCCCTGTGTACTACATCACCACCGCTTTTAAGGGCGGCTTCGGCAAGTTCCTGGCCGGGTTCTTCGCCGTTGCCATCATCCTGGCCCTGGGTCTCATGGGCAGCATGGTGCAGTCCAACTCCATCGGCTCCACCTTCCAGACTGCTTTCGGTGTCCCTGCCTGGGTCATGGGTATCGTGCTGGTCATCATCTGCGCCATTATCTTCCTGGGCGGCGTGCAGCGTCTGGCTGCCGTCACCGAAAAGCTGGTGCCCATTATGGCCGCTATCTTCCTGCTGGGCGCGCTGGTGGTTCTGGCAATCCGCATCCAGTACATTCCCGAGACCTTCGGCATGATCTTTAAGTATGCCTTTAACCCCAATGCCATCATCGGCGGCGGCATCGGCTATGCCCTGAAAACCGCCATCAGCCAGGGCGCTAAGCGCGGCCTGTTCTCCAATGAAGCCGGTATGGGCTCCACTCCCCACGCCCACGCCCAGGCCAATGTGGCCCACCCTCACGACCAGGGCGTGGTGGCCATGGCCGGTGTGTTCATCGACACCTTTGTGGTGCTGACCCTCAACGCCCTGGTCATCATCTCCACCCTGTATACCAGCGACGGCCCCCTGCACGAGTGCGGCGCCGCTGCCGCCAGCACCACCCTGGGCAAGGCCAACCTGGCTCAGACGGCCTTCGGCACCGTGTTCGGCGAGTCCTTCGGCAATATTTTCGTGGCCATCTGCCTGTTCTTCTTCGCCTTTTCCACGGTGCTGGGCTGGAACCTGTTCGGCCGCATCAATGCTAACTATCTTTTCGGCCGCAAGAATAAGAAGCTCTGCAACACCATCTACACCATCATTGCCCTGGTGTTCATCTTCCTGGGCACCCTTACCGGCAACGACTTTGTGTGGGAGCTGACGGATATGTTCAATAACCTCATCGTCCTGCCCAACGCCCTGGCCCTGTTCGCTCTGACCGGTATGGTGGTCGCCATGCTGAAGGAAGGCCAGCAGAGCAAGCTGCAGGTCTGATCTTACCGCTGGCGAAAAAGCTTCGTTTTTTCGGCAAAGGGCTTAAACTCTGCGGACGTGAACTCTGCGAGGCTTTTTGACAATCTGAAAAAAATCATCCGGCGTACGCCGGATGATTTTTTTCAGTTTTTCAGGCTCTGCAGCGGCGCAGGGATCCGGCCGCCCCGGGCGATAAACGCCGCGGAGGACGCCTCATGCACCGGCATCACCGGGGCCGAGCCTAAAAGCCCGCCCATTTCAATCATATCTCCCACAGACTTTCCCTCCACGGGGATAATGCGCACGGCGGTGGTCTTGCTGTTGACCATCCCCACCGCCGCCTCATCAGCGATAATGGCGGAGATGGTCTCGGCAGTGGTCTCCCCGGGAACGGCAATCATATCCAAGCCCACGGAGCAGACACAGGTCATAGCCTCTAATTTGTCCAGGGTCAATGTGCCGCTGAGGGCTGCAGCAATCATCCCCTCGTCCTCGGACACGGGAATAAATGCACCGGAGAGGCCCCCCACATGGGACGATGCCATGACCCCGCCCTTTTTCACCGCATCGTTCAGCAGGGCCAGGGCCGCCGTGGTGCCGTGCGTGCCGCAGATCTCCAGGCCCATTTCCTCCAGGATCCGGGCCACACTGTCCCCCACCGCCGGAGTAGGCGCCAGGGACAAATCCACGATACCAAAGGGCGTTCCCAAGCGGCGAGAAGCCTCGGAGGCCACCATCTGCCCCATGCGGGTGATCTGGAAGGCGGTCTTTTTCACCGTTTCCGCCACCACATCAAAGGGCGCGCCCTTAACACTCTGAAGGGCGTGATACACAACGCCCGGGCCGCTGACGCCCACGTTGATGACGCTGTCCGCCTCACCCACGCCGTGGAAGGCACCGGCCATGAAGGGGTTATCCTCCACAGCATTGCAGAACACCACCAGCTTGGCGCAGCCCAGGCCCTCCTGCTCTCTCGTCAGGTGGGCCGTCTCCTTGATGATACGGCCCATCCGGGCCACGGCATCCATATTGATGCCCGCCCTGGTAGAGCCCACGTTCACGCTGGAGCAGACGAAATCCGTCTCCGCCAGAGCCTGGGGGATGGCCCGCAGCAGCAGCTCATCCCCCCGGGCAAAGCCCTTTTGTACCAATGCAGAAAAGCCGCCGATGAAGTTCACGCCACAGGCTTTGGCCGCCCGGTCCATGGTTTTTGCAAAGGGTACCAGGTCCTCCGTGTCACATCCCCCTGCCACCAGAGCCATGGGCGTTACGGAAATGCGCTTATGCACGATGGGAATACCGAACTCGCTCTCGATGTTTTCCCCGGTTTTCACCAGATTTTCGGCGTATTTGGTGATCTTATCGTAAATTTTATCGCAGCAGCGCTTGGGATCCTCGCTTATGCAATCCAGCAGGGAGATGCCCATGGTGATGGTGCGGATGTCCAGGTGCTGCTTGTCGATCATGTTAATGGTGTCAAAAATATTGTTCAGACTCAACATATTGCCACCTCTTTACAGCTTGTGCATAGCATCGAAAATGTCCTCTCGCTGGATGCGGATGGACAGCTCCCTACCCTCGCCATAATCCTTTATGCTGCGGCTCAGCTCGTCAAAGGCGGCGTCACACCGGGACAGATCCACCACCATCATCATGGTAAAATACCCCTGCATGACCGTCTGACTAATGTCCAGGACGTTGATGTTATGCTCTGCCAGGCGGTTACACACGCCTGCGATGATGCCCACCTGGTCTTTTCCAACTACTGTTACGATCGCTTTCATTTTTTAGTCACTCCATTTCATCCAATGTCAGGGCAAAGCTGCCCAGGAAATTTTCGCAAAAATATCGCAGCTCCGGCAGGTCCATTTTATCCAGGACTGCCCGGGTCTGCTCCGCCGCCGCCCGGAACTCGCCGTTGCCGGCCTTCAGCTCCTCCAGGCACTTGATGTGGGCGGAGAGCTTATCCGCCGCCTTTACCAGCTCCTGCACCTGCTCATCCGAGGGGTGCAGAACCTCCTCATACTCTGGCCGCAGCTCCCGGGGCAGCATGTCAAGCAGCTTGTCCTCCGCCACCCGCTCTACCTGCTTATAGGAGTCCCGGATCTGGGGATTGTAATATTTGATCGGTGTAGGCAGGTCGCCGGTAAGGATCTCCGGCGCATCGTGATACAGGGCCGCCACAGCCACCGCGCCCTCGTCCACGCAGCCGCCGAAGCAGCGGTTTCGAATGACGGCCAAGGCGTGGGCCAGCACTGCCACCTGGTGACTGTGCTCCTGGATATTCTCGGTATAGCTGTTGCGCATAAGGGCCCAGCGGTTTATAAAGCGCATACGGTTAATATAAGCGAAAAAATGGCTCACGGCTCAATTTCTCCTTTCAAGATGCCCCCCTCCACAGCGGTGATGCGCACGGGACGCAGACAGTTGTGCAGATTTTCTCCCGGGGCGGATACCTCCATGTAGTTAGGGGCATGACCGGTGTAAAAGCCCGGCGCCCCGGGCTGCTCAAACAGCACGGGAAGCGTCTTTCCCACACAGCTTTGCAGGTATTCCTCGTGGAGAGCGGCAGCAACCTCCCCGGCCCGGGCGGCCCGCTCCTCCTTTATATTTTTGGGGACCTGCTCCATATCCGCCGCCTTGGTTCCGGGGCGGACGGAGTAGGGAAAAACATGGATCTGGGCGAAGCCACAGCGGCGGATAAAGCCCAGGGTCGTGGAAAACTCCTCCTCCGTTTCCCCGGGAAATCCCACGATCAGGTCCGTTGTCAGGGCGCAATCGGGGAAGAATCGGTGCAGTAAAAGCGCAGATTCAGTGAAGCGGGTGGTGTCGTACCGACGATTCATGCGGCGCAGAGTTGCGTCACAGCCGGATTGAAGGGAAAGATGGAAATGGGGGCAGAGATTTTTAAGCGCCGATGCCCGGCGGCAGAATTCCTCGGTGACGGTACGGGGCTCCAGGCTGCCCAGGCGGACGCGCATAGTCCCGGCAGCGGCGGACACTGCCTCCAAAAGATCAATAAGGCCCTCCTGCCCCGGCAGGTCCTGGCCCCAGGAGGAGATTTCAATACCCGTGAGCACCACCTCCCGGTAGCCCTGGCAGGCAAGCTGCTCCGTCTGCCGGGCCGCCGCTGCCAAGGGCAGGGAGCGGACCGGGCCCCGGGCAAAGGGGATGATGCAGTAGGTGCAGAAATTGCGGCAGCCGTCCTCCACCTTCAGCATGGCGCGGGTGCGGCTGTGCTGCCCGCCGGCAGGCAAAATTTCAAATTCGTGGCGGCGCAGAGCGTCATCCACCAGGATCCGGGTCTGCTTTTCCTCCGCCGCCGCCAGCAGCTGGTGCAGAAACTCCATGCGCTGGCCGGTGCCGCCGATAAGGTCGATGCCCAGGGCCGCCGCCTCGTCAGTATGGGTCTGGACATAGCAGCCGCAGGCAGCTATAATGGCGGCAGGATTCCTGTTTTTGGCCCGGCGGATCATCTGCCGAGACTTTTTATCGCTGACGGCTGTGACGGAGCAGGTATTGATGATATAGGCGTCTGCTGCCTGCTCAAAGTCCACCAGCTCGTGGCCCTGGGCCGCCAGCTCCTGTTCCATGGCCTGGGTCTCATATTGATTGACCTTACAGCCAAGGGTGTAGATGGCGATTCGCATGGGGGTTTTTCTCCTTGCACTTTATGGATTTATCCACTATAATACATGGTTGTATTATAGTCTATCATTCGCCGACTGGCAAGGGTCTGGCGGAGGAAATGAGGTATTTTTTCGTGCATTACTTGGATAACGCCGCCACCACACCGGTGCCGGAGGAGGTCATTGCGGCTATGGCTGATACATTGCGCCATCACAGCGGCAATCCCTCCTCCCAATATCCCTATGGGCAGGATGGGAAGGCCGTGGCGGAAAATGGGCGGGAGATCATCGCCCGGGCCTTGGGCTGCCCTAAGGAGCGGCTGTTTTTCACCTCCTGCGGAACGGAGAGTGACGCGTGGGCCATTCGGGGCGCCGTGTGGCACGGCCGGCACAAGGGAAGGCACATTGTCACCACCGCCGTGGAGCACAGCGCCGTGCTGGAGAGCTGCAGGTGGCTGGAAAGCGAAGGGTATCAGGTGACTTATCTGAAGCCGGACAGCACCGGGATGGTCTCGGCCCGGCAGGTGCTGGATGCGGTGCGGGAGGACACGGTGCTGGTGAGCATGATGCTGGTGAACAACGAGACCGGGTGCGTGTTCCCGGTGGCAGAAGCAGCAAAGCTCCTGCGGGAAGCGGGCAGCGGCGCCCTGCTCCACTGCGACGCGGTGCAGGGCTTTTTGAAGGTTCCCTGTGACCCGGTGGGCTGGGGCGTGGATCTGATGAGTCTATCGGCGCACAAGCTGGGCGGACCTAAGGGCATTGGAGCCCTGTACATCAGCCCGAAGCTGCGGAATTTCCGCCCCCTCCTCCCCGGCGGCGGCCAGGAGATGGGGCTGCGCTCCGGCACCGAGGCCACGGCCCAGATCGCAGGCTTTGCCAAGGCGGTGGAGCTGCGATTGGAGCACTATGACGAGAAAATCCGGCACATGGCGGACATGAAGGCCCTGTGCCGGGAAAAGCTGCTGACCATTGCCGGGATGGTGACGGTGGGCGGCGGCACGGCGCCGCACATCTTGGCCATGTCCCTGCCGGGATATCCCAGCGGCAATATCGTCAGTGACCTGGGCAGCCGGGGCATTTGTATCTCCGCCGGATCCGCCTGCCACAAGGGGAAAAGCAGCCATGTGGTGTCCGCCCTGGGTCTGGACAAGCGCACGGCGGCGGGGGTAATACGCATCAGCTTCGCCCCGGAAACTACGGAGGATGACATCCAGGCGCTGTACGAGGCACTGCAGGCCCACCGGGCAGAGCGATGCGGGATGCTGTGATAAGAGGAAAGTTGAAAGTTGCGAGGGTGCGGGAGACGGATTGCGAACCAGTGACATCGGTCACTGGTTCGCAATGACACGGGGACAAGAAGTGCGACCGTTATCGGGCGGGCCGATGTAGGCATCGGCCCCTACGGATATTTTTCTATTTTCTAAGGAGAGTTTATGGCGATTTTGATTCGACGGGAGCAGGGGTTTTATCGGCGATTAATGAAGCTGAGTATGCCTATCGTGCTGCAAAACCTTATCACCTTTTCTTTAGGTCTTATTGATACCTTTATGGTCAGCCAGCTGGGAAACACCGAGATGGCGGCGGTAACAGCAGCCAATGTACCGGTATTTCTGCTCATTTCCATTGTATTCGGAGTGCAGAGCGGGTTGGGCATCCTGGTAAGCCAGTACTGGGGCAAGCAGGACATGAAGAGCATCAGCCGCTCTATCGGCGTGGCCTCCTTTGTAGGGGCGGCGGTAGCGGCGGTGCTGGCGGCGGTGCTGTTTTTGTGGCCGGTGCAGATTATGGATTTGATGTCGAATAACCACCAGCTGTCCATTTTAGGCGCGCCGTACCTGAAGCTCATTGGTATTTCCTACATCTTCAATATGCTGTCCTCGGTGTACGCCAGCGCTCAGCGCAGCGCAGAAAATCCCAGCTTCGGCATGAAGCTGTTTGGGGCGTCCACACTTATTAACACGGGGCTGAACTACCTGCTCATTTTCGGCAAGCTGGGCTTTCCCATGCTGGGTATCCAGGGGGCGGCCATCGCCACTCTGTGCGCGCGCATCTGTGAGTTTATTATCTGCACGGTCTATGCCCTGCGGGACAAACGTATTCGCATGCAGTGGGCCGCCTTTGTCCGGCCCGGCTGGGATATGCTGCGTAGGTTTCTGAAATATGCCTCCCCGGTGGTGCTGAATGAGGCCTGCTGGGGCATAGGAACCAGTATGCTGACGGTGATTCTGGGCTACACGGAAAACTCCGTGGAGATGCTGGCAGCCAACGCCGTGATGGGAAACCTGGGGCGGCTGTTTTTGGTGTTCTGCTTCGGCCTGGGCGCCGCCACAGCGGTGCTGGTGGGCAAGGCCATCGGCGAGGGGCAGAGCGAGGAGGATATTATGTCTCTGAGCAAGGCTCTGCTGCGCTTTACCGTCGTGTCCGGCACGGTGCTGGCAGCCATTGCCCTGGCGCTGCTGCCCACACTGTTTTTGCCGGTGGTATTTCCGATGTTTAAGCTCTTCGGCGAGTCCGCCACCATTGCAGCGGCCCTGGCTGTGACCAGCTTCGCCTCCATCCCCCTGCACGCCTACTCCATCTCCAGCATCACGGGCGTTTTGCGCTCCGGAGGTGATGTGCTGTGGAGCGCTGCACTGGATCTGGCGCCTCAGTGGATCGTCTGCCTGCCTCTGACAGCCCTGTGTGCCCTGGTGCTGAAAACCGGCATCTGGCCTATTGCCCTGGCCATGCAGACGGAGTCTGTCGCCAAGATGCCCCTGTGCATCTACCGGGTACGCAGCCGAAAATGGATTCACGATGTAACGGCCAATAAGGAGATGCTATGAGGAGCCTTTTCATCTGCCCGGTGTGTGCAGCGGCTCTGCAGCGAGAGGAGCGGCGCTATATCTGCCCGGCGGGCCACAGCTTCGACCGAGCCAAGGAAGGGTACTGCAACCTGCTGCCGGTAAACCGGAAGCATTCCAAGGCCCCGGGAGATGACAAGGCCATGGCCGCCGCCCGGTCCGTCTTTTTAGGAAAGGGTTATTACGCTCCCCTGCGGGAGGCACTGTGCGCCTTGGCCGTTTCCATGACCGGAGAGGCCCCCACGGTGCTGGATGCCGGGTGCGGTGAAGGATACTACACCGACGGTATCTATCGCGCCCTGCAGGATGCCGGCAAGGCCCCGCAGATGGCAGGGACGGACATATCCAAGTTCATCCTGCGCCGGGCAGCCAAGAGGGAAAAGGACATTGAATTTGCCGTGGCCTCGTCGTACCGCCTGCCCATGGCGGCGGGGAGTGCGGACCTGATTATCAACTGCTTTTCACCCATGGCGGCGGAGGAGTTTCGCCGGGTCCTGCGAAGCGGCGGCGGGCTTCTCTATGTGGTGCCGTCGGAAAAGCATCTGTGGGAGCTGAAGGAGATCCTCTACCACCGGCCCTATATAAACGAGGTAAAGCAGGTGCCCTACGAGGGCTTCGACAGCATGGAGGTGCGGCATGTGGAGGAGGTCATCCACATGCCCTGCCGGGAGGATATTTGGGCTCTGTTTCAAATGACGCCCTATTTTTGGAACACCCCCCGGGACGGCATCCGGCGCCTGGAGGAGCTGACACAGCTGGATTGCCGTATCAGCTTCGACATTCATATTTTCCGCAAAAGCGGAAGGAATTAGGCGAAACCGGTTGTATTTACGAAAAATTTATGCTACTCTATATTCGCTGCGCTGTTTAAGGAGCGCAGCGAATCCTTGTATCCGGATAATTTTAGGAGAGAAGTACAATGAACGAAAACAAGACCCCCCGGGCGGCGGCACTGCTGCCCATTGCGGTGTTTCTGGTGCTGTATTTGGGCCTGGGCATCGTGCTGGAATATGTGCTGAAGGTGAAGATGGGCTTTTATCAGATCCCCATTGTGGTGGCCTTCCTGGTGGCCATTTTGGTGGCCTGCCTGCAAAACCGCAGTATTTCCTTTGACGAAAAGCTGGCCCTTATGGGCCAGGGCATCGGCGACAAGAACATCGTCACCATGATCCTGATCTTCCTGGCGGCGGGCATATTCGTGGGTGTCACCGGGCGCAGCAGCGCCGAGGCTGTGGCCTACTTCCTGCTGTCCATCGCCCCGGCCAAGCTGGCGGTGGCGGTGCTGTTCGTGGTGGCGTGCTTTGTGTCCATGGCCATGGGCACCAGCGTGGGCACCATCACCCTGCTGACGCCTATCGCCGCAGCTGTGGCCAAGGATTCCGGCTTCAGCCTGCCTCTGTGCGTGGCGTCCGTCATGGGCGGCAGCATGTTCGGAGATAACCTGTCCTTCATCTCCGACACCACCATTGCCGCCTGCTCCACCCAGGGGTGCCAGATGAAGGATAAGTTCCGCGCTAACTTCAGGATCGCTCTGCCGGCGGCCCTGGCCACCCTGGCGGTGATCGTTGTCATCTCTTTGCGGGTAAATGTGGCCCAGACCCCCTCCGGTGACCACAACCTGCTGCTGCTCATCCCCTATGTGCTGGTGCTCATCGGCGGCATCGCGGGGCTGAATGTATTCGTGGTACTGCTGGTAGGCATCGTCGCCGGCGCCGCCATCACTCTGGCCATCGGCCAGGTGACGGCCCTGCAGCTCATGGGCAACATGGGCTCCGGCGTCAGCGGCATGTTCGAGACGATCCTGGTAACGCTGCTGGTGTCCTCCCTATGCGGGCTGATCCGGGCCTACGGCGGCTTTGACGCACTGCTGGCCGCTATCCACAAGATGTTCCGGGGCAAGCGCGGCGGCCAGGTGGGCATTGGTCTGCTGGTGGGCCTTATGGACATCTCCACCGCCAATAACACCGTGGCCATCGTCATGGCCGGTCCCATCGCAAAGGAAATCGCCGCGGAGTACGGCATCAGCCCTCGGCGGTCGGCGTCTCTGCTGGACACCTTCTCCTGTGTGTTCCAGGGCATCATCCCCTACGGCGCGCAGATGCTGGTGGCTATTTCCGCCTGCGCCACCCTGGGCTTCACCGTCAGCGCCTTTGAAATTATCCCCCTGCTGTTTTACCCCATGCTGCTGTGCCTGTCCAGCCTGCTGTTCATTCTGTTTGACCGGAAGTAAACATGGTTTTTTTCCGGGAGCTTTAGTAGAAAAACAATTGATCCGTATATACCAAAAGCCGTGAAGGCGGGGCCGATGCCCCGCCTTCACGGCTTTTATTCTTCTCACTTGGCCCCTTGGGCGGCGGCGCGGCCAGCCCGGAAGGCCTTGAGATTCAGCTCCTTGACCTTGGCGGGCACGGTCTCCGCTACAATTTGCTCCCAATCGATCTCGGGACAGCCGAGACTGTCACACATGGCGCCGAAGAGAACCACGTTCATGCACTTGGCATTGCCCAGCTCCAGAGCCATATCGCTGGCAGGGACGGCGATGGTCTTGAAGTTCTTCTCCATGGCTTCGATGCAGCCCTGAGGATACTCCTCCTGCCCGGCGGCGATGGTGGTGGACTTGATGGCATAGTCGTTTATGACGGCCACGCCGGTGGGCTTTAGGAATTCCGCATAGCGCACGGCCTCCATTTTCTCCAGGGCCACCATGATGTCCGCCTCACCCCGGCCGAACACGGGCCCATAGACCTTATCGCCCCAGCGGACCTGCGTAGACACGCTGCCGCCCCGCTGGGCCATACCGTGGACCTCGCTCTGCTTGACATCGTAACCGGCCTTCATAAAGCCGCCCGACATGATCTTGGAAATGAGGATGGCTCCCTGGCCGCCCACACCCACCAGCAGCGCACTTTTCACGTTGGACATATTACTTTTCCTCCTTTTCGATAGCGTCAAAGGGACAGGCCTGGGCGCAGACGGTGCAGCCCACGCACTGGGTGCGGTCGATGAATGCCTTGCCGTTTTCCATGGAGATGGCGGGACAGCCCACCTTCAGGCAGCTCTTGCAGCTGCGGCACTTATCGGCGTTAACTACGCACATGCCCACCTGGGGCTTTTGGCGCTTGATGAGCAGGCACGGACGGCGGGTGACGATGGCAGGCTGACGGCCCTCCTGCAGGGCGGCCACAGCGCTCTCCACGGTCTTTTTCATGGCGGTCAGATCCTGGGGATCCACGGTGTAGATGGGGCCGAAGCCATAAGCGGCAAGGACCTTCTCCACACTGATCATATTCGTCTCCTGGCCCATAAGAGTATAGCCCGTGCCGGGGTTATCCTGGTGGCCGGTCATGCCGGTGATGCGGTTATCCAGGACGCAGGGAATCATGCGGCCCTTATTATACACGATCTCGGCGGCGCCGGTCATACCGGAGTGGAAGAAGGTAGAGTCACCCATGACACCGAACACCACCTTATCGGTGACGCCCTCCCGCTCAAAGCTCTTGGCCATGCCCATGCCGGCGGAGAAGCCGCCGCCCATGCAGATGCACACATCCATGCAGTTCAGCGGGGGGGCAAAGCCCAGGGTATAGCAGCCGATGTCGCCGGTGACTACATAATTCTTATTCTTGGAAAGGGTATAGAAGAAGCCGCGGTGGGGGCAGCCGGGACACAGGGCCGGGGGCCGCTTGGCAGGCTGCACCTCAGTGATGGCCTTGTACTCGGTCTTGATGCCCAGGACCCGCTCCCGGACCAGCTCCGTATTTAGCTCATACATATTGCCGGTGAGCTCCTTGCCCACACAGTGGATGCCGGCGGCCTTGATCTGCTCCTCCATGAAGGGATCCAGCTCCTCGATGACATAGAGCTTTTCCACCTTGTCGGCGAAATCCCGGATCAGCTTCATAGGCAGCGGATAGGTCAGGCCCAGCTTCAGGAAGGAGGTTCCCTCCGGGAACACCTCCTTGGCGTACTGGTAGCTGATGGAGGCGGTGATGACGCCCACCCGGCCGTCACCCAGCTCGACCTTGTTCAGGCCGTTTTCCACGGCGGTGGTGCAGCCGTATTCCTCCAGCTTCTTCAGCCGCTCCTCCACCAGCGGGTGGTTTAAGTAAGCATTGGCCGGGGCGCAGATATACTTGCGGGTGTTGCGGGCATAAGCAGGTGCGGTATGCTCCGTGCGCTGGCCGAACTCCACCAGACCCTTGCTGTGGCAGACCCGGGTGGTGGTGCGGTAGAGCACAGGGGTGTCGAACTGCTCGGAAATGTCACAGGCCAGGGCCACAAAGTCCTTGCTCTCCTGGGCGTCGCTGGGCTCCACCATGGCGATCTTGGCGGCGCGGGCATAGTGGCGGTTATCCTGCTCGTTCTGGGAGGAATGGCAGGAGGGGTCATCGGCGGTGACCACCACATAGGCCCCGTTCACACCCATATAGCCAGCGGTAAACAGGGGGTCGGCAGCCACGTTCAGGCCCACCATCTTCATGGTGCAGAAGGCCCGGGACCCGGCCACGGACGCGCCGTAGGCCACCTCGGTGGCCACCTTTTCATTGGGAGCCCACTCACAGTAGACCTCCTGGCCATACTGGGGCAGGTTTTCCAGGATCTCCGTGCTGGGGGTTCCGGGGTAAGCGGAACAGACCTTGATACCGGCCTCATAGACGCCACGGGCGGTGGCCTCGTTGCCGGACATGAGATGCTTCATAGCTTTTTCCACCTTTCTATAATGCTGGCGAAAAATCTGCGATTTTTCTGCCAATGATGAGATGTAGTCTGCTGCGGGCATAATTTTGAGACTACGGCTCAAAATTCCACACTGACAGCCCGGGAGGTATTTTTCATTGCTTTTAATATACGCCGGCCTCCTGCTCTCCGTGGAGCACCCGCAGGGCCCCCTCGGCCAGGGAGCGCATCTCCTCCTCGCCGGGCAAACGGAGGACGGGCGCGATCTTGCCCACATATTTTGTGATGTCGTCGCAGAAGAATCGCTCATAGGCCATGCCGCCGGTGTAAACGATGGCGTCCACCTCGAAGTGCAGCACGGCGGCCATGGCGCCAATGTCCTTGGCCAACTGATAGACCAGGGCCCGGTACGCCTCGGTGAACTTTTCGTCGCCCTCCACCACCTTGGCGCAGATATCCCGGAAGTCCGTGGTGCCCAGGTAGGAATACATGCCGGACTGGCGGCCCAGGGTCTTCTTCACCTCATCCTTGGTCTTGCCGCTGAAGCAGTAGTTAATCAGCGCGTTCACCGGCAGGGCGCCGCCCCGATCCAGGCCCATGGAGCCCTCGTCCTTCACGTTGAATACATCCACCACCCGGCCCTGTTCGTGAGCAGCCACGGACACGCCGCCGCCCAGATGACAGACCACCAGGTTGGCCTCCTCGTATTTCTTGCCCAGGAGACCGGCAGCCTTGCGGCCGATGGACTTCTGATTCAGGGCGTGAAACTGGCACAGGCGGCGGAAGGGCGCAAAGCCCGTGTAATGGGCCACCTCGGTCATCTCGTCCACGCAGACGGGGTCCACAAAAAAGGCGGGAATACCCACCATGTCGCCGATGCGGCGGGCCAGATACGCCCCCAGATTAGACGGATGCTCGCCGTAGGGAGCCTGCTCCACATCCCGCATGACGGCGTCGCTGACAGCGTAGGTGCCGGAGGGGATGGGCCGGTACAGGCCGCCCCGACCGCACACGGCGTCAAAGTCGCTCAGCTGATAGCCGCTCTCCGCCACCGCGTCCAAAATGGCCTTCTGCCGGTAGTCCGCCTGGTCGATGACCCGGTCGAACCGGTCCAGCTCCTGGGCGGAATGGTCGATGCCCTTTTTGAACACCTGCTTGTCTTCGTCGAACACGGCGATCTTTGTGGAAGTCGCACCGGGATTGATAACGAGAACCTTCATGGCTGTGTCCTCCCTTTTACTGGTTATTTGGCGCAAAACGCCGAATGTTTCACCGAATAATTTAATGAACGGTTTTATTATAATCTTCCGCCCCGGCGTTTGTCAATGCTAACAGGCGGATTTTTACGGCAGTTTTTGTTCTTAACAGAAAAATTAGGGTAAAAATACCAGCGGACCTTTATCAGTCCGCTGGCCGAGTCTTTGAAAATATGAAAAAGCTCCCATATTCCAATCTTTTCTCTTTATTGACAGCATGGGTTTTAGCTTTCTGTGGGCTCCGTATGCCAGCCCCGCAGGAGGGCATCTGCCATGCGGCGGCCCTGCTTTGCTATATCGAAGCCCTCCTGGTAGATGCGCCACTCAAACAGCGTGCCCCGGTGCAGCACCACCAGGTCCTCCACCAGGCAGTCCGGGTCGTAGGACGAGTGGATGCTCCCCTCCTCTTGGCACAGGTCCACCAGCTCCCGCAGCAGCCGGTAATACACCCGCTTATCGTTTTTCTGCAGCACCGCCTGCTCCGGGTAGCGCAGGCCGTGGATAAACGCCTTGTAGAGCATCTCGTCCGACGCGCTGATCTCCAGGGACCGGCCCACAAAGTCCAGCAGCTTTTCCCGTCCGGACGTCTCCCGGTCCGCCAGATACTCCTCCTCCAGGACCGTATACGCCTCGTCCACCATCTGCGTCACCTGGATAGCCAGCTCGTCCTTGCTCTTGAAGTAGTGATAAATATTGCCCACGGAGCAGCCCACCGTCTGAGCGATCTCCTCCACGGATACATTTTCAAAACCCTCCCGGTTGAACAGGGTCAGTGCCGCACTCTGGATCTTCGCGCGCATTTCTATGGCCTGTCGTTTCCGGGGCGTCAGTTCCTTTTTCATGGTTAAGCTCCTACCCTCACCGAATGATTTTTTTTATCATACCCGACCGGTGGGGGAATGTCAAGGCGCGCGGCACACCCCCGGGGAAAAGTTTCGCCGGGGTACTGGTAATTTCCCCTTTTGGCGTGTATAATGGAGGGACTACTGATCGGAAGGGGATCTGTTTTATGGAAGAATCTCGCAGCTTCGGCTATCTCTGCCCCCACTGCAAAAAGCCCGTGCTGGCCCAGCGGACTCGCTTTGCCCTGTCTGCCGCCGCCGTGCGCATCGAATGTGCCTGCGAAAAGTCTGAGCTGCGGGCGGAGACGGACGGTCTGCGCTTCCGCCTGTGGGTCCCCTGCGGCCTGTGCGGGGAGACGCACCAGGCGGAGCTCAGCAATGAGGCCATGCTGGACGGCCGCGGCGTGGGCCTGGCCTGTCCCAAGACCAAGCAGCTGTGCTGCTATATTGGCCAGCAGGCCCAGGTGGAGCAGGCCCTGCAGGAGCTGGAGCTGCGGGCGGAAAAGGATCGCTGCCAGGAGCCGGAGGCCTTTACGGATAACGTCATCATGTACGAAGTCCTATCCGAGCTGAAGGATATTGCCGCCCGGGGCGGCGTCAGCTGCACCTGCGGCTGCAGGGAATACTCCATCGCCGTACACCGGGGTTCTGTGGACCTCATCTGCAAAAACTGCGGCGGCAAGCTCCGCCTGCCTGCCGCCACCGATGAGGACTTAGACCGCCTGTGCTGCCAGATGAAGCTGGTCATTCACGGGGTGTAAAACCGGCGAAAAATGATTTGAAATTTTTGCGTCTGCGGACGCAAACTCTGCGAGGCTTTTTTGAGAGCACCGCATATGGGAGAGGGAGAAAACACTATGATCGAATTACTTGCGCGGCTGTTTATCCGCGGCCGGGACGCCCTGGCCCCCTCCGCTCTGCGCCGGGCCTATGGCCAGCTGTGCGGTGCGGTGGGGATCGGGCTGAATTTGCTGCTGTTTGCGGTGAAGTTTTTTGCGGGTTCCGTCAGCGGATCCATCGCCATCACCGCCGACGCCTTCAACAACCTATCCGATGCAGGCTCCTCACTGGTGACGCTGCTGGGCTTCCGCCTGGCGGGGCGCAAGCCGGACCCGGAGCATCCCTTCGGCCACGGGCGCATGGAGTACATATCCGGCCTGGTGGTGTCGGGGCTGATCCTGCTTATGGGTGTGGAGCTGGGGAAGTCCTCTCTGGGCAAGATCCTGCACCCGGAAGAGGTTGCTTCCTCGCCGCTGGTGCTGGTCATTTTGGCAGTGTCCATTGGCGTGAAGCTGTATATGTTCTCTTATAACCGGGCGGTGGGTAAGAAGATCCACTCCACAGCCATGGATGCCACCGCCATGGACAGCCTTTCCGACGCCGTCTCCACCGCCGCCGTGCTGGTGGCAACCCTGGTGGGACAGTTTACGGGGCTGATGATCGACGGCTGGGTGGGCCTGCTGGTGGCGCTGTTTATCCTGTACTCCGCCTACAAGGCTGCCAAGGAGACCCTCTCTCCCCTGCTGGGACAGACGCCGGACCCGGAATTCGTGAGGCACATCCAGGAGATCGTATTGTCATACCCGGAGGTGCAGAACGTCCATGACCTGATCGTACACGACTATGGCCCGGGGCGGGTGATAATCTCCCTGCACGCGGAGGTATCCGCCAGCGGCAACCTGCTGCAGCTCCACGATGTCATTGACAACATCGAGCATAGGCTGCAAAAGGAGCTGGGGTGTGTGGCTGTGATCCACATGGATCCCATCGTCACCGACGATCCGGAGACCCAGCGGCTGCGCCTGGCTGTGGCGGAAAAGGTGAAAACCATCGACCCCCGGCTCACCATACACGACTTCCGCATGGTTCCGGGCCCCAGCCACACGAACCTGATCTTCGACACGGTGGTGCCCTACGGGGTGAAGCTGGATCGGGCCCAGGTGCAAAAGCGCATCGCTGAGCTGGTGCGGCAGCTGGGGGAGCAGTATTTCGCCGTGGTGCAGATCGACAACAGCTATGTTCTGTAAATCTTACTGCCCCCGGCCGCATGGCCGGGGGCAGTTTGCAAAAACTTAAATAGAATAAAAAGCCTCGCAGAGTTCGCGTCCGCAGACGCGAAAACTCCAATCATTTTTCACCGCGACATGTGTGTGGGGGAAAATACCGCTCAGGCTGCCAGTGTGGAATTTTGGCGCTTGCGGCAAAATTATGCGCGCAGCAGACTACAAGCCTTTTGGCAGAAAAATCAAAGATTTTTCGCCAGGTTTATTTCCAGGTTTCCCAAATTTCCGGATGGTAGCCCACGGTGGCCTGCTTGCCGTTGCGGACGATGGGGGCGTTGAACACCGCCGGACAGTCGGCTATCCGGGCATCTACCCCCTGGGGCGGCACATATTGCAGGCCCAGGTCCTCGTAGGCGCCGCACTGAGTGTCCACCAGTGCCTCAAAGCCCACCGCCGCCTTGACGCTGCGGTATTCCCCCAGGGACAGCCCCTTTTCGTAGAGGTCGATGTACTGGTACTTGATGCGCCGCTCCTTGAACCAGCGCTCCGCCTTTTTGCTGTCGTTGTTCTTTTTGGAGCCGAAAATTTGAATATTCATAAAAACACCCCTTATACAATAGATACAATAGAGAAATGGAGGAACATACCATGACTGAAGCCATTTTGCAGCTGAAAAAGCTGGTGGACGAGAGCGACAACATCGTCTTCTTCGGCGGGGCCGGGGTCAGCACGGAATCCGGCATCAAGGACTTCCGCAGCGTGGACGGCCTGTACCATCAGAAATTCAAATACCCGCCGGAGACCATGCTCAGCCACAGCTTTTACGAGAGCCACATGGAGGAATTTTACGACTTCTACCGGACCAAGATGCTGGCCCTGGACGCCCAGCCCAACGCCGCCCACAAAAAGCTGGCCCAATGGGAGCGGGAGGGCAAGCTCAAGGCCGTCATTACCCAGAACATCGATGGCCTGCACCAGAAGGCCGGCAGCCGGGAGGTGCTGGAGCTCCACGGCAGCGTCCTGCGCAATTACTGCCGCCGCTGCGGCAAGTTCTACGGCGTGGAGGCTGTGGCCAATTCCACCGGCATCCCCCGCTGCACCTGCGGCGGCGTCATTAAGCCCGATGTGGTGCTGTACGAGGAGAGCCTGGACGAGCAGGTCATGGACAAGGCTCTGGATTATATCGCCCACGCCGACGTACTCATCATCGGCGGCACCTCCCTGGTGGTATACCCCGCCGCCGGGCTGGTGCGCTATTACCGGGGCAGTAAGCTGGTGGTCATCAACAAGGACGCCACCGGCATCGACTCCTCCGCCGACCTTTGCATCAACGCCCCCATCGGCCAGGTGCTCTCGCAGCTGTAACGGCAGTATATCACATTTCCCCACAGATTACAATTCCGTGGCTTCTCACATTCATTTTGCAGATCATTCACATAAATCTTTCATAATCGGCTGTATTTTTAGCAATTTTTCTCTTGCAAATGCAAGTTGCATATGCTAGTATTGCATTTAGGATTAGAAAGGAAGGATCTCTATGTCTACTGTCACCCCCTCTGCCGCCGAGTACAGCCGTATCACGCCGGAGCTGATGCAGCTGACCGGATTATGGGCGGAGCATGCCCACATTGACCGGGAGCTCTACCAGCGCTACAACGTCAAGCGCGGCCTGCGCGATGCCAACGGCCGCGGTGTGCTGGCCAGCCTTACCCGCATTTCCGAGGTCAAGGGCTACACCATCGATGATAACGACACCATCCCCTGCCAGGGCGTGCTGTACTATCGCGGCTACGACGTCCGGGAGCTGGTAAAGGGCAGTTTGGCTGAGAAGCGCTTCGGCTTTGAGGAAACGGTGTACCTTCTCATTTTCGGGCAGCTTCCCACCAAGGAGCAGCTGGATTCGTTCTGCCGGATGCTCAATGAGTATCGCCATTTGCCCAAGAATTTTGTCCGTGACGTGGTGATGAAGGCCCCCACCGGAGACATGATGAACACCCTGGCCCGGAGCCTGCTGACCCTGTACTGCTACGATGACAAGGCCAACGACATCTCTATGGCGAACATTCTGCGCCAGTGCCTGCAGCTGACGGTGAATACCCCACAGCTGGCCATCTACAGCTACCTGGCCTACCGCAGCACCAAGGGCGGAGACCTGTTCATTCACAAGCCCCAAAATGACCTGTCCATGGCGGAGAACATCCTCTATCTGCTGCGGGAGGATAAAAAGTTTACGGAGCTGGAGGCCCGGGCCCTGGACGCGGCGCTGATCCTCCACGCCGACCACGGCAGCAACAACTCCACCTTCACAAACCATGTAGTCTCCTCCACCGGCACGGATACCTATTCCGCCATGGCCGCCTCCCTGTGCGCCCTGAAGGGCCCCCGTCATGGCGGCGCCAATATCAAGGTGGTGGAGATGATGGCGGACCTGAAAAGCCATGTAGACGATCCCACCGACGAGGGCCAGGTCCGCGAATACCTGCAAGCTGTGCTGGACAAGAAGGCACTGGACGGTTTGGGTCTTATCTACGGTATGGGCCACGCCGTCTACTCTCTGTCCGACCCCCGTGCCGAGGTCCTGCGGGGCTTTGTGCGGGATATTTCCAAGGAAAAGGGGCTCAACAGGGAGATGGATATGTATCTCACCGTGGAAAAGGTAGCCAAGGAGCTGCTCACCGCCCGCACCGGCAAGCCCGTGGCGGTGAATGTGGACTTCTACAGCGGCTTTCTGTATGATATGCTGGGCCTGCCCAAGGAGCTGTATACCCCGCTGTTTGCCATCGCCCGCATGGCCGGGTGGAGCGCCCACCGCATGGAGGAGCTGGGCGAAAACAGCAAGATCATCCGTCCGGCCTGCAAATGCATTGAAAAGCGCCGGCCCTATGTACCCATGAGTGAAAGATAACCCCCCGGCTTACAGCCGTCACAAAAACACACACTGGCCGCTGCCGGAAGTTCCGGCGGCGGCCAGCGCATGGAAAGGGCTCTGTTTTTTCCGGGCAGACAGGCGGCTATAGGCAGCCGGCACACTCGCCGGCCGCCCGGTAGATTCTTTTTTCGCCACGCTATGCACCATTCAAAAAAGATGGATTTTGGCGTAAAAAGCCCTTGACTTTTTTTCTCCATATGCTATAATAAGCAAGTCTCCGGTCGAGAGACTCATTTGCGAGTGTGCTGGAATAGGCAGACAGGCAAGCTTGAGGTGCTTGTGTTCGATTGGACGTGTGGGTTCAAGTCCCATCACTCGCACCAGTTTTTTCTCCGGAGTCAGAAAAGAAGCTTTACTATGCGCGAGTGGTGGAATTGGC
>DPPB01000022.1:0-209 GCA_003539495.1 Oscillibacter sp. | reverse complement strand
AGTCCCGCCTCGCGCACCAAAAATGACAGGTATCCCGTGATACCTGTCATTTTTTCATTTCTCTGCCGACATATCGGAAAAGCCGGGCCCCGGGGCCCGGCTTTCAGGTTTTTGAAGCTTTGAAAAAGCTTCAAAAACTACTGATTTCAATGGTAAGGGACACCCTTCTTGGGTTTCCCTCACACTCCGGCGCGGCAAAAATACTTTTT
>DPPB01000011.1 GCA_003539495.1 Oscillibacter sp. | reverse complement strand
TAACTTTTAGGGGTCACTTCAAAATACACCCGCGTTCCTGTTTTTATTGAATTTCAATTACAGCTTCGTCACCATGGGGATGACCATGGGGCTGCGCTTGGTGTGCTTATAGAGATAGCTGCTCACGGCGCTGCGGACAGCCCGGGAGACCTCGCCATCGTCCCGGCGCTTTCGGGCGGACATGGCGTCTACCGTCTTTTGGGCCACGTCCCGGAGCTGATGCAGCAGCTCCTCAGACTCCTTTACATAGACAAAGCCACGGGTGACGATCTCCGGCGGGCACAGGAGCTGGTGGTCGTGAGAGGACATGGGCAGCACGACCACCACCATGCCGTCCTCAGCCAGAAGCCTGCGGTCGTTGAGGACCACGGCCCCTACCTCACCCACGCCGGAGCCATCCACAAACACCTCCCCGGCAGGGACGGAGGTCTCGCACTTGATGTGCTTGCCGGTGATCTCAATGACGGAGCCGTTTTCGGCCACCACGATATTCTTGGGGCTCATGCCCATGGACTCCGCCACGCGCTTGTGGATCTGCAGCATGCGCTGCTCGCCGTGGAGAGGGATGAAGAACCGGGGCTTGGTGAGGGCGTGAATGATCTTCAGCTCCTCCTGGCAGGCATGGCCGGAGACATGGAGCATATCCGCCTTGTCATACACCACATCCACGCCCTTGCGGAACAGCTCGTTGATGACCCGGCCCACCGTCACCTCGTTGCCGGGAATGGCGGAGGCGGAGATGATGACCTTGTCCGTGGGGCCCACGTCGATCTGCTTATGGGTGGAGAAGGCCATGCGGTACAGGGCGCTCATTTCCTCCCCCTGAGAGCCGGTGGTGACGATGACCTGCTGCTCCGGGGGCAGGTTCTTCAGCCGATTCAGATCCACCACGGTGCCCTTGGGCACCTTCATATACCCCAGCTCTGTGGAGACCTTCATAATATTCTCCATGCTGCGGCCGGTGACGGCCACCTTGCGCCCACAGGCGTGGGCGGCGTCAATAACCTGCTGGATGCGGTGGACATTGCTGGCAAAGGTGGTGACGATAATGCGCTTTTTGCAGCCGGTAAACTGCCGGACGAAGGTCTTGCCCACGGCCCGCTCGCTCATGGTGTAGCCCGGGCGCTCCACATTAGTGGAGTCCGCCAGCAGGGCCAGGACTCCCTCGTGACCCAGGGCGCCGAAGCGGGCCAGGTCGATGACCTCCCCATCGATGGGGGTGGAGTCGATCTTAAAGTCGCCGGTGTGGACAATGGTACCCATGCGGGTGTGGATGGCGAAGGCCACAGAGTCGGCTATGGAATGGTTCACATGGATGAACTCCACCTGGAACTTGCCCGCCCGGACGGTGCTGCCCGGCTCCACAGTGATGATCTTGGTGGAGTCCAGCAGGCGGTGCTCCTGAAGCTTCAGCTTGATGAGCCCGGCGGTAAAGCGGGTGCAGTAGATGGGCATATTCACCTGCTTGAGAACATAGGGAATGGCCCCGATATGGTCCTCATGGCCATGGGTGATGAACAGACCGCGCAGACGGCTGTGGTTCTTCATCAGGTAGCTGACATCGGGAATGACGCAATCGATGCCGTACATATCGTCGCCGGGGAAGGCCATGCCGCAGTCCACCACGATGATCTCGCCGCCGTATTCGTAGGCGGTCATGTTTTTGCCGATCTCATTGAGACCGCCCAGGGGGATGATTTTTAATTTTTCTGCCATAAAAGTATTGATTCTCCTTTTTACTTCCGGGGCCGCGGTGGGCGGAACGAACGCAAAAATGCGCATCAAAACAAAGGCGCCCCGCCTGCGCCGGGCCCTGCATCGCCCTGCGCGGCGGCGGAGGACCGCCTGACCGTGACCGTAGTATGATTTTTTCGGGGGATTAGCCCCGTTTATCGCATCGCGGCATCCACATTGCCCGCGAAAAGATACGAATATAACCAGTGACGACGGTCACTGGTTGCGCAATGACACGTTACAAGGGGTGCGGCGCAAGCCCGGTTCGGGCCGATGCGGGCATCAGCCTCTACACAAAATGGAAAGGTGGGGGTGCCGCCCTACAGCGCATTGCCTGGCAGGGACGGACGGCCATGTCCGCCCGGCGGGGGAAAGGATTTCCCTCTAATTATTTTATAGTATAGCACATTTATTGCCATTTGTACACCCCCAAACGTGCGCCGGGTTTCCGGACTTTTCGACAGGGCGGAAAAAAGTGGCCTGTAGGGGGAAAGAAACGCTTGTGCCCCCCGGGCGAATATGGTATAATGTAAAATCAGCAAACTGGGTCACTATCTGCATATGACAAGGGAGGGAAGGCCATGAACGAGAGAATCCGAAAGCTGGTGCGCACCAACACGGTGGCGTATATCCTGCTGCTGCTCCTATTTGCCGCAGTCACGGCGAAGATATCTCTGGCTCTGGCCATCGGCGAGGTGGCCGCTGCCTTGGCGGTGTGGTATATCAGTCACCGGCGGAGTAAGGTTGTGCAGCAGCAGCTGCACCAGTATGTGGAGCGCATAGCCGGCGGTGCCGATACCGCCAAAAACAGCAACATGCTCTTTGCCCCCATGCCCATGATGGTCTTTAATCCCGAGAACGATGACGTGCTTTGGGCCAACGACCTGTTCACGGACCTGCCGGGTGTGGGGAAGGATATTTTCGAGTCCCGGGTGCGGGACGTGGTGGAGGGCTTTGAGACCCACTGGATCCTGGAGGGAAAGTCGGAGTTCCCGGGCCTGTTTACCTGGAACGGACGGCGCTACCGGATATTCGGCTGCCTGTCCCGGCCCGAGGGAACGGGGCATATGGGCGTGCTGGCCACCACCTACTGGATGGATGTGACGGATCTGGAGCATATACGCACGACCTTGGCCGAGACACGGCCTGTGGTGGCCATCATCATGATCGACAACTACGAGGATCTCATGAGCGCCTGCCCGGAGGGCAAGCGCTCCGCCGTGCGGGCGGCTGTGGAGGAGAAAATGGACCAGTGGCGGGGCGGGAGCGGCGCGCTGCTGATGAAATCCGACCGGGACCGCTATCTGATGGTTTTGGACGAGGCCCGATACGAAAAATTCGCCGCCGGCCGCTTTTCCATCCTGGATGATGTGCGCACGGTGCAGGCGGGCGAGGGGGTATACGCCACGCTCTCTATCGGCGTGGGCCGGGAGGCGGCGGACTTTGAGGCCCTGTATAAAAACGCCGGCCTTGCTCTGGAGATGGCCCTGAGCCGGGGCGGTGACCAGGCTGTTGTGAAGGACCAGATGAACTTTGAGTTTTACGGCGGCCGGGCCAAGACCACGGAAAAACGAACAAAGGTGAAATCCCGGGTCATGGCCAACGCCCTGGGCGACCTGATGGACGACACGGAGCATGTGTACGTTATGGGCCACAAGTATGCCGACATGGACACTTTGGGCGCTGCGGCGGGCATATGTGCCATTGCCCGCAAGCGGGGTAAGGCCGCCCGCATTGTGCTGGACATGGAAAATAATTCCGTTGGGCCTATGCTGCGAAAGCTCCGGGCCCTGCCGGAATACAAGGATGTATTCATCGGCGGCGGAGATGCCTTTTTACGGGTGCAGCCGGACACACTCCTGGTGGTGGTGGACACCAACCGCCCGGAGAGCGTGGAGTCCGAGCCGCTGCTGGAAAGCTGCAACCGGGTGGCGGTGATCGACCACCACCGCCGGAGCAGCAGCTACATTGAGAAAATGGCCCTGAACTTTCACGAGCCCTACGCCTCCTCTGCCAGCGAGCTGGTAACGGAGCTGCTGGGGTATCTGCTGGAGACCGGCGACCTGCTGAAAACCGAGGCGGAGGCTCTGCTGGCGGGCATTGTGCTGGATACCAAGAACTTTACCAACCGCACCGGCGGGCGCACCTTTGAGGCGGCGGCGTATCTGCGCCGGGCCGGGGCCGACACCCAGGATGTGCAGCGGATGTTCCAGAGCGATCTGGAATCCATGATCGACCGCTATGCCATCATACGGCGGGCGGTGCTGTACCGGGAGGACCTGGCCATTGCCGCCATTGACGAGCCCTGTGAGCGGGTGACGGCCGCCAAGGCCGCCGATGAGCTGCTGACCCTCAGCGGCGTGCAGGCGTCCTTCGTGTTCTACCCCAAGGATGATGGCGTGTATATCTCTGCCCGGTCCCTGGGTGAGGTGAATGTGCAGGTCATTGTGGAGGCCCTGGGCGGCGGCGGCAACTCCACCAGCGCCGGCGGGCAGCTGCCCGGCGTGACGGTGGAGCAGGTGTGCCAAAAGCTCCAGGAGGCCATTGACAAATACTACGAAAAACCCAACCAAGGAGGAACCAATAAATGAAAGTTATTCTGAAAGCCGATGTGAGAGGCAAGGGTAAGAAGGGCCAAATGATCGAGGTAGCCGAGGGCTACGCCCGGAACTTTCTGCTGCCCAAGGGCCTGGCTGTGCTGGCCACGGCAGACGCCATGAACACCATGCGCCTGCAGGAGAAGGCCAAGGCCAAGGCCGACGCGGAGGCTAAGGCCGCCGCCACAGAGATCGCGGAAAAGCTCAAGGGCCTGCAGGTGAAGGTGGCCTCTAAGGGCGGCGAGGGCGGCAAGCTCTTCGGCGCTGTGACGGGCCGGGAGATCGCCGCCGCTCTGAAGGAGCAGCATGGCGTGGACATCGACAGCAAGAAGCTGGTGCTGGATGAGCCCATCAAGAGCTTCGGCAGCTATCAGGTGAAGGCTAAGCTGGGCTTTGAGATCAGCGGCACGGTGTACGTCATCGTGACGGAGGAAAAATAAGAGGAAGTATCAAACAGAAAGGAGGTTTCCCCTATGCCTATGGATGAGCTGCTGAGCCGGGCTATGCCCCATTCTCCGGAGGCGGAGCAGGCGGTGCTGGGGTCCATGCTCATTGATGCCGATTGCATCAAGGACGTGATGGACAAGCTCCAGCCGCAGGACTTCTACCTGCAGCAGAATCGGGAAATCTTCGAGACCATTTACTCCATGTTCATCTATTCCCGGCCCATTGACGGCGTGACCGTGGCCCGGGAAATGGAAAAAAACGGCGTATACCGGGATGATACCCGGGCCTATCTCCTCCAGCTCATGGAGGTGACCCCTACCTCCGCCAATGTGATGGAGTACGCGGGTATCATCCGGGATAAGGCCCTGCTGCGCTCCATGGCCAAGGCGGCGGGGGACATCGCCGCCATGGTGCAGGAGGGCGTGGGCACCGCCGGCGACCTGCTGTCGGCAGCGGAGCAGAAGATCTATGCCATCCGCCAGGGCCGGGGCAGCCAGGAAATGGCTACCGTGGGCGCCGTGCTCAACGATGTTATGGAGCAGCTGGCCAAGCTCACCGCCGGCAGCGAGCCGCCGGGCCTGTCCACGGGCCTGTCTGCGGTGGACCGGAAGATCAACGGCCTGAATAAGTCGGACCTGCTGCTGCTGGCGGCCCGGCCCGGCATGGGCAAGACCAGTATGGCCCTGAATGTGGCCCTGTCGGCAGCCAAGTCCTCCGGCAAAACGGTGGCTATCTTCTCCCTGGAAATGTCCAAGGAGCAGCTGGTGACAAGGCTTTTAGCCAACGAGGGGCTTATTGAAAACACCCGCCTGGCCACCGGCAACCTCCGTGAGAGTGACTGGGAGAAGATTGCCCAGGCGGCCTCTGTGCTCAACCAGACCAACATCCGCATTGACGACAACCCCCTGCTCACCGTGGCAGATATGAACGCCAAGTGCCGCCGTCTGGAAAACCTGGGTCTGGTGGTCATCGACTATCTGCAGCTGATGACCTCCGCTGGGGGCAAGGGCTACAGCGGTGAGAATCGCCAGCAGGCAGTGGCGGATATTTCACGGATGCTGAAGATCATGGCCAAGGAGCTGCAGGTGCCTGTGCTGTGCCTGTCCCAGCTGTCCCGCGCCAACGAAAAGCGAGAGGATAAGCGGCCCATGCTGTCGGATCTGCGTGAGTCCGGCGCTATCGAGCAGGATGCGGACATCGTCATGTTCCTGTATCGGGATGACTATTATAATGAGGACTCCGAAAAGCGGAACATCGCTGAGTGCATCGTGGCCAAGAACCGCCACGGCGAGACCGGCAAGGTGGAGCTGCGCTGGATGCCGGATTACACTGCCTTCAGCACCCTGGAAAACCGCTATGAGGAATAAAGAGCTGGACCTGCTGCCGTTTATGCGGCGGTGGGATATGCTGCCGCCAGAAGGCGGACGCATCCTGTGCGCCGTCAGCGGCGGACGGGACTCCATGTGCCTGCTGCACACCCTGTGGCAGCTGGGACAGAGGGAAAATTTCTCCGTGGCCGCCGTACACATGAACCACGGCCAGCGGGATACGGCCCGGCGGGATGAGCTGTTTGTGCAGAACTTCTGCCGGGAGCGGCGCATCCCCTGCGTGACGGAGCGAGTCAGCGTGCCAGAGAAGGCAAAGCAGTGGGGCGTTGGCATCGAGGAGGCCGGACGGCGGCTGCGGTATGAGACCTTCCGCCGGGCAGCGGAGCTGACCCGGGCTGACCGCATTGCCACGGCCCATCACGCCGCCGACCAGGCGGAGACGGTGCTGCTGAACCTGCTGCGGGGCACGGGCCCCCAGGGACTGGCGGGTATTCCCCCGGTGCGGGGGAGCATCATCCGGCCCCTGCTGGAGACGTCCCGACAGGAGATCGAGGAATATTTGGAGGAAAACGGGATTCCCCATGTAGAGGATGAGACCAACAGCGACCGAAGTATGACCCGGAACCGGCTGCGGCTGGACATCATGCCGCTGCTGAAGGAGCTGTATCCCGGCGCGGAGGGAAGCATCTGCCGCACGGCGGAGATCCTGCGGCGGGAGGAGGAATACTGGCAGGCCCAGGCGGACGCGGTCCTGCCCCCGGATGGGGCAGAGCTGGACCGGGAGAGCCTGCTGAGGCTGCCCTATGCCCTGCGGCTGCGTGTCCTGCGGGCACTGACAGAGCGCACACAGGCTGGCCGGAAGGATTTTGGTGCGGTACACTACGAAGCCATGGAGGCACTGCTCCACGGCTGCGGCGAGAGCATTTCCCTGCCCGGCGGTCTGACAGCCGTGTGCCGGGGAGAGAAATTTATCCTGGAGACAGCGAAGAAGGCGCCGCCGGGAGCGGCGCTGACCCTGGGGACGAACCGGTGGGGGGAATTTACCATCACCTGCCGGATGGAGGGCCGGGGCTATTTGCCCGGGACGAATGAGATGGCCCTGGGGCGCGATGTAATGAAGCGCCCGCTTTTTGTGCAGACATGCCGGGCCGGAGATGGGCTGAAGCTCCCAGGCAGCCGGGGCCGGCGCAGCGTGAAGCGCCTGTGCGCAGATTGGGGGATAGGCCCCGGAGAGCGGGATACGCTGCCTGCGTTTTATGTGGGCGAGAGCCTGGCGGCGGTATGGCCGCTGGGAGTGGACGAGGAATTTCAGCCCCGGGAAACCGATGGCGAGAGAATAATTATTCAGATCAAGAGAGAAATTGCAGGAGGATATAGCAATGGCTAAAAGCAACATGAATCAGGACATTTTGAAGGTGCTGCTGCCTGAGGAGCAGATTCACGCTCGCATCCAGGAGATGGGTGATGAGCTATTTGACCGGTTCAAGGACAGAAATCCCATGTTTGTGGGCGTGCTCAACGGCTGCTTCATGTTCATGGCGGACCTGGTGCGGGCCACCCAGCTCAAGAGCGAGGTGGAGTTCATCAGTTTGTCCTCCTACAAAAACGCTACCAAGAGCTCCGGTGTGGTGGAGATCACCCGGGATCTGCAGCGGGATATTACCGGCCGGGACATCATCGTGGTGGAGGATATCCTGGACTCCGGCAACACCCTGTACTTCCTGGAGGGCTATCTGAAGGCCAAGGGCGCAGAGTCCATCACCATTGTTACCCTGCTGGATAAGCCCTCCCGCCGGGAAAAGCCCATTACCCCCGACCTGGCCGGGTTCGAGGTGCCGGATGAGTTTGTGGTGGGCTTCGGCCTGGACTACTGCCAGCAGTACCGGAATATGCCTTATATCGGCGTGCTGAAGCCCGAGGTTTACAGCAAGTGAGCCCGCGGAGACAGCGGACGGGAAAGGAGGAGCCCATGGACGAGAATAAAGACGGATTGCAGCCGGCAGACCCGCAGCTTCCTGGCCGGGGCTCCGCCGACAGCTATCCGGGCCGCCGCCTGCAGAAGGAGAGCACAGCCCGCAGACTGTGGAGAGATTACGGCTTTGCGCCTATCACCGTGGCGGTGATGCTGGTGCTGCTCAAGGTGATCCTGCAGATCGCCTGGGTACCCAGCGGCTCCATGGAGGACACTCTGCCCACCAGGTCCCTGCTGCTTTCGTGGCAAATGCCCTATGTGTTCGCCGATCCCACGCCCCAGCGGGGGGATGTGGTGACCTTCCGGAGCGAGGAGTTGGGTAAGCTCCTGGTCAAGCGGGTCATCGGCCTGCCCGGGGACACGGTAAGCATCCAAAACGGTTATGTGTATATTAACGGTGAAAAGCTGGAGGAATCCTACCTGCCCCGGCAGGGCGTCACCGCCGCGGGCAACCAGGAGGAGTATGTGGTGCCGGAGGGATGCCTTTTCTTTTTGGGCGACAACCGCACCAACTCACAGGACGCACGCCTGTGGGATAACCCATATATTCCGGTGGATAAAGTGCGCTCCCATGTGCTGGTGTGTATATCCTTCCTGAAGGAGAACAGCTGGCGGGGTATTCGGGTGGTTTCTTAAAAGGAGATGTGTCTGTGACTGAGAATAGAAGAATACGCCCCGGCAGCCTGCTGCTGTTGCTGCTGGTGGTGTGCGTGTTTATATTGGCACGGAGCATGAACAGCTCCGGCACCGTTGCATACAGCGATATGTGCCGCTATTTCCGGGAGGAGAAGGTGCAATCCTTCACTATCACCGGCGATGTGCTCAAGGCCAAGCTGCAGGACGGCACCCTGGCCGCCTGCACCATCGGCAGCGTGGAGAGCTTTTACAGTGACATGGACGGCCTGATTCAGCAGCAGGTGCAGAGCGGCACCGTGCAGCAGCAGGATTTTGTTCATGCCACCAACTGGGTGACGACACTGCTGCCTTATGTCATGGGGATACTGGGCTTTTTGCTGATCGTGCGGCTTATGGGCCGCATGAACGGCGGCGCTGCAGCCCAAGACAAAATGGCTAAATTCGGCCAGGCCCGGGTGCAGATGCCCGGCCGGGGCGAGGATCGGGTGACCTTTGACCAGGTGGCCGGCGCCGACGAGGAAAAGGAGGAACTGCAGGAGATCGTGGAGTTCCTGCGGGACCCGGATAAGTATCTGCAGCTGGGCGCACACATCCCCAAGGGTGTGCTGCTGGTGGGCCCTCCGGGCACCGGCAAGACACTGCTGGCCAAATCCGTGGCCGGAGAGGCGGACGTGGCATTTTTATCCATCTCCGGCTCCGACTTTGTGGAAATGTATGTGGGCGTGGGCGCCAGCCGCGTCCGTGACCTGTTTGAGCAGGCGAAAAAACAATCCCCCGCTATAGTATTTATCGACGAGATCGACGCCGTGGGCCGTCAGCGCGGCAGCGGATTGGGCGGCGGACACGACGAGCGGGAGCAGACCCTAAACCAGCTCTTGGTGGAAATGGACGGATTTACCGCCAACTCGGGCGTGGTGGTGCTGGCCGCCACCAACCGGGTGGACATCCTGGATCCGGCGCTGCTGCGGCCCGGCCGGTTTGACCGGCAGGTATATGTGGGGCTGCCGGATATCAAGGGCCGGGAGGAGATCCTGAAGGTCCACGCCCGTAACAAGCCTCTGGCAGAGGATGTGGACCTGGCGGAAATTGCCCGGGGTACCGCAGGCTTTACCGGCGCGGATCTGGAGAACCTGCTCAATGAGGCGGCGCTGCTGTCGGGGCGGCGGAATGAACCGGTGATCCGGCAGAAAACCATTCAGGAATCCATCATCAAGGTTATTGCCGGCCCGGAAAAGCACAGCCGGGTCATCCCTGAGCAGGAACGTAAGCTCACGGCCTTCCATGAGGCCGGCCACGCCGTAGTGATGCACGACCTGCCGGGCCAGGACCCGGTGCATCAGATCACCATCGTTCCCCGGGGGCAAGCCGGCGGCATGACCATCAGCCTGCCGGAGGAGGACCGCTCGTACCTGTCCAAGCGATACATGGAGGACGAGATCGTGGCCCTCCTGGGCGGCCGAGCCGCCGAGGAGCTGATGCTGGGAGATATCTCCACCGGCGCCTCCAACGACCTGCAGCGGGCCACCACCATCGCACGAAAGATGGTGGGCACCTACGGTATGTCCAAGCGCCTGGGCCATGTGGCCTTCAACGCCGGCAGCGACGAGGTGTTCATTGGCAAGAGCATGGGCCACACCCGTCCCTACTCCGAGAAGATTGCCGCCGAGATGGATGACGAGATCCAGCAGATCCTGGCGGACGGCTATGCCCGCTGCACGGAGATCCTGAAGCGGCAGCAGGAGAAGCTGGAGGCGGTGGCGAGCTTCCTGCTGGAGCATGAAACCATGACTGCGGAGGAATTTGAATCTGTTTTTCAAGCGGAAAAAACGTGAGAATTTTGTAAATCGTCCTCTTTGCTCAGCAAAGAGGACGATTTGTTTTTGTTAACAGCAGAAGGGTGTTGTGCAAAATCACGAACGGCCTTGTCTGCCAATGGGGGACAGCAAAAGAGCAAAATGGCGGTATGAAGGGCATATAAACGCAATTGTCCACGTATAGCGTACAGCGGCAAAAAGTAAAGGCGGAAAAATCTTTCGGGCAAACCGGAATCGCGGCGGAAATTTAATGCAACATGCTCTCTTGCAATCGAGGGGGTTTTTTAATAAAATATAAAAATAGTCATAGGAAACATGGAGAGCCTATGACCCAAACCAATTAGGAGGAAGAAAAGATGAAAAAGTTTATTGCATTGCTGTTGGCCCTGGTCACGGCACTGTCTTTGGTTGCCTGCGGCAGCAAGGACAATGGCGGCTCCACCGATGGGGACACCGTGAAGATCGGTATCTTTGAGCCCACCTCCGGCCAGAATGGCGCCGGCGGCAAGAAGGAGATCCTGGGCATCGAGTATGCCAACTCCATCAAGCCCACCGTTACCATCAACGGCAAGGAGTACAAGGTTCAGCTCATCACTGCCGACAATGCTTCCGAGCAGTCCAAGGCTCCCGCCGCGGCCCAGACCCTGATTTCCAAGGGCGTGTCCGTGGTCATCGGCACCTACGGCTCCAGCTGCGCCATTGCCGCCGGCCCCCTGTTCCGGGATGCTAAGATCCCCGCCATCGGCACCTCGTGCACCAATCCGCAGGTGACCGAGGGTAACGACTACTATTTCCGCGTTTCCTACATTGATCCCTTCCAGGGCGCCGTGATGGCCAACTTCGCCAACAAGGAAAAGGGCAGCGTCAACTGCGCACTGATCATTGAGTCCGGCGACGACTACTCCGCCGGCTTCGGTAACTACTTCCAGAAGGAAATGGAGCGCCTGGGCGGTAAGGCCACCGTTCTGGAGTTCCAGAAGGGCGAGACCGACTTCTCCACCATCATGGCTACCATCAAGTCCGCCGGGTATGACGGCATCTTCGCCCCCGTGTCCATCGAGACCGCTGCCATGATCATCAGCCAGGCTCGGGACAGCGGCGTTACCTGCCCCATTATGGCCGGCGACACCTGGGATGATATCTCCATCGCGCAGCGTACCGGCGACAAGGCCACCGACATTTATTTCTCCGCTTTCTTCGATGCAGCCGACGAGTCCAACGCCGAAGGTAAGGCCTTCGTGGAGGGCTTCAAGAAGTGGGTTGCCGAGGACAAGACCCGTATCGAGAACAACGGCGGCACCGCTGACGCTATCTCCAGCGTGACCCCCTGCGGCTACGACGCTTACATGGCCGCTGTCAACGCCATTGAGAAGGCCGGCTCCACGGAGGGCGCTGCCATCCGCGACGCACTGGCTGCCCTGGAGGTTAAGGGCCTGGTTACCGGCGACCTGAAGTTCGATGAAAACGGCGACGCCATCAAGACCTATGCCGTTATCAAGACCATCAAGGATGGCGACATCGTGTACTACAGCACCTACAACGGCTGATAAGTACCCGGCGTTTCTATAAACGACATAGAGCTTCATCGTGAGGGGAGCGCCGCTCCCCTCACGATTCCGAGGTTTTTGCACTTTGATGACTCTTGCGTTTTCGGCAGACGAGGGACATCCACTCCCCGAATGCTGAAAGCGCAAGATTCATATAGAAGGAGGTTTCCGTACTTATGCATGACGCAGCTTTCTATATCCAGCTGCTGCTCTCCGGCGTCACGGTGGGCAGTCTGTACGCCCTCATCGCCATTGGCTACACCATGGTCTACGGCATCCTGCGCCTGATCAACTTTGCCCACGGCGACATCTTTATGATGGCGGGCTTTTTCATGGTGTATATCTCCGCCTCCTGCTCCCTGGCGGTGTCTATCCCTCTGGTGCTGCTGCTGACGGTGATTTTGGGTGTGGTCATTGAGCGGGCGGCCTACAAGCCCCTGCGCACGGCGCCCCGTATGTCCGTGATGATCTCGGCCATCGGTGTCAGCTACCTGCTGCAAAACCTGGCCAACTACATCACCGGCGGCATCGCCCGGGCTTACCCGGACATCCCCTTCTTCACCCAGGTGATGAACGTGGGGGGCCTGAGCATCAAGCGCATTACCATCATCACCCCCATCCTCACCATTGCCCTGGTGGTGGTGCTGGTGATCCTCATTCAAAAAACCAAGATCGGCATGGCTATGCGTGCCGTGTCCCGGGACTTCGAGACCTCCCAGCTCATGGGCATTAAGATCAACAGCGTCATTTCCATGACCTTTGTCATCGGCTCATTCCTGGCTGGCGTGGCCTCTATTTTGTACTTTGCCAACTACGGCCAGGTGAGCCCCATGATCGGCGCTATGCCCGGCCTGAAAGCGTTCGTGGCCGCTGTGTTCGGCGGCATTGGCTCCATCCCCGGCGCCGTGATCGGTGCGTTCATCATTGGTATCTGCGAGTCCTTTATCAAGGCCAATGAGACCATCGCCGTATTCAGCAACGCTTTCACCTTTGCCCTGCTGATCGTGATCTTGCTGTGCAAGCCCAACGGTCTGTTCGGTGAGAAACTGACGGAGAAGGTGTAAGCTATGAAGAATAACAAGAAAAGAAATCTGCTGCTGTCACTGATTTTGGCAGCCATCTGCATTGCGTTTTTGCTGTATGTAGACAAGTTCCAGCACTATTCCATGCTGGCCACGGTGCTGAAAAAGGGTGCCATTTACTCCCTGGTGGCCGTGTCCTTGAACCTGCTCAACGGCTTTACGGGCCTGTTTTCCCTGGGCCAGGCGGGCTTCATGATGATCGGCGCCTACACCTACGGTATCCTCACCATTCCCGTAACGGACCGGCTGAACGTGTACCAATATTTTGATGGCGGTATCGTGCAGTTCTGCCTGCCCATGCTGGTGGGCCTGATCTTGGCGGGTATCGTACCGGCCATCTTCGCCTGGCTCATCGGTCTGCCGGTGCTGAAGCTGAAGAGCGACTATCTGGCCATTGCCACTCTGGGCTTTGCCGAGATCATGCGCGCCATCATCCAGTGGAAACAGCTTGGGCCCCTGACCAACGCCTCCAACCTGCTGCGCGGCTTTGCCGGTTTTGACTCCATCCTGTTCCCGTTCGTCGTGTCGGCTATCTGTATCGGCTTTATCGTGCTGCTCATCAACTCCACCTACGGCCGGGCCTTCAAGGCTATCCGCGACGACGAGATCGCTGCCGAGGCCATGGGCATCAACCTGGCCAAGCACAAGATGCAGGCCTTCCTCATCAGCTCCTTCTTCGCCGGTATCGGCGGCGCGCTGCTGGCTATGTTCCAGTCCAGCGTCCAGGCCAACACCTTTACCTCTACCATGACCTATGAGATTTTGCTGATCGTGGTCATCGGCGGTATCGGCTCCATCACCGGCTCCATTTTGGGTTCGTTCCTGTATATCGCCTCCTCCGAGTGGTGGCTGCGCTTCCTGGACGACCCCGTGCCCTACCTGGGAGTGAACATCCCCTTCATGCGGGGCGGCTTCCGTATGCTGGTGTTCTCGGTGGTCATTATGATCGTGGTGCTGTTCTTCCGCAAGGGCATCATGGGCGACCGGGAGTTCTCCTGGGACGGGATCTTCAACTTCTTCAAAAAGCTGTGTAAGAAGAAGGATAAATCCGCAAAGGAGGTGGCCTCCAAATGAAAAATGTGCTGAAGGTGGAAAATGTCACTATGCAGTTTGGCGGCGTGGTGGCCGTGGATAACCTGACCATGGAGGTAAACGAGGGCGAGATCGTGGCCCTTATCGGCCCCAACGGCGCCGGTAAGACCACGGCGTTCAACGTCATCACCGGCGTGTATGCCCCCACCAACGGCCGGGTGTGCTTCAACGAAAAGTGCATCGTCCGCAATCACCCCACCGGCAAGATGAAAAAGGCCTACAAGGGTGAGCATCCCGCCATGTATACCGCGCAGCTTGCCCCGGAGGAGGCCCTGGAGGACGAGGCTCTGAAGGCTTGGAAGGAGGCCCAAAAGGAGCGGGATGAGGATGCCTTCTCTGACCGTGTGCTGGCCCCGACGCCGGATAAAATCACGGCTCTGGGAATGGCCCGCACCTTCCAAAATATACGCCTGTGGAAGAGCCAGACGGTATTTGACAATGTACTCATTGCCAAGCATCTGCGCCGCACCAGCAATCTCTTTACCGCCGCCCTCCACCTTAATGCAAAGGAGGAGGCCCGGCAGCGGGCGGAGGTGCTGGAGCTGCTGAAGCTGGTGGGCCTGGAGGATGTGAAGGACGAGCTGGCTACCTCCCTGCCCTACGGCAAGCAGCGTCGGCTGGAGATCGCCCGAGCCTTGGCTACGGATCCCACGCTGCTGCTGCTGGATGAGCCGGCGGCGGGCATGAATCCCCAAGAGACCCTGGAGCTGACGCAATTCATCGGCGAGATCCGCAAGAATTTCCACATGACCATTCTGCTCATTGAGCACCACATGGACCTGGTCATGGACATTGCCGACCGCATCTATGTGCTGGACTTCGGCAAGCTGATCGCCCAGGGTACGCCTGAGGAGATCCAGAGCAACGAACACGTTATCGACGCTTATTTGGGGGTGGTTGAAGATGCTGAAGATTGAGAATCTGCATGTGTCCTACGGCGGCATCAAGGCCCTGCGGGGCATCAGCCTGGAGGTGCCGGACGGCAAGATCGTCACCCTTATCGGCGCCAATGGTGCAGGTAAATCCACCACTCTGCGCACCATATCCGGCCTGGTGAAGGCTGACAGCGGCTCTATCTCCTACGACGGCCAGGAGCTGCTGGGAAAGCCCATTAACAAGATCCTGGAGGCGGGCATCGCCCAATCCCCGGAGGGGCGACGGGTGTTTGCTAACCTGACGGTGCTGGAAAATCTGAAGATCGGCGCCTATCTGCGCAAGGATAAGGACGGCATTGAGAAGGATCTAAAGTGGGTCTATTCGCTGTTTCCCCGGCTGGAGGAGCGGAGCTGGCAGCTGGCGGGCACCCTGTCCGGCGGCGAGCAGCAGATGCTGGCTGTGGGCCGGGCTCTTATGAGTCGGCCCAAGGTCCTGATGATGGATGAGCCGTCCCTGGGCCTGGCGCCCCTGGTGGTGCAGGGCATTTTTGACATCATCCGCACCATCAACAAAGAAGGCGTTACCGTGCTGCTCATTGAGCAAAACGCCAATATGGCCCTGAAGGTGGCAGACTTTGCCTATGTGCTGGAGACCGGTACCATCACCAAGTCCGGCACCGGCGCGGAGCTGCTGGCAGATGAGTCCATCAAAGAGGCTTATCTGGGTAAGAGCAAGAAGTAACAAAAAGCGGAGGTTCCTGTCCGGGAACCTCCGCTTCATCGTGTCGAAAAAGTCTCCAGGTTAGAGTAAGATAGAGGTTTTCCGACCAACGCTTACAAAAACAAGGAGACTAATTCATGAAAGAAATAGCTGTAGATATACTTCTTTGCACCGTCGATCGTCAGCGTACGCTGATGAAGGGTGATAAGGTGGTCGAGTTGCTTGAAAAATGCACCAATTTGCTGCTGCTCAGCGTATCGGGGAACCATATTCCAAGTTTAATGTAAGATTATAGATGATCAGAATAAATTCCCTGTAAGGTGCCCGCCTTACAGGGAATTTCCGTTTTATCGTTTTTCCGCTTGTTATGTTTCAGTTCTTACAAAGAGATCCTTGAGGATTTGCTCCGGCACCATGGTCATCGTTTGCCC
>DPPB01000010.1:19668-101274 GCA_003539495.1 Oscillibacter sp. | reverse complement strand
GTGCCAAGGAGTGTATAGGTGCCGTCCTTGCTGCCGCTGCGGTACACTTCATACTTGCTAGCCCCAGCTACGGCGGCCCACTTGATGTAAGGCTTACCGGTGGAAATCAGATAATCCGTCTTTACACTGGGCGCGGTGAGCTTATAGTTGGGATCCTTAGCCCCGCAGATAGTACATGCACCATTCTGATAGCTATGGGTGTGCGGCGTGGTGAATGTCACCGCCGACGATGTGTATTCACGGCCGCCGCTCACCGTATAGAATTGGACCTTATAAGTTTTTCCGGGTGAGAGGGTGTAATACAGCTCGGTGTTGATGTTGAAATCAAAGGTCACATAGGTGGAGGTGTAATTCGTAGTATCCGGCTTATAGTAAGTAATCAGATTGCCGCTGCCGTCATACAGGCGCATACCGGCGGATGTTGTTTTCAGGGTCTGGCCAAAGGTGACCTTTCCGGAAACCGTAGCATTTGTTTCCGTCACGCTGGTAAGCGTCGGCCCCTCCCAGGTGGCCGAGACCGGGGCGGAGACAAAGTCCGGCCGAATCACGCCCCAGTAGGGGTTGCCGAGCCTATTATACTGATAGCTGGAGCATACGACCCACTGGTTATAGTCCAAATTCTGGTGATAGGTCACCCGGTCCGCTTCATAGATGGCCACATGACCGTAGGGATTGCTGTCGTTGCCGCTATATACCAGGATGTCGCCCGGCTGAGGCTGTGCTCCCTGGTAGCGCGCCCAGCCGCTGGGCAGGGCGTTGGTGGCATAGTCGCAGCCGTTACCCCTTGCATAGCTGGCGCAGCCCAGAAAATCATAGTAATATTTAATGAGGTCCACGCACTGAGCTCCATAAACGCCATCGTAATCCAGGCTTTTACCCACCTGCGCCCTTGCCCATGCAAGGGCCTCCTGGGCCGTGTGCCCATTTGTGGAGGCGTTGGCCGTCACAGGCAACGCTAGCGCCACAGAGAAAAGCAGCACCAACAGGCACAATGCCTTCTTGATTCCTTTCATTTTTAGTCCCTCCTGTTTTTTTCAGCGGTAAGTACCAGAATAGCATTCCAACAAATATGCAGCCCGGCCAGGTTTGTTGCGCAAGCCCTATAGTCAATTGGAATACCTGTATTTACCGATGTTACAGTTCCATAATACATAGTATTTTAGTCAAAGTCAACAACAACGCAAAAAAAATGCTCGATATTTATTGAAATAGCACAATATCCGCGCCGGTATTTTGCGGAGTCACCTATCATGGAACAGGCCCCTTCCATCTCCGCTCTGCAGTTCCGAAAGCAATGCGGGCCGTCCTTATCCAGGCCCTAACGGGGAGATTAGAAAATAATGTAGGAATAGACATGTAGGAGTAGTGTAGGAATGGCCTATTTTTCTCCCCCTTTTATCGCTCCCACCCGCGCCTAAAGCATAGCCGTCTCAAGAGAAAGAACCCTTTATCCACATAGGATAAAGGGTTCTTTTCATCTTTTCATTCAGCTGTGGAAGGAGCTTTTCTTACTTCAGGCTCTCCTCCACCGCCACGGCAACAGCCACGGTGGCGCCGACCATGGGGTTATTGCCCATGCCCAAAAAGCCCATCATTTCCACATGGGCGGGCACGGAGCTGGAGCCGGCGAACTGGGCGTCAGAATGCATACGGCCCATGGTGTCGGTCATGCCGTAAGAGGCAGGGCCGGCGGCCATGTTGTCCGGGTGCAGGGTACGGCCCGTACCGCCGCCGGAGGCCACGGAGAAATACTTCTTGCCCTGCTCGATGCACTCCTTCTTATAGGTGCCGGCCACAGGATGCTGGAAGCGGGTGGGGTTGGTGGAGTTGCCGGTGATGGACACGTCCACGCCCTCATGGTGCATGATGGCCACGCCCTCGCGGACATCGTCGGCGCCGTAGCAGCGGACGTTGGCCCGCTCCCCCTCGGAATAACGGATCTCCCGGACGATCTTCAGCTCGCTGGTATAATAGTCGAACTGGGTCTGCACATAGGTGAAGCCGTTGATGCGGCTGATGATCTGGGCGGCGTCTTTGCCTAAGCCGTTGAGGATGACACGCAGGGGCTCCTTGCGGGCCTTGTTGGCGTTTTTCACGATGCCGATGGCGCCCTCGGCGGCGGCGAAGGACTCGTGGCCGGCCAGGAAGGCGAAGCACTTGCTCTCCTCGCTGAGGAGCATGGCGCCCAGGTTGCCGTGGCCCAGGCCCACCTTGCGGTCCTCGGCCACAGAGCCGTCGATGCAGAAGGACTGCAGGCCCACGCCGATCAGCTTTGCAGCCTCGGCCGCGGTCTTGACCCCGGCCTTCAGGGCGATGGCCGCGCCCACGGTGTAGGCCCAGCAGGCGTTTTCAAAGCAGATGGGCTGGATGCTCTTTACGATCTCATAGGGATCAAAGCCCTTGGCCCGGCAGATCTCCCGGCACTCCTCCACGGAGCCGATGCCGTACTGAGCGAGGACGCCGCTGATCTTGTCGATTCTTCTTTCGTAGCTTTCAAACAGTGCCATAATTTCGTCCTCCTCCTTATTCCTGTCTCGGGTCGACATACTTGGCGGCGCTATCGAACTGGCCATAGTGGCCCTTGGCCTTTTCCATGGCGGTATTGGCGTCATCGCCCTTCTTGATGAAGTCCATCATCTTGCCCAGGCTGATGAATTCGTAGCCCACGATCTCATCGTCCTTGTTCAGGGCCACCCGGGTCACATAGCCCTCGGCCATCTCCAGATAGCGGGGGCCCTTTTCCTTGGTGGCGAACATGGTGCCCACCTGGCTGCGCAGGCCCTTGCCCAGATCCTCCAGGGAAGCGCCCACTGCCAGGCCACCCTCGGAGAAAGCGGACTGGGTACGGCCATACACGATCTGCAAAAACAGCTCACGCATGGCGGTATTGATAGCGTCGCAGACCAGGTCGGTGTTCAGTGCCTCCAAAATGGTCTTGCCGATGAGAATTTCGGATGCCATAGCGGCGGAATGAGTCATGCCGGAGCAGCCGATGGTCTCCACCAAAGCCTCCTCAATGACGCCGTTTTTCACGTTCAGCGTCAGCTTGCAGGCGCCCTGTTGGGGAGCGCACCAGCCAATGCCGTGGGTAAAGCCGGAGATGTCGCCGATCTCCTTGGCCTGGACCCACTTCCCCTCCTCGGGAATAGGAGCGGGGCCGTGATAAGCGCCCTTGGCGATGGGGCACATATGCTGTACTTCGCTGGTATAGATCATAGTTGCCAAATCCTTTCTCTGTGAATTTTTGTGCGTTCACTTTTATTGATTATAACAAATTTTTTCCGTCTTTGCAAGGAAACATACATTATGAATTAACGCCATTATTTCGCCACAAAGCCGATCTTGCGGTGGACCTTGCCGAGGGTCTTGTTGGCCAGGTAGGAGGCATGGGCGGCGCCCTCTTTGTAAACGCTCTCCAGGTACGCCTTGTCCTTCATGATGCGCTCGGACTCCTCCCGCAGGGGCCGCAGCAGCTCCACCACGGCCTCGCCCACGGCGGGCTTGAAAATGCCATAGCCCTGGCCGGCGAACTCCCCCTCCGCCTCGGCAACGGTCTTGCCCGTGGCAGCGCAGTAGATGGTCAGCAGGTTGGAGATACCGGCCTTATTCTCCTTGTCAAACTTCACCGCCGTCTCGCAATCGGTAACGGCGCGCTTGAACTTGCGCATGATGTCCTCGGGCTTGTCCATCATAAAAACGCACCCATCGGGGTCGGATTTGCTCATTTTGTTCTCTGGGTTTGCAAGGCTCATGACCCGGGCGCCCATCTTGGGGATAAATGCCTCCGGCAGGGTAAAGGTGTCGCTGTACAGGCCGTTAAACCGCTGAGCAATGTCCCGCGTCAGCTCCACATGCTGCCTTTGGTCCTCTCCCACCGGCACCAGGTCTGCCTGGTACAGCAGAATATCCGCCGCCATGAGGACAGGATAGGTAAACAGGCCCGCAGTGATGTTGTCTGCATGCTGCTTGGCCTTGGCCTTGAACTGGGTCATGCGGCTCAGCTCGCCGAACTGGGTATAGCAGCCCAGGATCCAGCTCAGCTCCGCATGCTGTGGCACATGGCTCTGTATGAACATAATGTTTTTCTTGGGGTCTAAGCCGCAGGCGATGTACTGGGCCAGCTGGTTCACACTGCGCCGGCGCAGGGTGGCCGGATCCTGCCGCACGGTGATGGCGTGCATGTCCACGATGCAGTACAGGCAATCATATTCATCCTGCAGGTCCACCCAGTTACGGATGGCCCCCATGTAAGAGCCCAGGGTCAGCTCGCCGCTGGGCTGGATGCCGCTGAAAATCCGCTTTTTCTTCTCCACTGTGTTCTCCATATGTTTCATTACTCCTTCCGCAAACGGGCCCGAAGCCCTATTTTATACAAATTATGTTTATGGTATCACCTTTCCCGCAAAAATGCAACGGGATAAGCTTTTTTTCTTGACTTTTTCGGCAGCTACCTTATAATAGTATGGTATATTTTTATTATGGATAAATGTGACTAATTTGCGGAGGTTGATCGCCATGAAACTGGATTACAGCTATTTTGAGCAGATGGAGGCCAAGATTCCCCACGGCAAGGTGCGCACCCGGTTTGCCCCCTCGCCCACAGGGTATATGCACGTAGGCAATCTGCGCACAGCCCTGTATACCTGGCTCATCGCCCGCTCTCACGGCGGCACCTTCATCCTGCGCATTGAGGACACCGACCAGAACCGTCAGGTGGAGGGTGCGGTGGATGTAATCTACCGTACCATGGCCGAGTGCGGCCTCACCCACGACGAGGGCCCCGATGTGGGCGGTCCTGTGGCCCCCTATATCCAATCCCAGCGCCGGGACACCTACGGGAAGTATGCCCGGCTGCTGGTGGAAAAAGGCGCCGCTTACTATTGCTTCTGTGAAAAGGCCGAGTCCGAGGAGGATAGCGGCGACTTTGGCCGTGCCGCTGATCCCTGCCGTGACCTGCCTTTGGAGGAAGCCCTGCGCCGGGTAGAGGCCGGCGAGCCATACGTCATCCGCCAGAAGATCCCCACGGACGGCACCACCACCTTTCATGACGCTATTTTCGGCGACATCACCGTGGAAAACAGCACCCTGGATGACCAGGTGCTCCTGAAACGGGACGGCCTGCCCACCTATAACTTTGCCAACGTCATCGATGATCACCTCATGGGCATCACCCATGTGGTGCGCGGCAGCGAATATCTCTCCTCCGCCCCCAAATACGACCTGCTCTACCGGGCCTTTGGCTGGGAGATTCCCACCTATGTCCATTGCTCCCCGGTGATGCGGGATGCGCAAAATAAGATGTCCAAGCGCCATGGTGACCCCTCCTACGAGGACTTGAAGGCAGAGGGCTACCTCACCGAGGCCATCCTCAACTATGTGGCCCTCCTGGGCTGGAGCCCCAAGGGTGACCTGGCTGAGCAGGAGATTTTCACCCTACCGGAGCTGGTGAAGGCCTTTGACATTGCCGGTATTTCCAAGTCCCCCGCCATTTTCGACCGGGCCAAGCTGGACCACTTCAACGCCGTGTACCTGCGGGCCATGGTGCCGGAGGACTTTGCCAAGGTGGCCGAGCCCTACATCCGTCAGACGGTGAAGGGCGATTTTGACATCGCCGCCATCGCCGGGCTTCTCCAGGCCCGGTGTGAGCGCCTTTCGGATATTCCCGAGAAGGTGGATTTCTTTGATGTCTGTCCGGAATATGATGTGGAATTTTTCACCAATAAAAAGGCCAAGACCAATCCTGAGGTCTGCAAGGCCATGCTGGAGGCTGCCATTCCCATGCTGGAGTCCCTCCCCACCTGGACGGTGGAGACCGTCCATGACGGTCTGATTTCCCTGGCTGAAAAGCTGGAGGTGAAGAACGCAAAGCTCATGTGGCCTGTGCGCATTGCCGCTGCCGGCAAGCTGGTAACCCCCGGCGGTGCCGTGGAAATCTGTGCCATCCTGGGAAAGGAAGAGACCCTGCGCCGCCTGCGGTCAGGTCTTGAAAAGCTGAACTGATGTACAAGCTGAAGCAGATCTACGGAAGTACCGCCGCCTTTTACCGGCAGGATCTGGGCAGCGTGGTCTTTACCGCCGGATGGGCCTTTGCGGGGATTGTTGTGCTGAGCTTTATAGGTAGCCTGCTCTTTCCTACGCAGGCGGACGGCATTGTGGAGCAGTTTGCCCAAATGCTCCAGCAGAGCGGCATGGCCAGTGATGACGGAAACGTTGTTTTCTCTGCGCTGCTGCTGAACAACCTATCCGCTATGGTCATGGCCACAGTATATGGATTGCTCCCGTTTATCCGGCTGCCCGCCCTGGCCCTGGGCGTAAACGGCGCCACCTTGGGCCTGTTTGCCGGATACTATGTCCACCAGGGTATCCCCCTGTGGAAGTACCTGACAGGGATCCTGCCACACGGCATTTTTGAGATACCGGCGCTGATCCTGTCTGCGGCGCTGGGCCTGTACCTGTGCAGGACGGTGTCTGACGCCCTGCTGGGAAAGCAGACAGGCTCCGTGGGTGCCGCTGTGAGGCAGTGTGGGCAGATCCTGCTGTGGTGGGCTTTGCCGCTGATTGCGGCGGCCGCTGTAATCGAAACATATGTAACACCCGCCTTAATCCAGGCGGTGCTATAACAACTGCCGCATCCTGCGGCGAAAGGAGTTTGCAATGGACGAGAATATCAAGAAAATCCCGGAGCTGTTTGGCTGCATGGTCTTCAATGAGGACAAAATGCGACAGCGTTTGTCCCCCGACGCTTATAACGCATGGAGGCAATGCATGACCCAGGGCACCACCCTGCCCCGCTCCATTGCTGACCAGATCGCCGCGGCTATGAAGGATTGGGCCACGGAGCTGGGCGCCACCCACTATACCCACTGGTTTCAGCCCATGACCGGTGTCACCGCCGAAAAGCACGACAGCTTCATCACCCCCTCCGGCAAGGACGCCGTGATTATGGAGTTGTCCGGCAAGGAGCTGTCCCGGGGCGAGGCGGATGCCTCCTCCTTCCCCTCCGGCGGTCTGCGGGCCACCTTTGAGGCCCGGGGCTACACCGCTTGGGATCCCACCAGTTATGCCTTTGTCAAGGATAAAACCCTATATATCCCCACGGTATTCTGCTCCTACAGCGGCCAGGTGCTGGATAAGAAGACTCCCCTGCTGCGCTCCATGAGCCGGCTGGATCAGCAGAGCCTGCGCATCCTGCGCCTGTTCGGAAATACGGAGGCCAAGCACGTGATCCCCCAGGTAGGCCCGGAGCAGGAGTACTTTCTCATCGACAAGAGCATGTATCAGAAGCGGGAGGATTTGAAGCTGTGCGGCCGCACCCTGTTTGGCGCCCGTCCCCCCAAGGGGCAGGAGCTGGATGACCACTACTATGGCGCCATCCGGCCCAGAGTCGCTCGATTCATGGAGGACCTGGACCTGGAGCTGTGGAAGCTGGGTGTATTTGCAAAGACCGAGCACAACGAGGTGGCCCCGGCTCAGCACGAGATCGCCCCGGTTTATACCGACGCCAACACCGCCACCGACCACAACCAGCTGACCATGGCACTGCTGAAAAAGGTGGCTGACCGCCACGGCCTGGTGTGTCTGCTCCACGAAAAGCCCTTTGCCGGGGTCAACGGCAGCGGCAAGCACGATAACTGGTCCCTGGCCACCGACACCGGTGAGAATCTCCTAAAGCCCGGCAAGACCCCCAGCCAGAACGCCCAGTTCCTGCTGTTTTTGGCGGCGTTTATCAAGGGCGTGGATGAGTATCAGGACATTCTGCGCTGCTGCGTCTCCTACCCCGGCAACGACCTGCGTCTGGGCGGCAACGAGGCGCCCCCCGCGGTCATCTCCATCTTCCTGGGTGACGAGCTTACCGCCGTGCTGGATTCCATTATCCGGGGCACAGCGTATGTAGACATGACCAAGAAGAAGCTGGAGATCGGCGTGGACACCCTGCCGGAGATCCCCCAGGACACCACCGACCGCAACCGCACTTCTCCCTTGGCCTTCACGGGCAATAAATTCGAGTTCCGCATGCTGGGCTCCTCTCAATCCGTCGCCAGCCCTAACACCGTCCTCAATACCATCATGGCCGAGGAGCTGGGCCAGTTTGCCGATATTTTAGAGCAGGCCGAGGACTTCAATGCCGCCCTTCAGGCCCTGCTGCACAACACCTTCAAGGCCCATCAGCGCATCATCTTCAATGGCAACGGCTACGATGAATCCTGGGCCGAGGAGGCTAAGCGCCGGGGCCTGAGCAACCGGCGGGACACCGTGGACAGCATGCCCGCCTATATCGACGCCAAGAACATTAGCCTCTTTACCAAGCATGATGTATTCTCCGAGGCGGAAATGCGCGCCCGGTACGGCATCCATTTGGAGAACTACTGCAAGATTACGGCTATTGAAGCCAATACCTTGCTGACTATGATCCGCCGGAGCATCTTCCCTGCCGTGTCCCGCTACACCGGGGAGCTGGCCGAGACCGTGCAGCGCAAAAAGGCCCTGTACCTGGATTGTGCCGCCGAGACGGAGTTGCTGCAGCAGCTGTCGGGTCTGAATAACGAGCTGTATGACACTGCCCGGGCCATGGACAAGGCCCTGGAGGAGGCCCCCGCCTCTGAGGGAGATATTGAGTCCGCCCGGTATTACCGAGACGTGGTGTACGCCCTGGAGTACAAGGCCAGCCACCTGGTGAACACGCTGGAGACCTATACCTCTGCCGAATTCTGGCCCTATCCCACCTATGCCGACATTCTTTTCAGTGTGTAACTATAACCATGACTAATACGAATCAAAACCGTCCGGCCGGAGGCAATGCCTCCGGCCGGACCACCTCCGCCTGGAGGCGGGCTATTGCTGCGGCGTTTCCCCACACCGTTCCGGTGCTGACGGGCTATCTGGTGCTGGGCGCCGCCTACGGCGTTCTGATGCAATCCAAGGGCTTTGGCGCCCCTTGGGTGCTGCTCATGAGTGCAGTTGCCTTCTGCGGCAGCATGCAGTTCGCGGCCATCACCCTGTTGACCTCAGCCTTTGACCCCTTGGGTGCCTTCATCATGAGCGTTATGGTCAACGCCCGGCACCTGTTTTATGGCGTGTCCATGCTGGAGAAATACCGGGGCCTGGGCGGCGCAAAGCCGATCCTAATCTACACACTCAGCGATGAGACCTTTTCTGTCGTTTTCTCGGCGGAGCCGCCGCCGGACGTATCCCGGAAGGATTTCTACCTGGCCATATCCCTGCTGGACTATGCCTACTGGGTAGGCGGCTCCCTGCTGGGCTCCCTGGCCGGCCAGTTTATCCGTTTTGACACCACCGGCCTGGACTTCGCTTTGACGGGGCTTTTCGTGGTGCTGTTCATTGAGCAGATATCCGATCCCCGCAGCCGCATCAGCGGCATCATCGGCGTTGTGTGTACCGCTGCGGCCCGGGCCGTCTTCGGCGCGGATCAGCTGGTAATCCCCGCCATGGTCCTGGTTTTGGCCGTGCTGCTTATTGGGAGGAAAAAGCTATGACATTGACAACGACCCAGGCCCTCCTCATCGCCCTGGCGGTGACAGCGGGGGCCATGCTGACCCGCTTTCTCCCCTTTCTGCTCTTCCCGGATAACCGTCCGGTGCCCAAGATTGTCTCCTATCTGGGCCGCACTCTGCCGGCTGCCATGATGGGCCTGCTGGTGGTATACTGCCTGCGGAACGTCTCTGTCGTCTCCGCCCCCCACGGCCTGCCGGAGCTAATCTCCATTGCGGTGCTGGCGGCCCTGCACCTGTGGAAGCGGAATGTCCTGCTGTCCATCGGCGTGGGAACGGTGCTGTACATGGTGCTGGTGCAGGTGGTGTTCGCCTGAGGCAGAGCTGAAAGCTCTCTTGCAAATATCTTCGCATAACACTCCCTATGTGGCTTTCAAACCACATAGAGGGTGTCTGTTTTTTGCGCAGCCCTGCCGTGTATCGGGGCTTCTATTTCACTGCCAGCCGCTGGGCAAGCTCTCCGTCCGGCTGGGCCAGGATGGTGCGATAGGTCGTGTAGACCACCATGCCCGGCCGGGCGCCGGCTGGCTTTTTTACATACTTTACCGGGGTGTAGTCCACGGCAACCTTACCGCCGTCCCGGCCCTGGGAGTAGTATGCCGCCAGCTGGGCCGCCTGCAGAATACTCCCCTCATCCGGCTCCACACCATTGGTGCATAGGATCACATGGCTGCCGTGGATCTTCTGGGTATGAAACCACCAATCTGTCCTATCCGCTGTTTTGCCGGTAAGCTTGTCATTTTGCCGGTTGCTGCGGCCCACCAGAACCAGCAGCCCCGCATCCGTGCGAAAGTGTCGGGGCTCGGACTTCCTCTGAAAGCCCGGCTGCTTTCTCCCGTGGGAGCGGATGTACCCGCCCTCCGTCAGCTCGGCGCGGATATCGTTAAAGTCCTGCTCGCTTTCCGCCTGTTGGATCTCCTGCAGCACGCTCTCCAGATAGGCAAGCTCCTCCCGGCCCTGGGCCATCAGCTGCGCCAGCATCTTTTCCGCCGTCTTGGCCTTGTTATAGCGCTTGAAGTACTTGGCGGCATTCTCCTGGGGGGATAGCCGCACATCCAAGGGGATAACCCGCCTGGGGCAGCCCTCCTCGTAGTAGTTCTCCGCTTCCAGCCTTGCCATGCCCCGCTCCATGCGGTAGAGGTTTGCGGTGATGAGCTCGCCGCTGATGCGCAGGGCATCCCGGTCCCGGGTCTTTTCGTACTCCTGGGCCTGCATGGAAAGCTTCCTTCGCAGCCGGTCCCGAGCGTTGATGGCGGTCTTTAGCAGATCCTGTCCCTTCTGCCTCACTCGGTCCGCCTGCTCTCGTTGGGCATAAAAGTGATCCAAAAGCTGGGAAAAGCTCTCCTCCGTGCGTATTTCACAGGCATTTTCATATTGCAGAACCGGAGCAAAGGTAAAATCGAAGGGCTTGCCGTCCCGGGCAAGGACCACCGGCAGGAACTCTCCCTGCCGCACCAGGCGGCGCCAGGCATCAAATTCTAACCACAGCCGTCCTACCGCAGCCGACAAAAGGCAATCCGTGCTTCCTCCGGCCCGAAAGGCCATCTCCCTCGCCCACAGGGGTGCGATGGCTGTAAAGGTGTCCAGCAGCCATTTGTCCGTCTGTATCTCCGGGGAAGCGCTTTCCAGGAGAGTGTGGAACTCCTGCTCCTCCACCTCCAGGGGCGACCGCTTCTCCTGCCGGGGCGGCAGATGATAGTATAGCCCCGGCAGCACCTGCCGCTGCTGGCTCATCTCAAAATCCACCCGCCGCATGCAGTCGATAATGCGCCCGTCGCCGCCGCACAGAATCAGGTTGGAGTGGCGGTTCATAGCCTCCAGCACCAGGGAAAACCGGCCCATCTCTCCCAGCTCGTTCATGGCCTCGATCTCCAGCGTCACCACCCGCTCCAGCGGCTCTTGCCGCAGGGTAATAATGCGTCCGCCGGCCAAATGCTTGCGCAGCAGCATGCAGAACATAGGCGGCTGGCTGGGATTATCCCGCAGCACCTCCGTCAGGTTCAGTCTCGGCTGGCTGGCCGAGGCACACAGCAGCAGCCGCCGGCTTCCCCGCAGCAGCAGGACTACCTGATCTCGGGCAGGCTGCTGGATTTTCTCAATTTTCAAGCCCTCCACCTGTGGGGCGATCTCCCGCACCGCCGCCTGCAGGCACACAGCATCCAATGCCATGGCTCATTCCTCCATCATTTGTGTAAACAGTTCATTGATCCGCTCCCGATGTCCGTGCAGGTACAGCCAGCCAAACAGTGCCTCCAGCGCCGTGGCCTGCTGATATTCCGCCCGGCTGGCGTGCTGGGGGATGGAGTGGACATGAGCGTTGCGCCCCCGGCGAAACACCTCCTGCTCCTCCTCCGTCAGCGCAGGCAGTATCCTCTGCGCCCGGCGGGCCTGCTCCGGCGCACACACCAGGGCCACTGTGGCCCGGTGCAGCCCCTTGCCCGTGGCCTTGCCGTGGGCGCACAGCCAGGTGCGCACCAACAGCTCATACACTCCGTCCCCCATGTGGGCCAGGCCGATGCTGCTGATGCCGCGTATTTCGTCATCCGTCAATTGGACGGAAAAGTAGTCTGTCATATCTTGCTCCTTTTTCTGTCAGCTGCTTATGCTGCCTGCCGCCAGCAGCAGCGCACCCGCTGAAAGCATAAGGTCTGCCAGGTTCCACACCAGCCGCTGCAGCCGCCCGGCCGGCAGCCTTGGAAATCGAATATAGTCTGTCACACAGCCCCGCCGCAATCGCTCCAACACGTTGCCCAGGCCCCCGGCGCACAGCAGCGCCGCGCCCCAGCAGCCCAAGCCCCGCCCGTGCAAAAGCTCGCCCCGGCACATAATCAGCACCATCAAAAGTGCTCCGCCGGACAAAGCCCGGGCCAGATGGGGATGGTTTTTCAGCACACCCCCGGCCATGCCGGGGTTTTCCAGCAGCTCCAGCCGGATCCATCCGCCCAAAAGCGCCCGCTCCAGTTTTCCCCGCCGGGCCAGGCTCCGCAGCCCGTAATCTGCCGCCAGCAGTGTACCGGCACAGAGAATGGGCAGTACCATCTCAGCGCCGCCGGCCGCCCCGGTAGAGGAAGCCGAAGATCATACCCAGCACGCCACCCACCACATGGGTCAGCTGGGAAACGCTGTCCGTATTGCGGATGCCGTCAATGATCTCCCCTCCCAGGTAGAAGATCACCACCAAAATCAGCGTAATGGGGATGCCGCCGCCTCGGCTCTCCGTAAAGGAGGACAGCACGATCATCATAAACACGATGCCGCTGGCCCCCAGCAGAGCGGAATTTGGGAAGAAAATGAACTGCACCAGCCCTGTGACCAGAGCGGTGGCGGCCATGAACCATACCATTTTTTTCCAGCCATACTTTTCCTCCAGCGGTGGCCCCACCAGCAGCAGAAGCAGCATATTGCTCATGTAGTGGGAATAATCCGCATGGCCCAGCACATGGGTGAAAAACCGCAGGTAGGTCAGCGGATCCGCCAGGGAGGCGCGATACACGCAGAAATATTTCATCGTTACGGCGCTGCCGAAGGTTTGCCCCAGCAGCAGCGCACCCAGAGCCAGCAGCGCAAAGGTCAGCGTAGCCGGGGCATTGAATCGGATCACCAGTTTTCTCAAAACAATTCCTCTTTTCAAATGGGGATACTTGCCGAATTTCCAAGGGGTCCACCCGGTATAGGCGCGTTTCTGCCCGTCAAAACCGTGTCTGCCCTTGTCAATCGATGGCAGATAGATTATAATATAAAATACGAAAAAAGTAAACCATCACCCACTCCGAAGGAGGCTTCTATGAAAAAAGCTCTGAAGATCGCCGGCTGTATACTGCTGGCTCTCGTGATCCTGGTTCTGGGCTATGTGGCCTATGTGTTTTTGGACTATCACCGCATTGAGGACAATCTCACTCTTACAGCCCAGGGCTCTGCCGCATCCTCGGCCCAAACGGGCGTTCCCTACACCGTGGTGTCCTATAACATAGGCTTCGGGGCCTATGAGGACGATTATAGCTTCTTCATGGATGGCGGAACGGAATCCTGGGCCTGGTCCAAGGAGCGGCTGGACGAGAATCTCTCTCTCATTGCCCAAACGCTCAAGGATCAAATGGCGGATTTTTATTTCATTCAGGAGGTGGACACCGATTCCACCCGCAGCTATCACCGCAATGAGGCCGACATCCTGCGCCGGGCGCTAACGGGGTACAGCTCCGTTTGGGGGCAGAATTACGATTCCCCCTTCCTGTTCTGGCCTCTGACCCAGCCCCACGGCTCCTCCGTTTCAGGGCTGATGACCTTTTCCTCCGCGCCCATTGCCTCCTCCCTGCGGCGAAGTCTGCCCATTGAGACGGGCGTAATGAAGCTGGTGGACCTGGATCGGTGCTACACCGTCAGCCGGGTGCCCATGGAAAATGGCCGGGAGCTGATCCTCTACGCCGTCCATCTCTCCGCCTACACCTCCGATGGGACCATCGCCATCAAGCAGATGGAGATGCTGCTGGACGACATGCAGGCCGAGTACGAAAAGGGCAATTACTGTGTCTGCGGCGGCGACTTTAATAAGGACTTGCTGGGAAACTCCGATCAGGTCTTCGGCATCAGTGCCGGAGACTACACCTGGGCCCAGCCCGTCCCGGCAGAGCTGTTCAGCGGGAAGAACATTGCCAAGATCGCCCCCCTGGATCAGGATAACCCCGTCCCCAGCTGCCGCAACGCCGACGCCCCCTACCACAGTGGGCAGTATGTGGTCACTGTGGATGGCTTCCTGGTGTCGGATAATGTGACCGTCAGCTCTGCTACTGTTATCGACACCGGCTTTGCCTACTCCGACCACAATCCCGTCACCATGACCTTTACCCTTCAGCCGTAAGCGACAATACTCTGTGATCTTTTAAGCCCTGTGCGCCGAATGATTCGGCACACAGGGCTTTTTTACACTTTTTTAAAGAAATGTTCGTAGTTTATTCTTAATTTTTTTATTTTTTTTTAAGCTTTTCCCTGTATAGTAAAAGCAAGCAAAGGGAAAGCAAAACCCCGGGCCGCTGCCCGCCCGTTTATGCAAGGGGCAGACCATCCACTCAGCCGCAAGGCTTTTTCATAAACAATACACTTTCTTCATTCTTTTCTCTCTTTTCAGCAAAAGCGGAGCCCATGGGCTCCGCTTTTGCTGTTATAAGGTCTGTCATTGCGAAGCCAGTGCGCACACTGGCTGCGGCAATCCGTCTCCAAAACACATATTTTTTGTATTTTACACAGGTTTACACTATGAATATTACGGATTCCCACGTCGCTTCGCTCCTCGGAATGACAGGGATGGCTCTTTACAGGTCAACCCTTTCATACAGCTGCGCCGCCCGGCGGTAAGCCAGGAGCGTCAGCACCGCAAACACCGCCATGCCAAGCAGCAGAAGGGGCAGCTGCCGCAGATTGGCCTGGGCATCCACCCGGTTCAGCCACAGAAGGCCCGGAAAATGAGGCAGCGCCTCAGCCACAAGCATCAGCGGCCACATGCCGATGTTGGCCTTGAGATAGGCCGCGCCCACCTTGTATCCACTGCGATACAGACTAATAAAAAATACCAGGTTGAACACGCCATAGAGCACAAAGCCCGCGCCCAGAAGCATGAGGTTGGCGTCCATGCCCACGGCGTTATCCTTGCCGGGCTGAAGTCTGGCTGACAGCAGGCAGAACAGCGCCGTAATAACCATCGATAGCATCTCCACCAGCACTGCAAACACCACTGCCGCCCGTACCGTATCCCGCTTGCGGATGGGCAGCAGGGCTGAAAAGTAGATGTCCTTCTGCTCCCGCATATTCAGGAAGGTGAAAAACAGCCCCAATGTCACATAGAAAAATATCACTGAATAGGGATAGTTGGGAATCAGCAGCATGGCCCCGAACAGGCAGAACACCGGCGTTATAGGGTGGCACACCAGCCGCAGCTGCTTATATAATAGCGTTTTCATTCAGGGGCCTCCTTTCCACGGAAACGATGATATCCTCCAGGGTCAGGGGCGCATCGCCCCGCCGCAGATAGGCGTAGTGAGCCCGGAAATCCTCCAAAGTCCCGGTATACTGAATCTGTCCGTCCTTGATGAAGGAGATGTGACTGGCACACTTTTCCAGGTCCGAGGTAATATGGGTGGAGAACAGCACGCTGCGCTGTCCATCCGCGGCGATGCGCCCCAGTAGCTCCGTCAGCTCATCCCGGGACACCGGATCCAAACCGCTGGTGGGCTCGTCCAGGATCAGCAGCCTTGCGTTGTGGCTCAGAGCCAGGGCGATCATGTACTTCACCTGCATTCCGCTGGAGAGCTGATCCACCCGCTTGCTCTCATCAATGGCGAAAAGCTGCAGATAATGGCGGTATTTTTCCTGGTCCCAGTTCTCGTAAAACCGCCGGACCACGTCGGTAAGGGTGGCGATTGTTTTCTTGGGGTAGAAGTCGATGCCCCCCAGCACCACCCCGATATTCTCCTTGATGAATTTCTCGCCCCCGGTAAAGCTCCGGCCAAGGATCTCCACCTGACCGGCATCCGGATGCACCAGGCCCAAAACGGACTTGATGGTAGTGCTCTTGCCGGCGCCGTTGCGGCCGATGAAGCCCATCACCGCCCCCTGGGGCACGGTAAAGGACACATCCTTCAGTGTAAAAGCCGGGTACGCCTTGCACAGACCCCGGATCTCCATGACGTTCATTCCTCTTCCACCTCCGCTTCCGTCTCCTCAAACACCCGGCGCATCATGGGGTTAAGCTTGTCGGTGGTCTGCAGGGCGATACCCTTTTTCCGGTCCGCCAGCAGCACCAGCTGATCCCCCGGCTCCAGGCCGAACATCTCCCGGGCATCCTTGGGGATCACGATCTGCCCCTTGGGTCCCAAACGTACCGAGGCCATGTAGTAGCGCTCGTTATCCTTTTTAAATCCCATTTTTATCCTCCTATAAAAGTATAACTTTTCTTACTTTTCCTATATTGTATCCCTTTTCTACACGAATGTCAACGGGCTTTTTTCTTTACGGGGGAAAAAAAATGTGGTATAATGACTCAATGTGGCCATTATACTTTTATTTTATGCCATTTTTCGGTTCCCGGCTCCGCCGGGAACCGAAAAATATGGCGGCATTATACCGGAAAAAATCAGGAGGTACAGGGATGGATCTGTGCAACCGAAACGACATACAGGCGCTGCTCCTGCGCCACGGATTCCGCTTCAGCAAGGGCATGGGTCAGAATTTTCTCATTGAGAGCTGGGTGCCCCGGGACACGGCGGATGCCTGCGGCGCGGATGAACACACTGGCGTGCTGGAGATAGGCCCCGGCATCGGCCCGCTGACGGTGGAGCTTTGCCGCCGGGCCGGAAAGGTGGTTTCCGTGGAGCTGGACCACCGGCTCTATCCGGTGCTGGCGGAGACTATGTCGGGCTTTGACAACTTCACCCTGGTGCAGGGAGACATTATGAAGCAGGACCTTTCCGCCCTGGTAGCGGAGCATTTCGCCGGCCTGCGGCCCATCCTCTGCGCTAACCTGCCCTACAACATCACCACCCCCCTGCTGACCAATTGCGTAAAGGCTGGGTGCTTTGCGTCCATAACCGTCCTCATCCAGAAAGAGGTAGCCCAGCGCATCTGCACCCGGCCCGGAACGGCGGACTATGGTGCTTTTTCCCTGCTGATGCAGTACTACACAGAGCCGGAGCTGCTCTTCACCGTGCCGAACACCTGCTTTCTGCCCATGCCCAAGGTGACCTCGGCGGTGATCCGCTGCATGACCCTGGAAAAGCCCCCGGTCACGGTGCAATCAGAAGCACTGCTCTGGCGAACGGTGAAGGCCGGGTTCGCCCTGCGGCGCAAAACGTTGGTGAACTCTCTGCAAACGGGCTTTACCCTCCCCAAGCAAGACCTGGCACGGATCATAACGGACTGCGGCCTCCCTGCGGACATCCGGGGTGAGCGGCTGAGCCTGGCGGACTACGCCCGGCTGGCGGATGCGCTGTACGGCATCATAGGTGAAAACTGATATTTATGCGATTATACGCAACAGCAGCGTGTGCAAAAATGCACACGCTGCTGTTGCTGTCGAAAAATCCTTTGGATTTTTCCGACAAAGGGCCTGCAGTCTGCTGCGCGCATAATTTTGCCGCAAAGCGGCAAAATTCCACACTGGCAGCCTGAGCGGTATTTTTCCCCACGCGCATGTCGCGGTGAAAAATAATTTGAATTATTTGCCGCCTGTGGGCGGCAAACTCTGCGAGGCTTTTGGGGCAAATTGAGCAGCGTGTGAAAAAATGCACACGCTGCTGTTTTCATCTTATTATCTTCCGCTGAGGTCCACCGCGTGGCGGACAAAGCTCATGGCCGGCACCGGCTGCGGCAGCCGCATTCTAAACTCCATTTGCGGCGTTTTGGCTTCCTCCAGGGGCTGGCCCTCTGCGTCCTCCATCATAGGCACAGCCATCTCAAAGAGCTTCAGATCCGGCCCCACGATCTCCACCCGGTCCCCCGCCCGGAACTTGTTCCGCAGGCTCAACGTGGCCAGGCCCGTTTCATCGCAGCTTAACACCACCGCGCAGATCTGCCACTCCCTTATATAGCGGGAATTTTCAAAATACTGCCCCGGCTGGCCGTAAAAAAATCCGGTGGAATAGTGCCGGTGGCTCACATGCTCCACCTCATCCCGCCACACAGGGTCCGCAGGCCGACCGGCGGCCAAATCGTCCAGCACATGGCGGTACGCCCCGGCCACGATGGCGGCATAGTAGGCGGATTTGGCCCTTCCCTCGATCTTCAGGCAGTCCACCCCGGCGTCCATGAGGTCATCCAAATGGTCGATCATGCACATGTCCCGGGAATTGAGGATATACGTCCCCTTCTCATCCTCAAACACGGGGAAATACTCCCCCGGGCGCTTTTCCTCCATCAGCGTATACTGGTAGCGGCAGGGCTGGGCGCAGGCGCCCCGGTTGGAGTCCCGCCCGGTCATGTAGTTAGACAGCAGACACCGCCCGGAATAGGACACACACATGGCCCCGTGGCAGAATACCTCCAGCTCCAGCTCCGACGAGACCCTTTCCCGGATGGCCCGGATCTCCTCCAGGCCCAGCTCCCGGGCCAGCACCACCCGGCTGGCCCCCAGGTCATACCAGGCCTGGGCGCAGATGTGGTTGGCCACAGATTGCTGGGTGCTGATGTGCCGCTGGCAGTGGGGTGCATACTTTCCCGCCAGGGTAAAGGCCCCCAGGTCTGCCAGGATCAGGGCATCCACCCCGGCATCATCCAGCTGCTCCAGATAGGCCGGCAGCTGATCCGCCTCTCCCCAGCGGGGCATGGTGTTCACCGTAGCGTGGACGGCCACACCGTGGTCATGGGCGTAGCGCACCGCCCGGGGCAGCTCCTCCGGGGTAAAATTCCCTGCAAAGGCCCGCATCCCGAAGGCCGTACCCGCCAGATACACAGCGTCCGCCCCGTATAACACGGCCATTTTCAGTTTTTCCATGTCCCCGGCGGGGACCAGCAGCTCCGGCTTCCTTCTCATCATGCAGGGGCGTACATATCGCTGTTGACAAAGGCCAAATGCTCGCTATAGGTGCGGAAGAAGTGGTGTACACCATCTGTACCCAGGGCATAGTAGTAGTAATCCGTCTGGCTGGGGTTCAGCGCCGCCCGGATGGAGGCCAGACTGGGGTTGCAGATGGGCCCCACGGGCAGGCCCGCGTGGATATAGGTGTTATAGGGGCTATCCAGCTCAGTGGAAAACTCGGAGCGATCCTTCCCCTCCAGCCTCAGCGCATAGTCGATGCTGGCATCCACCTGCAGCAGGCCCGCTGTCTCTGCGTCCGGGTTTTTCAGGCGGTTATACAGCACCGAGGCTACATTGGTCCGCTCCTCATAGTCGCCGATGGCTTCCTTTTCGATAATGGAGGCCATGGTGATGATCTCCCGGAAGGTATAGCCGCTCTCCTGGATCTCCGACAGCAGCTCATCGCTGACCTTGGTGTTGAAGTTGGTGAGCATGGTGTCAATGGCGAATACGGCTGTTTTTTCCGTGGAGAATTCGTAGGTATCAGGGAACAGATAGCCCTCCAGGCGATTGATCTGACCGGTGAGGCTGTTGTCAATAAACGGATATTCCTCGCCGAAGTCGAAGTTGGACACGGCGTCCACCAGCTCCTCCTTGGTGGCAATGCCCTTTTCCGCCAGCAGATCCACGATCTGCTGCACGGAGTAGCCCTCCGGAATGGTGACAAGCACCAGGCCCTCCTCGGCGCGGCGTCTGGCGTCGGGATCGTACATGTTGTGTACCAGGCTGCGGTAATCCATGGAGGTGTTCAGCTCATAGGTACCGGGATCAATGTCATTTTTCGCCCCGGTGAAGATCTCATACAGCACAAAAAAGCCCTTCAGCTCAATGAGACCCGCCTTCTTCAGCTTGGAGGCGATTTTGAAAACGCCGTCACCCTCCTCGATGGTCACGGTATAGGTCTCATCGCCTTTGTCCAGGGCGCACAGGTCATTGGCCAGGATCCAGCCGATGCCCGCCAGGAGCATGGAGCCCAGCACCACGGCCGCCACATAGATCTTCCAGTTAAATTTCCCCTTGCGGTGCTTTTTCTTAGGAGTGGGGGCAGATGCAGCCTCCACCTCATTGATGATCCGCTGATGCACCGCATCGGTATCCCAATCCTGGGTCTGGAAACGCTTATCATTATCCATAATCGTATGTCCTTTCTGCGTTTTATCTGTAATATGAGCCGGACAAGTTCCATTTTTCCACCCTGCCACATACAATACTGTACCAACAGGTAAGTGAGGTGAAAAACATGTGCTTTGACAACAACAACTGTTCCTGCATTTGGCTCATTGTGATCCTGCTTCTGCTCTTCTGCTGCTGCGGAAACGGGAATAGCCGCGGCTGCTCCTGCGGCGGCGGTGGTGACTCCTGCTGCTCCTGCTGAGAACATACGGAGAGAAATCGGGGACCTGTGTCCCCCCTTTCTCCTGTCCTTCAGGGGACAAGCAGATCCTCCACCCGGGCAAGCACCTCCCGGTGGATGTCCTCCGGCGAGCGGATCTGTCCGTCCCGGCTGCAATCGATTTTCTCCCAGCCGCACAGATTGATAATGAGCTCCGCGCTCTCCCGGCAGGCAGCCAGATATGCCTCGTCCCGCTCGTGGATGTCCGCCTGAGTGTGGGTCTTCTCCTCCCGCCGGCGCATCATCTCCTCAGAAATCTCCGTAGGCAAGTCCAGATACACCACCCGATCCGGCTTTGGCAGCTCCAGCAGCCGGTATTCAAAATCGAACAGCCACTTGAGAAACGCCCTGCGCTCCTCTCGGGGCAGCTTGGGGGTCTGGTGCACAGCGTTGGAGGTGGTGTAGCGGTCGGCAATAACCAGCCCGCCGCTTTCGTAAAACTGCCCCCAATCCTGCCGGTAGCTGGCAAAGCGATCCACCGAATAGAAGGTGGCGGCCGCATAGGCATTCACATCCCCGGGATGGCTGCCAAAAGCCCCGGAGAGATACAGCCGGATCAGCGCCGAGGATTCCTCCTGATACCGGGGAAACTCCAGCCTCCGGTAGGGGACGCCCCGCCGGTCCAGCTCCCTGCACAGCAGGGCGGTCTGGGTAGCCTTGCCGGAGCCATCTGTCCCTTCAAACACGATAAGCCTGCCCTGCATATGTGTGCCCTCCCTTATGCTGCACAAAAATTCATTTTATTATAGCACATTCCACTCTCTTTGTCACCCATAAAAAATGCGTACCCCGCAGGTTACGCATTTTTTAACTGTCGAAAAACCCTCCGGGTTTTTCGACAAAGATTTTGCAGCCTCTTAGTTACGCATTTCCCTTTGCGGCATCAGCTTGCAAGGCTTTCCTCCGCCTCCGCTCCTCATAGATGGTATTTAAGCAGTACAGGACAACTCCCACCCAAATAAAGCCAAAGCTCTTCAGCTTTTCCGCCGTGAGGTATTCCCCCATAATGGCACCGCACACGATGCCCAGGGTGGGGCTCAGATATTGGCAGAAACCGGCTGTGGTCAGCGGCAGATACTTTACGCCTACAGAGTACAGCACCATGGGCATGGCCGTCACAACGCCGGCCCCCAGAAGCATCAGCTGCCGCAGAGGCGTAATGGATGCCATACCGGTGTCCCCCATGCGCAGTAGCAGAATAAACAGCAGCGCTGCCGGTACCATCATCAGAATCTCCGCCGTAGTGCTGACAACAGAATCGATGATCAGGCTTTTTTTGATGGCCGCATAGACGGCAAAGCACGCGGACAAGGCGATGGTTACATACGGTACGCCGCCGAAGCCGTCCGTGGACAGTACGATGCCTACCACCACTACCGCCAAAATCACCAGATGCCGCCAGCTCACCCTTTCGCGAAAGATTACTGCGCCGAAGGCAAACACCACAATGGGCTGGATGTAATACCCCAGGCTGCACTCCAGCACCCGGCCATTCTGTACCGCCCACAGGTATACGCCCCAATCCGCCAGCAGGAAAAGCGACGCCGGAATCTCCCGCTTGAGCATCTGCCTGTCCCGAAACACTGCCCACAGCTGGGGCAGCTTTCCCTGAGCCCACAGGATACATAAGCAGCAGATGGCCGCCCAAATAATGCGGCAGGCCAGCATAAAAATGGTGTCCCACTCCCCGCAGATATACCAGTACAGCGGCTGGAACCCCCAAATCAAAAAGCACAGCAAAAACGCGGACAAGCCCTTTTTATAGTTGATTTCCTGCACACGGCCACCTCTTTCATATTTACAGATCTCTGCAATAATGGTATGATGATACCACCGAGGTGAGAAAATGTCAAAGCTTCCGCAGGAAAAATATATCGGCGATACAGTCTCCATTGCCCGGGATCTCCTGGGGAGATACCTTGTGCGCATGTGGCAGGGCCAACCCCTGGTTTGCCGCATCGTGGAAACGGAGGCCTATGTGGGCGCGGTGGACAAGGCCGCCCACGCCTATGGCTATCACAGGACCCAGCGCAACGCCGTTATGTTCGGTCCCCCGGGCCATGCGTACATCTACCTGATCTATGGAATGCACTGCTGCCTGAACTTTGTCACGGAGCCGGAGGGTGAACCCTCCGCCGTGCTGCTGCGGGGCCTGGAGCCGGTGTGGGGCACGGAGCAGATGAGCCTCCTGCGGTACGGAAGGCCTCTGTCGCAGCTGAGCACCTACCAGCGAAAGAATTTTCTCAACGGGCCGGGCAAATGCTGCCGGGCTTTGGGACTTAGCCGGCAGGAAAACGGGCTGGACCTCACCGGGGACACACTCTTTCTCTGCGATTCGCCGGAGGACATCGGCCTCCCCCCGGCTCCGCCGGCAGAGTATATCCTGCATACCGGCAAGCGCATTGGTATCGACTACGCTGAGGAAGCCGTAGACTTCCCCTGGCGGTTTTGGCTGGAAAGGAAAAAAATATGCTGATTTTTGACATGGATGGAACCCTCATCGACTCCAACGGCGTTTGGCGGGAGGTGGACATTGCTTTTTTGAAAAAGCGCGGCTTCCCCTACACCAAGGAGTACTACCAGGGCGTGGCCCACACCATATTCCCCAAGGCGGCGGTATTCACCAAGGCCTACTGCAATTTGCAGGAGAGCACCGAGGAGATCATGGCCGAGTGGATGGAAATGGCCGGAGATGCTTATGCCACCCGTGTGCCGGCGAAGCCCGGCGTCCGGGCGTATCTGGACCAGTGTCGCCGCAAGGGGGAACGGATGATCGTCCTCACCTCCGCTGTGCCTGCCCACTGCCGCAGCGCCCTGACGCACCTGGGCCTAATGGAGTATTTCGAGACCATTTTCTTTGCCCACGACCTGAACCTGGATAAAAAGGACCCGGATATTTTTCTGCTGGCGGCCAAAAAATGCGGCGTGCATCCCGCGGATTGTACCCTGTATGACGACTCGGTGGACGCCTGCCGGGGTGCAAAGGCTGCGGGGATGCACGCCGTGGGCGTGTATGACCCATATTTTGATGTTTCGGAGGCGGAAATGCGGTCCATCTGCGACGGCTATATCCACAGCTTCACCGAGCTGCTGGAAAAATGATCACAAGTCCTTCAGCAGCTCCTGGATCTCTGCCTTGGGGCGGTAGCCCAGGGCTTTGGCCACAGGCCGCCCATTTTTAAAAAGAATCAGCAGCGGAATACTGGACACGCCGAACCGCTGGGCTAAGGCCAGCTGCTCGTCCACATTCACCTTGCCCACCCGCAGGCTGCCCTCGTAATCCCGGGCGATCTCCTCCAAAACGGGCCCAAGCATCCGGCACGGGCCGCACCAATCCGCCCAAAAATCCACCAACACCGGCTCCTGGGCTTGCAGCACTTCCTTTTCAAAGTTTTCTGCGGTGATCTTAATCTCAGCCATTGTTATCATATCCTTTCTTACCGCCGTTTAACGAGAAGCCTGACACAGCATGGGCGCATTTCTGCCCATCAAGGCCGTATCCGCCCTTGTGAAACGATGGTATAATCAATCCTTTAGTGACTTATAGTAGAGCATGCAGTGGCAGAAGCCCTCGTAATTGGGATCACTGATCTGGTCTTTGAACTCCTTGCACATGCACTTGGTGTCCTCCGTCCGCTCCAGGCGGCAGGGGCAGTAGCCCCCGGTGCGTTTAAGACCCTCCCGGACGGTTTTGACAATTTCCTGATCTGGGTTCAAAATTACTTTCACAAAATGCACCTCCCGCTGCTTATTATTATCCCTATTATAGCTTTTTATCTCTATTTTTCTATTGCAAATGCCACACTATTTGAAAATCCTGCAGAATAAGCCTTGTAAAAATGGATCGGCAATCAGGATTCAGATGCAAAATAATCACCGGGAAAAGTCCTCCACAGACTTCTCTCGGTGATTATTTCATGTCCTTGCTATGCCTGATAGCTTGGCCCGCTCAATATTGCGCTATAGGTCCGCAGCTGCGCTGCAGCTTATTGGAGCAAATGAGGGGAATCAATCAACCATGCTCTTAAGGTTCGCAGCGACGGTGATGGGGGCAGCGGTAGCGGCCTTCACCTGGTCCACGGTGAACTCGGGATTGATCTCGGTCATCAGCAGACCCTCAGGAGTAACCTCCAGCACGCACATCTCGGTGATGATCTTATTGACGCAGTGGGAGGCGGTCAGGGGCAGGCGGCACTTCTCAAAGATCTTGGGGTTGCCCTTGGCGGTGTGCTCCATGCAGATGATGCAGTGCTTAGCACCCACGCACAGGTCCATAGCGCCGCCCATACCGGGCATCTTCTTGCCGGGAATGATCCAGTTGGCCAGGTTACCCTGGGCATCCACTTCCAGAGCGCCCAGGAAGCAGGCGTCCACATGGCCGCCGCGAATCAGGCCGAAGTTGGTAGCGGAATCAATGAAGCCGCCGCCGAAAGCCACGCTGGCAACGCCGCCGCCGGCGTCGATGACGTGGTAGGGATCATAGTTAGCATCGCCCTCTTTGGGGGTAGCACCGGCAGAGACGATACCCAACTCAGCGTGGATGATCAGCTCAACGCCCTCGGGCAGGTAGGAGGGGATCATGGTGGGCAGGCCGATACCCAGATTGACGACATCGCCGTCCTTCAGCTCTTTTGCGCAGCGCTTGGCAATAAAGGCTTTGATTTCAGACTTTTCCATTACTTTCTGTCTCCTTCCACGATGTAGTCAACGCACATACCATAGGTATGAATGTTCTCGGGCTCGATATCGCCCACAGGGACGATGTATTCGCATTCGGCGATGACGGTGTCAGCGGCGGTGGCCATAACCACATTGAAGTTGCGCATGGTGCCCTTGTACCAGCAGTTACCGAACTCATCGCACTTATAGGTGCCCAGCAGAGCAAAGTCAGCATGGATGGGCTTCATCTTCAAATACTGCTTGCCGTCGATGGTCTCCTTGCCCATGCAGAAGGGGCTCTCCTCGATAAGGGTATCCACGCCCACGGGAGTCAGCACACCGCCCAGACCGGCACCGCCGGCACGGATGCACTCAGCCAGAGTGCCCTGGGGCAGCAGGTTCACTTCCAGAGTGCCCTCGGTGTTCTGCTGGCCCACCTCGGGGGTCATGCCCACATGGGTGGCAATGATGCGCTTGACCTGGTGGTTATGGATCAGCTCGGCAATGCCGAAGAACTCCTCACCCTTGGGGCCCACAGCGCGGCCCATATCATTGGCGATGAGAGTCAGGTCCTTGGTGCCCAGCTTCACCAGCTCCTTCACGATGGCACGGGCCTGGCCGCAGGCCAGGAAGCCGCCGCACATAACGGTGGCACCATCGGGAATCATTTTTGCTGCCTCAGCGGCAGTCAGTACAGGTTTCTTTGCCATTTCTATTCCTCCTTATTAATTTAAGGGTCTAAACAATGGGTATTTGTTTACTATCCAATTGTAACATGGTTAGGCTGCAAATGCAAGGGATAGCGGTATATCCTCCCGGCCTTCCTCCTCAGAACTCCACACCCAGGCGGGCATTGAGCCCCTTATCAAAGGGGTGGCGGACCTTCTGCATACGAGTGATGTAGTCGGCCAGGGGATCGGTGCAGGGCGTAGGGGCGCGGCCTGTCATGACCACCTCCAAATCCTCCGGACGGTTCCTCAAAAATTCGGCCAGAGCCTCGTCACTGAGCATGCCCATGGCCACCGCGTCCAGCACCTCGTCCATGACCAGGAGCTTAGCGTGATACTTTTTCACTGCCTCCACCGTGTCGGCAAAGTGCTGGCGCACCTGCTGGCTATACTCCATTTTCTCCTGGTCGTCCATCTGAAAAACGAACTTGCAGGTGGTCGTAGGCGCTTCGACGTAGTGGTAGTTGGGCAAATTGCGGAGCACATTCAGTTCGCCGCTGGTAGAGCCCTTCAAAAATTGGCTTAAAACCACCGGCCAGCCCCGGCCGCAGGATCGCACGCTCAGGCCAATGGCCGCCGTGGTCTTTCCCTTGCCGTCGCCGCAGTAAATATGTATCCTCGCCTTTTCCATTTTGCTTCTCCTTTTTTCGTACAGACTAAACGGCCATGAAAGGGGGTCTCTCATGGCCGTCTGAATTCATGCATCTTATTTCATGCCGCGCTTGACCATTTCGGTTACAGCGAAGGACGCCACGTCGTCTGCGTATTTTCCGGCGCCGAAGCCGGCATCATAGCCCAGCTCCTTGGCCAGCTCATGAGTGATTCGGGGACCGCCGCAGCAGACCACGAACTTGTCACGCAGGCCCTCGGCCTCCAGCAGTTCGATGAGGTTGGTAAGGTTTTGGATATGCACATCCTTCTGGGTAACGGTCTGGGAAACCAGAAGCACGTCGGCGTGCAGCTCCAGCGCCTTCTTGATGAAGTCCTCGTTGGGGACCTGGGAGCCCAGGTTGTACGCCTCGATCATCTCGTAGCGCTCCAGACCGTAGTGGCCGGCAAAGCCCTTACGGTTCATGATGGCGTCAATGCCCACAGTGTGGGCGTCGGTGCCGGTGGAGGCACCCACCATCACGACCTTGCGGCCGATGTGCTCACGGATGTAGTCGTTGGTTTCCTCCATGCTCATGACATCAGACTCCACGGTGATGACATGGATGTCCTCATAGTTCACGGAATGCACGCAGCTGCCGTAAACCACATAGAAGGTAAACTCCTTATCCAGGGCGGCGTGGTAAGCCACGTTGGGCTCTTCCAGGCCCATCTTCTTGGCAATCTGACGGGCAGCCTCTTCGCCGCGCTCATCATCCTTAATGGGCAGGGTGAAGCTGGTCTGCACCTTACCGTCGTTCATGGTGTCGCCATATGGCTTCAGGCGGGTCAGATCCAGTGTGGTATCGAAATCGATCTTATGGGTATTATACAGTCCGCTACTCATTCTGCTGCCACCTTGCCTTTCATGACTTCAACGAAGGGGTTGAAGTATTTGTCGTCCTTGACCACAACGCCGGCCAGGCCCTTACCGCCGTCCTTGGGACGCTTTACATCGGCGAAGATACCCTTCTCGATGGTGGTGAACAGGCCCAGCTTCTCGATGTCAGCCAGCAGGTCGGTGGCCTTGGTCAGCACCTCGTTGGCGCGGTTGCGGATGATGCCGTTCTCTTTGTAGGTCAGCTCGCTGCCCAGATCCTTCATAGTGCGGAAGATATACTGTGCGTTCTCAATGGACAAAGCACGGTCGGACATAAACGGCGTATGGATAGCCTCGGTCATCATACCAAGCAGGCACAGGCGCTGATTGGTCAGGATAGTGACCATGTTGAACAGCGCGTCCTGGATGTGGCCACGGAAGATGTTGCCGGTCATGAACTTGGTGGGCGGCATGTACTTCAGCGGCGCATTGGGGAAGATCTCGCGGGCCATCTGTGCCTGTGCCAGCTCATACAGGAAGGTATTCTCCACAGAGGGATCCATCTCAAAGGCGTGGCCCAGACCCATCTGCTCCTCGCGCATACCGGCGTCCTTGGCAAAGGCCTCGTTCAGGAACTGAGAGGCCAGCACCGTATGGGCGGCGGTAATAGCGTCGTCGGTGGTCAGATAGTTATCCTCACCGGTGTTGATGATAACGCCGGCGTAGCCGTTGATAACACGGGAGAAGTACTGGTCTACGATGGTGCGCTGCATGTTGATGTCGCGGAACAGGATGCCGTAGAGAGCATCGTTCAGCATAACATCCAGGCGCTCCAGAGCGCCCATAGCGGCGATCTCGGGCATACACAGGCCGGAGCAATAGTTGCACAGGCGGATGTAGCGGTGCTGCTCCTCGCCCACCTCGTCCAGAGCGGCGCGCATCAGGCGGAAGTTCTCCTGAGTGGCGTAGGTGCCGCCGAAGCCCTCGGTGGTAGCGCCATAAGGCACATAGTCCAGCAGAGATTGGCCGGTGGTACGGATCACAGCGATGATGTCGGCACCCTGCTTGGCGCCGGCCTTGGCCTGGATAATATCCTCATAGATATTACCGGTGGCCACGATGATATACAGGTAGGGGCCTTCCTTGTCGCCCCACTCCTTTAGGTAAGCGTTGCGCTTGGCAACGTTCTTGTTGATGCGCTCCACGGTGGCGTTCACCACAGGGGTGATGGCCGCGCGGATCTCGCTGTCGGAATGGGCGGGGAGCTTGGAAAGATCCAGCTCGCCGCTGTCCACAGCCTCAGCCACACCCTGGGGATCCTTACCGGTCTCCACCATAGCGTTACCGATGGCCCAAGCGGCGCCGGCGGGCAGCAGAGAAGTCGCCAGCAGATGGTCCACCAGCACGTTGGGCATGGGGACGTCCATCTCATTCACGCCGTCGATGCCCAGCAGACGGCAGACGGCGCGCTCCACGGTAACCGTGGTATGCTGGTCAATAAAGCCCTGCACATCCGCTGCCACATTGGCAGCGGATGTACGAGCCTTTTCGACCAGATCAAAATTCAAGCCGAGTTTGCTTTCCATATTTTTACCTCTTTACCTTACTTCTTCACGTGGCGCTCGTTACGCAGCAGCTTGGTGGGCTCCAGATAACGCTGCTTGGTGCCCTCGGCGACCCATGCAACACCGGTCTTCTCCACCTTCTTCTTGCCCATGCAGACATCGCAGTGGCAGTTCTGCACATAGTGCTCAGGCTGAGTGTAAGAGGTGATAACACCCTCGAAGTTACGCAGGATAACCTTGCGGGGAGTCTCGGAAATCAGGTAGTTGGGCATAACGGGGGTCTTGCCGCCGCCGCCGGGGGCGTCCACCACGAAGGTGGGGATGCAGTAGCCGGAGGTATGGCCGCGCAGGGCCTCCATGATCTCGATGCCCTTGGAAACGGGGGTACGGAAGTGGCTCAGACCCAGAGAAGGATCGCAGGCATAGATGTAATAGGGGCGCACACGCATCTGCACCAGGCCGTGAACCAGATCCATCATCACATGGATGCAATCATTCACGCCGGCCAGCAGCACGGACTGGTTGCCCAGGGGAATACCGGCGTCAGCCAGCATAGCGCAGGCCTTGGCAGCCTCGGGAGAGAACTCCTTGGGGGTGTTGAAGTGGGTATTCAGCCAGATGGGATGATACTTCTTCAGCATGTTGCACAGCTCCGGAGTAATACGCTGGGGGCACACCACGGGGGTGCGGGAGCCCAGACGAACGATCTCCACGTGAGGAATGGCGCGCAGGCGCTTGATGATGTACTCCAGGTTGTCATCATCCACCATCAGGCAATCGCCGCCGGACAGCAGCACGTCGCGAACCTCAGGATGAGCGGCCACATAGTCGATGCACTTGTCGATCTGAGCCATAGGCACTTCGCAGTCATTCTGACCGGCGAAACGACGACGGGTGCAGTGACGGCAGTACATGGAGCACTGGTCGGTGATGAGCAGCAGCACGCGGTCGGGATAGCGGTGCGTCAGGCCGGGGGTGGGGGAGTCAGTATCCTCGTGCAGGGGATCGGCGTCCTCATAGTCGGCATATTCCAGCTCCTCGGCCCGGGGGATAGCCATCTTGCGGATGGGATCAAAGGGATCGTCCAGGTCGATCAGGGACAGATAGTAAGGAGTCACTGCCATGCGCAGCTTGCCCAAAGTCTTGGCAACGCCAGCTTCTTCATCGGGAGTCAGGGTCATGTAGCGCTTCAGATCCTCAACTGTCTCAGCGCGGTTGGCGACCTGCCAATGCCAATCGTTCCACAGATTTTCGGGGACATCGGCAAACAGACCATTACGAGTCTTCATATTTGTATCTCCTTTAATTCTGAATAGTAATCGTTATCCGGGAATAGGCCGAAGGCAGGGGCGCAAAAAGCCCCCCTGCATCCGGCATTTGTGGAATTAGCAATACTTCTCGTCGAACAGCTTGCGCAGCTTGGGATTCTCGCGCAGAACATCCAGGGTGATCTGAGCGTGGTTCTTGGTGTAGCCATTGCCGATGATCATGGTGACATCCTTGCCGATACCCTCAGCGCCCAGGGCAGCCTTGGTGAAGGAGGTAGCCATGGAGAAGAAGTACACCAGGCCGTCATCGTGGACGGGCAGGATGGCGGACATCTCGCAGGACTCGATGTTCACGCAGCAGATGGACAGATCGTACTCCTTGCCATCGTTGGCAGCCAGAGCAGCCTCCATAACCTCAACGGGCTTGGTGCAGTCGGCCACGATAACATCGGTGTAAACGCCCAGCTCCATCAGGCCGGGAACCTGCTTGGGATTGCGGACAACGCCCACGACCTTGCCCTTGGGGCCGACCTTCTTCATAGCTTCCCAGCCGCACAGAACGCCGGACTTGCCGTTGGCGCCCAGGATCAGGACGCTGTCGCCCTCCTTGGGCAGCTTGCGGGCCTGAGCGGGAGCGCCGGCCACGTCCAGAGCGGCCAGGGCCAGAGGCTCGGACATATCCTCGGGCATCTTGGCATACAGGGCGGACTCGAACAGGATGGCCTTACCCACGATGTCAACGCGGTCGATATCCTTGTGGATAGCCAGGATCTTGTCGATCTTCAGGGGGGTCATGGACAGGGAGACCAGGGAAACGATCTTGTCGCCTTCCTTCAGGTCGAAGCCGGGCTTATTCTTCAGATCCTCGCCGATGTGAGCGACGACACCCTTGAACATACCACCGGAACCGGTGACAGGATTCTGCTGCTTGCCGCGCTCAGCAACGATGCCCAGGATCATTTCGCCGATCTTCTTCTCATCGCCGCCGCAGGCCTCGGAGATCTGGGTGAAGGAAGCGGAGTCGATGTTCAGGGAAGTGACGTCGCAGACGATCTCGTTGGAGTAAACCTTGGTCATGTCGTTGTCGATCTTCCATGCAGCCTGGGTCAGAACGCCCTTGGGCTCGATAACGCGGTGGGTACCGTACTTGTTGCCTTTCAGTTCAGCCATTGTAATATTCCTCCTAAAAATTATGTAAATGTTTTTTGCGATTACTTCAGGGGCTTGAGGCTCAGGATCTCGCGGGCCTCAGCGGGGGTCGCGATCTCGCGGCCCAGCTCCTTGGCGATGCGGACGACCTTGGCCACCAGCTCACCGTTGGAAGCGGCCTTGTGCCCCTTGCCCAGGTAGATGTTGTCCTCAAAACCGACACGGACATTGCCGCCCATTGCGATGGCAGCGGCAGCCATGGTCCAGGCAGCGCGGCCTACACCGGACACGGTCCAGGTAGAGCCTGCGGGGATCTTGCTGGCAAAGAAGGCCAGGTTCTCCACGGTAGCGGGAGTGCAGCCGTGCACGCCCAGGACGAAGTTAAACTGCATGGGGTGGCCGGGGACCTCACCCTTCTTAGCCATGCCGAGAATGGTGTCGATGTGGCCCAGCTCAAAGCACTCGTACTCGGGCTTGATGTTGTTCTCCAGCATGCGCTTGCCGAAGGCACGCATGGTGGGCATGGTGTTGTCGAAGATCTCATCACCGAAGTTGCAGGTACCGCAATCCAGGGTGGCCATCTCGGGGAACAGCTCGGTGGGCTGCAGGCGCTCCTCGGGGCTCATGCCGGTGGCACCGCCGGTGGAGGGGATCATGATCACATCGGGCAGCTCCTTGCGGATAGCGTCCATAACGACCTTGAAGCGCTCCCGATCCTGGGTGGGTGTGCCGTCATCCTCGCGGACATGGATATGCAGGATAGCCGCACCGGCTTCGTAGGCGGACTTGGCCTCGCGGACCATTTCCTCCACGGTGTAGGGCACAGCCTCGTTCTGAGCCTTGGTGACCTCAGCGCCGCAGATAGCAGCGGTAATAATCAGCTTTTCCATATCCTCAGCTCCTTACTTCTCGATCTTCTTGCGCTGGCAATCCTTGGGGGTGACGCAGGTGCCGTGAGCGCGGCAGACCACAACAGGCTCGGCCAGAACATCGGCAGCAGAAGCACTGATGTCGGGGCGAGACACGATGACCTTGCGGGCCTCAAACTTCATGGTGCGAGAGGTGTTGCCGATCTTCTCGATCTCACCGTAAGCCTCGATGTAATCACCGGCGTATACGGGGGCCAGGAACTCGACATTGTCATAAGCGCAGAACAGGCCCTCGTCACCGTCACACTTAATCAGCAGCTCGGTAGCGACATCGCCGAACAGATGCACCATATGGGCACCGTCCACCAGGTTTCCGCCGTAGTGAGCATCCTTGGCGCTCATACGCAGACGCAGCAGAGAAGTCATCTTTTCCATGATAAATTCCTCCTAAAAAATTTTTACAGAGTTTCTTATAACGCCGGCCAATCGGCGCCTTTGGGCATGAAAAAAAGGCGCTACTGGTCAAGTTTATGACCAATAGCGCTCCACGTCTGCATAGGACATGACAGTTGCACCGCTTACACGGCACCCCCAGGAATACGCTGCAGGACGCGCACACCTTCGGCAAAAGACCCCTTCGCCGCTCTCCATTGGGCTCCCTGCTGCCCCGAGATCAACTACCCTGTCTTCTGCACCTCTATTGTCTGTTATATGGAATTCTGTACTTCAAATTATAATACATTCAGCCAATTTGTCAAGGGAGATTGTGAGAAAAAAGACAATAAGTTTTTTGAACGATGCGACAGTTTTTTCATTGTTTCGGGCCACGAAAAAAGGACGGCCCTTGCCGTCCTTTTTTATCAAGCTTCGCAGAGTTCGTGTCCCGTTTTCTCAATAATTTTCCTCGATCAGATGCAGGATCTCCGGCTTCAGCGACAGCATCCGGCAGATGTTCAGGGCATCTCTGGGGCAATCGGATTTTCCCTCCACCCTGTATAGGCCATAGTTCATGTGCCGCGCGATGACTCGTATGCCGTCCTCCCCGCTGACGGCCAGCTCCCGGCGGATAGCCTCCGGGTCGATGTCCCGCAGGCCGATGATCTGATAGTGGGCCCGGCCGCAATCGGCCACCTTGTCATAGTGGGTAGTGAGCAGGGAGATGGCATGGATACCATTGAGATATTTCGTCACCGCCTGAACGATCACCGCGCCCTCGTCGGGATTGGTGCCCCGGGCGAATTCATCCAGCAAAAACAGGGAGTAGCCCTGCTCCGCCTGATCCAGCGCCTTTTGGAACTGCACGATCTCCGAGCCGAAGCCGGACAGGCCCGATTGGATGGACTGCATATCCTCAAACAGCATAAGCACGCTCTCGAACAGAGGCATTTTAGCCTTCTTGGCGCATACCAAAAAGCCCGCCTGCATCAGCAACACATTCAGTGCCACGGTTTTCATGGCCACACTCTTGCCGCCCATATTGGCGCCGGTGATGACCGTAGCACCCCGGTCCAGGGCGATGGATACCGGCACAAAGCTGCGGCCCTGCTCGCTCAGCAGGTCGCACAGCTCCGGGTTCATCATGTCTGTCAGCTCCAAGGGGCCGTCGGTAATCTCCGGCATCACGCCGCCGTAGCGCACGGCAAACATAGCCTTCTGAATGATAAAATCCAGGCGCCCCGCATTTTCAGCGTCCTCCAGCATAGCCTCGGCCAGGGGTGCCAGTTGTGCCCCCATGCCCCGGCGGATCTTCGTCTCCTCGCTCTCCTCCTCGGCGCAGATCTGCGTGCGGCGCAGGCGCAGCTCGTCCTTTTCCGCATCGGTCTTGGCCTCATGGAGCTTCTCCTCCAGCTCCTTCTTGGTCCGGCGGACCTGGCGGAGCTTTTCTGTCATGCTGTCGGGAATGTAAAAGCCACGGGACCGGGTGTTGTCCGGGTCCAGGATGGCCAAAGCCGGCTTGGGATCGTGGAAGGCGAGCTCCCGCAAGGGCGCAACCTCGCTCATCTGCGCATACAGGGGCAGCAGGCTCTCCAGCCGCTGCAGATAGCCCTTGATCTCAAACAGCTCCACATGGTCCGGCACCTCTCCGTCTCGGCAGCGGCGGATAGAGTTGCGGATGTCCTTCATCTGGCACAGCAGGATACAGATCTTGTCATACACGCCCTTGAGCTGGTCGACGTGGTCTGCCGCCTGCTGCACGTTATATAGCTCCGTCTCCAGCTCTGCCCGCTCCGCCGGGGTATAGTACCGTAAGCGGCGGATCTTCTCCTGACCGAAGGGACTGCACCCATGGAGGGTCTCCAGGGCGTACTGCAGGCCGATCTGCTGCCTCTCCTCAAACCGAATGGAAATCATGCCAGCTCCTCCTTCACATTGATGACCGGCACCTTCACGCTCTGGCGCATCCGGTCGATAAACACATCCTTGTCAAACTTCCAGCCGTAGGCCGATACCGGGTTCACCGTGACGCACAGAGTCCGAGCGGCGTCCTTGGTCTGCAGTGAAACCTCCCGCACCGCCAGCTTATCCAGGGTGTCGGGCTTTAAGAGCACCTTGCTGGGGTCGGCCACCACCAGGCGTCCTCCGCGCAGCAGGCCGCTGCGCAGCAGCGGCACCACCATGCTGTCCGTCAGAGCTCCGGGAATGTATGCCTCCCCATGCTCCTTCAGGCACTTCTCCAACCCCTCCGCCGCCTCCGGCGGCAGAGTCTCCGCCTTGGGCAGATCCATGAGCCGGCAGAAGTTGGCCGTGTCCTCTATGACCTTGTCCATGCTCATGTTATAGGACGCACCGGTACACAGCACGATGCCGTCGGCCACGTTCCGGGCCCCCAGGGATTTGCGGCCCAGGGCGCCGTCGATGATGGACTGGGTGGCCCCCAGCTCAAAAAACGTTTTGGATACCTCTTTCAGCTGGGCCGTAATAGACGGGCCCGCCAGCTGCACATAGCCGTCGCTGCGGGCGCGCATGATGATCACCTCGCCCAAAGGCGTGGGGATGCCGGTGGTGACCAAAATCTCCTGGGTCACGTCGCCCAGGCGCAGCATGTCCTTGGCGGTGGCGATGAGGGTGCCCGCCGGAACAAAAATGCTGGGCTTTTCTGTGCCGGTGACCACATCGGTGCTCTCGCCGTCCCGACCGATGGAGGTTAGCCCCAGGACCTGCTGCCGCCCGGTGTGGGCCAAAAGCCAGTTGAGCATAGTCGTCTTGCCGGCGTTTTTGCACATGCCCACGATGGACATGCTCTGCACCTGCCGCAGCTGCCGGACCAATTCTGCTGTTGTCATATTCTCTCTCCTTCCGGGGAAAAATGCCGTTCAATTTATAAGTATACCGCAAACAAAAGAAAAAAGAAAGGGGGAAGTTCGAAAGCAAGGTGAAAGAACGGCAAACCCGCCTGCACAGCCTGTAGGGGCGGACGTCTCTGTCCGCCCGACGCGGCATCTATCCAATTCTGTGTAGGGCGGGCCGCCCCCAGCCTGCACCGCCGCTCTTGTCCCCTCTGTCATTGCGCGGCCAGTGCGCCCACCGGCTGCGGCAATCTGCAATACCCTATGCAGCGCCCCTAATAAGCACATGCCTCCGGCGGGATACTTTCTGCCAGCAGCGGCAGAAAGTATCCAAAGGCCGCCGTCAAAACCAAGGTTTTGAAATCCTTTCCGCGGCTGAGATGCCAACTGTGTCGATCTCCTTTCTCCACGCGAATCGGTCATCGCAAAACTCATACCTTTCCTTCGCATCGTCTCTGCGTCTAATTCCGCGGCGCGCTCCGCGCTTGTGCTGCCCTGGCCTGACAGGGAAAATCTTTGCGTCTACCGTGCGGCGCGATGTGGGCATCGCGCCCTACACAAGAAACGTAGTCTTTCCGCAGGGGATGATGCCCACACCGTCCCGCCTACACCATGCTCCCGATCTATCCGTAGGGGCGGCGTCCTCGACGCCCCATCCCACAAAATGCAGCCATTTCTCCAGTAAAAAAGGGCGGGGTATCCCCCGCCCTTTTTTTTGCTATTCAATTCAATTGCTCAATAACCGGCCTGCAGCATCTCACCCCATGCCGATAGCTACAATGACAGCACCGAAGAGCAGTGCCGACGCCATGGCAAAGGCAAACAGCAGCGTTGCCCATATCCTTCCGGCCTTATGGCCAATACACCTGCACCCACACAGGCCCACGATGGCCAAAACTACCGCACCCAGGCAGCAGCCCTCCGCCACAAGATACGGCCAGCTCAGCACCAATCCCACGCAGGCGATGCCCGCCAGGGCCAAAACGCCGCAGCCCAGCAGCATCAGCCGCTTCAGGCTCCTGTCCTTCACCAGCAGCGCCACCGAGGTGCCGCCCACCATCGCCGCGATGAGCAGGCCCAGCCCCGCAAGCAGCGTCGCAATGATGGCGACCCCCAACCCCAGCAGCAGCACCGGCATAAATACAACGGCCAGATGAAACATAGATCCTCCTATTTACTCCACCGTCACGCTCTTGGCCAGATTCCGGGGCTTGTCGATGTCGCAGCCCCGCTCCAGCGCCATGTAGTATGCCAGCAGCTGCAGGGGCACCACGCCCAGCTGGGGCAGCAGCATGTCATGGATATCCGGAATGGTCATAACCATGGGCACATGGCGGCTCATCTCCTCGGCGTGGCTCTCGGTGGTCAGAGCCAGGACGTTGGCGCCCCGGGCCTGTACCTCCACCACGTTGCTCATGGCCTTGTCAAACAGCGGGCCATAGGTGCCCAGGGCGATGACCAGAGTGCCGTCCACAATGAGGGAGATGGTGCCGTGCTTCAGCTCGCCGGAGGCGTAAGCCTCCGAATGGATGTAGGAAATCTCCTTCAGCTTCAGGCTGCCCTCCAGGGACAGAGCATAGTCCAGATTCCGGCCGATGAAGAACACATCCTCGCTCCTGCATATCTTTTTAGCGATTTCATGGATGCTCTCAGCAGATTCCAGAATTTTCTCGATATACTCCGGCACCCGCTGCAGATCCCGAACCATTTCGCTGTAGGTCTCCCGGTCGATAGTGCCGAGAATGTCGCCGAAATACAGGCCCAGCATATTCAGCACGGCCATCTGGGTGCTGTAGGCCTTAGTGGTGGCTACGGCGATCTCAGGGCCGGCCCAGGTGTAGAGTACGTCGTCAGATTCCCGGGCAATGGACGAGCCCACCACGTTCACAATGGACAGGATCCGTGCGCCCCGCTTCTTGGCCTCCCGCAGGGCCGCCATGGTGTCCAGGGTCTCGCCGGATTGGCTGATGGCGATGACCAGATCCCCCCGCTTTACAATGGGGTCGCTGTAGCGGAACTCGGAGGCCAGCACCACCTCCACACTGCGCCGGAGCATCCGCTCCAGGTTGTACTTGCCCACCATACCCACATGGTAAGACGAGCCACAGGCGATGATAATGATGCGCCCGATGTTGCGGATCTCCTCCGGTGTCATGGTCAGATCCTTCAATATCACGCGCCCGCCCTGGAGCCGGGCTGCAGTGGCCTCCCGGATGGCCCGGGGCTGCTCAAAGATCTCCTTGAGCATGAAGTGGGCGTAGCCGCCCTTTTCGGCAGCATCGATATTCCAATCCACACGGTGGTGTTTCTTTTCCACCTCATGGCCCCGGCTGTCATATACGGTGATCTTCTCCGCCGTCAGCACGGCCATCTCCCCGTCCTCCATGTAGGAAATATCCCGGGTGTGGCGGATGATGGCGGTGACATCGGAGGCGATAAAGTTCTCCCCCTCGCCGTAACCCAGCAGCAGCGGCGCATCCTTTCGGGCGGCAATGAGCATATCCGGCGCATCGGTGGACACAATACCCAGGGCATAGGCCCCTTCTACAGCACTGAGCATCCGCCGAACGGCCTCCAGCACGTCCCCACACTGTTCATAATAATAATCCAGCAGCTGCGCCACCACCTCGGTGTCCGTTTCGGATTTGAACTGGTAGCCCTTGTGCAGAAGCTGACCCTTTAGCTCTGCGAAATTCTCGATAATACCGTTGTGTACCACGGCGATGCGGCCGCTGCGGCTCACATGGGGGTGGGCATTGATGTCGTTAGGCTCGCCGTGGGTGGCCCAGCGGGTGTGACCGATGCCCAGGGTGCCGGGCAGATCTGCGCCGTCATGGGTCAGGTCCTTCAGCACCTGCAGGCGGCCCTTGGCCTTCTTCACCCGCATCCCCTCCGGGCCGTTCACCGCGATGCCTGCGGAGTCATACCCCCGGTATTCCAGCCGCTGCAGTCCATCCAGCAGAATGGGCGCGGCCTGCTGCTTACCTACATATCCTACGATTCCACACATATTATTTTTTCCTCCTGATCGTCATTGTTTCACAATCGGAAGGACAAACGCACAGATATTTGTCATTCCTGTTCGGCCGCAGCTTCTCTGTTTTGCGGTCGCCCGCATATTTACCCGCTGCGTACGCACCCGAACGGTGCGGGAGAGCTTCCGCCGAAGCCTTCGATACTCTCTCCTCCTCGTCGTCCCGCCATGGGCGGGCGCTGGCGCTTATGATGGGGCCTGCCCCATAGCCTCCTTTCCTTTCTGTGGCTTTTTGTATATTTCTACCTCTAACGGCAGATACTGCCGCAAAGGAGGTATACCCTATGATTACCGCTTTTTTTCGAACCGCTATATTGTATCTACTGCTCATTGCGGGTCTCCGGCTCACCGGCAAGCGGCAGATCGGTGAATTGGAGCCTATCGAGCTGGTGCTGACCATGCTCCTGTCAGACCTGGCATCTGTTCCCATGCAGGATTTTGGTATTCCCCTAATAAACGGGGTCATTCCCATTATCACGCTGCTGGCCATGAGCATGCTCCTCAGTTGCCTGAGCCTGCGCAGTGTGCGCTTTCGCACACTGATCTGCGGCAAGCCCGCCCTCATCATCCGGGACGGCCAGCTCCAGCAGGCCGCCATGCGGCACAACCGCCTGACCCTGGACGAGCTGTTTGAGGAGCTGCGCTCCCAAGGGGTCACAGACATCCGGGATGTGAAGTATGCCATTCTGGAAACCGGCGGGCAGTTGTCAGTGCTGCTGCGCACGGCGGCGCAGCCGGCCACTCCCCGGCAGATGAACCTAACCTGTAAAGATGACGTGTTCCTCCCCACGGTCATCATCAATGACGGCCGCCTGCTGCGGGATAACCTGCGCCGGGCCGGCCGGGATGAAACGTGGCTGCAAAAGCAGCTGCGGGACAAAGGCGTACACGCCCCCACCCAGGTCTTTCTTCTCAGCGTGGATGGGCGGGGGGAGACGATTTGTATTGTAAAGGATGCTGTCAAATGAGGTCTTTTCGAATCCCCATTTTCATTTTACTGCTGACGCTGCTGCTGTGCCTGTTTGCCGGCAGCAGCGTGGCCCGGTATACAAACGCGTGGACCCGGCAGCTTCAGTCCGCCGACGACCTGGTCTGCCGTGAGCAGTGGTCCAATGCCGAGGTGGCCCTCTCGGACCTCTACGGCCGCTGGACGGAGCAGCAGGGGTGGCTGCATATGATCATCGTCCACCAGGAGCTGGACGAAACGGAGGCGCTGCTCCAGCGGTGCATCGCCCTGGCCCAGCAGCAGGATGACGCCGGGCTGCGCTCGGACATAGCAGAGCTGCGCACACAGTTCACGCTTCTATCGGAAATGCAGCGGCTGACCCTGCAGAACATCCTGTAGTCACTTCTCGCTGAGCAGCTTGTTCAGCTCACTCATAAAGGTGTTGATGTCCTTGAACTGCCGGTAAACGGAGGCAAAACGCACATAGGCCACCTCATCGGCCTTTTTCAGCTTATCCATGACCATCTCGCCCACCAGCTCCGTGCTGATCTCCCGCTCCAGATTGTTCTGCAGCTCCTGTTCGATCTCGGTGGCCATGCGCTCCATGTCCGCCACAGGCACCGGCCGCTTTTCACAGCTGCGCTGGATGCCCCGCAGCACCTTGCTGCGGTCAAAGGTCTGGCGGCTGCCGTCCTTCTTGATGACCACCATGGGCAGGCTCTCCACCGTTTCATAGGTGGTAAAGCGGCGCTCGCACCGCAGGCACTCCCGGCGGCGGCGGATGCTTCCCTCGTCGGCCGGTCGGGAATCCACCACCTTGCTCTCCTGATATCCGCAATAGGGACACTTCATTGCCATTCTCCTTTTTGCACCGCACCCACCGGGATGGGTGGAACAGGTTATTGTCTGGTAACTTATTGTACCACACTCCGTCAAGAGGTGGTAGTGCTTTTCATCCCCGGCGCAGCATTTTCCGCGCGGCAGTCCGTCCCGTTTTGTATAGTATGCCGTTCGACAGCCGTCATGCATCTGATTTCCCTGTGCATATTCCATGAAATTCATGCCCAAAAAACAGCAAAATGCCGGGCGAAAATTCTTCCATGCTCCATTGACAACTCCACCTTTTTCCGATACCATATTTATATCAAAAAGGAAAGACAGGGAAAACTGTATGAAAAAAAGAATTCTCAGCCTGGTTTTAGCGGTAGTCTTGGCTTTGTGCCTGCTGCCCGCCACCGCTTACGCCGCAACCACCGCCTCCGGCGCCTGCGGTAAAAATCTCACCTGGTCCCTCAGCAGCACCGGCACCCTGACCATCAGCGGCAAGGGCGCTATGGCAGAATACAGCAATGGCAATATGCCCTGGATCGCCTACAAAAATCAGATCAAGTCCGTGGTCCTGGCAAAGGGCATAACCTCCATTGCCTACCTCTCCTTCAGCGGGTACACCAAACTCACCAGCGTTCAGATCCCGGACAGCGTAACGGACATCGGCGCCTCCGCTTTTGACAACTGCACCGCCCTGTCTGATATGACCCTCCCCAAGAATCTGAAAACCCTGGGCTGGTTGGCTTTTGCCGGCTGCAGCAGCCTCAAGACCCTGACCATGCCGGCCAGCCTGACCGAGGGCGGCGGCTCCGCCTTTTCCAAATGCACCGGCCTGAAAGAGGTATATTTTGAAAAAGGCTCCAAGGCCGTGGAATTTGAGCAGTTCCGATTCTGCACCAGCCTGGAAAAAGTCGTCCTTCCCGCAGGTCTGGAGCGCATCGGTATTGACGCTTTCACCGGCTGCACCAGTCTCAAATCCCTCAGCATCCCCGCCAGCGTGGCGCAAATAGGGAAGTACCCCGCCCGCTCCTGCACCAGCCTGCAGGAGATCACAGTGGCCTCCGGAAACAGACATTACACCTCCTGGAACGGGGCTCTTTATACCAAGGATATGAAAACACTGATCCAGTATCCCGGCGGCAGGACCGGCGGCGTAGTCATCCCCCAGGGGGTGGAGACGCTAAACCTGGATTCCATATGCTGCCCCGGCATGACCTCCATCCTGCTCCCGGCCAGCCTGAAGCTCATCGCATCCGCCGCGTTTTATGGCTGCGATCATCTGACGGACGTGTATTACGCAGGCACGGAAGCGCAGTGGGCCCTCGTGGATAAAAAGGGCAGCATGAACGAGGCCCTCAACCAGGCCAAAATGCACTACAATTATAAGAACGCCCTGCCGCCTGTCACCGCCAAGGCGGAGTACATCGCCTCCACCGGCAAGCCCTACCTCAAGTGGACGCCCGTAGAAGGGGCAGTCAAATATGAGGTATACCGCAGCGGCACCAAAAACGGCACCTATACTCTCCTCGGCACCACCGCAAATCTTAAATACACCGACAGCAAGGCCAACGCCGGCTATATCTATTATTACAAGGTCAAGGCGGTGAATGCTGTCGGCGCCAAGAGCGTCTACAGCGCTGCCGTGGCAGGCACCTGCCATTGCGCGAGACCCGTGGTGACGCCGGACTACCTGGTCTCTACCGGCAAGCCCTATATCAAGTGGACCGCCGTCGCCGGGGCCAGCAAGTATGAGGTGTACCGCAGCGGCACTAAAAACGGCACCTATACCCTCCTCGGCACCACCGCAAATCTTAATTACACCGACAACAAGGCCAACGCCGGCTACACCTATTACTATAAGGTAAAAGCCGTCAGCAAGGTAAAAAGCACAGCCAACTCCTATTACAGCACCGTCGTAGCCGCCACCTGCCACTGCGCCAAGCCTGTGGTAAAGATTGCCACTACCTCCGCCGGGAATCCCACGCTGACCTGGAGCGCCGTGACCGGTGCCAGTCAGTATGAGGTGTATCGGGCCACATCCAAGAACGGCACCTATACGAAAATGTTCACTACCAGCAACCTGAGCTACACCAATACCTCCGCCAAGGCCGGCACCACCTATTATTACAAGGTGAAGGCCATCAGCAAGGTAAAGAGCGTTGCCAACTCCGCCTTCAGCACCGTTGTGAGCATCAAGGCCAAGTAAATTTCACGGAAATACACAAAAACGGAGAGGAAATTTCCTCTCCGTTTTTCATGGCCTACTCCCGCCCGGTATGTAAATGCTCCTCATACCAGGCGCTCATGAGGCAATCCGAAGGACACCGCGATAGCCGCATCCACCTGCTGCATGATGTCGTCCTCTACCCGTCCCATTTTCTCCCGCAGGCGTTTTTTATCCAAGGTGCGAATCTGCTCCAGCAGGATGATGGAGTCCCGGGGCAGGCCGCTGCTCTGGCCGGGCAGCTCAATGTGCGTGGGCAGCTTGGCCTTACCGGTGCGGGAGGTAATAGCCGCCGCGATGACGGTGGGGCTGTGGCGGTTGCCGGTGTCGTTCTGCACGATCAGCACCGGCCGCACGCCGCCCTGCTCGCTGCCCACCACCGGGCTGAGGTCGGCATAATAGATTTCGCCCCGTCTGACAGTTGATTCCACAAGGTTCACACTCCGCCGGAAAAAAGTACCCATGTATCTGGGTCACTTTCATTGTCCCACGCAGCCGCGAAAAATATACGCTCCACGGAAAAAACCGTGCCGTGTCCGTCCCATACCAATCTATGCCCGCCGAAGTCCTATGGTGCCATCAAAAGCGCAACAGCAGCTCCCGCTCTGTCTCTTTTCCGTTTTCAATGTATACCCGGGGCACCCGCTTGCTCACGGCGCAGGTCAGCTCATAGGGGATGGTCCCCGCCAGCTCCGCCAGCTTCTCCACGGGATTGTGGGGCCCAAAGATCTCCACCTCGTCCCCCACATTCACCTGGGGCAGGTCTGTCAGGTCAATCATACACATGTCCATGCAGATGCGCCCCCGCTGGGGTGCAGGGCCATAAGCGGTCATCAGGCTGCAGCGGTTGGACAGGCAGCGGAAGAATCCATCGGCGTAGCCATAGGGCACCACGCCCATACGGGTGGTGTGCTCCGTCTTAAATATGCGTCCATAGCTGACAGAGGTCCCCGGCTCATAGACCTTAATGGTGCCGATATTGGTCATCAGACGCATCACCGGGCGCAGGCCCAGCTTCTGCGCCCCGTCGCCGTAGCCGTACAGCAGCAGACCCGGGCGCACCATGTCCAGCATCATCTCCGGCCAGTAGGCCACGGCTCCGGTGTTGGCGCAGTGGCGCAGGGCAAACTTCCGTCCCAGCTTCTCCTCCGCCTTTTCGATAACGGATGTGAACAGGTCAAACTGCTGTTTTGTGTAGGCCCTGCTCTCCTCATTCTCCGGCTCATCGGACACGGCGAAATGGGTGAAAATGCCCTCTGCCTCCAGGCCCGGCAGGCAGCAGGCCTCGCAGATACCCTCCACGCCGCTTTTAAAGTGGTCGCCGCTGACCAGGTAGCCCAGGCGGGACATACCTGTGTCCACCTTGATATGTACTTTCAGTGTGCCGCCGCAGCGCTGGGCCTCCCGGCTGTATTCCAGAGCCTTAGCCTTGCAGGTGACAGCCTGGGTGATGCGGTTTTTTATCAGGTTTTCCACCTGCTCCTTGGGGGTGTGACCCAGGATCAGGATGGGCATGGTGATGCCGCCCAGGCGCAGCTCCATAGCTTCGTCTATGCTGCTCACCGCCAGATAATCCGCGCCATTCTCCTGCAGCACCCGAGACACCTGAATGGCGCCGTGGCCATAGGCATCTGCCTTCACCACGCCCAGGAACTTCACGCCCCGTCCAATGTGCCGGCGCAGCTTTTCGTAGTTTTCCTTCAGGGCGTCCAGGTCAATAACCGCCCAGGTCCTCTTCAGTGTAGATTCCATAAACTTCATAACGTCCGCCTCTTTCTCTTTTTTATCCAGTGAAAACTTCCGTCATAATGGCTCATATTTCCAGATCCTCATTCCGCAGCCTGTCGGGGTCATGCCCCGCCAAGTGCCTTGAAGGATTTTAATCTTCCCCCGTCTCCACCTCACAGGTAAACTGCATAAATGTCACGGTCAGCAGCACCTTTCCATTCCGGCTCAGCTCGGATGCATAGGGTGCAAAGGTCTCCGGCTGCACCCATAGGGTGCAGGTGAATTCCTCTCCATCTCTGCCGGATGCCTCGGTGGTCAGAAATATGTACTCCTGGTCACCGATGCGGTCGCTTCCCTCCCGGGTCACGAACCCCTCCCCTGCCGCGTACAGCAGCATGGGCAAGCAGTTGGCCGCCGACAGGTCTCCGCCGTCGCCGGCCGGCCACACGCTGCCGTCATACAGCAGATGCATATCCTCCTGCGACACCGTGGCGCTGAGTCCCTGCAGGAGCTCCGGCTCCACGATGGTGGTGGTTGCGCCCTTCTCCCGGTCATAGGCCGCCGTCACGGAAAACGTCCTGTCATCCGATGAAAGATGCACCACCACCTGCGCCTCCATCTGCGCCGTCCGGATGCTTTTGTAGTAGGCCTGCACCGCCTCCCGCCTGGAAGGCGCGCACCCTGTCAGCAGCAGGCACAGGGGAAGCATCAGCAGCAAATATTTTTTCACGGTATCACCCTCCCAATATTGATTGAAAGGCTCTCCGTATCCCCATTTTATATATTTTTCAGCGCATATGGGATCTGCTCCAGCAGGTCTGTGGGGGTCATGCTCCGCTCACCCTTGTCGGCTGCAGCAAGATCCCCTGCCCGGCCGTGGAGCCACACCGCCGCGCAGCAGGCGTCAAAGGTCTCGCAGCCCTGGCCCAGCAGAGACAGCAGCATCCCTGCCAGCACATCGCCGCTGCCGCCCTTAGCCATGCCGCAGTTGCCGGTGTTGTTCACGGCCAGCCGTCCCTTCGGGTCCGCTATCAGGGTGCGGTGTCCCTTTAAAATCAAGTATACGCCGTATTTCTGAGAAAATGCCGCCGCAGCCGCTTCTCGCCCCCGGGAGAGGTCGCCTCCCAGCCGAAGAAATTCCCCCTCGTGTGGCGTGAGCACCGTCACCGCCGGTCGCTTTTGCAGCAGCTCCGCATTTTCACTGATGGCGTTGAGCCCATCGGCATCCAGCACCAGAGGCTTTTCCATATTCAATAGGTCCTGTACTAAGGTGTCCGTCTGCCAATCCCGGCCCAGACCGCAGCCCAGCAGCACCGCGTCGCAGCCTGCCGCCCGCCGGCGGATAGGCTCCTCTGCTAAAAGGGAAAGCTTACCGTCTGCGGTTTCCGGCAAAGGAAAGGGCATCGCCTCGTCGCTTTTCACCGCCGCCACGGGCCACACGCTCTGGGGCACACCCAGAAACACCAGCCCCGCCCCGGTACGCACCGCCGCCCGACTGGCAAAAATAGGTGCGCCGGTATAGCCCACACTGCCGCAGATGCACAAGACCTTACCGAAATCGCCCTTGTGTCCCTCCGGATCCCGTCGGGGCAGACACTGGCGCACAAAAGCCGCCGTAATGGTCTCCATGATCTGCGCCTCCTTGTTCTATAGGATTTATCACATGTATACAGGTATTTTTTTAATACGTTATAGTATTATAGCACGTTTAACCCCATCCGGCGAGATTTTTTCGTCCATCTGTAAAATTTTTTCTGCAAAAAGAGAGGGGCCTTATTACAAGGCTCCCTCTCTTTCTATTTTGCTCATCGGTCGGTACGATCAATTTTACTCCCGGATATACCCCTCAAAGCCGGCAGCCTTGAGCTTGGCCAGCATCCTCTCCGCGTTGGCGCGGACGGCGAAGGCACCCACCTGCACCCGGTAGAGCTTGTCGGTGGCGGCGGGCTTGGGCTGCTCCTTCTCCTTATAGGTCACGCCGAAGTAATCGCAGATCCCCCGGGCAATGGCCTCGCCGATGTCAACCGTATGCTCCACGATCCACTTAGCGGTGGTGGCGTTGTCGTGGAACTCGCACTCGATATAGGCCGTGGGGGCGCTGGGCACCCGCACCTCATACAGGGAGGCATCCACCCGGATATTCTCGCTGGTGCCGGGGGTCACCGGGGCCAGCCGATTAAAAATAGCCTTACAGGCCTTCATGCCCTCGCCGCTGCTGTTAAAGCAGAACATGCGGGTGCCGGTGACCGTGCCGTTAAAGGCGTTGGTGTGGATGGGCACATGGAGGTCAGCGCCGAAGGCGTTGGATTCCTTGCATTTATCCTGCATGGAGGGCATATGCCCTACCTTCACGGTCACGCCGCTGCGCTCCAGGGCGGCGCGGCAGGCATCGGCAATTTTACCGCACTGGACGGCCTCGGTGGTGTTGCCGTAGGCATAGCGGTTGTCGGTCTGATTGCTGGGAGACAGATATACTTTAGCCATCTTCGTTTCCCTCCTTGTTATAGGTGGCGGTGGAGATGCACAGCACCGCGCCCAGGAAGGTGTCCACGGCGGTGATGGTGGTGACGATCTCCTCCGAGTAGGGCCAGGCCCACACGGCGGACAGGGCCGCGTACAACGTGGCGATGGCCGGCAGGACGATGATGACCACCCACTTGAGAATGTCATACAGCTTGTCAGGGATTTTCATGGTTTGCTCCTTTCTGTGCCCGATTCGGGCACAATCCATTATACTTCTGTGCTGCTTGTATGTGCCTTTTGGTTCAGGTGCTTATCCAGCTTGCCCAGGGCGTCCTTGCAGGGGCCGTTGCAGCCGGATTCGATCAGGCCCTGCAGGGCGCCACGCAGGCCGTAACAGATGATGGTCTGCTCCTCCTGCATGGCCTTGATGGCTGCGGATTGGCGCTTATCCCGCTGCACGATCCGCACCACGTGGGCCACCGCACCGCCCAGGACGCCCAAGCCCCCTACCACGGACGCCGCCGTGATGATGGTGCTTGCGTCAATGTACATCTTTTTCATCTCCTTTCCCTTTTTCGCGGCAGTCCAGTCGTTTTTTACCGGATCCCCTGCCTTTCCCAAGCCCGGGCGGCATTGTTTCCACTCTGTTGCACGGGCTTGGGCAATTAGGCGGCTCTCTTTTTCGTTTTTCTCCATTCGCCCTTGCCATTTTCCGTCAAGACAGTTATAATCCTATGCAAAGGAAAGTTTTTTGTGGAGGAGCGAACCATGCCGAAACAAAAGCGGGACCCAAACGCCATTTACATATCCGAGCGGCTGCAGGAAAGTCTGCGGCCCATCTCTCACTGCGCCCTGACCACTGTGGTGGCACCTATGGGCTACGGAAAAACCACAGCCATCAACTGGTACCTATCGGAGCGGGCCGAATCGGAGCCCCTGCAGGTCATCCGCATCAGCGTGTATTCCGACAATCTCGCCATTTTTTGGAGAAGCGTACAGGACGCCTTTGACCACGCAGGTTTCCCCTTTTTGCGGGCATATCCCTGCCCCGCTGATGACGCCGCCGGCAGCCTTTTGGCGGATGATCTCTGCCACGTTCTGTCCGGTGACGTGCCTCTTTACCTCTTTATCGACGATTTTCACCTGCTGACCGATGGCCGCATTGCCGTCTTTCTGTGCATGCTTGCCAACCGTCTGCCGGATAACATCCATATGATCGTAGCCAGCCGTGACCGCTTTCTCCCCGGTGAGGAAGCCCTGCGGCTGGGCCGGAAGCTCTGCCGGATCGGTGTAGAGCAGCTGCGGCTGAACCACACAGAGCTGGCCGTTTATGCCCGCCGCTGCGGCACAGCGCTCACCGACCGGCAGGTGGAGGCCCTCCTCTATTCCAGCGAGGGGTGGTTCTCCGCCGTGTACCTGCAGCTGCGGGCCCTGGCAGAAAGCGGTGCCCTGCCGGACCACACCTCGGACATCTACTCCATGTTTACCGCCGCCATGATCGCCCCCCTTCCGCCGAAGCAGCGGGAGTTTTTGGCAGTGATGGGCCTGGCCGATGAGTTTACCGCCGAAATGGCCCGGTTTATCACCGAAAATGAGGACACCGACTCCCTCCTCCTGGCCCTGACGGAGCAAAACGCCTTTGTCAAGCGCCTGCCGGACGGCGTTACCTTCCGGTTTCACCACATGATGAAGGAGTGCGCCCAGCGGGAATTCCGGGCTATGGCCCCTGCCAAGCAGACCACCTATCTGGATCGCTGCGGCGCATGGTACGATGCCCATGGCCAGTATCTCCACGCTATGTCCGCCTACAAGGAAAGTGGGAATCAGGATGCCCTGCTGCGCACCGTGGAGCACGATGCGGGCATCCTCCTGGCAGCCCTGGACCCGGCAGACGTGACGGCATTTTTGGATGAATGTCCCGCCGGTGTGTTAAAAGCCCATCCTCTGGCCCTGCTGGTGCTGATGCGCCGCCTATTCACCTGGCGGCAAATTCCCCGGATGATGGCAATGAAGACGCTGCTGCTGGAGTCCATAGCGGAGCATCCGACCCTCTCGGCCCGGGAGCGGGGCGACCTGCTGGGGGAATGCGACCTCATTGAGAGCTTTCTCTGCTACAACGACATCAGCGCCATGAGCCGCCTGCACCGCAGCGCCAGCGCACAGATGTCCCGCCCGGCTATCACTATCCGCAGTGGGGGCGGGTGGACCTTTGGGTCGCCGTCGGTGCTGATGATGTTCCACCGCCGGCCGGGAGACCTGGACAAGGAGCTGGCAGAGATGGACGAGTGCATGCCCCACTATTACAAGGTCACCGGCGGCCACGGCCAGGGAGCGGAGACCATCATGCGGGCGGAGGCGGCGTTTTTGCAGGGCCGCTTCGTAGATGCGCAGATCGAGCTGGAGCATGCCTACGCTCAGATCGCCAACAACGGCCAGGTAAGCATGGCGCTGTGCTGTGACTTTTTGGCGTGGCGGCTGGCGGCGCAGACCGACTTTTCCCCTCGCTTTGACTTTTCTCAGCGTCGGAGTGCGCTGCTGCAGCAGCATAACACGGAGTGGCTGCACATGCTGGATGCCGCCTGTGCCTACTACTATGCGCTGCTGGGCATGCCCGGTAAGACGCCGCCGATATTCCGGGAGCACAGGCTCTCCTCCATCAACTTTCTGGCCCCGGGCAAGCCCATGATGGAGCTGATCGAAAACCAGGTCTGCCTGGCCCAGGGCATGTACGCCCAAGTCATTGGCCGCAGCGAAGGGCAGCTGGCCGCCTGCCGGAGGCAGCACTATGCCCTGGTAGCGCTGCACATCCGCCTCCAGGCGGCGTCTGCCTACGAGATGCTGGGCAAGCACAAGGAGGCACGGGCGCTGCTGGGGCAGGCCCTTGCAGACGCTGCCGAAGACGGCCTTGTGATGCCCTTTGTGGAAAACTACAGCTATCTCAAGCCATTGCTGGCGGAGGCAGTACACTCTGACCTCATCCACCGGATCACGACTCTGGGCGCAGCGGCGGAGGACAGGCGCAGCCGCAGCAGCTGCCCGGCTCTCCCGGGCCTTACGCCCCGGGAGCAGGAGATCGCGTCCCTGGCCGCCCTGCGTCTGAGCAATCGAGAGATTGCGGAAAAGCTGCACCTGTCCGAGGGCAGCGTGAAGCAGTACATCAGCCAGATCTACTCCAAGCTGGCTATTACCGGGGACACCCGGCTCAAGCGCCAGCGGCTGGCAGAGCTGATAAATACCTAACCGATGGTTAGTAGAAATGCAAAACGATCCACTGTACTATAAATACAGTGGATCGCTGAGGCTGTCGAAAAACCCTCCGGGTTTTTCCGACAAAGGACTTGCAGGCTGCTGCGCGCATAATTTGTGTGCCGTTGGCGCACAAATTCCACACTGGCAGCCTGAGCGGTATTTTCTCTCACGCACATGTCGCGAGAGAAAATGATCTCATTTTTTCGCGTCTGCGGACGCGAACTCTGCGAGGCTTTTTCGATAAGCTGAACGATCCACCGCACAATGAGTACGGTGGATCGTTTTATATTGTAAGGAAAGGAGTGTCTCCAACTTGAACCGAAAGTATATCTCAGCCGTAAAGCCCTTGGATAACTACATCCTGCAGGTGGATTTTGTGTCCGGCAGCCGGCTGCTGCTGGACATGAAGCCGTATTTGGATAAGCTGCGTTTCCGTCCGCTGGCAGAAGCGCAGCTGTGGAGCAGCGCCGTGACCAATGGCATCTTTATTCGGTTCGGCAATGTGGAGCTGAGTCATGATGAACTGCTCGCCATGGCCGAGAAGTCCCATTGACCCAAGAAAGGGCGAAGGAGGAAAAACATGAAAACAATAAAAAGCTATCCGCTGCTCCTGGCAGCTCTGGTGCTGACACTGTGCCTTTCCGCCTGCGGCAGCAAGGACGGCGGCCAGGAGGAATACCGCGCCCCGGACATCATTGAGGACGCAGTCTATGACCCCGACGCCCAGGGGGACTACAGTGACTATTTCGGCAAATGGGTGGGCATCCGGGATTGCGAGTACACCACCATGCTGGTAACTCCGGCCGACGGCGGAATGCGCTTTGAGCTATACAAGGACGACCGGTTGGCCGCCAGCGGCTCTGCCCAGCAGGTGCCGGGCCACGCCTTCATCTATTTCTTTAACGACGCTGACGGCAGCGCCTATCTGTTTGCCTCCAACAACGGGGATATGGAGCTTTACAGCTTCGGCTATTTTGAATTGAAGGTCCCCGCCCCCAACACCAAGGGCGGCTTTGAGGACATCGCCGGCACATGGTATCTGGGCGGCGATCCTAATGCGGAGAGCGTCCTGGACATTGACAATAACGGCGAGTGGGTGCTCTATGAGGGTTCCGCCGTCGTGGACAACGGCTACCTGGTCCAGCACGACACCATCAAGGAGGACTACTACGCCCATTCCCGGCAGAACGAGGACGTGTGCTACGACATGAGCACCTCCCTGGACAGGGAGGGCATTTGGTGGGGCAGCGAAAATAGCGCCTATCTCAGGCCCGCTGTCACCAAAACCACCGCCGAGCTTATGCAGCCCTATGTGGGCTACTGGTCCAGCGGCGAAGACTACTGGCTGCGCATTTACGCCGGCACCCACTGGGACACGGTGGACGCAGGCGGCGAGATCATCAACACCGGCGACGCGGACCCCCGGGAGGAGGTCATCCTCTACATGGTAGGCTACGGCTACGCCGGGTCCCTGGTCCTCCAGGCAGACGGCAGCCTGAAAAACTCGGAGGACGGAATGGTCTTCTCCCCTGTGGCGGAGGCGGATATTCCGGCGGCGGCCCGGGCCGATCTGGGCTGAGGAACCAATCGGCAGGAGGGAAAAAGCATGAAGAAGAACACGGAATCCATAGGAAAAGAAAAAATGACCGATCAGGAGCTGTCCGATGCCTTTGGCCGGTACCAGCGGCGGGAGAGCATCGGCATACTGCTGGGGGCCCTTTTGGTCATCGCCGGGTGTATCTCGGCCTTTGTGCAGCACGATGTGCTGCTTGTGTGCATACCGGCCTTCGCCGGGGTGGGGCTGATCCTTCTGCTGGCGCTCCCGGCGCAGAAAAAGAAAAAGGCGCTGATGGAGCAGCAGCTGGGAGGCTTCTTCCGCACAGAGCTGACCCGGGCCTTTGGTCCGGAGCCGCAGACGCCGGCGCTGCCCATTGATTATGCTTATCTGAAAAAGGTGCAGCTGCTGGCCTGCCCCTGGGAGCAGAGCACCATCACGGAGTTTCACGAGGGGGAGCACAAGTGGATGCGCTTTTCCGCCGCCAACGCCGAGCTGCAGCACATGGTGGAGGAAAGATCCGGCCCCGACAACGACAACTGGATGACCCGCACGGAAACCGTTTTCCGGGGCATTATCGTCCGCTGTAAGGGTATCTGTGACCCGGCGCTGGATATAGCCGTCCGGGATCTGTACCAGGAGCGCAAGCAGAAGGGCATCACCGATCCCGTCGTGTTCAGCTGGTACTTTTCCGCACGCACCGCAGGCGGGCAGGAGGTAGACGCACCGGTGACGCCGCAGCTGCGGGAGCTGGTGCAGCGGCTGGAGAACGCCTCCAGCAACGCCAAGGTGAGCTGTCTCATCCTCCGGGGCGGCCAGTTGACTTTGGCGCTGCAGACAAGATATGTCTTTGCCGGCATCCCGCCGGAGCTGGATAAGCGGGATATTGACGGCATCCGCAGGTGGTTCACGGCCTCTTTGACGGGCATGGGAGGGCTGCTGGATATACTACAGGAGAGTCCCGCCCTGACCGGCGCTGAAAAATAAGGAGAAAATTATGGAAAAGCAAAATATACACCAAACGGATGAGCAGCTGGCCCAGGAGCTGCGCAAAAGCAGGAGCGGCAAGCTGGGCGGTAAGCTCCTCTCCCTGGTAGGCGTGGTCATCGCTGTGGCGGGCATCGTTTTGGGCGGCAACATCGTGGCCATCGTCATTGGCGGTATGCTCCTGGCCCTGGGGCAAATGGTTCAGGGCAAGTCCAAAAGCAAGGCCAGCCAGCAGGCTTTCGCCGCCATTGCCCCGGGTGTCATAGCCAGCGTCTTTGAAAATGTGCAGATGGATCCCTCCCCCCGCCTGCTGCGCGCAGAGGACACAAACATTCCCCTGCCCAGCCACAGCCATTGCAGCGGCAGCGGATACATCCGGGGAACATATCGGGGTCTGACTACAGAAGCATGTACCGTCCGGCTGACGGAGGAAAACGAGGTGCAGCGGGAGGAGACCGGCCTGTGGGAGAAAAACGAGCAGGAGGTCTATACCGGTCAATGGATGCTGTGTGAGCTGGGCCGGGAATTTTCCACCTGGCTGACCATCTGGCCCCGGGAAGGGTTGGATAAGCTGCTCCGCTCCGGGACTATTCAAACGGAAAACGATGCGTTTAACAAACGCTTTAATCTGACCGGCGGCGACACGCAGGAGGCCCTTCGCATCCTGAATCCCAACCGGGTAGAGCGGCTCCTGCAGCTGGCGGAGAGCTCCTTCGGCAAATTCGCCGTCAATCTCAACACCAATGGCAGACTCTATATCGCTGTCCACAGCGGCCGGGGCTTCTTTGACGCCGGCAAGGGCCGGGAGATGCCCGAGCAGCTACGCCAGCGCTTCACCCGGGAGCTAAAGTGGTTCACGGACATGGTCGATGTGTTCCGTCCCATGTAATAAGGAGGCGAAAAGTATGCCCACATGGCTTGCCGCAATCATCATGCTGCTGGCCCTGGCCGGGATCGTTTCGGCCCGGAAATATCTTCGCAGCCGCCGAGCCCTGCAGATCCTGTGTACCGTTTTCTGCATTTTTTTGGCCCTGGCCTGTGCCGTATACATCGGGCTGACGGTGCTGCTTGTAGATGCGGTGCGAAATCGTCCGCCCGGTCCGTAGGCAGCTCGCTGCGAGCAAATGAAAGAGCAAAACCTGCCGGCAGCTGAGGCTGCCGGCAGGTTTTATGCAATGCACTATTGCCCCGGGTGCGATCCGTTCAACAGGCCAAATCCGGGAGATTATTTTATAGCGGTTACTTAATGCAGATGGTCTCGATCTCCACCAGTGCGCCCTTGGGCAGGGCACCTACCTCCACGGCGCTGCGGGCGGGATAGTTGCCCTCGGTGAAAAACTCGGCATACACGGCGTTCATGGCAGCAAAGTCAGCCATATTCTGCAGAAACACGGTGGTCTTAGCCACATGATCCATAGTTAAGCCTGCCGCCTCCACAACAGCCTTTACATTGGTCAGGGATTGGCGGGTCTGGGCGGTGATACCGCCCTCCACCAGGTTGCCGGTGGCAGGGTCAATGGGGATCTGGCCGGAGGTGACGATGAAGCTGCCGCAATCAATGGCCTGGGAATAGGGGCCGATGGCGGCAGGAGCGTTGGCGGTGGCAATAATATTCTTTTTCATAATCTGTTCTCCTTTACTCGTCGATTTCGTAGCCGCTGGTTTGCAGCTTGTCATAGATTTCCTTAATATGCTGGGCATCGCGGGTCTCCAGGGACATGCTCACGATGCAGGAGCCAATATCAGTGCGGGTATTGCGGCGCTCGTGGTGGATATCCAGCACGTTAGCGCCGGTCTGGGAGATAATATTCAAAAAGCGGGTCAGCGCATGGGGCCGATCCGGCAGAACCGTGGAGAAGCTGACTGTGCGGCGCTCCTTGGCCAGGCCCCGGGTGATGATGCGCTCCAGCATGGTCACATCCACGTTGCCGCCGGAGAGCAGTGCGCAGACCTTTTTCCCCTTTATATCTACCTTGCCATACATGGCGGCCGCGATACCCACGGCGCCGGCGCCCTCCGCCACCAGTTTCTGCTTTTCCAGGATCGTAAGGATGGCACTTGCAATCTCGCCCTCCTTCACCGTGACTACATCGTCCACATACTGGCGCACCAGGTCAAAGGTCAGGTCGCCGGGGGTTTTGACCTGAATACCGTCGGCAATGGTGTGGACAGAGGGCAGGGTGAGAATCTTATTGGCGTGAATGGAATCCACCATGCTGGCGGCGCCTGCCGCCTGCACGCCGATGACCTTGCACCGGGGCATCAGGTGCTTGATGGCAAAAGCCACGCCGGCAATGAGCCCGCCGCCGCCGATAGGCACCAGAAAAATGTCGCAATCCGGGAGCTGCCGGTGCAGCTCCAGGGCAATGGTACCCTGGCCGGCCATGACACGATAGTCATTGAAGGGATGGATAAATGTGAGGCGTTTCTCGTCTCGCAGGCGGACAGCCTCCCTATAGGCGTCATCGTACACACCGGGCACCAGCACCACATGGGCGCCGTAGCTGCGGGTGGCCTCGATCTTACTCAGGGGCGCCCCCTCCGGGATGCAGATGGTGGCCGGGATTCCCATATCCCGGGCGGCAAAGGCAACGCCCTGGGCATGATTTCCCGCAGAGCAAGCAATGACGCCCCGGGCCTTTTCTTCATCGGAAAGGGTGGCGATCTTGTAGTATGCACCCCGGAGCTTGAATGCGCCGGTTTTCTGCAGGCAATCCGCCTTCAGATAAAAATCGCAATCCGGGGCAATGTCTTTCGTGGAGACTACGGGGGTATGGTTGATTACCGGGTCAAGGACACGCTGGGCATCCAGCAGCATTTCCATAGACAGCATAAGGCTTCCTCCCATCAAGAGTCCGCAATGTAGATACAAAGCTATATCAAATTGTCTATAGCAAGAGTACACCATGGGGCAAAATTTGTCAAGTGTGTACAGGAGAAAATCTCTCCTCACTTACCCGCAGCCTCCCCGGGACGGCAGGCATATAAAAACAGAGATTCCGGCGTCCCAGGCTCTCAAAAAAATGTCATTGCGCGACCAGTCCGCAGACTGGTTGTGGCAATCCGTTCCTTATGTGCAGTTTTTTCTCTTTTTTGCAGGATGCATATTCATAAAAAGTTACGGATTTCCACGTCGCTTTGCTCCTCGGAATGACAAGGATGGATTTTTCCGACAATAATAAAGAGGCCCCGGAAATCCTTCCGGAGCCTTTTTATCAATCAACGATATCGACCGAAACCTTCACGCCGGTGCGCTGGGCATAAGACCGCACGACCGTGCGGATCTCCTTGGCAATACGGCCCTGACGGCCGATCACCTTTCCCATATCCTCGGGTGCCACACGCAGCTCCAGCGTCAGATCCTCCGCCTCGCCAACCTCCGTCACGGTAACTTGCTCCGGATGGTCCACCAGGCTCCTGGCGATATAGAGCAGCAATTCCTTCATGGCCGTACCCTCAAATTAAAGGACGTCGACCTTCTTCAGCAGAGCGCGAACGGTGTCGGTGGGCTGTGCGCCGGTCTTGATCCACTCACGGGCGCGGTCAGCGTCAATGCTGATCTCGGCGGGGGACACGCAGGGATTGTAGGTGCCGATCTCCTCGATGAACCGGCCATCGCGGGGATAACGGGAATCGGCCACCACAACGCGGTAGTAAGGAGCCTTCTTGGCGCCCATTCTTCTCAATCTGATCTTAACCATGGTTACTTTCCTCCAAAAATAAAATGAATTTTTTATGGATAAATGCAGCAGCACTTATTTCTGTTTTCTGTAGCTGGCGAACATTCCTGCGGAATTTTCTGCCAAAAGGATTGCAGCCTGCGGACGCGAGCTCTGCAGAGCTTTTTTGATCTTACTTTAGTCTTTTTTTCCGGCCGAAGCTGCGCATGCTGCCGCCGCCCATGCCGCCCATCAGGCTGCCCATGCCCCGCATTTTGCCCTTGGTCATAGCCTTGGTCATCTGCTGCATGGCCTCAAATGCCTTCAGCAGACGGTTTACATCCACCACCTCCAGGCCGCAGCCGGCGGCAATGCGCCGCTTGCGGGAAGCATTGAGGATCTGGGGATTTTCCCGCTCCTTCATCGTCATGGATTGAATGATGGCCTTGCTATGGGCCATCTGCTTTTCGTCGATCTGGCTGGCGTCGAAGCTCTTGCCCAGGCCGCCGGGAAGCATAGAAGCGATCTGGCTCAGGTCACCCATTTTCTGCAGCTGCTCCAGCTGGTCCAGGTAATCCGAAAGGGTCAGGCGGTTTTTCCGCAGCTTCTCCTCAAGCTTTTTGGCCTGCTTTTCGTCGTACTGCTGCTCGGCCTTCTCGATGAAGGTAAGCATGTCGCCCATGCCCAAAATGCGAGAGGCCATGCGCTCCGGATGAAACAGCTCGATCATGTCCAGCTTTTCCCCGGTGCCCACAAACTTGATGGGCTTGCCCGTGGCTGCCCGGATGGACAGGGCCGCACCGCCCCGGGCGTCGCCGTCCAGCTTGGTCAGCAGCACTCCATCAATACCCAGCGCCTCGTCAAAGGCGGTGGCGGCGTTAACGGCGTCCTGGCCGGTCATGGCATCCACTACCAGGAGGATTTCATGGGGATGGATATTTTCCTTGATGCTCTTCAGCTCGTCCATGAGCTGCTCATCAATGTGCAGACGGCCTGCGGTATCCAGGAATACAATGTCATTTCCGTGGTCCGAGGCGTATTTCAGCGCCTCCCGGGCGATGTTCACCGGGTCGCCCTGGCCCATCTCAAACACGGGAATGTCCAGCTGCTGGCCCACCACCTGCAGCTGCTTGATGGCGGCGGGGCGGTACACGTCGCAGGCCACCAGCAGGGGCCGTTTGCCATACTGGCGGCGCATGAGGCCCGCCAGCTTTGCGCAGTTAGTGGTTTTACCGGCGCCCTGAAGACCCACCATCATCACCACCGTAGGTCCCTTAGACGCAGTGGCAAGACGGGCGTTGCTGCCGCCCATGAGCTCGGTAAGCTCCTGGTTGACGATCTTGACGATCTGCTGGGCGGGGGTCAGGCTCTCCAGCACGTCGCTGCCCACGCAGCGGTCGGTGACCCTGGCGATAAAGTCCTTGACCACCTTGTAGCTGACGTCCGCCTCCAGCAGCGCCAGGCGCACCTCCCGCAGGCCGGCCTTGACGTCACTCTCCGTGAGCCGGCCCTTGCCCCGCAGGCGCTTAAAGGTTTCATTCAGTTTTTCACTTAATCCCTCAAAGGCCATAGCTTTACTCCTTCAGTGCGGCGGCGCAGGTGCGGATTTCCCCCGCCAAACGCTCCAGCTCCGGATTATCGTACTGCCGGTAGTTGAGCTTTTGAATCTCCGCTGCCGCAGCTTCAATGGCGTCGATCTTTTCCCGCAGGCGCATAAAGCGCTTGAGCAGGCCCGTCTTGTCCTCCAGCTCCTCCATGGCGGTCTCCGCCCGGACGATGGCGTCCCGGACGCCCTGGCGGCTGATACCGTAGTTCTCCGCAATCTCCGCCAGACTCAAATCCTCGTTATAGTACAGGTCAAAGAATTCTCTCTGCCGCTGGGTCAGGATCTCGCCGTAAAAATCAAGCAGCATGGTCATGCGGTAGGTCTGGTTTTTCACGGTTCGCCCTCCTCCTGTAAAGTAAATCAGCTTTACAACATTGCTAATGATACCCCATTTCCCCGAAAAAGTCAAGAGAAATTTGGGGGATGGCCGGGATTTTTTTGAGGGGGTGCGGGAATGTGGATGCCCCTGTTGCGGTGCCCAAAATTTCTGCGCTGCCTTACGACGGGCGCCTGAAATTTTGACCGCAGTCACTCGCTCACCTCGCTTATTCTGCCACTGGCAGCGCTCGGTTCGTTCCCCACAGCCACCGTGCGCAATGGCAGGGCTTTGCAAGGGGCACGGTGGTTAACGAAGCGGCGGGGTGAGGGCACCCCGCCCTGCGCATTTATGAATGCCGATGCAGGCATCGGCCCCTGCGGATACACTTTGCGGAGCTTAGGCGGTGGGCAGCGAAACGGCAGAGATGCGATGGAGCATCCCTGCCGTTCTTTGCAACACATATTATTCTTTTTGTTCCTGTTCGGCGGTGAATTCGTCCTTGGCCTGCTGAAGGATCTTTTTATCGTGCTTGGTCTTTACGGCGCTCTCATCGAACCGGGCCCAAAGGTCCGGCCGCCGGGCCATGGTGCGCTTGTAGCTCTCCTTTCGGCGCCAATCATCCACGCCGCCATGGTTGCCGCTGAGGAGGATGGCGGGCACCTTGCGCCCGTGCCACTCCTCCGGCCGGGAATACTGGGGATACTCCAAAAGGCCGTTCCAGTGGCTCTCGTCGGTGTAGCAGCTCTCCTCGGGCAGCACCCCCTCCTCCATGCGGAACAGGCAATCCGCCACAGCCATGGCCGGGATCTCCCCGCCGGTGAGGACAAAGTCGCCCATGCTCAGTTCCTCATCCACACACTCGTCGATAAATCGCTGGTCCACCCCCTCATAGTGGCCGCAGACCAGGACGATGTTCTCGTGAGCTGCCTTCAGCTCCTTGGCTACCTCCTGGGTGAAGGTCCGGCCGCAGGGAGACAGGTAGATGGTGTGGGGCCGCTGCCCCACCTCCCGGCAGATATGCTCCCAGCAGCGGTACAGGGGATCCGCCTGCATCACCGCCCCCCGACCGCCACCGTAGGGGTAGTCGTCCACCTGCATCTGCTTATTGGTAGTATATTCCCGGATCTGATGGGTATAGAGCCGGATATAGCCCCGGTCCCGGGCCCGGCCGATGATGGATTGGCCCATCATGGCCTCGATGGCATCGGGAAAGAGGGTCATAATATCAATTCTCATCGGTGGCCAATCCTTTCATCATGTGGATACGCATAACGCCGCCGTCCGGATCCACGGACGCAATAAACACCCCCGGCACCGCTGGGATGAGATACTCCCGGCTGCCCCGGACCTCGTAGACCTTGTGGGCGGGATAGTGCAGCACCCGGCGGATCCTTCCCAGCTCCTCTCCGGTGGCGTCATCCAAAACCATAGCGCCCACCAGCTCGGCGTCAAAATACTCGCCCTCCGGGAGATGTGCATCCTCCCGCCGGATGGAGACCTCCCGGCCCTTCAGGGCCAGGGCGGCGTCCATATCCTCTACCCCGGGCAGAGTCAGAAGCACCGTGGACTTGTGGACCCGGCAGCTTTTCACCTGCACGGACTCCCCATTTATATAGAGCGTATCAAACTCCGCCACAAACTCCGGGGTGAAGCCCTCCGGGTTCAGCTTGACCTCGCCTTTGATGCCGTGGGCGTTGACGATATGGCCCACGGGGATATATACAGGACGCACAGCGCTCCCTCCTCGCTTTAAAATACCGATTCCATTATATCGAAACTTTCCCCCTGAGGCAACACCGAATCCACGACTTTTTCGTCCCCCAGTCTGTAACATTTTTGTTTCCGTTTCGTTTTCGATCCTTCCATTTTTCCCCTGGCAAGGGTGCATAAATCCGCCCCTTTCCGGAAAAACTTGACACATCGTAAAAAAAGTGATATACTCCTGTCAAATTTAGTTTTGTTACAAGTGTTACATTTTGATTACAAATAAGCATCATTCCTTTAACTTTTCAAGGGATGTGTCCCAATAAAACTACCGAAAGGAGCCTCCGGCCCGGTCTGAAAAACCGGCGCAATGGAGGAAACACTGTATGATCCAAACGATTCTGAAACGCCTGGGCGCTCTGCGGGATGGGCCGCTCAAACGCCGGCGTCTGCTCACCTTCTTGGCCCCGCTGACGCTGCTGGGCCTGGTGATTTGCATCTGTATGGGTCCCGCTCCGGTAGACGGGGATGTGTACCTGCTCATTGACGATCAGGAAACCTATACCGTCACCGCAGACTCTGACCTGGACTACCAAAGCGAAGCGCTCTACACCGGCTCCAATAACGCCGGTGCCGCAGATGTGCAGCTCATCCTACCCAAAGGGCAGGATGTGCAGCTCGCCGCCGTGGAGGAGGGGACCTCCGCCACCGTGAAAAGCTCCGGACCCGAGACAAAGCTGCTGTCCGCCTCTTTAAGCGGCTCCGCAGAGGATGACACCGCGGACACAGGTGTTGTCACCACCCGCCACGAGACTGTGGCCAATCTGCTGCGCCGCAGCCATGTGAAGGTGGCAGACGATGAGATGGTGGTGGTGGACCTCACCGCTGATACCCCCAGCATCACTGTATGCCGCCAGTACACTCGCCTGCGCAGCGTGCAGGTGCAGACAGACTTTGCCGAGGAGCGGATTGCCGATCCTCTGATGGCAAAAGGCACGGAGGAGATCATCACCCCCGGTGTGCCCGGCACTGTGACCCAAACCTACATGGATGTTTTTGTCAAGGGTAAGCTGGAAAGGACCGAGTTTATCTCCACCACCGAGGACAATTCCGTCACCCAAGTGGTAGAATACGGTACGTTGGTGGATTCCGTGGCCGACGGTGACGAGCTGGTGTCCGTTTATCGCAACGACGACGGCAGCGGGTATCTGCTCTTTGCCTCCGGTGACACCATGGCCTTCTCCTCCCAGGTGACGTGCAATGCCAGTGCCTACGCCATCCACGGTCGGACGGCTTCCGGCCGGCCCACTCAGTATGGCAACATTGCTGTGGATCCCTCCGTGTTCCCCTACGGCACACGGTTCTATATCTACACAGACGATGGGTACCTGACCTACGGCATGGCCACCGCCGCCGATTGCGGCACCAGTATCAAGGGCTACAAGCTGGACCTTTGGTTCGATGAATACGACCAGGCCTGCCGCTTCGGCCGCCGCAACTGCACCGTATTTGTGCTGAACTGAACTGCAAAAAGAGCTGCCCTTTTGGAGCGTATCCGGAAGGGCAGCTTTCTCATTCTCTTATCATCTCCGCCCGGGCAAAGAACGGCCGGACCGCCTGCTCATAGGCTGCGCAGGTGCGGGCCTTGCGGACGGCGCGCAGCAGCGGCTCCGTGTTCCGAAAGCTGCCGGCCAGGTAATTCCACAGCTCTCTCATCCGGTGCAGCACAGGCACATCGCCGGAGTAATCCCGGCGATAGGCGGTATAGATGGCATCGTGGAAGGCCTGCAGCTCGGCCGCACTGGCCCTCTCTCCGCCTCGGAGACGGCGCAGCAGGGACGGGTCCGCCTGGAGGCCCCGTCCAAACATCAAGGGCACGTTGGGAGCGGCAGACACATCCGCCGGGGTCAGCAGGTCGCCGTTATAGCACAGAGGCAGGCCGGTGTTCGCCTGCGCCCAGGCAAAGGCGTCCCGGTGGACTCTCCCCTTGTAAAACTCCGTTCGCACCCGGGGATGAATAATGAGCAAGGTAATGGGATAGTCGTTCAGCAGGGCCAGCAGAGCGGGCCACTGGTCGGAATCATCCCAGCCGATGCGTGTCTTGACGGAAATTTTCAGGTCCGGAAGAGCATCGAATATGCCGTCCAGAAGTGCTCGCAGGATGTCCCTTTCCCGCAGCAAGCCAGCCCCCTTATTTTTCGCCGTTACCGTGCCGGAGGGGCAGCCCAGGTTCAGATTCACCTCGCTGTAGCCCCGGCTCTGGCACTCTTTAGCCGCCCAAACGAAGTATTCCGGCCGATTGGTAAGGATTTGCGGCACCACAAAAAGGTCCCGGTTATGCTCCGGGTCGATCTCCTGCAGCTCCTTGGTCTGAAACTCGAAATTGGCATTGGGCGAGAGAAAGGGCGTGTAGTAGCGATCCGCGCCGCCGAACAGCTCCGATTGCACCTGCCGCCAGCGCCAGCCGGTGAGGCCCTCCATGGGCGCGGCGTAATATTCCTGCATGGGCTTTCCCTCCTTTGGGCCATCTTACCATATTTGCAGGCGTCTTGCAATTCCCCGCCGGGTGTGGTAAAGTCAAGGCTGGAAAGTGAGGCTGTACTATGACACTGTTTGACTATTACCTGCAATATATGACCCAGATCTGCGAGGGCTCCCTAACCGCCCCGGAGGGCATCACACTTACGCAAACCGATGAAATGCATCGGGCTATGGAGCTGCAGCGGCAGATCGGCGCTATGGGCATCCCCGCCTTTGTGCGCGCCTGTGCCGCCGCAGCGGGAGACGAAGTCCCCCAGGCGGCTTACGATAGTTTCTCTATGGACGATGTGCTGTCCGCCGCCCGGGTCCTGGCCAGCCAGGCCCAGGAGGAGCAGGCGGAGGAGCCTGTACAGAAGGAGCCGGATCCGGACGCAGGCAAGCACGCCTTTGAGGTTTTTTTGGATTGTATCGCCTTGGATGACGGGCTGGTGCAGTACCTTATCCAGGTGCTGAAAAAGAGAGATTGGCAGGAATTTTACAAGCTGAGCCAAATCACCACCAAGCTGGATCTGGACCCTAACGAGTTCCTTTACTGGCTGGGGAACAAGGAGCAGTTCGCCCCCCTGGATGAGCAGGCCTGCGCCTCTATCATGGATGCGTGTCTGAACCGCCTTGCCGAGGAAAAGAGGCTGGACGTACTGGCAGCCCTGCTCTCAGGGGATCAGAAAACCTTTGAGCTGTTCCGCTGCGAGGCCCCGGAGCTTATGCATTTACCGGAGGCTACCTTTGATTGGTATTGCCGGAACTACCTGGACAGGGACTATCCTCTGCGGATGATCCTGCGGCTGAACGGGGTGGAGTTTCCGGAAAAGCTGGAGTGAAGCGGACAAAAGCCCGTATTCTGCGGAATACGGGCTTTTTTTCGTGGAAAGGGCTTGCATTTTCCAGTGGGTGTGATATACTGCCATCTGTCACACAAGTATGAAAAAGATGATTTTTGTGAGGTGAGGTCATGCCCCAGGGCAAGCATATATTGGGCCGCTCCCCTACCCGGCGGGTGTTTGGCACCGCCAAGGTGGGCGACCGGGGTCAGATCGTGATCCCCAAGGAGGCCCGGGATTTTTTTAATATCCACCCCGGAGACACGCTGCTGATTTTGGGCAGTGAGAGTCAGGGTCTGGTGGTCTCCCGGCCGGAGGTACTGGACCGGGTGGCTCAGGATATTCTGCAAAACACGGAGGACAGCGAATCATGATGAACGAAATGTATCGGCAGTTGGGGGTCTCCCAGGCCGTTTATGAATTTGGCGAGGCGACTCTCGGTGGTCTTACGGAGCGATTCCGGGAGATCGACGCGGTGGCGGAGTACAACCAGTGCAAGGTGCTTGCCGCTATGCAGAAAAACCGCGTCAACGCTACCCATTTTGCCGCCACCACCGGTTACGGCTATGACGATGAGGGGCGGGATAATCTGGAGCGGGTCTATGCCGATTGCTTCCACACGGAGGCAGCCCTGGTGCGGCCCCAGATCACCTGCGGTACCCATGCCCTCACCGTGGCCCTCAGTGCCAATCTACGGCCCGGAGACGAGCTTTTAAGCCCTGTGGGCCGGCCCTACGACACACTGGAGGAGGTCATCGGTATCCGTCCCTCCCCCTGCTCCCTGGCGGAATACGGCGTGAGCTACCGGGAGGTGGAGCTGCTGCCTGACGGCACCTTTGACTATGAGGGCATCCGCCGGGCCATTACGGACAAAACCAAGCTCATCACCATCCAGCGCTCCAAGGGGTACGCTACGAGGCCCACCTTCTCCGTGGAGCAAATTGGGAAGCTGATCGCCTTCTGCAAGCAGTGCAAGCCCGGCGTGCTCTGCATGGTGGACAACTGCTACGGCGAATTTGTGGAGATGCAGGAGCCCTCAGACCTGGGAGCAGACATGATCGTGGGGAGCCTCATTAAGAATCCCGGGGGCGGCCTGGCCCCCATCGGCGGCTACATCTGCGGCACCAGGGAATGCGTGGACCGCTGCGCCTACCGTCTCAGTGCCCCGGGCCTTGGGCAGGAGGTAGGCGCAAATCTGGGGCTGATGCCCGCCTTTTACCAGGGGCTGTTTCTCTCGCCCACGGTGGTGGCCTCGGCGGTGAAGAGCGCCGTATTTGCCGCCGCCTGCTATGAAAAGCTGGGCTTCCGGGTGGTGCCCGGCTCCGCCGAGAGTCGACACGACATCATCCAGGCCGTGGAGCTGGGCAGCAAGGAAGCCATGGTGGCCTTCTGCAAGGGTATCCAGTCCGCAGCCGCCGTGGACAGCTATGTGACCCCGGAGCCCTGGGCTATGCCCGGCTATGAGAGCGAGGTCATTATGGCCGCCGGAGCCTTCGTGCAGGGCAGCTCCATTGAGCTTTCCGCCGACGGGCCCATCCGCCCCCCCTACGCGGTCTACTTCCAGGGCGGTCTCACCTGGTTTCACGGCAAGCTGGGCATTCTTTTGAGTATGCAAAAGCTGGCGGACGCCGGAATCATTAAACTATAAAATAATAAGGAGTATTTTCATCTATGTGGTTTTGGTTTTCTGTGATCGCGCTTCTGTTCTGGAGCGGATCGGATCTGTTTTCTAAAATCGGCTGTCGGGATGCAGACGACAAGTACGCCCACCTGAAAATGGTCATGGCTGTGGGCGTGGTCATGGGTCTGCACGCAGCCTATGAAATCTTTATCGGCGGGACGGAAATTAATTTCTCCATCATCCTCACCTATCTGCCGGTGTCGCTGCTGTATATTCTGTCCATGGCCCTGGGATACGTGGGGCTTCGCTACATTGAGCTGTCCATCTCGTCTCCCATTTGCAACTCCTCCGGCGCGATGGTGGCAGTGCTGAGCATCATCACCGGGTCTGCCCTGCTGGCCCCGGCCCAGTATGCAGCCATGGCCCTGGTGTGTGTGGGCGTAATCGGGCTGGGCATTGTGGAGGCCCGGGAGGACGACGAGCTGCGCCTGGCTCGCCAGGAGGCCGGCAACTATAAGTACGCCAAGTCCGCCCTGGCGCTGGTGCTGCCCATTCTCTACTGCGTGCTGGACGCCCTGGGCACCTTCGCCGACAGCAAGGTGCTGGAGACCCTGAACGAAGATAGCGCCAACTGCGCCTATGAGCTGACCTTCCTGGCGGCGGGTATTGCGTGCTTTGTGTATGTGGTGCTCATCCGCAGGCAGAAGCTGGTGCCTAAGCGGGAGGGGCCCAAGTACCTGGGCGCTCTGTGCGAGACCGCCGGCCAGTTCGCCTATATCTACGCCCTGGCGGACACGGAGCATGTGGCCCTGGCAGCCCCTATCATCTCCGCCTACTGCGTACTGTCCGTGGTGTGGAGCCGTATTTTCCTGAAGGAAAAGCTCTCCTGGAAGCACTATCTTATGATTGCCCTGGTGGTGGCAGGCATCGTCATTTTGGGCATCTACGACGAATAAAACTCGCTTAAAACAGGAAGGAGCCGTTCGATCGAACGGCTCCTTCCTGTTTTATTTTAAAATCCGTCAAACAAATTCACCTGGCTTGTGTCCGCCATGCCTGCAAAAGCCCCCAGGGCCTTCAGCTGTTCGATATGCGTCTTGGACAGCTTATTGCAGCACATGGAAAACTCCTCAATGGAGATAAAGGTCTTTCCCTTGCGCTTTTCCACCGTGTCTTGGGCGGCGGCCTCGCCCAACCCGTGGACGGAGATCAGCGGCGGCAGCAAACCGCCCTCGGTGATGGTGAACCTCGTTGCATCGCTGTGGTAAATATCGATGGTGTCGAAGTGGAAGCCCCGGAGATAAAACTCGTAGCACACCTCCAGGGTCACCATAAGGTTCTGCTCCACGGCGGTGGCGTCCTTGTTATTCTCGATCTCATGGATCTTTCGCTCCACAGCCTCCTTTCCGGCGCAGCAGAACTCCGCGTCAAAGGCCTTGGCCCGGATGGAGAAGAAGGTGGCATAGAAGGCCAAGGGCTCATGGACCTTGAACCAGGCGATGCGGAAGGCCATCATCACATAGGCCACGGCGTGGGCCTTAGGGAAAAGATACCCGATCTTGGCCAGGGACTCGATGTACCACTCCGGCACGCCGTGCTCCTCCATGGCCTCCACCCAGCCCTCCTGGAAGCCGCCCTTTTTCACCTTGCCCTTTCGCACAGCCTCCATGATCTTGAAGCTCATTTTCGGATCTAAGCCCATGGAAATGAGATAGAGCATGATGTCATCGCGGCAGCCCACGGTCTGCAGAACCGAGGCCGTACCGCCCACAATCAGCTCCCGGGCATTTCCAAGCCACACATCCGTGCCGTGAGAGAAGCCCGAAAGCCGCACCAGGGTGTTAAAATCCTTGGGCTGGGTATCTATGAGCATCTGCCGGGTAAACCGGGTATTGAACTCCGGGATGGCTACAGCACCGGTGGGGCCAAGCAGCTCGTCATTTTCAAAGCCCAGCACCTTGGAGGAGGTGAAAATACTCATGGTATCCGGGTCGTCCAAGGGGATGGCTCGGGCATTGACCCCGGTGAGGTCCTCCAGCATGCGGATCATGGACGGGTCATCGTGACCCAGCATATCCAGCTTCAGGAGGTTATCCTCCATGCAGTGGTATTCAAAATGGGTGGTGACGGTCTCTGCGTCCTCGGCATCCGCCGGGTGCTGCACGGCGGTGAAATCCTCCACATCCATATCGTCCGGCACGACCACCAGGCCGCCGGGATGCTGGCCCGTGGTGCGCCGCACGCCCACGCAGCCCAGGGTCAGGCGATTCATCTCCGCATTGCCGGCAGTGATCTGCCGCTCCTCCAGGTACTTGCGCACAAAGCCGTAGGCAGTCTTTTCCGCCAGAGTGCCGATGGTCCCGGCTCGAAACACCTGTGTCTCGCCGAACATCTCCACCGCATGGCGATGGGCCCGGGCCTGGTATTCCCCGGAGAAGTTCAGGTCGATATCCGGCACCTTGCCGCCGCCGTAGCCCAGAAAGGTCTCAAAGGGGATGTCAAACCCGTCCTTCACCAGCTTTTCCCCGCACTCGGGGCAGCTTTTGTCCGGCATATCCGCACCGCAGCCATAGCTGCCGTCGGTAATGAACTCCGTGTGCTTGCACCGGGGGCAGCGGTAGTGGGGCGGCAGAGAGTTCACCTCCGTGATGCCCGCCATATAGGCAACCAGCGATGATCCCACAGACCCTCTCGAGCCCACCAGATATCCGTTTTCCAGGCTCCGCTGCACCAGCTTCTGGGCCGACATATACACCACATCGTACTTGCCCAAGATGCCGCCCAGCTCCACATTCAGCCGATCCACAATCAGCTTCGGGGGATTCTCTCCGTATAGCTCGTGGCACTTGCTCCACACCATGTCGTGGAGCTCCTGCTCAGAGTTTTCCAGCCGGGGCGGGAAAAGCTGTCCCGGGGGCAGCAGCTCAATTTCCTCCACCAGGTCCGCGATCATCCGGGGATTCTTCACCACCACATCATAGGCGGTCTCCTCTCCCAGGTAGGAAAATTCCTCCAGCATCTCATCGGTGGTCTTAAAGTAAATGGGCAGGCTCTTGTCTGCGTCTGGGAATTTTTTGCTGGCCAGGAGCACATGGCGGTAGATTTCATCCTCCGGCTCCATAAAATGCACATCCCCGGTGGCGCAGACGGGCTTGTTAAGCTCCGCGCCCAGGCGGACAATGGTGCGGTTGAAGTCCCGCAGCTCCTCCTCGTCCCGGGCCTCGCCGCTGCGCAGCATGAAGGCGTTGTTGCACAGGGGCTGGATCTCCAGATAGTCGTAAAAGGAGGCGATGCGCTTCAGCTCGTCCCAGTCCTTGTGGTCCACCACCGCCCGGAACAGCTCCCCGGCCTCGCAGGCGGATCCGATGATGAGCCCCTCCCGGTGGGCCGCCAGCTCCGTCTTGGGGATGATGGGAAAGCGCTTGAAATATTTCAGGTTGGAGGCCGACACCAGCTGATACAGGTGCTTGAGCCCCAGCTTGTTTTTAGCCAGAATAATAATGTGCTTGGGCCGGCGGTGGTTCTTATTGCCCAGGGGCCGCAGCTCCAGCATTTTGCCGTTGATCTCCTGCAGGCGATTGATGCCCAGCTCCCGGCGCATTTTCTCAAAAAACGGGATAAGCATATAGCCCACCATGCCCGCATCATCCGAGGCACGGTGGTGGTTGAAGGACGGCAGGTCCAGATGCTCCGCCACTATATCCAGCTTAAATTTATTCAGCTCCGGCAGCAGGTTCTGGGCCAGAATCAGGGAGTCCACATAGGTGGGCGAAAAATCCAGCCCCACCCGGCGGCAGCCCTCCCGGATGAAGCCGATGTCAAACTCCGCATTGTGGGCCGCCAGAGGCCGCCCGTTTACAAACTGCAGAAATGCCTCCAGGGCCTCCTTGAGCTGGGGTGCGTCCTTGAGCATGGCGTCGGTGATGCCCGTAAGGCCGATTATTTCCGGTGTCAGGCGGCGGCCGGGATTTACAAAGGTTTGGAATCGGTCCGTAATCTCCCCGTTTTTCAGCACCACCGCGCCGATCTCCGTGATAGCCTCTTTCATCACCTGCAGGCCCGTGGTCTCGATGTCAAAGCAGACGATCTCGTCGTCAAAATCCTGGTCCGCCGGGCCGTGAACCGCCACCCGATCGTCCAGATTGTTGATGAAATACCCTTCCACACCATAGAGAATTTTTATTTTTCCCTTGGCCGTGTGCCAGGCATCGGGAAAGGCCTGCACCACGCCGTGGTCAGTGATGGCGATGGCAGGGTGGCCCCAGGCAATGGCCTCCTTAATCACCGCCGCCGGGTCCGTCAAGGCGTCCATGTTGGACATGCGGGTATGCAGGTGCAGCTCCACCCGCTTCTCCTTCGCCGTATCCTTCCGGCCCTCATGGCCGATCTTCATGATGCTTTGGGGATTGAGCTGCACGTCCTTTCCGTCCCGGGTCAGCTCCATAAAGCCCTGGACCCGCAGCCACATCCCCGGGGCGATGGCGCTTTGCAGGCCCCCCAGCTCCTTGGTCTGCATATATTTGCGGACAGTGACGGAGTTTTTGTAATCCGTCATGTCAAAGGTCAACACCCATACCCCGGGGCGCCGGGTCTCATGGCAATCGGCAAAAAACACCTTGCCCTCCACCACAACGCCGCCCATTTTGGGGTTCAGCCCCTCCATGGAGACGGGCTTGCCCTTGATGGGCTTGCCAAAGAGCACCTGCTCGGCACTCTTTTTTCCGGCGGCGGACACAAACCGCAGCCGCACCTGGCGGAATCCGTAATGCTCCTGCAGCAGCTGCTCCAGAGCCGCCACGGCGGCGTCGGGCATGGTCTCCCGGCTCTCCACCTCCGCCTCCAGGGTGCGGCTCCCCCGATCCAGCTCGCCCGACACGATCTTGGCGTCCGCCAGCAGCGGCCGCAGGTCATGGGGCGGCAAAAAGCTCCCAAAAAAGTCTAAAAATCCAATCTTCTCCATACTTACAGCTTCTCGATCTCGTTCATCAGTGCATCCACCAGCTTGTCCTCCGGGACCTTATACAGGATCTTGCCCCGGCGGAACACCAGGCCCTCGCCCGTTCCCCCGGCGATGCCCACATCGGCGGCGGCAGCCTCTCCGGGCCCATTGACCACGCAGCCCATTACCGCCACAGTGATATTCTTCTCGCAGCCCTCCAGCCGCCGCTCCACCTCCCGGGCAATGGGGATCATGTCGTACTTGGTTCGGCCGCAGGTGGGGCAGGAGATGAGGTTGGGTCCGAAGCGCCGCACTCCGGCGGCAGATAAAATCTGCTTGGCCGCACGCACCTCCTCCGCCGGGTCCGCCGTCAGGCTCACCCGGACGGTGTCGCCGATGCCCAGGCACAGAAGGCCCCCAATGCCCATGGCTGACTTCAGGATGCCCATGGTGGGGGTACCTGCCTCGGTGACGCCCAGGTGCAGGGGATAGTCCGTCCGCTGGCGGAGCAGCTGATAGGCCCGCATATTCACCGGCACATCCGAACATTTGACGGAGATGCAGATGTCGTCAAAATTACAGTCGTTCAAAAGACGCACATGGCCCAGGGCGCTCTCCACCAACGCCTCCGCCGTGACGCCGCCGTATTTGGCCAGCAGGTCCTTTTCCAATGACCCGCCGTTGACGCCGATACGGATGGGGATGCCCCGCTCCCGGCAGGCGTCCGCCACAGCCCGCACCCGGTCTTTTGACCCGATGTTCCCCGGGTTGATACGTATTTTATCCGCCCCCTGCTCTGCGCATAAAAGAGCCAGCTTATAGTCGAAATGGATGTCGCAAACCAGGGGAATGTGGATGCGGCGTTTAATTTCTCCCACGGCCCGGGCGGCATCCTGATCCGGCACGGCCACACGGATGATCTCACACCCGGCCTTCTCCAGGCGGAGGATCTGGCTCACCGTGGCCGCCACATCCTGAGTAGGCGTGTTGCACATGGACTGTATGCTCACGGGCGCGCCGCCGCCTACGGCCACGCTGCCCACCTGAATTTGCTTGCTCATATTCTCATACGCTCCTTTCTCCCTCATGAAAAGCGCCAGCCAAAAAAGCCTCGCAGAGTTCGCATCCGCAGATGCGAAAAATTTAAATCATTTTTCACCGCGACATGTGCGTGGGGAAAAATACCGCTCAGGCTGCCAGTGTGGAATTTTGAGCTAAGCTCAAAATTATGCGCGCAGCAGACTGCGATTCCTTTGGCAGAAAAAACGAAGTTTTTTCGCCAGTTATTGGAATATTTTCCACACATCCTGAAACGTCACCGCCAGCATCAGCAGCATCAGCAGCGCAAAGCCCGCAATGTGGACATAGCTCTCAAACTTCTGCGGGATGCGCTTGCGGATCACCAGCATGCACAGGGCGTTGATGACCAGGAAGAAGATTTTCCCCCCGTCCAGCGCCGGCAGGGGCAGCAGGTTCATCACCGCCAGGTTTACGGCGATCATGGCCGCCAGATACGCAATGTTCCGCACGGCTGCGGAGGCCGAGCTGCTGCTCTGCCCCACATCGGTAATAACGGAGACGATTCCCACCGGCCCGCTTATGTCCTTAACTCCGGCCTGACCCGTAACCAGCATCTGCAGCGACAGGCGCACCATGCGTACAAAGTCTATGGCGTTGGCAAAGCTGTAGCTGATCCGGTCGCCGATGCCGGCCTCCTTCACGGAAAAAGTTAGTCCATAGCCCGTGTAAGCATTGCCGTTTTTGTCGGTATACTCCCGCAGCTCCATGGGGACATTGGTAAGCTCTACCTTTTCGCCGTTTCGGAGCACCGTCAGGTCATGGCTGCCGCTCTGCTTCAAATTCAGCAGCAGGCTCACATCGCTGTAGACATAGATCCGCTCGCCGTCAATGGCGGTGATCTTGTCGCCGGCTAACAGTGTCCCTTCCAAGGGACAGCCCTGGGCAAAATCGGCGATCACCGGAGTGACAAATGCCTTTGCCCCGCCATACAGGCACAGGATGATCAGCAGGCCCGCCAGGAAATTCATCGCCGCCCCGGCGGCAAAGATCAGCAGCTTCGCCCAAAAGCCCTGGTTTTCCAGGGCCCGGGGATCCTCCGAGGTCTCGTCCTCCCCCTCCATGGCGCAGAATCCGCCGAAGGGCAAGCATCGCAGGGCATACAAGGTCTCCCCCTTTTGCTTTTTGAAAATGGCGGGGCCCATGCCGATAGAGAACTCGTTCACCTTCACCCCACAGGCCTTTGCCGCCAGAAAATGCCCCAGCTCATGGACGGCGATAAGTACGCCGAACACCAGCAGTGCAACCAAAATATACAAAACAGTGGACATAGTCGCTCCCATCTGACGCCGCGGCGTCTTTTTTTACCGGGCAGCCTCCCGGCCCAACCGGTCTGCTTCCAGTATATCCCCAAGGCTCGGCTGATATTTCACCGCTACCCGGGAAAGGGCCCGCTCCACCCGGCGGGCGATGTCGTTGAAGCCGATCTCACCCCGGAGGAACTGCGCCACGGCCACCTCGTTGGCTCCGTTCATAATGGCGCAGGCGGTGCCCCCGGCGGCAGCGCAATCCTTAGCAATGCGCAGGCAGGGGAACGCCTCCTCATCCGGGGCGCTGAAGGTCAGCGCCCCGCAGGAAAGCAGGTCCAGCGGTTTATCCGGGGTCGCGGCCCGGTAGGGGTAGGTCAGGGCGTAGCGGATGGGCAGCTTCATATCCGGTGTGCCCAGCTGGGCGATCATGGCACCGTCCCGGTATTCCACCAGGGAGTGGATGATGCTCTGCCGGTGGATCACCGCATCCACCTGGGCCAGGGGCAGGCCGTACAGCCGCATGGCCTCGATGATCTCCAGGCCCTTGTTCATAAGGGTAGCGGAGTCGATGGTGATTTTTGACCCCATGCTCCAGTTAGGGTGCTTCAGGGCGTTCGCCGCCGTCATATGCTCCAGCTCCGCAAATGTCTTGCCGAAAAACGGCCCACCGGAGCAGGTGAGCAGAAGCCGCTTCACCTCGCCCCGATCCCGGCAGCCCTGGAGGCTCTGAAAAATGGCCGAATGCTCCGAATCCACCGGCACGATCTCCGCGCCGTATTTCTCCGCCTCCGCCATCACCAGCTCCCCGGCGCACACCAGTGTCTCCTTGTTAGCCAGGGCGATGCGCTTTTTCCTGCGGATGGCCGCAAGCGTCGGCTCCAGGCCCACACTGCCCATGACCGCCGTGACCACGGTGTCGCTGTCGGCCAGCTCTGCCGCCGCCAGAAGGCCCTCCATGCCGCTCATGACCTGGATGGGCAAATCCTTCAGCCGCTCCCGCAGCTCCCGGGCGGCGTTTTCCTCAAACACGGCAGCAAGGCACGGGCGAAACTGCCGTGCCTGCTGCTCCAACAGATCAATTTGTTTACCGGCGGTGAGAGCCGCCACCTTTAGTCCCAGCTCCCGGGCCACCTGCAGCGTTTGCCGACCTATAGAACCGGTGCTGCCCAAAACAGAAATACACTTGCTCATTTTATTCTCACATTCCAACCGCCGTTGCAATCATCCACACCACCGGAGCGGCGAAGATAACGCTGTCAAACCGGTCCAGCACGCCGCCGTGGCCCGGCAGCAGGCGGCCATAATCCTTGATGCCGCACTGGCGCTTGATAACAGAAAAACTCAGATCGCCCAGCTGACCCATAAACGCACCCACCAAGCCAATGACCATGCACCAGCCGATGGAAAGCGGCTGCAGCGTGACGAAAAAGAACACGATGCGAAAGACGATCATTCCCAGCACACCGCCGACGAGTCCGCCCACGGCGCCCTCCACGGTCTTTTTGGGACTGGCTTTGGATGCCAGCTTATGCTTGCCGCAGGCCATGCCCGTAAACAGGGCCGCCGAGTCGCTCACAAATGCGGCCACCAGGGGCATCAGCACCAATCCGCCGCCGTAGTTAAGCAGCCGCAGCCGCAGCAGGCAGCTCATGGCCAAGGGGATGGCCACGCCGCCCAGCAGCACTGCGCAGATATCCTGAAATACCACGGCATTTTCCCGGCCGTACCACCGCACCGCCAGTAAAAACAGCAGTGCCGCCGCCGCACACAGCAGCCAGGGCGCAGCCGCCAGCACCGTGCCCTTGTATTCCTCCCTGCCCGCGTAGGTGGCAAACACCGTAAGCACGGCCAAAACGCCCGCCAAGACCCACAGCCGTTTCGTCTTTTCCGGGCCGCTCACCGCCGCCAGCAGCTCGTGGGCGCCAATAACGCCCAATGCCGCCAGCAGCGCCGCCGTTGCCCAATGGGGCAACCAGCAAAGCACCAAAAGCAGCAACGGGATACCGATGACCGCCACTAATATTCTCTGTTTCATAGCTTCAGTTCCTTTTTTATTTCTCTTACTTGACTCCGCCAAAGCGACGGTCCCGCTGCTGGAAGGCCACGATGGCCTCGTCCAGATCCCTTTCGCCGAAATCCGGCCACAGGGTATCGCAGAAGTAAAACTCCGAATACGCGCACTGCCACAGCAGGAAGTTACTTAGCCGCAGCTCTCCGCCGGGGCGGATGATAAGCTCCGGATCGGGGATCCCGGCGGAGTAGAGATGTCTTTCCAGGTTCTCCTCCGTCATCTCCTCCCCCGCGGCGGCACATTCCCGGGCCGCGTGGAGGATCTCATCCCGCCCGCCGTAGTTGATGCACAGGTTTGCCTGGAAGCCCTCCACCCGGTCCGCCACCTCATTGGCTTTATGGGCCAGGGCCTGCAGCTCCGGACTCAGGGCCGAGAGATCGCCGAAAAAGCGCAGCTTCATTTGGTCCCGCTCCATGGTGTCAATGGCCTCCTGCATATACTTTTTCAGCAGGCTCATGAGGGTGCTTACCTCATCGGCGGGCCGCTTCCAGTTCTCCGTGGAGAAGGCGTAAATGGTCAGATATTCCACGCCCAGGGCCTTGCAGTACAGGGCGATTTTGCGGAACGTCTCCGCGCCTACCTTATGTCCGGCAGTACGAGGAAGCCCGCGCTTCTTCGCCCAACGACCGTTGCCGTCCATAATGATAGCGATGTGGCGGGGAAGGCGGCTTTTATCCACCTGCCCCGCCTTATGAGAGACTTTTTTGGAAAACAGCCCCATCAGACAGACATCAGTTCCTTTTCCTTGATCTCCAGGAGCTTATCCAGCTCCTTGCAGTTGTCGTCGGTAATCTTCTGCAGGTCCTTTTCCGCCAGCTTCAGCTCATCCTCGGTGATCTCAGAGGCCTTCTGCATCTTCTTAAACCTATCCATGGCGTCCCGCCGGATGTTGCGCACGGCCACCTTGCCGTTTTCAGAATACTTGTGGATCTGCTTCACCAGCTCCTTGCGGCGCTCCTCGGTGAGCTGGGGGAAGGACAGGCGGATGCACTTGCCGTCGTTCTGGGGATTGATGCCCAGGTCGGACTCCAGAATGGCCTTTTCAATGGCCCGCAGCAAAGACCCGTCCCAGGGGGTGATGACCAGGGTCCGGGGATCCGGAGACGCCACACTGCCCACCTGCTGGATGGGCGTGGGGGTGCCGTAATAGTCCACGGAAATGCGATTGAGCACAGCGGCATTGGCCCGGCCCGCCCGCACGGCAGCGAAGTCATTCTTCACGGACTCGATGCTCTTCTTCATTTTTTCCTCGTAAACCTTGTATTCGTCTTTCAGCATGGGGTTAAGCCTCCTTTACGATCGTTCCGATTTTTTCTCCGCGCAGGGCGCGGATGATGTTGTAGGGATCCTTCAGGGCAAATACCAAAACAGGGATGTGATTATCCATAGACAGGCTGGTGGCGGTGCTATCCATCACGGACAGATGCTGCGCCAGCACATCGTCATAGGTAATAGAGTCGAATTTCTTTGCATTGGCAAACTTGGCCGGGTCGCAGTTATAAACGCCGTCGATATTTTTGGCCAGCAGGATGACGTCCGCGCCGATCTCCGCCGCCCGCAGCACCGCCGCGGTATCCGTGGAGAAGAAGGGACTGCCGATGCCGCAGCCGAAGATAACCACCCGTCCCTTTTCCAGATGCCGGATGGCCCGGGCCCGGATATAGGGCTCAGCTACCTCCTTAATTTCCAGGGCGGTCTGCACCCGCACATCCACGCCCTTCTGCTCCAGCACGTCGGCCATAGCCATGCAGTTCATAGCCGTGGCCAGCATGCCCATGTGGTCGGCCCGGGTGCGCTCGATGTAGCCCTCGCCATTCTTTACGCCGCGCCAAAAGTTGCCGCCGCCGATAACGATGCCCACCTGAACACCCATCTCCACGCATTCCTTAATGACATCCGCCACCCGGCCCATAACGCCAAAGTCCAGGCCAAAGTGCTTTTCTCCCGCCAGGGCTTCCCCGCTGATTTTCAGCAGCACCCGTTTATATTTCGGCTCGTCCATACAAATCCTCCTGTTTTTATTCTCCACAGTATTTTACAATACTTCCCGCCTTTTGTAAATGAAATTTTCGCAAAAGGCGGCTCTTGTTTTTCTTCGCTCGATGGATATAATGAGATTATCAAAATCTGTCATTGCAGCCTGTCACTGCGAAATCAGTTTGCAAAAGCGGCAGCGGCAATCCGTTTTCTTAAAATGAAAAAGGTGAGAAATTCAAAAGATAAAAAGGAGAAAAACACCTCATGGAGCTTCGCCATGTCCTGGGCAGCACCTATGTGGCTGTGGCCGCCACAGCCCTGCTGCCTATTTATAAATTAAATGACACCGATATTGTCCTGCTGGACACAGGCTATGCCAAGCTGGACCGCAGCGGCCTGACCCACCTGCTGGAGGACAACGGCTTCCATCTCAAGGGCATTCTCTGTTCCCACGCCCATTTTGACCACACGGGCAACGTTCGCTATCTCCAGCAGCGGTATGGCGCCATTGCCGCTGCGCAGATCATTGAGGCGGGCATCTCTGTGAATCCCGACGCCTACCGGGCCAACTACGTGGCCCTGACCTACGGCCGCAGCCGGGCTTATTTCCTGGAAGAATGCTTCACCGCCGATGTAATCATCTCCGCCGACGCCACGGAGCTGGATTTTTGCGGCGTGAAATTCGGCATCCTGCAGCTCCCCGGCCACAGCGCCGGCCACATCGGCATCATCACCCCGGACGGTGTAGCCTACCTTGGAGATTGTCTCATTAGCCGCTCGGAGATTGAGGGGGCCAAGCTCCCCACCTCCATGTTCATCGCCCGGGACTTAGAGAGCAAGCGCAGCCTTTATGCCCTCCATTGTCCCGCCTATATCGTGGCTCACAAGGAGGTGCTGACAGACATCACAGACCTCATCGGCGAGAACATCCGCTTTCTTGAAAGCAAGGCCCAGGAGATGCTGGATTGCCTCCAGGACGGCATGACCTTCGATGAGTGGATCTATGCTTTCTGCAAAAGGGAGAATGTCCGCACCCACAACCTGCTGAAATTCAGCGTTGCAGAGCGGAATTTCTCCAACTTTGCCGATTGGATGGAGGACGAGGGCACCGTGGAGGTCCGGCTGGAATTCTGCGCCAAAAAATACTATCACGGGCAGGTGAAATAAAGCCGAGCGCTACAGAGGCCCCTTTACAATAGCACAAGAAAAGACCGGCAGAAATCTGCCGGTCTCTTTTTGTATAGCGGACATCTGCCTATCCATGCTCCGTTATGGGCGGGATAAAGCTCTCAATGGCATAGCGCAGCTTAGGGTGACGGATGACGAAGTGGATGGCCGGCGCCTTGCCCTTGGACACCATGACCCATCGCCCCTGGTGGATCAGGATCTGCAGGTTGCGGAACGCCTGGCTTCCGCTCATCTCCCAGCTATAATTCGGATTCTGAGCGGCAAAGGCCTTCGTATTGTTCAAATGCGCCGTATATTCCTCTTGGCTGTACGGAATGTCGGCTTCGCAGAACACCCCCGACAGCTCCAGCACCGGCGGCTTCTCCCTGAATTCCTCCGGCGTAAAGGCCGGACTCTCGTCCTCCACCGTTCCCTCTGCCAGGATGGCCATGATTCTTTGTCTCTGCGCCGCGGCGTACCTTTTTATTCTTTGCTTTTGTTCCGCATCAATGCCGTTCCGGGCCAAAATACGTTCCAGAAGGTCCTCACTGGCCGTATACAGCGGCAATGTGGAGAGAATGCTGCGGCGGTGCCCCGGCTTTCTGGTGTCGGCCAGCAGAAAAGTATTCCTCTCGCTTTCCCGGTCACTGCGATAGATGTCCATAAGGGGGTATGCGTTATCCAGCAGGGCCCGGGCCCGCATGGCGTAATGGTCCAGCTCCCGCTTGTTTTTGGTCAGGTAATACCGTCCCTCAGCGTGGCGCCCGGCGATGGCTTCACCGCTGAGAGCCGCCGCTCCGGACACCTTCAGCAGGTGTAAAAAGGGGCCGCCGGGCGCGTTTTTCAGATAGTATGGGGAAATTTGACCTGTCATGTACATGGGGATCCAACTCTCCAGCCCCAGCATCATATCCTCAAAGGATCGGTCCAGGTTGTGGATCTGGTTCAGGTGCAGGCCCTTTTTCAGCATCATGGCCATGCCGAACATCCACTTTTTGGGGAACTCCGGATCCTTGGCCATTTCGCCCATGGGCATATCGCTGTACATGGTCACCGGCTCCATGGACCGGCTGAGCACCGTGGCCTTGAGAAAGTCCAGCTCGCTGTCCATCATCTCCCCCAGACCGTAATAATAGCGGGCCGTGGGCAACTGGAAGGGCATAGAGGGCACCTTCAGCTCGTCAAAATGGATGGCCTTGATATACTCGTTCAAGTCGAACTCGTCCAGCTTGCTTAAAAAGTCGGTGATGTCGCCCTCGCTGCGGGCAGGCTGCTCCTGCATCAGCCAACTGCACAGGCGCGTATAGCGAAAGGAGAGGTCTGCTATATCCTCCGCCGGGCAGGCCAGCAGCTCCGCCAGGGCCTCCAGCTCCCGGGGTGAAGCGACCTCCCGGGCCACAAAGGAAGCCACGGCCCCGGCAAACTGCCGGGAGTCGGCAGGCCGCCGGCTCCCGTTGCGAATGCGGAAGATGGTGGAGGGATCATAATTGGTGTACTGGCACAGCCGGGTAAGGTTGATGCCCATGGCCGCCACCAGGGTGTTAAAATTGCGGCGTAGCTGCTCCTTGTCCGTGGCTACAAAGTCCTCGCAGGCAGCAAATGCCGCCCGCACAGCGTCGGCGGTAAGGTCTCCATAGCCTCTTTGCTCGGCAATCTCCCCCAGGGCGCGGCACAGGCCCTCAAAGGCCGGAGTACCCAGCTCCGGGACCCGTTCTCCGTTTTTATATCGGCTGAAGGAGGCGGCAGATATGCCGGCCAGGGCGCACAGCTCCTTTCCTGTGCAGGAGAGCCGGCAGATGTATTCACTTAATTGCTGGCAGAATTTCATGGCTTTTCTCCGGATAGTTTTGTTTTTAGTCATTATACACGAGGCGCAGCCAAAAGGAAAGTGCTTCATGGCGCATAATTCCAAAAGTGTCAATTGACACTTCGGAAAACGCCCTGTAGTCCGCCTTGCTCTATGCTATAATGGCAAATAATAACATGTGTGGGAAAGGAAGAAAGGAATGGAAAAAGCTGGAAAAGCAAAATTTCTGTTTGTCCCCCGGCTGTTCCTGTGCGCAGCACTGCTGGCTGTTGCACTGTGCGGGTGCTCCGCCTCCCCCGGCGAGGCCAAGAAGCCGGACCCGGACAGCGGGCAAAGCACAGCTACCCAGGCAGAGCCGGTAAATCTTGAGCAAGTGCTCTTAAAGGCGCGCGGTAAGCCGTATGACCAATCGGACTACACAAAATTTCTCGGCGGCGAGGGCATTATAAACGAATACGCCGAATTCGATTGTAATCTGGATCACGGCTACAGTAAAACCGTCAACGATCTCGTGGTGGCTGACGGGAAGCTGTATCAGGCAAATTTCAACTCTGTTTTGGCAAACAGCAAGAACATACAGGAGGTCGGCACCCTGCCCGGAAAAAACATCCGATACTGGCGTCTGACCCATGACGGTGAAATGGGCGAGATCTACTTAAATGACGGCTCCGGCTATAAGGTCAGCAGCCCGCCGTTTGCGGCCTCACCGATGGATAAGGCGCAGCATCCGCTGTTCCGAAGTGTTTACCGCTATGCTTCCGACGAAAAGACGCTGGAGGATCATACGGCAGAATACTTAAATGCCGATAAGGTCTACTCCGGCGATCCGATGATCGCCGTTGCCGGCGGTAAAGTCAGCCTGCTTTTTTCGGGCAAATATCTTGATAAGGGTACGACCGGCTGGAATTGGTATCGGGACATGGATCGGCGGGAGTACATTGCCTTTGATTTGGAGCTGTCCGAGCTTGCCGGCGAAACACCGATCCGGCTGTTTAATCGGAACATTCTGATGACCAATTGTGCCTTTTATGAGATCGTGTATGCCTCGGAGCCTTTGGACGACAGCGACACAAAAGCGCAGCTTGCGCCGGACGGTTCGGTGTCTCCCTACTATCCTGCTGCGCAGCATCTCAACTGCAATGTAAAGCTAAGAAAGCTTGAGCTGCTCACCGCTTTTTACGGTGATGTCCGCAACATCAGCACAAGCCATGTAATCACCGAGGACTATACGATGCTCCCCATTGCCGAGGTGCTTACAGACGGATACGGTGCGTATCAAAAATACGATCCCTGCCGTTTCTATTGGGACTATAATCAGGATTAAGGAAAAAGGAGAGAAACACGATGAATGCAAAACGAATCCCGGCGCTTGCGCTGGCCTTGGTCATGACCTTGCTTCTTGCCGCCTGCGGCAGCAAAACCGTTGTGAACGATGACGGCACAAAAACCGAACAAACAGAACGCGGAGTCAAGGTGACGCAAACGGCGGCAAAAGCCGTGCAGACCGAAAAATACGAAACCGCCGATTTCAGCATGACCATCCCAAAGGGCTGGACGGTAACGACCGGCGGCACCAACATCTACCACAGCATCCGGGTATACGACCCAGCTGAGCCGCTGAACCAGATGTTTGTACTGCTGAAGGCAGACGTCCTGCTCCATAGTCAGGCGGGCAAAGAAGCATGGCAGCAGAACTACAGCATGGGGAATACCCAGGCGGCCCTTTTCACCAAGGCCGCCGTGCTTGATAACCCATCCACAGAGGGCTTTTTCAAAATATTCTCACAGTATACGGCATTTGCATCGGAGGTAGAGCCTGCTTATTCCGGATATGCCTTTCCCCAGTTCAATGACTTCACCGTCACCGACCGCTATCCCTCTGCCAGCCCGATGAAGTCCTCCGCCCTGGGCGATGAGCAGCTCCGCGCCACCTTTACGGATAGCGGCAAAGAGGGTGAGGGCCTATTTGCCGCCAGTGTGGTGGACTTTGGCAGCTTTGCCATCTCCAACGGCAATGTGGTAGGCTATCAGCTCCAGGCGGTGGACGGCGGCTACTATATGGCTTACAACATCGTTGCTGTTACCGCCGCAAAGGACACCTTTATCGAGTGGGAAAGTGTGCTGACCGATTGCTTCAAAACCCTGCAGTATTCCGACAGCTTTGTCAGTACCACCAATCAGGCAAGCAATGAAAAGGTTGCCCTTGCTCAGCAGATCAGCCAAAACTTCAATGCGACCATGGACGGCTTTATGTCCTCCTGGGAAAGTCGCAACAGAAGTCAGGACATTATGAGCCAGAAGCAGAGCGACGCCACCCTGGGCTACGAGCGCGTTTACGATACCGAGACCGGCGAAATTTATAAAGCAACCAACGGCTTTACCGATGTGTATGACGGCAAACGCTACAAGCCCGTCACCGACGACAATATGTATGCCGAGCCTGTCAGCGGGTATATTGAAAAGCAATCCTGAAGAAAGCCGGAGAACTGTCCAGCCTGCGGTGCTGATGTTAAATAAAGCAGTGTCTTCTGCTCCGAATGCGGAGAAAAACTGTAAGAAAGGAAATTAAGACTATG